>NZ_ATYK01000004.1 GCF_000427645.1 Sphingomonas phyllosphaerae FA2 | reverse complement strand
TTGCCACCTGCGACCGTCACACCGCCGGTGCCCGCGATCGTGCCGTCGAAGCGGTCCGCCGCGTTGGTGAGGATCAGGCCGTTGGTGCCCAGCGCGACATTGCCGGCGCCATCGAGGGTGCGGATCGACGCGTCGCCATTATGCGGCACGATGTCGAACGTACCGTTGGCGGTGACGCCGCTCGACGTCGCGAGGCTGCCGTCGCCCGCCAGACCCAGCGTTGCGTCCTGCGCGATAATCGTGCGGCCGGTGAAGGTGTTACCGCCTGCAAGCTGCTGGTTGCCGCCCGCAACCGTCACACCGCCGGTGCCCGCGATCGTGCCGTCGAAGCGGTCCGCCGCGTTGGTGAGGATCAGGCCGTTGGTGCCCAGCGCAACATTGCCGGTGCCATCGAGGGTGCGGATCGACGCGCCGCCATTATGCGAGGCAATGTCGAACGTGCCGTTGGCGGTGACGCCGCTCGAGGTGGCGAGGCTGCCGTCGCCGGCCAGACCCAGCGTCGCGTCCTGCGCGATGATCGTGCGCCCAGTGAAAGTGTTGCTACCCGCCAGCTGCTGGGTGCCACCTGCGACCGTCACACCGCCGGTGCCCGCGAGCGTGCCGTCGAAGCGGTCCGCCGCGTTGGTGAGGACGAGACCGTTGGTGCCAAGGGCGACCGTGCCGGTACCCGCAATAGACTGAAGACTGACATCGCCGTTGTGGCCCGTTGCGTCCAGTGCGCCGGTGATATCCACCTTGTGCGAGTTCGCCACGCTGCCGCTACCGTCCAGCTTCAGCGTTCCATCGGCGATCGCTGTGTTGCCGGTGTAGGTCTGCGTATTGGTCAGCGTAAGTTGGCCCGCGCCCGACTTTACCACTGCGCCATCGCCCGCGATCGTGCCGGTGTACGTGCCATTGCCCGCCTGTGCGAAGTCGACAGTCGCATGGTTGACGATGTCGCCCTGCAGCGAGTTCGTCGATCCGCGCAGCGTACCGCCATTGACGGTCGTACCGCCCGAATAGCTGTTGGTGCCTGTCAGGGTCAGCGTGCCGGTACCGTTCTTGACCAGCGGGCCAGCCGCGCTCGGCGCATTCGCAATCGTACCGGTGAGGGTCACGTCGTGCGTGCCCGTATCGACGGTGCCGCCGGTGCCGCGGATCGTCAGATTGGTTGGCAGCGTGGTGGAGGAGGTCGGCCGCAACGTGCCGCCGTCGAACACCGGCGCGACGGTTCCGCCGATCAGCTGCGCCTCGGTATAGTTGTTGCCGGGAGTCATGGACGGCGGGGGCGTCGGGGTCGGTGTGCTCCCCGGCAACGTCACGACCGATGATCCGGCAGGAACGCTGTTGAGTTGCAAGGTCGAGAAGAGGATGACGCCGCCCGCGCCGAACGCCTCACCACGACCGTTTGGCACCATCGTGACGCTGTTGAAGCTGTTTCGATCGTCGATCGCTGCGATGAAATGCTCTTCCCCGCGAATGGCAGTCGAGATCCCGCCGACCAGCAGCGGCGTCGATCCGTTGAAGAGCATGTAGATTTGCGAGGCGTTCGCCGTGCCGCCACCCGGAACGGCGTTGCTTGTCGTGCAACATGTGCCCCAGTCGGACACATGCATCCCGATCGCATTTACATTATAGGCCGTCGTGTAGGCGGAATCCGAGAAGAACGACAGCGTATAGCCGTTTGAAATAGCTGAATTGAAATCGCCCGCGGTGTAGCTAACTCCCCAGTTGGTGAAGCCGTCACCGCGCTCATCGCCGTTCTGATTATTTGGCGCCGGATTCCCCGCGAGGGTGGTCTTGACATAGACCGTGGTCCCGCCGCTCGTGACGGCAAAGTTGCTACCGGTGAGATTTGTGAGATCGATCCGGAAAATATCCGAACTCTGCGTCGCACCGGGGTTGGCAGCGTTGTACGCAGCATCGGCCGCCGTTGCCGTGTCGCGGAACGTCTGTTCGCCAGCGACCAGGTCGGCGTTGAAGAAGACCGCCGGCGTGGCATGCGCCGCAACCGCGCCCGCGACGATCGCAGTGACGACCGCAGATGCCGAGACGGAGCGCCGCAGACCAACCTTGCGCTTCGCCAGACCCGTCATCGGCGCGCTGCTGAAACCCTTCATTATACCCCCTAAAAATCGAAAGGGGCGCATCCGCCCCTACACCGAGAGGGGATAGAAGAAAGCCGTTAATACAAGCCTAAGCACCGCATCGCCCCCATTTTTCGAGCGCTACATTAATACTCTCGAGATTGAATACTTATCATCTGTAGCGATCGCGAGCACTACATTTTCAGGTATTTTTCTTAAATCCGACTATATATTATGAAAAAGGCGAGCTCACATAGATTACAGCTGGGCTTGAGTGTCGCTCGTAGAATGGCAATACAGAACAAGGATAATGATACATTAAACAGGTTTGCGACCGCCGGTTTCGGTAGATACCAGCATAGCAGATTGCCGATCTTCTGCCCCGGCGATCGACGGACGGACTGATCCGGCGGCACGGCTCAGAACGGCAAGGATGACGCCCCCGCCATATCCGATCGACGGAAAAAAAAGACGGCCCGGCATTGCCGGACCGCCCAAATTTACCTTTGCAATTCGTTGTTTAGAAGCGGAAGCGCACCGCGACGTAATAGTCGCGACCCAGCACGTCATAGACGCCCGGCCAGGTGTTCGCCTGCTGCCCGTCACTCCCCAGCAGCTGCGGCTTGACGTCGCCGATATTGTTGACGCCGAAGGACAGATTGTACTGGTCGGTCAGGTCGAACGAGAAGGCGAGGTCCAGATAATCCTTCGCACGAAGCCGCGGCACGGCCAGATCGGCCGGGTCGGCGCCCTCGTTGCGAATGCTGTCGGCCTTGACGCCCGCCAGGTGCCGCCAGCGCAGGCTGCTGGTCAGCGGACCATCAATCAGTGACAAGCGGCTGGTCCACTTGAACGTCGGCTGCGGCGTGCCGCAATAATTGGCGCCGAAGTTCCCCGCGCAATAATAGGGATCCTGACCGACTACCGGTGCGAAGTTGTTCTTCTCGGTCCAGGTGCCTTGGAAGAACGCGTTCAGCTTGGTCTCGTTGCCGAACATGCCGAAGCCGAGCCGCTGCGTGTAATCGGCCAGAAGGTCGATACCCGAGGTGCGGAGGCTGGCGGCGTTGGCGTTGGTCGCGGTGACGAAGGTCGGATTCTGGATCGTCCCGTCGGCGTTACGCGAGATCGCCTGGCAATAGATGCTGTTGGCGTCCTTGATGACGTTATAGCACAAATTGAGGATGCCACCGACACCGCCGCCCAGCGAGGTGATGACGTTATCGACCTTGATGTTGAAATAGTCGACCGTCAGGTTGAACCCCGGCAGGAAGCGCGGCTGGATCACGGCACCGAACGAATAGGTGTCGCTAACCTCTTCCTGCAGGTTCGCATTACCGCCGAACAGCCCCTCGATCTGGTCCGCCGGCTGGAGCCCGCGCCCGGTGCCGACCGCGTTCGCCGGCACGCCGGTCGCGGTGCAGAGCGCGACGAGCGACGCGTTGTTCTGCGCACCCGCCGTGGCGCACGGATCGGTCGCGCCCGGAAAGCCGTTCGACTGACCGCCGAACAACTCGGCGACGTTCGGCGCACGCACCGCGCGCGAATAGCTGCCCCGGAACGTGATGTCGCGGATCGGCGCCCAGGTCACGTCACCCGAATAGGTCCACACGCCGCCAACCGCGCCGAGCGAATAATCCGAATAACGGCCCGCGCCGTGCAGTTCGAGCCGCTCAAAGAACGGCCGGTTACCGATGATTGGAACCAGCAATTCGCCGAACACTTCCTTGACGTCGTAGCTTCCTTGGGTGGGATCGCCGCCGTTGAAGCCGACGACATCACCCGACGACAACGCCTGATCGGGGATGAACTGGCTCGCGACCTTGCGATACTCGGTGCCGACTGAGAAGCCGACCGGTCCGCCGCCTAGACCGAAGTCGAACAGCTTGCCCGACACCGACGCCTGCGCCACCTGCAGCTCCGAAATATCGGTGTTCTGCGTGGTGATCGAGAGTGCCTGCGCCTCAGTCGCCGTAATCTGGCCGGGGCCGAAGATGTTCAGGCGGTTGGCGAGCAGTTCGGTGGCGAAGGCCGAACGAGAGATGTTGCCGTACTGGACCTGACCATTACGCGTGCGCGCATAGCTGTAATAGACGTCGTAGGTGAGGTCCTTTGCGATTTCACCGGTCATGCCGATCAATGCGCGATAGGCATTGCGATCGTCGACCGCGCGACGCGAGGAGATCGCGTTGGTGCGCGACGCCAATGCGACGTTGACGATACCAGGGTTGTTGTAGGTCGCCGTCAGCCCTGCCGCGACACGCGCGGCGTCGATCGCGGTTTCCTGTGCATCGATCGCGGCGATCGACTGCGCATCCGCCGCCGACAGATACGGGTTGTTCGTGCGGATGCCGAACGTGCCCCCGATCGGGGTCGGTGCCAGTTCGTTGTCGACGCGGTTGTTGACGAACGTGACCTCGAGATACGGGTTGAAGTGCTCGTTGATCTCGTAATTGGCATAGGCGCCTGTCAGCCAACGCTGCTGCGGAACCTGCAGATAGTTATCGGGCGCATAGTTGTAATAGTCGGCGGTGGTGAACGGACGCGACGTGTTCGGCCCAGTGTAATATTGGCCGAGCGTGCTGTTCGCCGACAGCGAACCCGAACCGCGCGTGTAGGCGACACCGCCGATCGTGGTGGTGGTCGGGTTCACGTAGAAACGACCGTTCGGGACCGACGGGCTGCCGAGCGGCACGAGCCCGGGTGCGCCGTTGACGGTGCCATCGCCCAGTGCGCGCTGCGAGAAGCTACGTGCGCCCTGGAAGATCGAGTCACGCTTGTAATATTCGCCGTAAGCGGTGATGTGCCCGCGGCCGTCGGCGAAGTCCGAGCCGATCGCGACATAGGTATCCCAGCGACGGCCGTCGCCACGCTCGGTGATGTTGTACTGGCTGCCGACTTCGATACCCTGCACGTCGGTGCGCAGCTTGAAGTTGACGACGCCTGCCAGCGCGTCCGAACCATAGACCGCCGAAGCGCCGCCGGTGACGGTTTCGACACCCGACAACAGGAACGCCGGGATCGTGTTGAGGTCGACGATTTGCGAGGTATCGTAGAACATGTAGCGGCGGCCATTGACCAGCACCATCGAGCGGGTCTCGCCGATACCTCGCAGGTTGAGCGTCGCGACGCCGCCGCCCGGGTTGTTCGAGAAGCCCGTCGTCCCCGGAACTACCTGCGGCAGCGTGTTCATCACGCTCTCAACGTTGACCGCACCGGACAGCTTGAACTCTTCCTGGTTCACGATCGACACCGGGCTGGCGCTGACCAGGTCACGACGTGCAATGCGCGAGCCGGTAACTACGACTTCGCCGCTATTGTCCTCGACGCTCTGGTTCGGATTGGCCGAGCTGTTGGTGACGGCCTGTGCACCGACGTTCTGGCTGGTCGACGTGCTTTCCTGCGCCCATGCGGGAGTCGCGGTCAGCGCCGCCGCCAGCACCAGCGGCGCGGCGCCGCTGCGCAACAACGCCCTGATCGAATGGTCAAAGCCCATGAAATTGCCCCTCTTTTTCTTTGCTGCCCGACGACAGCTACCCTCAAGCAGGTGACGCCCCTGTTAGTGGCGTTCACAGCTTATTCAGAACGTCACCGATCCGGCCCGATCTGTAAACCTTTGTTGCATCTGACATCATAAACCGCGTTTAATTGTCACCTATTTGCCACAGATCGGACCGGGACATGACCAATCGAGCCTTTCGTGAACCATCGCGCACGCCGGGCGTGCAGCGATGCCACTCTTGGTTGACGGCGCTGGGCGCCACGTTGCTGATCGCATTTCCAGCGACGGCGCAGGTCCCCGCACCGCTGGACGCGCTGCTCGGCTGTCGCGCGTTGCCGGAGGGGGCGGAGCGGCTGGCGTGCTTCGACCGCACCGCCGCGGCACTGTCGACCGCGATCGCCGACCGCGATCTGGTCGTCACGGATCGCCAGCAGCGCGCCGCGATCGCGAAGAACGAGTTCGGTCGCCCCGCCGGTGCGGCCGTGGCGGTCGAGCGCAAGGCGGACGGTGCGGAGCCCGCGCGCGCGGCGGTGCCGGCCCGCATCGATGCGACGATCGCGCGCGCGGCGCAGCTCGCGAACGGGCGGTGGTCGATCGTGCTCGACACCGGCGCGCGCTGGCAGCAGGCCGACGACCGCATCTTCGCCCGCGATCCGCGCGCCGGGATGAAAATCACGATCACGCGCGCGGCGCTGGGCAGTTATCTGGGCAAGGTCGACGGGCAGATCGCGGTGCGGCTGCGGCGGGTCGACTAGCAGAACTCGGAGAGCCGACGTGTCGTCATGTCGACACGTCGACCGGCCACCTCACTTCTCCAGCGTCGCCATGTCGATGACGAAGCGGTATTTCACGTCGCTCTTCTGCATCCGGTCGTAGCCCTGCTCGACGTCCTTCATGGCGAGCATCTCGATATCGGCGACCAGCCCGTGGTCGCGGCAGAAGTCGAGCATCTCCTGCGTCTCGGCGATCCCGCCGATCAGCGATCCGGCGATCGCGCGGCGCTTGAAGACGAGCGCGCCGACCGAGGGGGAGGGGTGCGGCTCCTCGGGCACGCCGACCAGCGTCATCGTGCCGTCGCGCTTGAGCAGCATCAGGAACTGGTCGAGGTTGTGGCTGGCCGCGACGGTGTTCAGGATGAAGTCGAACGTGCCGGTATGCGCGGCCATCGCGTCTTCGTCCTTCGAGACGATCAGGTCCCGGGCGCCCAGCCGGATCGCATCCTCGCGCTTGTTCGGCGAGGTCGAGAAGACATGGACCTCCGCCCCCATCGCCGCGGCGATCTTCACGCCCATATGGCCGAGCCCGCCCAGCCCGACGATGCCGACCTTCTGGCCCGGCCCGACCTTCCAGTGCTTGAGCGGCGAATAGGTGGTGATCCCTGCGCACAGCAGTGGCGCGACTGCGGCGAGATCCTTCTCGTCATGGCCGATCTTCAGCACGAAGCCCTGCTTGACGACGATCTGGTCCGAATAGCCGCCGAAGGTGTGACCGCCCAGCACCGGATCGGGCCCGTTATAGGTGCCGACGAAGCCGGTGGTCTCGCAATATTGCTCCTCGCCGTCGGCGCACGACGCGCAATGTCCGCAGCTGTCGACCATGCAGCCGACGCCGACCACGTCGCCGACCGCGAACTTCGTCACGTCGCTCCCGACCGCGCGGACGCGCCCGACGATCTCGTGCCCGGGAACGCAGGGGTAGAGCGTGCCGGGCCATTCGCCGCGCGCGGTGTGCAGGTCGGAATGGCAGACGCCGCAGAACAGGATGTCGATCGCGACATCGTCGGGCTGCGGGTCGCGACGCTCGAACGAGAAGGGGGCCAGCGGCGCGTCGGCGGACGGCGCGGCATAGCCGTGGGCGGTGGTGGTCATGCAAACCCTCGTGAAACCTGGATAGGCGCAGTCGCTCAGCCGTGACGGCCTGACTGCGCGCGCTTAACGATCGAGCGCGCGCGCGGTGCCGCGCGGCGCGAGGGAGATCGCAAGGCACGCGACGATCAGCATAACGAATTGCGCGAAGTGCAGCATGCCGTCGAGCAGGCTCATGACGAGGAGGCAGTCGAGCATCAGTACGAAGGGGAGCAAGGCGCGTTCAGCGCGCGCTCTACGGTGCGCGTTCCATGTGCCACCGACCAGGAGGGCCAGCGCGGGCAGGGTGGGGATGATGCCCCAGTTAAGCAGGAATTGCACGACAGCATTATGCGGCTGCACATGGTGCTGTCCGACCGCATGTATCGCCCACCAGCACGAACCGGCACCGGTGCCGAGCAGGGGATGGTGGCGTGCGGTGTCGAGCGCAGCGAGCCACAAGCTGAGGCGACCAGACGAAAAACTGTCCGCCGATCTGTTCATCTCCGGATTGAAGGCGTCGAATAGGGTGAAGGCGGGATGTCCGTATGGCTGAAGCAGGATCGCGAGTGCGGCCCCGGCCAGCAGGTACAGAGGCAGCGTCGTCAGCATCGCGCGCGACCGTGGGCGGCCCGCCATCGCCCCGGCGACCGGCAGCACGCACAACCAGCCGAGCAGGGCTGCACGCGTTCCGCTCCAGAACATCATGCCGAAGGCGAGGGTCATGGCGAGGTACAAGGCCCGGCGGCGTCGCGCGTCGCCCCCAGACAGCCATGCCACCCCTGTCAGCAACGCGAGCACCGCGCCGCACCATGCCCCGAACAGCCGCACCGAAATGAAGCCGGGGATGGCATTGCCCCAATTGATATCGTGCTCCCAGCCGCGCAACGCCGCGGGCAGCCAGGTAAAATGCACCGCGATAGCGACGGCCAGGGCGGCCAGCCCGAGCGCGAACCCGTGCCACACCCCCGCCAGGCGCGCGGGCGGCACCATGCCGGCCAGATACGCCAAGGCCGCCGCGAACAGTAATTGCATCGCCCAGCCGATCGTCAGCCCCAGCGAGAAATCGGGATGCTCCGATACGAAGGCGGAGCTGATCCAGAAAGTCGAGAGAAACAACGTCAGCGCGATGCGTGCCCAGCGCGGCAGCGCCGTCCAGGCCGCACGCATGGTGAAACCGCATTGCACGGCGTGTAGGATCAGCGCGAGTTCGCCGAGCAGCCACAGATGGCCGAGCTGCCGCATCTGTTCCAGCGTCGGCGAACGCATCGCGATGTCGTAGGTGGCATAGAGCATGGCCGCCGCCATCGGCAGAACGAAGCCGCCGACCAACCCAAGCCACCTGGGCAGTGCATCGCCGCGCACTGCGACGGGCAAGGGAGCGGCAAACGCGGCGGTCATTATCGACCGTCTTACGCAGTCGTGGTAAAGGAAGACTTGCCGATCGGAGCAAGTGGCTTGGACGACAGGCGTCATGGAGCGACGGTAGCCATCGAAGCCTGTCGTGGGATTGAAGACTGCCTTCCTACTGCAACGTCGACACCATCTCCGCTTAACCATCAAGGGCCGGCGGTGTGTCGGATCGCTCCAGCTCCACGATCTCGAACGCATGGTCGCGCCAGCCGCGCTGGCGGGCGGCGTCGGTGAGCGGGGCGCGTTTGCGTTTCGCGTCGGCGAGCGAGGCGGTGTGGCCCCAGAAGACCTCGGTCTTGCCGTTGGCGAGCGTCGCGACCACGCGCCAGTAATGCGTGAACGGCGACGCGGTCGGGCCGATCGTCTTGACGTAGCCGTCGGGAAGGCGCGCGGTCAGGTAGAGGCGGCGTTTCGCCATCGGACGACGCGAAACGGGCGCGCGATCA
Source organism: Sphingomonas phyllosphaerae FA2 (assembly GCF_000427645.1). GTDB lineage: Bacteria > Pseudomonadota > Alphaproteobacteria > Sphingomonadales > Sphingomonadaceae > Sphingomonas > Sphingomonas phyllosphaerae. Next base: position 111,717 of record NZ_ATYK01000004.1, on the reverse strand, counting down.
GTGGCCGTAGGTCTTGATGCCGCGGCGGCGCAGCTTCTCGCGGCGACGCTTGCGCATGATCACGATGCCGGTCGGTACCGCGACGATCACCAGCACGCCGATGATCGCATAGGCGACCAGTTCGCGGGAAAGCTCAATCATGCGCCATCCTCTGGCATGGAAGCCGGGTGGTGTCACCCCTTCCGCGTCATCGCTTCATCCAGGTCAACAAACGGCCGCCCGGTTTCCCGGGCGGCCGCCTGTCGTCACGTCATACCCGCGACTAGAAGCGGATCTGCGCGCCCGCGTAGAAGCGGCGACCGATCGGATCGTAGATGTCCGCGGCGGTCGTCGTGCCGGTGATCGTGCCGTAGAACACCGTGTCCTCCAGCACCGGCGGCTTGCGATCGAACAGGTTGTTGACGCCGACGAAGAATTCCATCGTCGAGCCTTCGCCCGCCCGCGCGCGCAACTGCATGTCATGGTAGAAATACGACTTGATGCGGTTGTGGCCGCGGATCTCGTCCGACAGCTCGATCGAGTCCGCATATTCGGCGAATTCGTCCCTGACGGTGTCGAGCATCGGGCTGAGGTACGTCGTCGTCCAGTTCAGGCTGAACGGCCCGGCGCTATAGGTTGCGGTGGCGTTGACCTTGTTGCGGAAGACACCGCCATATTCGAGGTTGCTGACGCCGCTGTAGACCGGCGCCGACGGATCGGACTGCGTCTCGTAGCCGAAGGTGTGCGTCCACAGCACGTTCAGGTCGAGGCGGTCGTCCTCGGCCAGCCCGAGCGCGCGGCCATAGGCCAGGTTGACGTCGAGCCCGCGGGTCTTGGTCGCCGCGACGTTGATGTTCTGCGCATTCACCGTCTGGATACGGCCGGTGCTGTTGCGGATGACGTTGTCGCAGAACTGCGCCAGCCCGCTGAGCAGACACTGCTGGATCGACGTCGAGCGCGGCACGATGTCGATCGCATTCTCCAGCCGGATGTCGAAATAGTCGACGGTCAGGCTGAGCCCGCGGACCTGGTCGGGCTGGATCACCGCGCCGAGCGTCAGGGTCTTGCCCTTCTCCTCGGTGAGATTGCGGTTGCCGCCGTTGAAGCCGTTGATGCTCTGGATGTCGGCCAGCGTGTAGGAGAAGGTGCCACCGTTCTGCACCGCCGCTGCGATCTGCGGGATCGCGCGGCACGCCGCCGCATAGGTGCCGGTCGAGGTCGCGGTCGTCCCGTCGCAGGGATCCTGCACCGACGGGAAGGTCTCCGATGCCGAGGAGAACAGCTCGCCGATGTTCGGCGCGCGGTTCGCGATCGCATACAGGCCACGGAAGCGCAGCCCGCGGAACGGCGAATATTCACCACCCGCGTTCCAGCTGAAGACATGGCCGATCGTCGAATAGTCCGAATAGCGCGCCGCGCCCTGGAGCGAGAGCGATTCCGCGAACGGCAGCCCCTTCAGCAGCGGAATCTGCACCTCGCCGAACGCTTCCTTGACGTTGAAGCTGCCGACGGTGTCCGGGGTCTGGTTACCCGAATTCTGCCCGGCGTTGGTCAGCGCGTCCCAATCCTCGGTGCTCTTCTCGCGGCGATATTCGCCGCCAACCGAGACCTGCACGTCGCCATACGGCAGCGTGAACAGCGAGCCGCCGACGTTGCCGGTGACCACGAACTGCGTGTTGCGGATGCGCACCGCGCGCGGTTCGGCCGCCAGCACATAGGCCGATGCCTCGGGGGTGGCGGTGTTGTAGCCGAACAGGTTGATCGGCACGCAGCCCGCCGCACGCGCCGCGGCGTCGCTGCACACCACGTTGCCGCTGGCGTCGGTGGTCGCGTTCACCGCCTGCGTATAGCGGGTGATGTCGATGTCCTGGCTGCTGGTGCGGTCGCGCAGCTCGCCATAGACGGCGCTCAGTTCGTAGTTCCACTTGCTCGCGAAATCGCCCCGCACGCCGCCGGCGATGCGGAAGGTGTCGCGGTCGTTGCGGTTGCTGCGGCTGAACACCTCGTTCTGGCGACGGCGGAAGGCGATCGACGTCACGTCGTTCTCGGCGATGCCGTCGCTGTTGCGCGCGATGATCTGCTGCCGGATCGCAGCGGGCAGGAACGGATTGTCGATGTTGATGCCACCGACGCCGTCATTGACCGAATCTAGCGCCAGCGCCTCGATCTGCGAGCTGGAACGCGTCTTGGCGTAGGTGCTCTCGAGGAACAGCGTCGCGGCGTCGGCGACCTCGTACTGCGCGTTCAGCGAGCCGATGATCCGCTCGACCGGGGTGGTGATCCGACGCACCGCGTTGCGGTTGAAGCCATAGCCCGACGGGAAGCCGAGCTGCAGGCTGTTGTCAGGGTTGAAGGTGAACAGGTTCGACGCGAACCCGCCATCGTTGCTCGACGCGCCGTCAGCGTTCTGGAACTGGAACCGGCCCTGCGGCGCGTAGCTGCTGTACGATTGCGGACCGCAGCCGAGGTTCGAACAATCCTGCGCCGAGATCGCGCGATTGCGCGAGAACAGCCCTTCTTCCTTCGAATAGGTGACGTTGGCGATCACCGAGCCACGCCCGTCGGCGCCGAACTTGGTGCCGCCGCTCAGGCTGGCGTTGTACGTCGCATTGTCGCCGCGATCGGTGACGCCATACTGGCCGCGCGCGATGATCCCGTCGATGTCGGTGCGCAGGATGTAGTTGACGACGCCCGCGATCGCGTCCGACCCATAGACCGCCGACGCACCGCCGGTGACGACCTCGAACCGCTCGATGAAGTCGGCGGGGATGTTGTTGATGTCGACGATCGAGGTGCCTGCAACGCCCGGCACGAAGCGGCGGCCGTTGACCAGCACCAGCGTGCGCGAGTCACCCAGGTTGCGCAGGTTGATCGTGGCGATGCCGTTGCCGCTGGTCAGGAAGTTGCTGTTCGCGCGGCTGAGCCCCGGGATGCCGACCTGCGGCAGCTTCTGGAGCAGGTCCTGCGTGTTGACGATGCCCTGCGACTGGATCTGCTGCTGCCCGATCACCGCGACCGGCGAGGCCGATTCCAGATCGGGGCGACGGATGCGCGAGCCGGTGACGACGACGTCGCCGGTCGGCTCCTCGGCGCCGTTGGCGTCGGTCTGCACCGGGCCGGCAGCTTCCGCCGCGGTGGTTTGCGCGCCCGCGACGCCGGGCAGCGTCACCGCCATACCCATCAACGCGGTGGCGCACAGAAAACGCGACAAGCTCATGATAAAGAACCCCTCTTTCAGATGGGGTTCATGAAGACGGGGCCGACCGACGATGACAAGCGCCGGACGGGTCCGTGACGATTGTAAGAATTAATTATTACTTAACAGTGTCCTTAAGGGCACGACATGAATTAGCGGCATTCCGGCCCTATCGCCACCCGTCGCAACCTTCTTACCGCGAGCGGTATTGCGACGACCGAAATGGACAATGATGCTGACCAAAAGGTTCAAAGATTACGCAAAGACGATCTAGCAACAATCTAAGGCTGCAGCGTAACATTGGATCGTCATCGTGGAATATTCAGTGTGAACGTCGCTCTCACCGCAATTTCGCGATCGACAGCCCGTCCTCCTTCGCGCGGTCCTTGACCGATTCCTCGCTGCGAGTCAGCGCTTTGGCGATCGCCTTCAGCGCCATGCCCTTTTTGGCGAGTTGATGGAGCTTCTGGATCTCGTCGGGGCGCCACGGCTGGCGGTGGCGTTCGAAGCGTTCGGCCATGACTTACCTCAACTGGCGGGGATCGAGCACGACGTGGCGGATACGCGTGCGGTTCCATGTATAACTAATGTGGACGCGCCCGTCGCGCGACTGGATCACCGCCGGATAGGCGTAACCGTCCTTGATCGGGCGGCTTTCGAGCGTCAGCACCGCGCGCCAGTGCACGCCGTCGTCGGATAGCGCGACGTTCAGCGGCCAGCGCGGACCGTCGCCGGGGGTCGCGGGATCGTGCGCGGCGTGGTTGTAGACGATCAACTGCCGCCCGTCCGCCAGCGTCACCGCATCGGTGCCGGCATTGGGGTTGGGCAAGGCGAGCGCGGCGAGCGGCGACCATGTCCGCCCGCCATCGCGCGAGCGGCTGGTCGCGACCACGCCCTGCCGCGTCCGCGCGACCAGCGCGAGCGTGCCGTCCTTCAGCGTCAGCACGCTCGGCTGGATCGCCTCGAGCCCGACCGGGGAGGCGATCTCCGGGCCGGCGCTCCACGTCCGCCCGCGGTCGGTCGAGCGTTCCATGCGCACGAACCAGCGGTTCTTCTCGGGCGTGCCGACCTCGCGGCTGGACGGCGCCAGCCACGTGCCGTCAGGCAGCACGACCGGCTTGTTCTTGATCGGCCCGAGCACGCCGTCGGGAAGTCGCACCGGCGCGCTCCAGCGGCGGCCGCCATCGGTGGAGGTGATGACCATCCCCCACCAGTCGCGCGGGTTGGGGCCGACCTTGTAGAACAGGTGGAGCGGCTGACCGGCCGGCTGGAACAGCACCGGGTTCCACGTCGGATAGCGCGCGTCGCGCGCGACCGCGACCGGGGCTTCCCAGCCCTTGGCGCTACGGCGCGCGAACCAGATCGCGACATCGGGCCGCCCTTCGCCCGACCCGCCGAACCATGCCGCGGCGATGGTGGTGTCGGGCAGCTCGACGATCGTCGAGGCATGCGCCTGCGGATAGGGCGGGGCAGGGTCGATATATTCGGACGTCACGATCGCGGACGGCGTGGCGGCGGTGAGCGCGAGCAGCACAGGCGCGGCAAGCAGCAACCGGCGGGCAGGGGAGGGCAGGGACATCGCGCGCGGGCTTAGAGCGTTACCGGAGTAGATTGAACCATCGTCATCGCCTTGCGGGCGACCGCTGTGCAGCGGGGCGAGAGGCCAATCATCCTGGACCGCCGTGGCTATCGATCGCGACATGCCCACGATCGTCGCCCCGAACCTGATCCAGGGCCCCGCTTCTTCTTCTCACGGCGCGGGCAAGGAAGCGGGATCCCGGATCAGGTCCGGGATGACGGGGTGGGCCCTACGCCGCCGCCAGCCAGCGCTTCGCTTCGTCGGGGTCGAGGAAGGTCCGGCAATTGGCGCCGACCAGATAGCGTTCGGTCTGCAACTTCGCGAGATTGTTCGCGACCACCGCCGCGATCGGCCGCGACGTGACCTTGAGCGCGCGCGGCATCATCGCGGCAAGCGCATCGACGACCTGCGGCGGCTGGATCGCCCCGGCGCGCAGATCGGCGAGCACCGTGAACGGCCCGTGCCGCAAGCGGAGCGCAGTGCCGCGCGCGAGCAGCTCGGCGACGAAGGCCGCGGTGACACTCGCGCTCCAGAACCCTTCGGTTACGATATGCAGCGTCCGCGTCGCTGCGTCATAGTCGATGGTGTACATGGGGCCGGGCCTTCTCGTCGAAGCCGACCGCTTTAGGATGTGATTGTCGATGAAGGATTAATCGAGCGGCGGAGGCCGTCCGCCGACATTTGGCCCGGCCGTTGTTAAGCGAGATGATGGTTGAACCCGCTGCCGTGAGGCGCACCGCCTGCCCTTCTGGAACATACCACGGCATCGCAGCGCACAGAAGAACTGGCACGGCAGGCGCTCCAGAAAGGGTTGCATCACCCTATCTCAGGTTTTTCGTGCATTATTAATATCTTCGTAGGTTTATTACTCGGGATTGCGCGACTGGCATCTTGACTGATTCCGGTTAAAGCCATCTTCATCGCTCAGCCCGCAGCTCTTCCTTCAACACTCTTCTAACCCATTATGGTGGAATCTTACGTACTTGTCATTGACACAAAAATGTATTTTGTCTGACAAATGTGTGTCGAACGGCAATTATGCCGCCGGCTAAAGATTGAAGGGGGAGGGAATGAAATCCCATCTATTCATGCTGTCGGTCGCCCCGATGGCCTTGCTCGCCATGCCTGCGCACGCGCACGCCGCCGAGCCTTCCGCGCCACAGAGCAACGGCAAGCCGGCCACGAAGCCTGCCAAGGCGGGTTCGACCGAGCAGGTCGATACTGCCGTCGTCCCATCGAAATCCGCGAACACCGACCCACGCGAAACGTCATCGTCCGCCGAAAAGGATGACGACATCGTCGTCACGGGGTTGCGCGCCAGCCTCGAAAGCGCGGCGGCACTGAAAAGAAATTCCGATTCGATCATCGATGTCGTGGTGGCACAGGACATCGGCAAATTGCCCGACGACACCGCCGCCGAGACAATTGCCCGGATCGCCGGCGTTCAGGTGCAGCGCTACAACGACGAAGTCAGCGGCGTGCTGATCCGTGGCCTGCCGGACGTGGCCACCGCCTACAACGGCCGCGAAATCTTCACCGCCGAGTTGCGGCGTGCGCAGCTTCAGGATTTCCCATCACAGGCGCTGTCGGCGCTCGAAGTGTACAAGTCGGGCACCGCGGACCTGATCGAGCCCGGCCTTGCGGGCCTGGTCAACGTCCGTACCCGCCGTCCCTTCGACTTCAAGGGTCTGGAAGTCGCCGGTGGTCTGCGCGGCACCTACAACGACCAGAGCCGGTTCTTCGACCCGCAGGGCAACATCCTGGTATCCGATCGCTGGGACACCGGCATCGGTGAGATGGGGCTGTTAGTCAATGTAACCTATGCCCAATCGCGATACCACAATGGCGTACGTTACAACAGCACCAACATCGCCGACTCCAGCCCGTCCTCGATCATCACACCGAAGCCGGCCGTCACGCCGATCCGCTATCCCTATAGCGTCGGTCTCTACAATGAGAGCGGGAAGCGGTATCGTCCCTCCGGCAATTTTTCGTTCCAATGGGCGCCAGCCAGCAATGCCGAAGTTTATCTGGAAGGCATCTACCAGGGCTATCGCGGCGAAACGATCGTCGACAATTTCGACGTAGATCTCCGCGGCCGTGCGCCGGTGCAGCCCGGGCAGACGATCGGCAATGCGCCGACCCTGAGCGATGTCGTGCTGGTCGGCGATACGACACAGGTCGCGAGCATGACCAAGTCGGGCGGCTACCGTCCCGGCATTTATCGCTCTACCAAGCATGATGCGACCAACACCACGCAGATCGCCACTGGCGGCAAGTGGAGCAGTGGCATTGCGACGCTGTCGACCGACTTCGCCTACAATAAGAGCAATTACCGCGCCACCGCCCACAGTCTCGATTCGGCGCTAACCACGGCACCGACGGTAAAGGTCAATTTCGCTGACGACGGAGGCGCGGCCTTCTCCTTCCCGGACTACGATTTCGCCAATCCGGCCAATTATATCTGGCGCGGTTATTACGAGTCCGACTATAAGGTGAACGGCAAGGGTTGGCAGTGGCGCGGGGACCTGGTGCTCGAACCGGACATGCCGCTCTTGCGTAAACTCCAGTTCGGCTATCGCGTCACGAACCGCGACGCGAACTACATCACCGGCAACCGTTACGCCTACACCGAATCGCTGAAGCGGCCATTCGCCGACTTGCCGATCGGCCAACTCTCGATGAGCCCGAATCCCTTCCGTGGCGCGGTGCAGGGCTTCACCAGCTATCTCGTACCCACCTTCGAAGGGGTCGACGGCAATCAGGCGAAACTGCGCGATCTGTCGCGTCAGGCGCTTCAGCAACTGGTCGCGCTCAATCCCGACGATCAGGGGTATAAGGACGCACTCACGAAGTTTCAGGGTGAGACGGTACCGCTCGATCCTTATTCGCAATTCCATGCCAAGGAGCAGAGTTACGCCGGTTACGTCCAAGCCAAATATGCGTTCGACGTCGGCTCGATGGAAGTAGACGGCGTTGCCGGCCTGCGCGCGGTCAATACCGTCGGTCGCTACTCAGGCCTGTCGAAGGTGACGGTGGATTCTGTCGTTACCGCAACGCCGCGTGACGTGCACCAGAACTATCTGGACTTGCTGCCCAATGCGAGCATGCGGGTGAAGTTCAGCGACAAGCTGCAGTTGCGCCTGGGCTATACCTACACCCGCACGCGGCCGGATTTCGGCACGCTCAACCCGGCGGTGTCGATCGAAAAAGTGGTGATCGATCCGACCAAGCCGGTCGATCCGACCGATCCGAACTCGCGCATTCAGGCATATGGCTCGGGCGGCAATCCCGATCTGCGGCCGCTGACGTCGCGCAATTACGATGTGTCGCTTGAATATTATTTTGCGAAATCCGGGTCGGTGACGCTAGCCGCCTTCCAGCACGACCTCAACGGCTTCATCAATTATTATACCCGCTATGTGCAGGATCCGACCTATGGTTTCATGCAGATCAGCCGACCGGAAAATTCGGGTGAGGGCAAGATCAAGGGGGTCGAGGCCGCCTTCCAGACATTCTTCGGTTTTATGCCCGGCGCGTTGAAGGGATTGGGTGTTCAAGCCAACGCCACCTATCTCGATTGAAAGAACCGGCAGCCGGAGTACGATACCGACACCGGTGTCTTTACTTATGGTGACTTCGTTAAAATTACCGGTCTGTCCGATTGGGCCTATAACCTTTCCGGCTTCTACGAACGTGAAGGGATACAGGCGCGACTATCGTACAATTGGCGGTCGGGTTATGTTCGCTCATTCGGAGTCGACATTCAGAACCGTACCACCACATGGCGAACCAAGCCGATCGGGCGCCTCGATTTCTCCATGAGCTATGACATCAACAAGAATGTCACGGTCGGCATCGACGCGACTAATTTGCTTGCCAAACCGTTCAACAACTTCTCGACCGATAACTACGGCTACGAATATGCGCAGGATGTGCGCGACGAAGGTCGTTACTATGGTGCCGGGGTCCGCTTCCGCTTCTGACCCCTCAAACCAGCATGAATGTTGCCGTTACCCCCTCGGCCTCGGCCGAGGGGGCGACCCACAGGCGGAAGGCGCCGGGTTCGGTGGTCGGCTTCAGGTCGCGGCCGGTGAAGGACAGATCGGCGCGGGTGAGCGTGAATTCCACCGTCCGGCGTTCGCCCGGCGCTAGCATGACGCGCTTGAATGCCTTCATCACGCGCATCGGCTGCGTCACGCTGGCGACGACGTCGTGGACGTAGAGCTGCACCACCTCGGTCGCCGCGACGCGGCCGGTGTTGGCGATCGTCGCGCGGATCGTCAGCGGGGCAGCGTCTGTCAGCGTCTTCGCGCTCAGCCGCAGGTCCGCATAACCGATCTCGCCATAGGTCAGGCCATGCCCGAACGGGAACAAGGCGCTGTTCGGCACCTCGCGATAATGCGCCTTGTAGGGCTGTAGCGCGCCCGCCGGGTTGGGGCGGCCGGTGCTGCGGTGCGCGTAATAATAAGGCACCTGGCCGCTGGCGCGCGGGAACGATACCGGCAGCCGCGCCGAGGGCGACACCGCGCCGAACAAAACGTCGGCGATCGCCGGACCGTCCTGCGAGCCGAGGAACCAGGTCACCAGCAACGCCGGCGCCTTCGCCACCGCCCCCGACAGCGCGAGCGCGCGGCCGGTGCGGAGTAGCACGACGTACGGCTTGCCGGTTGCGGCGATCGCCTCGGCGAGCGCCTGTTGCGCGGGCGGCACGACGATTTCGGTGCGCGACTGCGCCTCGCCCGACATGTTCTGCGTCTCGCCGATCGCGAGCACCACCACGTCGGCCGCGCGCGCCGCGGCGACCGCGCGCGCCACGTCGGTGCCGTCGTCGACGGTCGCGTCCGGCGCGATCTCGCGCACCGCGGTTTCGAGGTCGACCGCCTCGCGATCGGTGCCATAGACGTTCCACGGCCCGATCAGGTCGTGGCCACCGCCCGCGAACGGACCGATCAGCGCGATCCTCTTGTCCGAGCGGGGGAGGGGGAGCAGCGCGCCCTCGTTGCGCAGCAGGACGATGCTGCGCGCCCCCGCCTCGCGCGCGAGCGCCAGCGTCTCGGGGGTGCGCAGCCGCGCCTTTTCGCGCGCCGGGTCGATGCGGCGGAACGGGTCGTCGAACAGCCCGAGCGCGACCTTGAGCGCGAGCACGCGGCGCACCGCCTCGTCGAGCCGCGCCAGCGGCACCTCGCCCTTCTCGACCAGATCGGGGAGGTATTTCAGATACAGCCCGCTCTGCATCGACATGTCGACCCCGGCGAGGAAGGCGAGCCGCGCGGCGTCGCGACCGTCCTCCGCCAGCCCGTGCGCGATCAACTCCTCGTCGCCGGTGTAGTCGGAGACGACCAGCCCGCCGAACCCCCATTCCTTGCGCAGGATCGTGTCGAGCAGCCACGGATTGGCGGTCGCGGGGACGCCGGACAGGTCGTTGAACGACGCCATCACGGTCGGCGCCCCGGCCGCGAACGCCGCCTGGAACGGCGGGAAATAGATGTCGCGGAGTGTACGTTCCGACATGTCGACACTGTTATAGTCGAGCCCGGCCTCGCCCGCGCCATAGGCGACGAAATGCTTGGCGCAGGCCGCGACCGCGTCCGGCGAAGCGATGCCGCTGCCCTGAAAGCCCGCGACGCGCGCCGCCGCCATCAGCCGCCCGAGCAGCACGTCCTCGCCCGATCCCTCGACCCCGCGCCCCCAGCGCGCATCGCGCGCGATGTCGACCATCGGCGCGAAGGTCCAGTCGATCCCCGACGCCGACGCCTCGACCGCCGCGGCGCGCGCGGTGCGGCGCGCGAGTTCGGGGTCGAAGCTGGCCGCCTCGGCAAGCGGGACCGGGAAGACGGTGCGCAGCCCGTGAATGACATCGGCGGCGAACAGCAACGGGATCTTCAGCCGCGAGCGGCGCACCGCCTCGGTCTGCATCCGCCGCGCCATCTCCGCGCCATTGCCGTTGAACACGCCGGTCAGCTCGCCGCGCCGGACCATCTTCAATTGCGCGTCGAAGCTGGACGCCGCGCCGGCCGGGTTGAGCGAGATCGCCGCGCCGCCCGCCCAGGCGGCGGCGAGCAGGTTGAGCTGCCCGGCCTTTTCGGCGAGCGTCATGCGCGGGATCAGCGCCTCGACCTCGGCGGGGAGGGGGCGGGCGGCGACGGTGGCGAGCAGCGCGCGCGCCGGGCTCGCCGACCATGCCAGCGCCGCGCCCGCGCCGGCCAGCCATGCGCGCCGTGTGATCCGCCGGTCGTGTCCGTTCATCCTGCTCCCTTTCCCACTTCGTCCGCGCGCCGTCGTCTTGCGCGCTACCTACGTCGTCGCCCCGAACTTGATCCGGGGCCCCGCTTTCTTTCCCCCCACGAGAAGAAGAAGCGGGGCCCCGGCTCAAGGCCGGGGCGACGGGTGGGGAGGGGCCGTCGCATCACACAACGTCTTCCCACCCCTTCGTCATTGCGAGCGTAGCGAAGCAATCCATGGCGTCCTGGTCCGGCTCTGGATTGCTTCCCCCGGCCTTCGCCGGGGTCGCAATGACGATCAATGGCTACCCGATTGATTATCACATTTCGCTCATGTAAGCGGTTTCTGTAAGCGGTTACAAGCCTGTACCGAGAGGATGCTTCGCCGGCCATGTCGCCTGCCCGACCCGACCCCGTCGCCGCGCCCGTACCGCGCAGCGCGCACGCCACGATCCACGACGTCGCGCGCGTCGCGGGGGTGTCGGTCGCGTCGGTGTCGCGGGTGTTCAACGGGCGCGACCATGTCCGTGCGGCAATGCGCACGCGGGTCGAGGAAGCCGCGGCGCAGCTCGGTTACGTCCCGCACGCCGGCGCGCGCAGCCTGAGCATGGCGCGCACCGGCGCGATCGGCGTCGTGCTGCCCGATCTGCACGGCGAATTCTTCTCCGAATTGCTGCGCGGCATGGACCGCGAGGCGAGCACGCGCGGGCTGGGGCTGTTGCTGACCGTGCTCCACGACGGGCGCGGGCTCGATACGCTGGCGGCGCTGCGCGGGCAGGTCGACGGGCTGGTGGTGATGGCGCCGCAGCTCGATCCCGCGGTCGTTGCGCAGCATATGCCGCGCGGGGTGGCGACGGTGTTCCTGGCGTGTGCGCCGCAGGACGACAGCCCGAGCCTGCGCATCGACAATCGCGCCGGTGCCGCCGCGGCGGTCGCGCATCTCGCGGCGGGCGGGGCGAAGCGGATCGTGCATCTCTCCGGCCCGGCGGGCAATCTCGACGCGCAGGAACGCCGCGCGGGCGCGGAGGAAGCCGCCGCGGCCGCGGGCGTGACCTTGTGCGTGGTCGAGGGCGATTTCCGCGAGGGCAGCGGCGCTGTGGTCGGCGAGTGTGTCGCGGCCGGTACGATCGAGGCCGACGCGATCTTCGCCGGCAACGACATGATGGCGATCGGCGCGCTGATGGCGCTCAAGCGCCACGGCGTCGCCGTGCCCGAACAGGTGGCGGTCGCCGGGTTCGACGACATTCCGCTCGCCCGGCTGGTGTCGCCGGCGCTGACCAGCGTCGCGATCGACATCGCCGCGATGGGCGCGCGTGCGGTCGCGCAGCTCGCGGCGCGGATCGCAGCGGCGCGTGACGGGTTTTTGGAAGGCGCAACCGGCGGAGCGGACGAAGCGATCGTCCCGCATCTGGTGGTGCGCGAAACGACAATGATAAGCAGGCAGGGAACAGGGTTATGAAGAGGAACGCTTTTCGGCTGGCGCTGGTCGGCGCGACGATGCTGGCGGGGCTGGGCACCGCAGTGACGTGGAGCGCGCCCGCCGCGGCGCAGGCCGGGCAGGCGGCGCTGCGCGGCGTGATCCGCACCGCTCCCGACAATCCGATACAGGACGTGACGCTGGTGGAGGTCGGATCGGGCTTCCGCCGCACCGTCGTGCCGGGTGCCGACGGCAGCTACAACTTCCCGTCGTTGCGCGCGGGCGCGTACCGGCTGGAAATCCGGCTCCAGAAGGGCACGCGCAATTCCGATCAGTTCACGTTGCGCGTGGGGCAGAATGCCGGTCTCGACCTCGATCTGACCACCGCACCCGCGCCGGCACAACCGTCCCCGGCCGACAACACCGCCGGCGAAACCGCACCGCCGCCCGCCGAGGCGCAGGAAGGCGACATCATCGTCACCGGCAGCCGCATCCGCTCGCTGTCCGGCGGGCAGGTCGGGATCAACATCACCCCGCGGCTGATCGAGCAGCTCCCGCAGAACAGCCGCAACTTCCTCGCCTTCGCCGATCTGGCGCCGGGCGTGCGCTTCATCGAAAGCGCCGACGGCAGCTCGCGGATTCAGGGCGGTGCGCAGGGCACCAATTCGGTCAACGTGTTCATCGATGGCGTCAGCCAGAAGGATTACGTGCTGCGCGGCGGGCTGACGGGTCAGGACAGCTCGCCCGGCAACCCGTTCCCGCAGCTGGCGATCGGCGAATATCAGGTGCTGTCGTCGAACTATAAGGCGGAGCTGGATCAGGTCGGCTCGGTCGCGGTGATCGCGGGCACCAAGTCGGGCACCAACGAGTTCCACGGCGAGGGCTTCTTCGACTTCACCAACCAGAACCTGCGCGAGCGTCGCCCGACCGAGATCTTCCCGAACAAGATCGCCAAGGTCGCGTCGGAGGACAAGCAGTTCGGCGTTGCGCTGGGCGGCCCGATCGTCAAGGACGTCGCGCATTTCTTCGTCAGCTACGAGGGCAAGCGCCGGCAGGTGCCGATCGACATCCTGCCCGGCAACGGCACCGCGGTGGCGAGCCTGCCCGCGCAGTACCGCGATATCTTCGGCTCCTATAATTCCGATTTCCGGCAGGACCTGTATTTCGGCAAGCTCGACCTCGAGCCGACCGACAAGGACCTGATCGAGCTGACGGGCAAGTACCGCAACGAAAGCGGGCGGCAGATCGGCAACGGCATCGCCGCCTATTCGACCGCGACGTTGACCAAGGTCGAGGAAAAGCGCGGGATGCTGCGCTGGCAGCATAGCGAAGAGAAGTGGATCAACGACTTCCGCGTCTCCTACGAGGACGTGGCGTGGTCGCCGCAGCCGGCCGAGAACGGCATCGGCCAGCAGTTCCGCACCACGACGCGGATCAACGGCAATGTCTCCAGCTTCGACCTGTTCCGCACCGGCGCCGGGCTCGGCTTCCAGGACAAGGGGCAGAAGGGCTGGACCGTCCAGGACGACTTCACCTGGACCGGGTTCGAGAACCACACGATCAAGGTCGGCGCGAAGGCGAAGTGGGTGCGGCTCAACTCGCTCGAGCAGAACCTCATCAACCCGCTCTATCGCTACGACACGACGCTGCCGGTCGCCGACGGGTTCAACGACGAGATCCCGTACAGCCTCGAATTCGGCGCGCAAGGCGGGCTCGATCCGCGCATCCGCTCGAACAACTTCCAGCTCGGCCTGTATGCGCAGGACGATTGGGACGTGACCGACCGGCTGACGCTGAACCTCGGGCTGCGCTGGGATTACGAGCGGACCCCGGCGTTCCTGAACTATGTGACCTCGGCGACCGACATCGCGGCGGTGTCGCCCACGAACTATCCGAACCTGAACAGCGCCGATTACAACATCAACGACTATATCTCGAACGGCAGCAACCGGAAGGCGTTCAAGGGCGCGTGGCAGCCGCGGCTCGGCTTCACCTATCGCCTCGACGAACAGGGCCGGTTCACGGTGTTCGGCGGCTATGGCCGCTCGTACGACCGCAACCAGTTCGACTTCCTGCAGCAGGAGCTGGCCAACGGGCGCTTCCAGCGGCGGCAGTTCCTGTTCCAGGGCGCCGACACGGTCAATCCGTGCACGCCCAGCGCGACCTGTATCCCGTGGAACGACGTCTATCTGACCGAGGCGGGGCGCCAGCAATTGCTCGGCACCGGCAGCGCGCCGGGCGGGCGCGAATTCCGCTTCATCAACAACGACCTGAAGGTGCCGTATTCGGACCAGTTCAGCCTGGGCCTGCGCGGGCGGTTCAATCCGGTCGAGCTGGAGGTCGGCTACACCCGGATCGTCAGCAAGGACGGGTTCGTCTATCTGCTCGGCACGCGTCGCCCCGACGGGTCGTTCTTCGCGCCGTCGCCGTCGACCGGCGCGCCGCAGGGCCCCGACACCAGCTTCGCGCCGGCCGGTTACGGCGCGATCATCCTGGGCGACAACGGGCTCGAGACCAAGGCGGACTCGGCCTATGCCAAGCTGACCAAGGCCTATTCGGCGGCCTCGCCGTGGAGCATCGACGCGACCTATACCTTCACCGCGGCGGTCGATAACCGCCCGAACAGCGATCAGTCGTCCTACTTCCTGCTCGATTTCCCGAAGGTCAGCGATTATCCGTTCCTGCGCTCGGGCGTGGTGCCGCGGCACCGCTTCGTGGTGGCGGGCAGCGCGGACACGCCGCTGGGCGTGACGCTGTCGGCGAAGTTCCAGATCGAGAGCCCGACCTTCCAGCGGTCGCTGCTCGACAGCGCCTCGCCGTACCAGCGCACGATCGTCGGTTCCGAGGTGTTCGGGCTGGGCGATCGCTGGGGCCGGCGCCAGCTCGATCTGGCGTTCACCAAGTACGTGCCGCTGAAGTTCATCAGCGACGAGACGCGGATCCGCTTCCGCGTCGACATCATCAACGCGATGAACGACCGCAACTACGTCGATTACAACAACAATCCCGCCGACAACACGCGCACCGCGGACTCGCCCAGCGTGTACCGCGAGGTGTCGAGCTACAGCATCGGCGGCAACCCGCCGCGCACGATCAAGCTGTCGGCAGGGTTCAACTTCTGATGCCTCCCCGCCGTCACCCCGGACTTGATCCGGGGTCCCGCTTCTTCTGCAGCGATGGGCAAGCAGCGGGACCCCGGCTCAAGTCCGGGGTGACGGCGAGGAACCAGCGGTGAGGGCAAGAGGACGAGGATGACGGAAAGGACCGCATGACGTTCGACCGACGCGACATCCTGCGCGCCAGCGCGCTCGGCGGGGCGGGGTGGCTGGCGGGGTGCACCGCCGGCCCGCTCGCCCCCACCCGCGCCCCGCGGCTGGCCTTCCCCGGCGTCCTTCCCGAGATCGGCACCACCCCCGCCAGCGCCAGCGACCCGCTGATGGACGACATCCAGCGCCGCACCGTCAGCTATTTCTGGAACACCACCGATCAGGCGACCGGGCTCGCCCCCGATCGCTGGCCGACGCCCAGCTTCGCGTCGATCGCCGCGGTCGGCTTCGCGCTCACAACCTATCCGATCGCGGCGACGCGCGGCTGGGTCACCCGCGCGGCCGCCGCGCAGCGCACGCTCGCAACGCTACGCTTCTTCGCCAATGCACCGCAGGGGCCCGCAAAAGAGGGCACCAGCGGCTATAGAGGCTTCTATTATCACTTCCTTGGCGTCACCAAGGGGCACCGTTTCGCCAAAACCGAGCTGTCGACGATCGACACCGCACTGCTGCTGGGCGGCGTGCTGTTCGCGCAAACGTGGTTCGACGACGAGACCGACCCTGCCGAACGCGAGATCCGCGCGCTCGCCGACCAGATCTACCGCGCGGTCGAATGGGACTGGATCACCCCGCGCAAACCTTTCGTGTCAATGGGTTGGCATCCAGAGAGCGGGTTCATCGGCTCCGACTGGAACATCTATAACGAAAGCCTGATCCTCTACGTGCTGGCGCTCGGCTCGCCCACCCACGCGCTGCCGCCGACCACCTGGGACGAATGGACCGCCAAGTTCGACCCGTCGTGGGACGAAAAATACGACAACCCCTTCACCGCCTTCCCCCCGCTGTTCGGGCATCAATACAGCCAGGTGTGGATCAATTTCCGTGGCCTTATGGACACTTACTCGAAGCGGCGCGGGTTCGACTATTTCGAGAACAGCCGCCGCGCGACCTATGCGCAGCGCCGCTATGCGATCAACAACCCCGCCGGCTGGCGCGGTTACGGCGAGAACGTCTGGGGCCTGACCGCATGCGACGGCCCGGGCGATTTCGTCCGCGCGATCGACGGGCGCAACCGCGAATTCTTCTCCTATTCGGCACGCGGCCCCGGCGACCGCGACGACGGGACGATCGCCCCGACCGCCGCGCTCGGCTCGGTGGCGTTCGCGCCCGAGATCGTGCTACCCGCCGCGCGCGCGATGTATTCGACCTACGGCACCGCGATCTACGACCGCTATGGCTTTCGCGACAGCTTCAACCCGACGCTGACGCTGACCGACGTCAAGCTGCAGCACGGCAAGGTGGTGCCCTATATCGGCTGGGTCGCGGACGATTTCCTCGGTATCGACCAGGGGCCGATCGCGTGCATGATCGAGAACTGGCGTAGCGGCCTCATCTGGAAGACGATGCAAAAGAACCCGTATATCCGCGCCGGGCTGGAGCGTGCGGGCTTTGCCGGCGGGTGGCTTTCTCCGACATAAGTGAATGATTTCACATGGTTAACCGTTAGAGGATCGCGGATGACGCCCCGCATGTCCTTCGACGTCGACCCATCGCGCGATCTGGTGCGCATCACGTTGGCCGGCTTCTTCACCCCCGACGACGTCGCACGCTTCGTCGCCGCCCGCGACGCCGCGCACCGCCAGTTGCGCTGCGGCCCGAACGCGCATGTAACGCTGGTCGACATGCGCGCGATGCAGATCCAGTCGCAGGAAACGGTCACCGCGTTCCAGCAGGTGCTGGGCGACCCACGCCATACCTCTCGGCGATTGGCGTTCGTGGTGGCGCGCTCACTGGCGCGTTTGCAGATCAAGCGCGCGGCATCGGAGCGACAGGCGACGTATTTCACCACCGTCGAGGAGGCGGAGACGTGGGTGATCGGGCGCTAGTTTTACATAATTATTTTTATTGAAGCGCGCATGCTGATTCACGCGCCGGTATATCGGCCCAATCTCCTGATCGAGCCCTACTCCCCGCCCGCCTGTTGCGCCTCGGCGAGCGTCGTCAGTTTCACGAACTCCTGCCGCCAGTAATCGCGCGGGCTGCCCGCCAGCCGGCGCGCGTCGGCGAAGGTGAAGCGGCCGAGATAGGTGTCGCCGCGCAGCTTCTGGCCATAGGCCGCGACCGCGGCGGCGAAGGCCATGTCGCCGGCCGGCGCGCGCGCCGCGGCGAGTGCGCTGGCCGGGATCGCGCGCGTCAGCTCGCGCGACGTGGTGCCGCCGGGCAATTTGTAGCGCAGCCTGACGAAACACGCCTCGGTCCCGCGCGGCGCGGCGGCCGGCGGGCGGTTGGCGGCATAGCGGCGCGCGGGCGTCCAGCCCGGCGATCCGGCCGGCACGACCTCGTAGAGCGCGGTCACCTGATGCCCCGCCCCCATGTCGCCGGCATCGACCGCGTCGTTGGTGAAATCCTCCTCGCGCAGCGCGCGGTTCTCGTAGCCGATCAGCCGATACTGGCTGATGCGCGCCGGATCGAATTCGACCTGCACCTTCACGTCCTTGGCGATCGTGACCAGCGTCGCGGCCATTTCGTCGCCCAGCACCTTCTGCGCCTCCATCGCGCTGTCGATATAGGCGTAATTGCCGTTCCCGACGTCGGCGATCCGCTCCATCATCGCCTCGTTGTAATTGCCCGCGCCGAAGCCGAGCGTGGTGAGCGTGATGCCGTCGTCGCGGTTGCGCTTGACCAGTTCCTCCAGCGCCTTGTTGTCGCTGATCCCGACGTTGAAGTCGCCGTCGGTGGCAAGGATGATGCGGTTGACCGCGCCTTTACGGAAATGCGCACGCGCGGTGGCATAGGCCAGCTCGATCCCCTGCCCGCCCGCGGTCGATCCGCCCGCATCGAGGCACGCGAGCGCGGCGTCGACATATTTCTTCTGCGCGGTCGGCTCGAGGACGATCCCGGCGCTGCCGGCATAAGCGACGATCGACACGCGGTCGTCGGGGCGCAGCCGGTCGGCGAGCCCGCGCAGCGCGGTCTTGACCAGCGGCAGCTTGTCCGGCTCGCCCATCGACCCCGAGGTGTCGACGAGGAAGACGAGATTGACCGGCGGGCGCGTCGCCGCCGCCACGTCATAGCCGCGCAGCCCGATCCGGATCAACCGCGTCGCCGGGTTCCACGGCGTGACCGCGACATCGGTGGTGATGCTGAACGGCTGCGTGGGGTCGGACGAGCGCGGGTAATCGTAGCGGAAATAATTGAGCAACTCCTCGGTGCGCACCGCCTCGGGCGGAACCGGCTGTCCCTTGGTCAGAAAGCGGCGGACGTTGGCGTAGGAGCCGGTGTCGACGTCGATCGCGAAGGTCGAAACCGGGGTGGTCGCGGTATCGCTGATCGTGGCGACCGGGCGACCGTCGTAGCGCTCGGTGTTTTCCGGCGCGCCATAGGGGGCTGCCGACGCGGCGGTGCGCTGTGACACACGCGGCGCGGGCGGCGCAGCCGGCGCAATGCCCGGCGTCGCGTTGCGGAACGGTGCCGGGGTCGGCAGGGTCTGCACCGACACCGGCGGAGGGGGCGGCGGTGGTGGTGGCGGAGGCGGCGGTGGTGGCAATGGCACGCCGGGTGCCGGCATCGCGACCGCCGATGGGCGTGCGTAAAGCCGCTCGGGCGGCGCCGCCTTGCAACGAACCGGCGAGTCCGTGTCAGCGCCGACGCGCGCCGCGACGCCGGGCGGCGGGGGAGCGTTCGACAACAGGGCGGGCGCGATCAACAGCGCGGTGACACGACGGGCGAACATGGCAACTCCCCTTTTGCGACGACGTCATTGCGTCGCCGTATCGGCAGCTTAGCCGGGCTTCGTGACGGTTCGCCATCCCCCGCCCGGCGAACATGCACACGGTGCCGCCGCACCAGCCCACGCATCCCGGTTGCCGCCGCGTCGAATGGTGATGTATCGATCGCGTCCCTGTCTCTGCCGGTAAAGACCCTCGTGCCCGACGCCCCCTTTGGCCTCAGCGACAAGGAGCGCGCGGTGCTGCGGCTGCTGACGCGCGGGCATGACGTGAAGAGCGCCGCTGCCGAACTGGGCCTGTCGGTGCATACCGTCAACGAACGGCTGCGCGAGGCGCGGAGCAAGACCGGGGCGAGCAGCAGCCGGGGCGCGGCGCGGTTGCTCGCCGAACAGGAAGACCCCGCAAAATCTGTTCCTGCGAAAATCGGGGTTCGCGCCGCGTCGCGCACCAGCGACCTTTTGTCCGCGCCGCAGGTCGCGGCGACGGTCGGCTCCCGCTTCCCGAGCCGTTGGGAATTCTATGCCATGACGATCCTTCTCGCCACGATCATGATCGCAGTCGGTATCCACGGCAGCAGCGACAAGACCGCGCCGCCCGCGCCACGCGTCGTCTCGACCTATCCCGCAGCGGGCGCGAAGGTCACGCCCGGGCCGCTGCGCCTGCGGGTGACGTTCGACCGGCCGATGCGCGCGCAGAGCTATTCGCTCGTGCGCAGGAGTCTCGAGACCTTTCCCGATTGCGCCGCGACCCCACTGGCGCAATCCGCGGACGGGCGGAGCTTCATCTGGGCGTGCCGCGTGCAGGCCGGGCATTCCTACGAAATTTGGTTCAACGATCCGCCGTACATGAATTTCACCGATCGCAACGGGGTCGCAGCGGTGCCGTTCGGGCTGCGGTTCGCCGCCAAGGCGGCGGGCCCGGCCAGACCCTAGCCGTGCGCTTCGGCGACGCGCGCGCGCACGGCATTGCCCGCGCGCACCTCGCCCTGTAGCGACCCCCGGATGCACGCGCTCCCCCGCCCCGCCTGGCTGATCGGCGCGCTGGCGCTGCTGCTCGGCGGTTGCGGTGGACGCTATCGCGCGGTCAGCGACACGCCGGTAATGATCGGCCGGCCCTATGTGGTGCGCGGGGTCAGCTATGTCCCGGCCGCCGCCCCCGATTACGACATGCTGGGACGCGCGAGCTGGTATGGCGGCGAGAGCGGCAACCGCACCGCGCGCGGCGAGAAATTCCGCCCCGGCTGGATCACCGCCGCGCATGCGACGCTGCCGCTGCCGAGCTATGTCGAGGTGACGTCGCTCGATACCGGGCGCGTGATCGTGGTGCGCGTCAATGATCGCGGCCCGTTCGCGCGCGGGCGGATCATCGATCTGTCGAAGGGCGCGGCGCAGGCGCTGGGCCTGCGCGACGCCGGGCACGGCGCGGTGCGGGTGCGCGTCGTCGAACCACCAGAGCGCGACCGCGAGCGGCTGCGCCACGGCAAGCCCGCCGAACCGCGCCCGAATGCCGATCCGCAGGCGCTGGCGTTCTGGCGCGCGCAGCTCGCGGCATCGGGGATGTGAGAATCACCCATGCCGGACGTCGGCATGGGTGATCCCGAGGCGATCAGAAGCGCGCGGTCGCGCCGACGACGATCTGCCGGCCGAGCAGGTCGTAGCGGAACAGGGTGTTGCTGCGCAGCAACCCGAGCACGCTGCGCGAGTCCGGCAGCAACGGCGGATCGCGGTCGAACAGGTTGTTCACCGCCAGACGCAGCGTGAAGCGCTTGGCGACGTCGAAGCTGGTCGACAGGTCGATGTAATCATAGGCCGGCACACCGGCGTAGAAGGTCCGGATCTGCGGCTCGTTGCGCGGGATACCCGTATCGGCAGGCGCATTGTAGCCGATCGTCATCGCCGAGGTGTGGCGCCAGTTGACCGAGACGTTCGCGGTTTTGTCGAGCGCCGTCCAGGTCGCGCGCAGGCCGTGCGCCCAGCGCGGCATGCTTTCGCCGCACCCACCGCCATAATAGCCGACGCAGTTGCGCGCCGCCGCGTCGGGGGAGTCCTGGTTACCGACGCGCGTGGTCAACGAGCCGTTGAACGACGTGTCGAGCGTGCCGACCGTGCCGAGCCCGAGCGTATATTGCGCCTGGAAATCCCAACCATGCGCCTGCGACTTGTAGCCGTTGCTGGTGCCACGCGCGAAATAGCCGCTGGTGGGGTTGCCGGTCGCGGCGCTGTCGAGCCGGAACGTGCCGGGGGTACGAACGACGCCGCGACAATAATATTGCAGCCCGGTGGTCAGGCACCCGTCGAGGAAGTCGTTGACCTGGAAGTAGTTGATCGAGTCATTCAGGTTGATGATGAACCGGTCGGCCGACACCGTCAGTCCCTTGAGCATGCGCGGGCGCAGGATGACGCCGAACGTCTTGGTATAGGCGGTCTCCGGCTTCAGGTTGAACCCGCCGCTGCGCACCGTACAGCTGTTGTCGAGGCAATTGAGCGCCGCGCTGCCATAGAGATTGTCGGGCAGCCCGGTACGGCGGCATTGCTCGAGCGACGCGGTCGGCGCGATGCGGACATTGGGATCCGACGAATTGGGATCGGGAGTCGAGGCGCACGGATCGTTGCGGCCGTTGCGATCGTAATAGATGTTGCTCGCCTGATCGGCCTCGATCACGGTCGGTGCGCGCTGCGCCTTGTTGAACGAGGCACGGAAGCCGATGTCAGCGATTGGCCCCCACACGCCCTCGACCTTCCAGGTGTTGAAGGTGCCGTTCAGGCGGTTGTACTTCGAGACGCGATAGCCGGCATTGACCTGTAGCTGGTCGGTATAGGGCTTGTTCTCGATCAGCGGGACCTGCACCTCGATATTGGATTCAAGCACGTTCTGCGTGAAGCGCGCGTCATTGCCGCCGTTGGTCTGGCGGAACTGCGCGTCCGCGCCGCTCTTGTAAAGTTCGGCGCGGAACTCGCTGGCGATCGCAACCGCAATCCCCTGTTCGGCGAGCGGTGAGGTGAGGCCGTATTTGCCGAGATCGCCGTTCAGCACCGCCAGCGCCTGCCACATCAGCGACGTGCTGTTCTGCGTACCATCGACGCTGGTGAACAGATAATTGTTGAGCGCCAGATTGTTGTTGTACGGACGGAAGGCATTGAACGGCACGCAGGCGCGATCGACGCCGCTGACGACCGACGCGCAGGTCGGTGTGCCATTGACGTTGACGACGTTGAGCGAGCGATTGACCCGGTCGAAATCGGGCTGCGCAGGGTAGATCGTCTGGCTCTTGAGCAGCGAATAGACACCCGCGATGTCATAGCTCCACGCGTCGTCGAGCACCTTGCCGCGCAATCCACCAGCAATGCGGGCGCCACGGTTCTCGAAGCCGGTTCTGACCAGCGGCGCGCCATCGAAGCGATAGCGGACGTCGAGCGGCACCAGCCCGCTGGTCGCCGACCCGCACAGGGTCGTGCGCTGCGATCCCGACAGGAACGGGTTGTCGCAATTCACCCGATACGGATCGCTGCCATAGGCACTGTACGAGTAAACGCGGTTGGGCAGCGTGTTGAACGATCGGTCGCGATAGAACATCGCGGTCGAATAGAGTTCGATCTGGTCGGAGATCCGCGCGCTGACGAACGCACCGGTGTTGATGCGATTGAAATTGCGCTGGAATGCCAGGTTGTCGAACGGATCGGTGGAGGTTCCAGGGCCGGAATTGTACGGCAGCAGCGTGCCTGAGCCGTTCGGATTGTTGACGAGCGTGCTGCCCCGCCCGATCCCGCCCGGAATGATCGTGCCGACCTGCGTATAGGTGCTGCGCGTGCAGTTGAGCGCCCCGGTCGCGATCGTCTGCGACACTTCGCACGCCGACAGCGAGCGATCGTCGAGGCTCACCTGATCCGAACGGCGGTAATTGGCGTAGCCCGAGATGCTGAGCGCGCCGTCGAGGAAGGTCTTGCCCGCCGACAGCGTGACGTTCGCGCGCCCACCGTCGTTCGCCCAGCCGCGCGCCGAGGGGAAGAAGGCGCGGTCGGCCGCCGCGGTGACGGCATTGGTGTCGTTGTGATGGTTGAAGAAGCTGTAGTTGCCGGTCAGCGAGACACCGTCATAGTCCTTCTTCAGCACGAAGTTGACGACACCGGCGACCGCATCCGAGCCATAGACCGACGAGGCGCCGCCCGACAGCACGTCGATCCGCTCGACCAGCTCGTTGGGGATCAGGCTGACGTCCATGCCATTCTGGATGCCGAGCCGCAGCCCGTCGACCAGCGTCAGCGTGCGTTCGAACCCGAGGCTGCGCAGCTTGATGCGCTGGCGCCCGTCGGAATCGGCGTAATTCTGCTCGGCGTTGGCCTGCACCTGCGGCAGGCGATTGAGCACTTCCTCGATCGTCGTCGCGCCCTGCGCGGCGATCTCGGCGGCGGTGGTGGTGGTGATCGGCGCGGCGGAGCGGTTGTTCGGACGCATGATGCGCGTGCCCGTGACGATCACTTCGTTGGCGATCGGCTTGTCGGCATCCTTGTCCGTCGCCACGTCGGCCGCCAGCTTGGCGGAGGCGACCGGATCGCCGATCTGCGTGTTCGGTGCGGTATCCGCCTGCGCCGTCGCCACGGCCGGCATCGCCATCAATGCCGCCAGACAACAACCGCTGGCCAGCAACCCTTTTACCACCATCATCGAGAATTCCCCCTTGCTCGCCAAGCATCCGGGAAGATCTGCGCCGCCGCCTTTCTGGCTGGCTCATGCGTCCGCGATCAGCTGATCCCCCAGCGTCAGCAACATGACGCTGTCACCGCGCGGGCCGTTTAACAATACCATTTTGTTTCATTCGTAAAAGCGATTGAAATGCTTTTGTATTTTCCCGCTGCCCGAATGGAGGAGCCGAGATGATGACCCCGTGAACAGAAACGGCGCGGGAAGTTAGCCTTCCCGCGCCGCGCGATTCGGGTTGTCGGCCGCAGGCGTCGCCGCCTGCGGTCGCCGGACCGGATCAGCCGAAGATGATGTCGGTCACCAGGATCTTGAGGTTGGTCTGGATCGAGAAGTCGGCAACGCCGTCCCCGTCCACGTCACCCTCGAGATAGTTGAGACCGTCGATACGGACGGTGTGCAGCTCGCCGGCAGTCTTGGTGAAGGCGCCGTCGCCGAGCCACTTGAACGGATCGATCGCGCCGCCGGTCTTGGCATCGAGCTGGGTCAGGTCGATCAGGTCGACGCCGCGGGTGAAGTCCTTGATCGTGTCCTTCACGCCGAGGTTGGTGAAGCGGAAGATGTCCGCCCCGGTGCCGCCGAAGTAGGTGTTGTTGCCCGCGCCGCCGATCAGCAGATCGTTGCCGTCGCCGCCCAGCAGCAGGTCGTTGCCCGCGCCGCCGAACAGCACGTCGTCGTCGAACACGCCGTCGAGCGTGTCGTCGCCGTCGCCGCCATACAGCGTATCGGTGCCGCGCCCGCCGTACAGCTGGTCGTTGCCGATGCCGCCGTCGAGCCAGTCGTTGCCGTCATGGCCGTAGATGATGTCGTCGCCGGCCCCGCCGAACACGGTGTCGTCGCCGCCATTGGCGTACAGCTTGTCGTTGCCGGCATTGCCGATCAGCGTGTCGGCATTGTTCGAGCCGTAGAGCGTGTCGTCGCCGCGGCCGCCTTCCAGCGCCTCGATGCTGACGAACTTGTCGCCCTTGGCATCGCCGACGGTGCCCGAATTGGACATCAGCGACGCGGTGACGCCGACGGTGGAGGTGCGATAGCTGGCGGTATCGAACCCGCCGTTGCCGATCAGCGTATCGGCGCCCGCGCCGCCGATCAGCGTGTTCGCGCCATTGTCGCCGGTCAGCGTGTCGTTGCCGCGGCCGCCTTCGATCCCCTCGAAATTGAGGTAGATGTCGCCCTTGGCATCGCCCGCGGTGCCGCGCCCGGTGAGCAGCGAGACCGCGACCGCATCCGCGGAGTCACGATAGCTGACGATATCGGTGCCGGTGCCGCCGTCGAGCCGGTTGGCGACGCTGTTGCCGATGATCGTGTCGTTGCCGCTGCCGCCGACCGCGTTCTCGATGATCGCGCCGTACGCGATGCCGACGTTGTCGGTCAGCGCCAGGTTGCGCTGCCCGCTGATCAGCTGCGCATAGAGCCGGTCATAGCTGGCCTGATCGATCGGACCGTAGCCCAGCGCGGCGCGATTGGCGTTGACCTGATCGAACGACAGCCGCTCGCGCACTTCCTCGATCGTCACGCCACCGATGCTGCTGAGCGAGCCCGGGTTCAGGTTGATTTCCTGATTGGTGCGATAGCCCGAGGCATCGAGCGTGTCGTTGCCGCCGGCATCCCAGATCGTCACGATCGGCGCCTTGTTGACCGTGAAGTCGAACACCGACTTGCCCGCGGTCGAATTGAAGCCATATACCGTGTCGCCGGTGCGCGTGGTAGTATCCGCGCCGTACATCTTCTGCACCGCGAGGATGTCGTGGATCATCGGCGTGCCGCCATAGGCATAGGCCATCGTGTTCCAGTCGATGTCGCCCGCGCCGATCGCGCCCGGATTCCAGTAGGACATGATCGAATAGTTGCGCGAATCCTGGTAATATTCCGCGCCGTTGGCGTAATTGACCGCAAAGCCGGGACCGAAATTGTAATTGCCCGGGTGCGACAGGCCAATCGCATGGCCCAGCTCGTGCGTCAGCGTGTTGAGACCATAGCCACCCGGCGTAAGCTGGAAGTTGCTCGCCTGGCTCGCCGAGACCCACACGTCGCCCACGACGCGCTCGATATCGGCGTTGACCTGCGCGTTGGGCGCATAAACGGTGCCCTGCGGCAGATAGGCATAGGCCTGGGTGTCAGGCGCATCGGCGAGATTGCCGAACGCGATGTCGGCACGGTACGGGGTGTCGACTTCCTTGAACGACACCTTCACGACGTCGTCCCAGAAGCTGATCGCCAGCCGCGCGGCGTCCTTCTGCTCGGCGCTGAAAGCGGAAAAGTTGTAATATTCGTCGAAATACTGCGTCGTGCCGTCGGTCCAGCGATAGGAATAGCCGTTGTTCGCCAGCTCTTCCTGCGAGGTGTGGAAGCCGAACGTGATTTCGTTCAGGTTGCTGTCGCTCTGCCGGCCGGGGTCCTTGCCGCCGATCCAGCTCGCGCCCGAGCGGTTCAGATAGGCCGCGATCTGGTCCGCCGACCAGATCGCCTTGCCGTTCGCGGCGGTGGTGCCGGCGAGATAGTCGACCGAGCCCTGCTCGCCCGTCAGCTTCAACCCGACCAGCGGATTGACCAACCCGACGTCCTTCTGCAGCCCGCCGGTGCACGCCGGGCAGGTGCAGGCCACGCTCTTCAGCAAGTCGGTCTGATGCTCCGAATGCTGGATCAGCTGATCGATCTCAGCCGTGTTTCCGATCGCCATAAACCCGATTCCCCTCTTTTTGCTCTCAACGATGATGGTCTGGTGGTGAAGCGCCCCGCGTTATGATCGCGGTGGTCCGTCGTTGGGCAGCAGCCGCCCGCGCGGCCTGCTGCCGGCCTGCCAGGGCAGGGTATCGGCGAGCAGCGCCGCGACCGCCCGGTCGAGCGCCGCGGCATCGCCGCCCGCGACGATGCGCGGGGCGGCAGCGAAGAATTGCCCGGATTCGGTGGCGTTGCGGAACGGGCGCAGCGTCAGCGCGATCGCGTCCGCGCCGTTGACCGGCATGACGGTGGCCTGCACGAGCAAGGTGACGCGCCCGGCCGCCAGCGTCGCGCTGCCGAGCGGCGCGGCGGCGACCGGCACCGGCGCGCCCTTCGCCGCCTGGGTCGCGACCGCGGCGCACAGCCGATCGTGGAGCGCCCCGGTGTCGATGCCGCGCGGCGTGTGGACGAGGCAGGTGACACCGAGCGCCGTGATGTCCTGCCAGAGCGGCGCGATGTTACCCGCAGCGGGCGCGGCCGGCTGGCCAGCGGCAGGCGGGCTGGCGGCATCGGGCTGGGCGCCCGCGTCGGCCGCGAGCAACGCCAGCGACGACGCCGCTGCGATCCCTGCCCCCGACCGATACCCTGCCGCCACTCGCGTCTCCCCCAAGGAGGTTTCGACGGAGACTGTCTTGTCGACGTGACAGCGTCAATGGGATTTTAACGAATGTCTCACCCGTGTTTCACGGCCGCAACATCGGCGCGGCGGCAGCACGCCGATCAGTTGCTTTCGACGACCTTCAGGATCGCTCGTCCATAGGCAGTCTTCGAAAACTTCTCGCCCGCCGCCCGCGCTTGATCAGCGGAGATAAACCCTTGCTCAAAGGCGATTTCCTCAAGACACGCGATCTGAATGCCCTGCCGGTGCTGGAGCGTGCGGACGAACTCGCTGGCTTCCAGCAAGCTGTCGTGGGTGCCGGTATCGAGCCAGGCGTAACCGCGCCCCATCTGTTCGACGTACAGGTCGCCCGCCTCCATGTAGAGGCGGTTGAGGTCGGTAATCTCCAGCTCGCCGCGTGCCGAGGGCTTGAGATCGCGTGCCATAGCGACGACGCGGTTATCGTAGAAATAAAGGCCGGTGACCGCATGGTTCGACTTCGGCTTCTCGGGCTTCTCCTCCAGGCTGAGTGCCTTGCCGTTTGGACCCAGTTCGACCACGCCGTACCGCTCAGGGTCCTCGACGCGGTAGCTGAACACGGTGGCGCCGTGCGTCCGCGCCACTGCGCTCGCCAACAGGTCGGTCAGATGCGCGCCGAAGAAGATGTTGTCGCCCAGCACCAGCGCGACATTGTCGCTGCCGATGAAGTCGGCGCCGATCGTGAACGCCTGCGCCAGCCCCTCGGGCCGCGGCTGCTCGGCATAGGCGATTGATAGCCCGAATGCGCTGCCATCCCCGAACAAGCGCTGGTAATTGCCGAGATATTCCGGGCTGGAGATGATCAGGATCTCGCGGATGCCGGCGAGCATCAGCACCGACAGCGGATAATAGATCATCGGCTTGTCGTAGACCGGCAGCAGCTGCTTGTTGACCGCCAGCGTCGCCGGGTGGAGCCGCGTGCCCGATCCGCCCGCCAGGATGATGCCCTTCACTGCTTCGCTCCGATCAATTCGTCGAGGATGTCGGCCAGCGCATCGCGCCACGGACGGGGGGTGATACCGTAGGCATGCTCGATCGCATCATGCGCGAGAAGGGAATTGGCCGGACGCCGCGCCGGAGTCGGGTAATCCGCGGTTGCGATCGGTTCGACGGTCGCGGTCGCGCCGTCACGCGTGCCGGATTGGCGGAATATCTCCTCGGCGAACCCCGCCCAGGTCGTCGCCCCGGCATTGCTGAAATGGAAGGTGCCCGTCGGCGCCTGCGCATCTTCGGCGAGCCGTATCGCGATGCGGATCAGCGCATCGGCGAGATCGGCGGCGCTGGTCGGGCTGCCGTGCTGATCGGCGACGACGCGAAGATGCCCGCGCTCGCCTCCGACCCGGAGCATCGTCCTGACGAAATTGTCGCCGTGCGCCGACACCACCCAAGCGGTGCGGACGATCGCGTGGCGCGCGCCGCTGGTGCGCACCGCCAGCTCGCCGCCCAGCTTTGACGCGCCATAGACGCCCAGCGGCGCGACCGCATCGTCGACCGCCCAGGCCCCGTCCCGATCGCCGGGGAAGACGTAATCGGTCGAGACCTGCACCAGCGGGATATTCGCCGCCGCGCAGGCGGCAGCTAAGGCGGCGGGGGCGAGGGCGTTGACCTGCCATGCCGCGACCTGATCGCGCTCGGCCTTGTCGACCGCGGTATAGGCCGCGCCGTTGATGACCGCCGCCCATGGCCGCTCCGCCACCATCGCGGCGATCGCCGCCGGGTCGGTCAGGTCGAGCGCGGCACGGTCGAGCGCCACCACCCGCCAGCCTGCGGGCAGCGCCACGCGTTGCAGCTCCTGCCCGAGCTGCCCGTTCGCGCCGGTCACCAACACTTCACGCATCATGCGATCCCGCGCCGCTCGGCCGCCTTGGCCGCAACCAGCGGGCGCCACCAGCTCTCGTTATCGAGATACCAGCGCACCGTCTTCTCGATCCCGCTCTCGAACGTCTCCTGCGGGTGCCAGCCGAGTTCGTCGCCGATCCGCGTCGCGTCGATTGCATAGCGCTTGTCGTGGCCGGGGCGGTCGGCGACCGAGGTGATCTGCGTGGCGTAAAGCGCGCCGTCGGCGCGCGGGCGCAGCCGGTCGAGGATCGCGCAGACGGTGCGGACGACTTCGATGTTCTGCTTCTCGTTATGCCCGCCGACATTGTAGGTCCGCCCGACCTGCCCGCGCTCGAACACCGCCTGCAGCGCGCGGACATGATCCTCGACGAAGAGCCAGTCGCGCACCTGGTCGCCCGCGCCGTAAACCGGCAGCGGCTCGCCGGCGAGCGCCTTGACGATCATCAACGGGATCAGCTTTTCGGGGAAGTGATACGGCCCGTAATTGTTCGAGCAGTTGGTGATGAGCACCGGCAGGCCGTAAGTATGTCCCCACGCGCTGACCAGGTGGTCCGACCCGGCCTTCGACGCCGAATAAGGCGAGCGCGGATCGTAGTGAGTGTCCTCGGTGAACAGCCCATCCTCGCCCAGTGAGCCGTACACCTCGTCGGTCGAGATATGGTGGAAGCGGAAAGCCGCCTTCGCCGCGTCGTCGAGCGCCAGCCAATAGGCGCGCGCCTCGGCGAGCATCGTATAGGTGCCGACGACATTGGTCTGCACGAACGCGCCCGGTCCGTCGATCGAGCGGTCGACATGGCTCTCGGCGGCGAGGTGCGTGATGACGTCGGGGCGAAACTCGGCGATCGCGGTACGCACGGCGTCGGCGTCGCAGATGTCGCCTTGTACGAAGCAATAGCGGTTCGACGACGCGACGCGCTCGACCGTCGACAGCGTGCCGGCATAGGTCAGCTTGTCGAAGTTGAGCACCTCATGCTCGCTATGCTCGATCAGGTGACGCACCAGCGCCGAGCCGATGAACCCGGCGCCGCCGGTGACGAAGATGCGCATGTAGTCGGTCCTCAGGCGAGCGGCGTCAGCGGACGGCCGTCATAGGCGAAGGGGCTGTCGAAGTCGGCGAGCGTCGGCTGCACCTTGTCCTTTTCGCTCAGCTCGGGCGTGACGCCGGCGGGGAGCGGCCAGTCGATCCCGACGCTTTCCCAGCGGATCCCGCCATCATGCGCGGGGGCATAGGTGTCCGAGCATTTGTAGGTGACCTCGCAATCGGGCTCGAGCGTGACGAAGCCGTGTGCGAAGCCGACGGGGATGAAGAGCTGATGGCCGTTCTCGGCGCTCAGTTCGGCTCCGACCCACTGCCCATAGGTCGGCGAGCCGGCGCGCACGTCGACCGCGACGTCGTAGATCCGTCCGTTGACACAACGCACCAGCTTGTCCTGCCCGCGCGGAGGCGTTTGGAAATGCAGCCCCCGCAACGTGAAGGCGGGCGCGGAGAGCGAGTGATTGTCCTGCACGAACGTGCAGTCGATGCCGAGCGCGGCGAAGGTCTCGCGGTTGTAGGTCTCGGTGAACCAGCCGCGGCTGTCGCCGAAACGGCGTGGGCGGATGAGCTGCACCATCGACGGACGTGCATTGTCCACTGACATTACCACCTACTAAACGGCTGAACCAACAATTGACCCGCGCTGTACATGGCTGGCAGCCTCCCGTAAACACGCAATCAACGCCAAGATAATCATGATAAATGCAAGCGTGACATAGATAGCTAAAATCTTCAAAAGCATATTTCAATGTAAAACGCACCTACATCAATGTCTACATTTGATGTACGGTCGAAATAGAGAAGGAATTATTGTGAATAAGGATACTCGGCTGATATTGGTTGGTGGCGGTGGTTTTGGTCGTGAACTTGCCTCGTGGACCGATCATTGCGCCGAGGCGGGAAGCCTTCCGCCCTTAGCCGGGTTTATCGATGACCGCCCTCAGGCGATGGACGGCCACATTACCCCTTGGCTTGGACACTTTAAAGATTTTCGAGTAAACGACGAGGATAGATTTCTGCTCGCAGTCGGTAATCCGGCTACCAAAGCTCTCATGGTTGAGTCTTTGCGCGAGCGCGGAGGGAAGTTCGCTTCCCTTATCCATCCTAGTGTGGTGCTTGGTCGAAATCATCGACATGGGGAGGGCGTTATCATGGCGCCGTTCTCCATGAACACAGCTGATACAGTCCTCGGCGACTTCGTGACTATTTTATCATTTTCAGGGCTTGGTCACGATGCATCAGCCGGTGATTTTACCACTATCAGTTCACATGTGGATGTAATGGGAGGCGCAAATTTAGGAAAACGGGTCATGGTGGGATCCGGCGCTCGCATCATGCCCAACATTCATGTCGGTGACGATGCGCGGATTGGCGCCGCCGCATTGGTACTTCGCCGCGTTCCGGCGGGGGCAACAATGTTCACGCCGGCTGCTAAGCGACTTCGTTTGGGAGAACCTCGTTCGTCGTCGTGACGGAAGCGCGTCCTGCCATCATCTGCGTGTAGGCATCGTGAAAAGCGCGAATCCGTACTTCTTCGGCTCCAAGGACCGACGGGCGATCGGCCGCGATGATGCCCCGCTGGACCGTTTCCAAGATCGCACGGTCTTCTTCGATGACTTGGAGCGCAAGAGCCGAACCTTGTTTGTTGATCGCATCCTGCCGAAGCCGACCGGCGTCAGTCAATTCCACGTTAGGCTCAAAAAGCCGGACGCGCAGCGTCGTCGTGAGAGCGCCGTTCGGCAGCGCGTGGCCAACGTAGAAGGCTGCGCCTTCCGTCGACGAGATAAACAGATTGGGAAAGACATAGATGTGAAAGAAAGAGTCATGCACGAACGTGCGGCTGTCGAGATGAGAAACAATTTTCTTCCGCAGTGCTTCTCGCCGAGTCGGGACGCGCGGGAAATGACTGCTGGAATGCAAGCCGGCGTTTTGGATATCTGCGATCGGCCTTCGCCCTACACCAAGACCGGTGACGAACGTCTCGGGATGCACCGTCGAACAATGGTAACATTCCAGGACGTTCTCGACCAATAGCTTCCAATTGGCCGCGTGCGGCACCGACCCATAATACGTTTCTTGCCCGATATGTCGGCTTAGATCGGCGAGCAACGACGCGAAATCACCAAGGTACTCCTCCAGAGAAGGCCCTGACAGATCGCGTGACACGAACACGAACTTCCCGCAGGACGCGACCTTGTATCGCGTTAGGCACAGACGGGCTGGCTCCGCATCAGTCGGAATGAAGCCACCTTTACCAAGCGGCATACCTGCTGCATCGAAGACCCAGCCATGATATGCGCACATCAGATGCCGGTTACCTCGATCCACAGTCTGGATCAGGTTAAGTCGGTGCGTGCACACGTTCTTGAAGGCGCGCAACTCACCCTTGAAATTTTGTACCACGACCGAATCGCCGAGGTAATTTACGCAAACGAAATCGCGATTGCTGGCCAACTCATCGGTCATAGCAACAAATTGCCAACCGGTCTTAAATAGCTGCATCAGCTCGGTGTCGAGTAACGCAGAATCATGATAGTTGATGTTCGGGATCATCAAAAAAACGTCCCTTGAAGGTGCAGATTAGCGCTATTTGGCCGCGTACCCGCCGTCTACCGGCAGATCAATGCCGGTGATCCACCGCGATGCATCGCTCAACAGGAACATGACGGCATTAGCGACATCTTCCGCACGCCCAAATCCAAGCGGATGAAGGTTGCGGTAGTTCCGTACCATTTCCTCGCTCACGGAATTGGCGAAATCATGATGCATCTCGGTTTCGATAGCTCCGGCGGTGATCGCATTCACGCGTATGTGCCGATCGGCAAGTTCCACGGCCAGCGCCCGTACCATACCGCTCGTTGCGGCTTTGGATGCCGAGTAAGCGACCATGCCGCGGCGCCCGCGGAGCGCAGAAACCGACGACATGAACACCACAGATCCATGATCGTGCATGACGTTCTTTCGGCTGATCGCTCGGGCGACACCCAAAGCGCCGAACACCGCGGCACCGAACAATTCCTGTATCTGGCCTGTTTTCGTCAGCCGCATTGGAGCAACCAGACTGATGCCTGCCGAATGGAAAATGCCGTTGATTGCTCCGTCGACCGCAATGGCCCGAATGGCATCGTCCGCAGCGTCGTCGCTCGCCAGGTCCACCACCATCCAACGATGTCCGCCAGTGCGTTCGGAAATATCGCGAAGCCGCTCTTCATTCCGTCCGAGCAGGACCAGTTGTGCACCGCTATCCGCTAAACCGAGCGCCGCGGCACGACCAAGGCCTGAGGAGGCGCCAGCAATGACGATCTTCTTGCCGGCAAACGGGCGAGATGATGTGCCATTCACGATGTAATGGTTTCTACACAGGCAAGTCGACCAATCGTGATCGATGCAGACGCCCAGCTGTACCCGACGCCAAATCCAAACATGGCCAGCCGCATTGTCGAGGAACGCAGCCGCTCCGACAGATCATCAGCAATCAAGAGCGGAATAGTCGCGCTGCTTGTGTTCCCATAGCGATCGATATTAATCGGAACCTTGTCGGTTGGCAACTTGCTCTTCTTGGCCAAATGCTTGATCATAAACGCATTAGCCTGGTGGAACAGGAACGCGTCGTAATCGTCGGCCGACGCTTCGGCCAAGCGAAATGTGTCGGCGACGAGTGGCGGCACGGCCTTGAGGGTAAAGGTGAATATTTCTCCGCCATCCATAAAGAGGCGGGTCTGATCGTGATCGCCCCGCGCTGCGCCATCACGAAACGCGCCCTGCGGAATGATGAGATTTTGTGCACCGCGGCCATCGCTGCCCAGCACGAAGCTGGCAACGGGGGCAAGGGGATCGTATTCGATCGCCGTCACGCTACCAGCGTCGCCGAACAGCAGCGCCGTTGAGCGGTCGGACGGATCGACAACCCGGCTGCTCGTATCACCGACCGCCAGCAGGACACGACGCGCCGCCCCGGTCGCGACCATCGTCATCGCAAGCCAGAGCCCGTACGGATACGCCGAGCAGCCAAGATTCACATCAAACGCGATGATGCCGGGCCGCAGTTCAAGCCGCGCCTGCAGAACAGCGGCCGTCGCTGGCAATCGGTAATCCGGCGTTTGCGAGATGAATAAGATCGCATCGATCGAGTCCGTCGACCAGTCGAGGCCTGCCATCAGCCTCGTTGCAGCCTCGGCGCAAAGGTCGGACGTGGTGGTATTTGCATCGACCCAGTGACGATGCGCGACCCCCGTCATCTTTGTGACTTCAGCGACACTCTCCCCAAACCGCTCGACGAAGACATCGTTGCCGACACGGTGCGGCGGCACGCAGGCCACAACACCCTTTATGCTCGCGTTACCGACAACGGCAGCACGACCGGTAGCAAGTTCGGGAAGATTGTGCATGTCAGGCCGCTTGCGCCGCTTTCTCAATATCGCCGACCGTCCTGCATTCCTGCAAGGTGTCTGCACCGATCGCTTTGT
Source organism: Sphingomonas phyllosphaerae FA2 (assembly GCF_000427645.1). GTDB lineage: Bacteria > Pseudomonadota > Alphaproteobacteria > Sphingomonadales > Sphingomonadaceae > Sphingomonas > Sphingomonas phyllosphaerae. Next base: position 76,934 of record NZ_ATYK01000004.1, on the reverse strand, counting down.
CGAACACTTCGTCGACCAATGCTATCGTGGAAACGATCGCCAGAGAATCCCAGGCTTCGCCCAACTCATAGTCCGCATTGATCTCGGTAGCGTCAACCTCGAGGATTTCTGCCATACCTTCATAGAATTCCGACATCACAACTTCTCCAAAAAGGTCAAAAGGTTACTATTGCACCAGCCCATGACAAGCCGACGCCAAAACCCAAAAGCGCCACGCGCGATCCTTCCCCCAAGCGTCCGGATGCGATCTCTTGCTCGAGAACGAACGGGATTGTAGATGACACGGTGTTGCCAATTTGCTCATAACGCCGGGGCATTTTCTCTTCTGGGATTTTCATCTTCTTTTGAAGAGAATCCAACATGAATTTGTTGGCCTGATGAAGAATGATGGCCGAAAGATCAGCCTCATCCAAGTTCGCCCGCTCAAGAAGATTGCGAAACATGGTCGGCACCTCCCGCAGCGTGAAGCTCATTACAGCAGCGCCATCCATGAAAAGATCATCAGCGCTGCGCACGTTGCCGGAGCGATCTTCGACCTCGACGGAACTGCAAGCATCCGATGGGCGCCGAAACCCACCAGCAGGGACGATCAACCGATCGGCGCCACTACCATCCGTGCCGAAATTGAACGGCCCGATACCGGCGTCACCTTTCCCGTCGGCGCAGATTAGGGTTGCCGCAGCGCCATCGCCGAAAAGCGTACGCACACTTTTGTCGCGGTCGTTTATATACTTTGAATAGGTATCAGCTGTAACCAGTAGAATATTGCTGGCAGCGCCTGCACTTATCAACCCCGCAGCGAGTGACAGTCCATAAACAAAGCCAGAGCATCCGAGATTGACGTCGATCGCGCCGATCGCCTTACGTAGCGAGAGCCGCTCCTGCAGGATGCAGGACGAACTCGGAAGAATGTGGTCGGGCGCCTGCGTACACAGGATAACGAAGTCGACCAGCTCACGCGGCTTAGAATTTTCAGCGAACAGCCGCTCGGCAGCGGCAACGGCGAGATCAAGCGCGGTTTCGCCTTTCGCCGCGATCCGGCGTTCCCGAATGCCGGTTTTTTCAAAAATCTTGTCGGCGGTCCAGCCCGAAAACTCAGCGGCCAGTTGCTCATTGCTAAGAACCTCGTCCGGCACATGCGTCGCGACACAGGCGATACAGGCAGGAACATCGTGACGCGAGCGCGCAAGAGGAAGGGAGGGCATGATGGTCACGATCTCGGTGGCCGCTTTTAGGGGAGCGCTTCAGCTTCGTCTACGGCAAACTGGCCGGGCCACGCGGCAAGAGCTAGCGCCCGCATGCCGCGATCAAGAAGGCAAGTTGCGCCTGCACCATCTGCGGACCGTTCGAGTGAAGCTCATACAAATGCCCACCCGCTGGAAGCACATCCGATGTCATGTGTGACGTGTTACCAAATTGTGCCGCAAACTTGCCGGAAGCCAACTCAGCTAGATCCCATATTTTTTCATGCTCTGATAGAGAAATGGAAATTGGCATCGTCAGGCGCGCGGCGATCGCATCGAAACGCCGGGGCCATGCCAGCAGCACTTCGCAAACCTCGTCCAAATGCCAAGTCTCCGCGGCGCTCCGGAGCGCGATCGGCGCGCGCCAGTCGTATGTGCCCCTTGGGCCGAAGAAGAAGTCGATGGGAGGCACTCGATCTCTATCCGCCTTGAAGTCGGCCAACCACGACAAGGCCGCCTCGGTGGGAGAGCGGCCAATACCCGAAACGGCAATGGCACTGATGCGTAGCCGCGACGCAGCGGCAAAGGTTAGTGCCACCGCGCCGCCGATGGAATGGCCGAGCAACACCATCTCCGACGACGAACGCCTCGGCATCATCGCTTCCAAGAGCCCGGTTAGCAGACCCGCCGCTTCGACGATCGGACAGGCCGACCCGCCGGGCACGCTCAGGCCATGCCCCGGTCGGTCCACAAGCAAGACGTCAAACCCTTGTTGAACGGCGCGCTCGGCGACGGAAAAACCCGGCAGATGGAAATACCGGCCGTTGCATCCGCCGCCATGTAGGCACAGCAACAGCGGCGCACCGTCACGACCGCACGGGATCAAGCGACCAGCGAGCTGGTTGGCGGCGACAAGAACCTCTTTCATCGGCAGGATCGGACATCAATCATCGTTTGCTCGCAGCGTTGAAGTAGTGAGTGGACGAGGCTGAGGCATGGCGCGTTTCGATAAAGGTGGGTGCCGTCCGACAATGTGTGGCAGTCGGATCGGGCCGGCACCGACCCATGATCGTTAAACTAGCAAGCCGCGGCACGAGCGCCTATGCCATAAGCGTACATCAATTGCCGGTCCGAAGTTGAAAATCGACAGGGAACCAGCCAAGGGCGCTGCGCCGCGCGGATCGTTCACCGGTTCGGTCCAAGCCGGAGCGACGGGACGTGATCGAGGAGTAAGGCGTGCATCAAGTCAATCCAAACCGGATGTTTCTGTCGTCTCCTCACATGGGCGGTGCGGAGCGCGCGCTGGTGGAAGAGGTATTTGCGAGCAATTGGATAGCTCCCACCGGGCCGATGGTTACTCGGTTTGAGGAAGATCTCGCGCGTCTAACCGGCACGGGACATGTCGCTGCGCTCTCCAGCGGAACGGCCGCACTTCACCTGGCGTTGCGGCTATCGGATGTCGGCCCCGGGGATGAGGTATGGGGCGCGACCATGACGTTCATCGGCGGGGTGGCTCCAATCCTGTATCTGGGAGCCAAGCCGGTCTTTCTGGATGTCGACCCGGACGATTTTCTGCTCGACCTGGATCTACTCGAGACGCAGCTGAAGACGGCACGTGAGCGGGGAACATTGCCTAAGGCGCTGATCACAACAGATATTTACGGTCATGTCATTGATGGCAGCCGAGTAGCTGCACTTCGTCGAGAATATGGTTTCGTATGGATCAGCGATACAGCAGAGGCAGTCGGCTCCTATCGCGACGGTCAGCACGCCGGAAAAGGCGCTGATTTCATCATTCTTTCATTCAACGGCAACAAAATCATCACGACATCCGGCGGAGGCGCTTTGGCAAGCGACAATGCGGAAGCGATTGATCGCGCCCGCTTCCTTTCAACACAGGCTCGTGATCCGGCGGCACATTACGAGCACACGACGTATGGCTACAACTACCGTCTGAGCAATGTTTGTGCAGCGATCGGCGTCGGGCAGCTGCAGGTCCTTGTTCAACGGGTAGCGCGGCGTCGCCGGATCCATTCGCTGTATCGCGAGCGCTTGGGCGCGTTGCCGGGCTTCGGCTTCAGCGGCGAGGCACCCGGGATGCAGGCCAACCGCTGGCTTACGACGGTGCGGATCGGGCCGCAGACACGCGGTTTGGACAGCGAAGCCATTCGCCTTGCCCTAGAGGCAGACAATATTGAAAGCCGGCCGCTATGGAAGCCGATGCATTTGCAGCCCGTATTTGCAGACGCTTCGTATTTTGGCGGAGACGTGGCGGCGCAGGCGTTTGCCGAAGGGCTGTGCCTGCCCTCTGGCTCGTCGATGAGCGACAACGACGTCGACCGGGTTTGCTCCATCATCGAAGCGTTGGCGAGGTCGCGATGAGCCTGAAGCGCGCGATCGACATTGCAGGCGCGCTGACCGGACTGGTCTGTCTGTCGCCCGTAATCGCCGCAACGGCGGTGGCGATCCGGATCACAATGGGAAGCCCCGTCTTCTTCCGACAGGCCCGGCCGGGCCTTGGGGGGCGCCCGTTTACCATGATCAAGTTCCGCACGATGGCCAACGCCCACGACGCCGCCGGCCGGCCGCTTCCCGATAGCCAGCGGCTGACACGAATTGGCCGGCTGCTGCGGTCGACCAGCCTGGATGAGCTTCCCGAATTGTGGAACGTGCTGGTCGGCGATATGAGCCTGGTCGGCCCGCGCCCCCTGCTCACCGCCTATCTGGACCGCTACTCGCCCGATCAGGCGCGACGTCACGACGTGAAGCCGGGCGTGACCGGCTGGGCGCAGATCAACGGCCGCAACGCGATTTCATGGGACGAGAAGTTTGCGCTCGACCTGTGGTATGTCGATCATCGCTCTACCTTGCTCGACTTACGCATCCTCTTCGCGACCGTCCGCCAGGTAGTCTGGCGCAAGGGCATCAATTCGTCGGAAGCGGCAACCATGCCTGAGTTCACCGGAAACAATCCGCTTGACTAAGCGGATTTCACCGCAACGCTGCCCGCCAGTCTACCCTAATCAGCAGTGGAACAATATTAGAGCATGACCCCATATCGGACCCTCCCCAAGAAAATGGTTCCAATACTGCGGGCGACGTATCAGAACAAATTTTTTCTTTGGAACATGTTTGGCAACATCGGCCCACTCGTTTTTGCGCTGTTCGCCGTTCCCTATATCTACGGCAGTTCTTCTAAGGAATATGTGGGTTTTCTGACGATCGTCTGGGCAGCGATCGGATACACCGGTCTATTCGATTTCGGACTTTCGCGGGCCCTTTTCTATTTTGCGGCCGCAAGCAAGTTCAACCGCGAAACTGACCTAGAAGGCGCAATCCATAAATCGGTCGTCTTCGCGGTTGTGATCTCGATCGCGATCAACGTAATCCTGCTCGTCTTCAAGGACAGGCTCCTGTCTCATTTCGGCATGCGTGGCGCCGATCAACTGGCCGCGTTCTTCATCATATCGTCCAGCCTTCCGATCTATCTCGTGTCGAACATGATTCGGTCGTCGCTGGAGGGGCTGGAACTGTTCAAGGAAGCGAACATCTTCAAGTTCGCGGCCTATATATCGCTGTTTTTTTGTCCTGCAGTGTTGATCTATTCCGATGACCGGTCGCTATCACATGTTTGCGTGGCGTATGGGGTGATCCGTTTGCTATGCTGCCTGTACGCGTTCGCCAAGCTCCTTCCCCGCCTGTCCGAGCGCCGGCTACCGGCCGCCGAGCGGGTCACCATTCCGATGACGAAAATCTTGGGCTTTGGCGGCTGGGCGACCGTGTCGTCCACCATCAGCCCACTGATGGTATATGGCGATCGCTTCGCGCTGGCATATTTCAACGGCGCGTCAGCGATGGCGATCTATGCTCTCCTCCAGGAATTCATTGGTAAGACGATCCTGCTGAGTTCGTCCTACGTTACCTCCATCCAGCCGAAGCTTGGGTATCTCACCGAACCGGAGGCACGCGGCCTGTTTCGACGGGAGCACAGGAACGTCATTATACTGTCGGTACTCGTGTACACCTGCTGCCTGCTGGTTTCACCGGTCTTCGTCGCGCTGTGGTTGAACGTCCGCATCGCTGAGGTAGCGTTCCTGGCGGTGGTGTTATCGATCGGCTTCATGTTCAACTCGATGGCGCAGGCGCCTCTTACCTATCTTCTCGCACGTGGACACCCCAAGCGCATCGCGCACGCCCACATCATTGAAGCGTCGCTCTATTTTCCGCTTCTTGTCTTTGCCGCCATGCATCATGGCGTCTTCGGCGCGGCCATCGTCGGCGTTTTTCGTCAGATTTTCGATTATGGGATCTTGTCATGGCAGGCTCGACGCCAAACCGCTTAAGCGAATACCTGCCGATGCTGGCGTTCGTTGCGGCATGGGCTCTTCAAATCGTCTATTTCGTCGGGTACGACTCCCGCATCTTTTTTACTTACGGGTTCGGCGTCCTCTCCTTGGTCCTGTTGGCGGTAGGGTCCTATGTGACGGGATATTTCGCCTGCAAGATCATGCCGCTCGGCAAGGCGATCGCCGATCCGCCCGTTCGTACCCTGAGCGATATCCGCGCTACGACCATCTTGATGCAGGTCACCATCGTCATGGCGGCCATTCTCGTCACCGCCAACATCCTGCTGCCGCTAGCGCGCGGCATTTCGCTCTCGACGGCGCGCGAGCTAGCGCTGGAGGCATGGGAAAATGGAGGCGTTCTTCCCCGGATTGTCGCGGTAGCGGTGAACGTCACTATTTCGTTCAGTCTGATGATGATCGTCGACCGGATCGACATCAAGGGAAGGTTTCCATTCTTGCTGGTCCTGCTCTTCGTCGCGCTGACGATCGCCGCTTATTCCCGCGCCCATCTTCTGATGGGCTTGTCAATCATCTCTACCAAGTGGATTTCTCAGTCGAAATACCGCCTTTCCTTTATCTTCTTCGTTTTCGTGCTATTCGCCGGCCTTTTCTCGATATTGTCGGTTATCACGAGCGTCGGCAGTGCCGATCGTGGATCCGGAATCGAAGATATCCTGAAGAGCGTCGAAGTCTATGCCTTCGGAGGTGTTGCGGGATTTGAATTCTACTATACCACGGGCTTTCCGCAATATGCGTCTTTACTAACGATTCCCAGATTTATGTACTATTTCATTCCGGGAATTGGCGTCTTGCCGCCGTCTTACTTTCCCTTCATCGACACGGTACCGCCGATCAACGTGTTCAGCGCTCTCTATCCGCCGTTCCACGACTTCGGGGCAACCGGCTTGGCGGGCTTCTTCCTGTTATACGGTTTCATCTCGGCGCTCGTCGCTTTCCTGTTTCAGCGCCGCCCCAATCGCTATCTATGCATCCTGTCAGGGTTCCTTCTTTACGCCGCGCTGATGAGCCCGTTCGACGACCAGTATATCCGCGGTCTGACCATTCTCATTCTCATGCTGACCGGGGCGGCGTTGTACGGTTTCATCCGCCGCGCGATCCGCGCCGGCCTAGGGTAGGATGCTTCAATGTCAGAGCAAGGTCACATGTACGGCGGCGTCTCGATCCTCGTGGCGACCTACAACGGCGCTACCTATCTGGCGGAGCAGATGGAGTCGATCTTGGCGCAGGTGTCGCCGGACGACGAGGTCATCGTCGTCGATGACTGTTCATCCGACAACACCTTCGCGATGCTGTCGGACTATGCGCGCCGCTTTCCGGCCGTCATCGCGCTGCGCAATGAAAAGAATCTCGGAGTCAGGAAGACGTTCGAAAGGCTCCTCCATCTGGCGCGGAAGGACATCGTGTTTCTCAGCGATCAGGATGATATCTGGGTCCAGGGGCGCAAGGCGCGCATGACAGACGCACTTCGGCAGGACGGCTGCGTTGCGGTTCTCGCCAATTCGCTGATCCTGACGGAAAACGGGGTCGACCGTGCCTTCTATCCCGAACCGCATCATCCGGCTGTCGCCTCCATCTGGCGAAACTTCGCGCGCAACGCCTTCATCGGCTGCTGCATGGCGTTCCGGCGCGACATACTGGCCATCGCGCTTCCGTTTCCGGAGCGATTGTCGATGCACGACTGGTGGCTTGGCACCTGCGCCATGGCGGTCGGCCGGGTGTGCTACCTGCCCGAACCGTCGCTTCTGTATCGTCGGCACGGCGGCAACCTGTCCTCTAGCACGCGTCGCCCCTGGCGCGTCGTGTTGAGGGACAGGCGCGTCAACCTGCGGGCGCTTACGGTGCTGGCGGGGCGGCTCGTGCGTTATCGCCGCATAGCCCGATGAACGGATGCAATGGTCGGACGCGCGGTACGAGGAATGGCATTGTCATGACGCTAAGCCGACGCTCGCTTCTGGCGGTCGCTGCGTCGAGCACGTTGGCACGCGCCGCACCGTTGCGGGGCGGAGCGGTCGATGTCGGCGACGCAGTGTCGTTGCGTGACTATGGCGCCGATCCTGGCGGAAAAACCAGCGCAGTCGCGGCGTTCACCGCCGCGCTGGCGGCGGGGCGGCGTGTAACGGGCGAGCCGGGCGACGTATACCTGCTCGACGCCCCAGTCATGGTGCCGGCCGGACGCACACTCATCGGCAATGGCGCAACGCTGAAGATCGGCAGGAACGCTATCGGCCTAAAGCTGGCGAACGATGGATGCGAGGTCCGTGGCTGGTCGATCGACGGCAACGGGGGCCGCTACGCCGTGCTGAACACCGGCCGGGGCACCGTCTTCCGCGAGAATGTCTGCACCGGAAACATCGGCCACTTCTTTTTCTCGGTCGGCGCCGAGCATGTCACCGCGATTGGCAACAAGGTGCTGGGGATGACCGCCGACACCGAGATTACGACCGCGATTGTGACGGAAAGGTCGCGTTACATCGTGGTTCGAGGCAATCGGTTCGAGCAGATCCCGGTCGGATGGAGTGTCCAGATTCGCGACGGTTCCAGCGACTTCGTCGTGGAGGACAACGAATTCCTTCAGACCCGCTGGACCGCCAGCCGCACGGCGGCCGCAGGACAACGGATCTTCGCCTTCACCCTAGGTTCGCGCTGCCACTTGAAAAAAGTGCAGGTAAACGGCAAGCCGCTGTCGATCGGCTATGCCATCGTCGGCACCGGACCATCCTATAAGGTCACGTTTGAGCAGGGCCGGCCGGCCGGCGATATCGTCACGCTGGTCGGTTACCGTGGCGCCGAGAACATCCAGATCAACACCGCGGCGCACGACGGCGTGATCACGCGCAATTCGATCGACGGCACTGGTGACAGCGGCATCATCTGCCTTGGCTCGCATCTGGTCGTTTCAAACAACACCATTCGCAACTGCGGCTATGCCGGGATCGCGATCTACGGCGATCAGAACCATATCGTCGTGACAAACAATATAATTGCCGATTGCGCGCAACTGGACGACGGGCGCTCAAGCCCGGACGATCCGCGGCTGGCGTCGGTGTTCGCCGGCGCGATCCTCGCCAGCGGCGAAGATGCGACGATCACCGGAAACCGCATCACGAACGACGCAGGGACGATGCGCTACGCGATTCGCATCAACAAGGCGAATATGGCGCTGCGCACAGATGGCAGCGCCACGATCACCATCGCCGGCAACAGGATCGACGGCATTTACGCCGATGGTCGGATCAGCGCGCCGAACGAGACGAGCGGTGCGCGGATCAACTCGATTTCGGTCGACGGTGCAGAGGTGCGGTACCCGGGCACGATCGACCTAGACCGGCCATGGCTCCACGTACCCCCGGGGGACGATCGTTTCCGTACGTCGGGGTTCGGCAGGACTTGGGCAGTTCGCGACACGACGACCCGAATGGACGGCGCAGCTTCGCTGCGTACGGTCGCAGGCGAATATGTCGAATTCGACCTGTTGCAGGCCGCACTCCTCCGCAATTGCGACGTCACGGTGTCGTTCTGGGCCAAAGCGGCGGGCGGCCGCAGCTACGTCAGCGTGCTGACCGCGCTCGAGGGGTTGCTCCATCCGCTGACGGCCGAAATCGTCGATCCGGCATGGAAGCGATACGTGATCCGTTTCCCGCTGACAGCCAAATTGTCCGATACCATCATCATCCGCTGCGGGGCTACGACCGGCAGCGCCAACATCCAGCACATCGGGATAACAGGAAGTCGACTGTAGCTTGAGGGCGCGCCGCGTCGGTCAGACGGCGCGTGACAAGAGCGCAGCACGCAACTGCTGGACGCCTTGGGCTGTGCGCCTGAACCGGGTCGCGTGCCGGATCAGCCACCAGCGATCGGCCGCCCCACCCCGCTCGATGGCATCGAGAACGCGCAGTTCGTCACCACCCCCGGCGATGACATGCCTCAGCCACAGGATGTGATCGCGGTACCACCCCGACCGCGTCAGCCGGAGCTTGGCCAGCACGTCGCGCCAGCCACGCCGCGCGCCGTAAAGATTGGATGCGTGCTGCCGGTAGAGGATACCGGCACCGGGATCGCGGAACCAGGTCAGCCCGTATGAGCGGCAGATAGCGTAGACGATCCAGTCGTGCGATGCACCGGGGCACAGCGGAGGAACCTTCGCCATAACACGTGCCACCAGCTCCGCCGCTTTTGCGGACAGGACGTAGGTACATCCGGCCGAGCCACCTTGGAACAAATAGTCCAGCTCAGCCTCCTTCCCGGCCTTATGCAGCATCCAGACGGCGTTGTCGCCCCGATGATAGGCGATCAAATCTGAGGAATAGCCGTCCGCCCGATGTGCGGCCATCGACGCGATCGCCTGACACAGCTTGTCCGGCATCCAGACGTCATCCTGATCGGCGAAGGCGACATAATCGCTTTGCGTCAGGTCGATGCCCTGGAGCAGCGCGAAGAAGCTACCGGTCGCGGAGCCGGTGCGGATACCGCCACCGTCGATCACGGTAATCCGGTCGGGAAATCGTCGAGCAAGGCGGGCCACGATCGCCGATGTCTCGTCTTGCGAGCCGTCGTCCCGGACGTAGACATGCACGTCCACGTCACGTTGCCACAGCAGCGACAGGAGCTGATCCTCACAATGCGCTGCGCCATTGAAGGTCGCCATCAGCACACCCACAGTGGGAGACAAATTTTGATCAGCCAAGATACCGCTCGATCCATGGTGCAGAACGCAGGCGCCTCTGCGTGACGCAAGCCGCCGCACAGTCGCTTCGTCCGCCCGCATGTAGCGTGCACGGCGGCTGGCACAAGGTTACGGTGTCGCTGCATCGATGCGGTCGCGTATCGCGTCTACCGGCCGTAGCGCAGCGTCAGAGGATACCAAGCAGCCGCATCGCGTCACCACCGATCGGCACTGCAGTGGAAATTATGTGGCATCTGCGATATGCCGCGGCGCATCACCCGGAGTAAGCCGATGCGTTTGATTGCCGATCCCCTGTTGGCCCTGCCGAGGGGATCAAAGCGCATGATGGCCGCGACGATCGACATGGCGTTGTGCGCACTGACGATTTGGATCGCTTTCTATCTGCGACTTGGATATTTCATCTCGCTTGCCGGACGGCCCAGTGTGGCGGTGGTTCTGTCAATCGCGCTGGCGCTGCCAGCATTCCATGTCGCAGGCCTGTACCGCATGGCGTTTCGTCGCGCCGGTGCCGAAATCATCCCGGTCGCTGCTCTGGCCTGTGCGGCCTACGGGCTTTGCTACGTAACGATCATCTCGGCGTATGCGTTTGACAGGATCCCGCGTACGATCGGTATCGTCCAACCGATCCTATTGTTCCTGGCCGTGTGCGGCGTACGGCTGACCGTGGGCTATGTGCTAGGCGGCGGGATGCAGCGGCGGCTCGATGCCAAGCCGCGCAGCCGAGTGCTGATCTACGGCGCGGGTTCCTCCGGCCGACAGCTGGCCGCGGCGATCAGCGACAGTCGTGAATCCCATGTCGTAGGCTTCATTGACGACGATCGCTCCATTCAAGGAACGCGGATCAACGGTTTGTGCGTCTATTCGGCCGACAACCTGGCAGCCCTCATTGCCAGCAAAGACGTCGACGACATTCTTCTTGCGCTCCCGTCGGCGTCGCGCCAGCGACGCAACGAGATCATCCAGGATCTACGCTCGCTGTCGGTCAGCGTACGCACGCTGCCCGGCCTGATGGATCTGGCACACGGCCGGGTCGAGGCCAGCGATTTGCGCGAACTCACTATCGAGGATCTGCTCAGTCGCGATCCGGTCGATCCGGACATTGATGTGGTACGCGGGAAGGTGGCAGGCAAGACGGTCCTGGTGACTGGTGCCGGAGGCTCGATCGGAAGCGAGCTTTGCCGTCAGATCCTGGCGGCCGAGCCCGCGCGGATTTTGCTGCTCGAGCAGAGCGAATTCGCGCTCTACGCCATCGATCGCAATCTCGGCGAAGTGTCGCAGATCGAGATTGTGCCGCTGCTGGGCTCCATCACGGATGCCTTTCGCGTCGCCCAGATCATGGAGGCGTGGCGTCCCGACATTGTCTTTCACGCCGCTGCCTACAAACATGTGCCGCTCGTCGAGCACAATCCGCTTGAGGGATTGCGTAACAACGTCATCGGCACACGCCTCATCGCAGAAATGGCGACGAAATACGGGGTCAAGGACTTCGTGCTCGTCAGCACTGACAAGGCGGTGCGGCCGACGAACATCATGGGCGCCACTAAGCGCCTGGCCGAATTGATCCTTCAGGGGCTGGCGGCTGAGAAGACCGGGACGCGCTTCTCGATGGTCCGGTTCGGCAACGTCCTGGGGTCGAGCGGCTCCGTTGTTCCGCTATTTCGTGAACAAATCCGGCGGGGCGGACCTGTCACCATTACGCATCGTGACATCACGCGCTACTTCATGACCATCCCGGAGGCCGCACAGCTCGTCGTGCAAGCCAGCGCAATGGCGTCGGGCGGCGAAGTGTTCGTGCTGGACATGGGCGAGCCGGTGCGTATCGCCGATCTTGCCCGCAATATGATCGAACTCTGCGGGCTGACTGTGCGTTCAGCCGCCAACCCGCACGGCGATATCGAGATCGTGACCATCGGGATGCGCCCGGGCGAGAAGCTCTACGAGGAATTGCTGATCGGCAACGATCCGCGGACCACGAACCATCCGCGCATCATGATGGCTTCCGAGCATCACATCCCGTGGAGCATCTTGGAGGCGCAGCTGCGCCGGCTTGAGATGCTTATCAACACCGGGGCAGTCGTACCCGCGCGCGAACTGCTCTGCGAGCTGGTTAAGGAATATCAGCCGGCCAGCGAGGTCGTCGATCTGGTGCTGCTGCACCGGACCTCTCAGTCGTCTCTGTCGCAGGGGAGCGCGGCCGATCCGGTTGCGGACACCCCCGGCATGACGAATGCGGCGACCGCCGCGCCGATCCAGCTGACAAGGGCATCTTAGACGCGGGCTCGCCCCGTCACCCGCTTGCACAGGTTGACCTCCGAATGCCCACCATGCCGTCGCCCCGCCTCCTTCACAGGCCGAGCCTATCGTTCATCTTGTTCTGTTCGTTTCTGGTAGTGCTGTCGATCGCCGGGGGCGCATCGCGCGCCACGGTCTACGGGCAGTTCGTCGTGCGCTTGGTCGCCGTTTTGTCGCTTTTCCTACTGGCGCTTTTCGGTGATCGCCCGGAAGTTGGGCGTTCCCGCCCGGTCTGGTGGCTGTTGCTGGCGGCCATCGGATTGGCCGTCCTGCAATTGATCCCGCTCCCACCCGCGCTCTGGCAAGCGCTGCCCGGACGGACGCTGGTCGTCGACGCGACGATGGGGCAGCCTCAGCCCTGGCGCCCGCTGGCGCTGGTACCAGGTACCACATTGAATGCACTGGCCTCGCTGATCGTACCGCTGACGACGGTCGTGATGATCGACAGCATCCGGCCGGACGAGCGTCGGCTGCTGCCGGGCGTAATCCTGATTATGATCGTTGCGGCAAACCTGCTCGGGCTCATGCAGCTTTCGGGTTCGGGCTTCAACAATCCCCTCATCAACGACAGCGTGGGCGAAATGAGCGGCATCTTCGCCAACCGCAACCATTTCGCGCTCTTGCTGGCTCTGGGCTGTCTGCTGGTGCCGGCATGGGTGTTTGCCGGTCGCAACCGCGGACGCGGACGAGCGGTGATCGGGGTTGGACTGACGCTTTTGCTTCTGATGACGATTGTGGTGAGCGGATCGCGCGCTGGACTGTTGCTGGGGGCGCTGGCGCTTGCCGGTAGCCTGCTGGTGGCGCGCAGCAACATCCGGCGGGCGCTGCGCCGTGCGCCGACGTGGGCATTCCCGGCGCTGATCGCCGCAGTGGCGGCCATCGTTGCCATCTTCGTGCTGATCAGCGTCGCGGCGGACCGCGCGGTATCAATTCAGCGGATCTTCGAGATGGACGCCGGACAGGACATGCGCGGGCGCGCGTTGCCGACCGTGTGGGCGATGACGCTGAACTATTTTCCGGCCGGTGCCGGCCTAGGAAGCTTCGACCCTGTTTTCCGCATCCACGAACCGCTGGCGCTGCTGAAGCCGACCTACTTCAACCACGCCCACAACGATCTTCTCGAAATTGTGCTTGATGCCGGCATTTTGGGACTGCTGTTGCTACTGGCTGCGCTGGCATGGTGGGGATGGGCAAGCGTGGCGGCATGGCGGCGGCCGGCTGATCTGGCGGATCCGGCCCTTGCTCGAATCGGCTCGATCATGCTGCTGCTGACGGTGCTGGCCAGTGCCTTCGACTATCCGGCCCGTACGCCGACCATGATGATGTTGATCGTGGTCGCGGCCTCGTGGCTTCATGGAGTTAAGTCGGGTCGACAAGGCTGACCTTTACCTTGGACACGGCGCTAACTATGGCTCGTCAATCCCTAACCTGAGAGCATCGCCTCCGCATGCGTAAAATGTTGATCGTCCTGTTGGGCGCTTCGGTCCTAGCGGGCTGCGGGGGTCGTCAGCCGCTCGTACCGACGCAACGGCTCACCGTCGTCGAGAATGACACGACCCTGCCCGCACCGACACGAGGTGACCTCATCGCGGGCGACCGTCCTGCGTTGATCGGCCCCTTGGACACCGTGCAGATCGACGTCTTCAACGTTCCCGATCTCAGTCGCGAGGTGCAGATTGATGCGAGCGGCCGTATCGCGATGCCGCTGGCCGGAACGATCGACGCCCGTGGAAAGACGACCGGCGAGCTGGCCACCGCGATCGAGAACGCCCTGCGCACCCGCTACGTGCGAAACCCGGAAGTGACCGTCAACATCAAGGGGTCGGTCAGCCAAGTCGTGACTGTGGACGGTCAGGTGGTTGAACCCGGCTTGTACCCGGTCACCAATCAGATGACCCTGATGCGGGCGATCGCCTCGGCCAAGGGTCTGTCGGAATTCGCGCGGCAGGACGATGTGGTCATCCTGCGCACGGTGGAGGGCCGCAAGATGGCGGGGCTATACAACGTCGGCGCCATCCGGCGCGGCATGTACGACGATCCGCAAATCTACGCCAACGATGTGATCGTCGTGGGCGACTCCCCGCAACGACGGCGCTTCCGCGATCTGGTATCGCTCGCTCCTGTGCTTGCCGCTCCTCTCATCGCGATCCTGCAGTAATCGCGCGCTCTCAAGGGTCCCTCGCCGATATGAATCCAGCGACAGCCATGACACCTGGCGGCGTACTGCCGGCCGGGGGGGCTTTCAGCAGCCAGCAGCCGCCTGAGCCAGCGAAGATGCCGGTCCTGCGGCAATATCTTCGCATGATAATTCGGCGGCGATACGTTATCCTGTCGATCGTCGCGGCATGCGTTTTGCTGGGCCTCATCATCACCCTGCTGATGACACCCAAATATACCGCGACCGCTTCGATCGAGGTTTTGCGTGAATCCAGCAAGGTCACCGATATCCAAGGCGTCGAACGCGAAGCCAGTCTGGCGGATCAGGAATTCTATCAGACGCAATACGGGCTGCTGAAATCGCGCTCGCTGTCGGAACGGGTCGCGCAGCAGCTGAAGCTGGTCGACGATCCAAAGTTTTTTGAACGGTTCGACACCGCGGCGGACACGCCGGCATTCCAGCTGGTGAACGGCCGCTATCCGGCCGGCGGGCGTCTGGAACGACAGCGGGTGGCAGGCAAAACGCTCCGCGACAATCTCGTGATCACCCCGACGCGCTTGTCGCGCCTCGTGGACATTTCGTTCACCAGCCCTGACCCGGTCTTTTCCGCGCAGGTCGCCAATGCCTGGGCGGAAAATTTCATCCAGACGAACCTGGAACGCAAGGTACAGGCGACATCCTACGGCCGTAACCTGCTCCAGCGACAGCTGGCGCAGTCCAAGGAACGGCTGGATGCGTCACAGCGACAACTGGTGAACTACGCCTCCGCGCAGCAAATCATTAATCTGCCATCGCAATCGGGCGATGGAAAGACGACGACCGAGCGGTCGATTGTCGCGGATGATCTCGCCACCCTCAACACCGCCTTGTCGCAGGCGACGGCCGAGCGAATTCAAGCCGAGGCGCGCTTCCGTCAGGCTGGTGCCGCCGGCGCGTCGACCGAAGCGCTGCGAAACACCGCCATCAACAACCTGCGCCAGCGCCGTGCGGAGCTTGCCGCCGACTATCAGCGGTTAATGGTCCAGTTCCAGCCCGACTATCCGACCGCTAAGGCCGTCCAGTCGCAGATCGACCAGCTCGATCGGTCCATCGCCCGCGAGGAGCGACGCGTGTCCGGATCGCTCAATGCCGACTTCCGCGAAGCGCTGGAGCGCGAGCGTGGATTGCAGAACAAGGTCAACGCCCTGAAGTCGAGCTATCTCGACCTTCGTCGGCGAAGCATCCAGTACAATATCTACCAGCAGGAAGTGGATACCAACCGCGCACTTTATGACGGCCTGCTACAACGTTTCAAGGAAATCGGTGTTGCGGGTGGCGTCGGCATTAACAACGTTTCCGTAGTCGATGCTGCCGATACCCCCGAAAAGCCATCCAGCCCGCGGCTTCTGCTCAATCTAGTGCTATCGCTGCTAATCGGCACCGGTCTTGGTGCGGTAGCTGCTTTCGCACTGGAGCAGATCGATGAGGCGATAGCCGATCCCGCGGAAGTTGAACGTCGGCTTGGATTGCCACTGCTGGGATCGGTGCCGAAGGTCGATCGCTCTACGCCGAAAGAAGCGTTGCTCGATCGTAAGTCGGACCTGTTCGACGCTTATCTGGCGATCCAGACAAGTCTTGCCTTCACAACCGAGAGCGGCATCCCACGCAGTTTCGCGGTCACCTCGACGCGCCCTGCGGAGGGTAAGTCGACCACCGCTCTTGCACTGGCAACCACATTGTCTCGGGGGCGACGTAACGTCCTGCTCGTTGACGGCGACATGCGCTCGCCATCCATCCATCAGATGGGAGGCGTTGATCACGAGCGTGGGTTGAGCAACTTCCTGGCGGGCGACGACGACATTTCGACTATGTTGTTCCCGATGCAGGATATGGGCTTCATGGCCATGTCTGCCGGACCGATCCCGCCTAATGCGGCCGAACTGCTAACCGGCAACCGCCTGGCGGTGCTCCTTGCCCGACTGCTAGAGCAATACGACCATGTCATCATCGACTCGCCCCCCGTCATGGGGCTGGCCGATGCACCGCTAATCGCTAGCCGTGTCGAAGGCGTGATCTATGCGGTGGAATCCCACGGGATTCGCTCCAGCCTGGTCAAGACCGCACTCGGCCGTCTCGCCAGCGCCAACGCCCGCGTCTTCGGTGGTGTTCTGACGAAGTTCGAGGCACGCAAGGCGCATTACGGCTATGGTTACGAATATGGCTACGGCTATGGGCGCGAACGTGACGAAAAGGCCTGACCGGCCGCGTGGAAGCGGCGGTCGCCTTGCTCGCCGCTTCCGTAAACAATGGCCTGCTCGCGTCGCACTGGCGGCGATCGTGGCCGTCGTTGGCTATTACGAAGGCAGCTTCTCGCTTGCCCAGGCATCGGGTCGCGATGCCGAACGCGCCTTTGCCTTGGCGTCTTACGATGGACGCACGACGGCGCACCTCGCGGCGACGCTGAGCGGACCGGAAGCGACGGCAAGTGATCGACTGCGCAGCGATAAACTGGCTATTACGGCCTTACGCCAAGATGCGGTGAGCGTACCGGCGGCAGCGGCGCTGGGGTTCAACGCACAGATGCGCGGTGATACCGTGACGGCGCGCCGTGCCTTCACCTATTCGGAGACCCTCTCGCGTCGCGATCCTCTAACCCAATTGTGGAGGATTGAGGATGCCGTCGCACACGGCGACGTCGACGGCGCGCTACGCCATTACGACATCGCGCTGCGGGTCAAACCGGAGACGTCCGGTGCGCTCTTTCCGGTCTTGGCAGCGGCAAGCGTCGAAGCGCCCGTACAAGCGCGGCTGGTGCGCTTGCTCGCGACGAACCCGCCTTGGCGCGACGGCTTCATTGGCTTCGTGGCAGCGCGAGGGACCGATCCGCTTGCAACGGCGATGCTGTTCCGCCGCCTCGACCGCGTCGGCATCGCGACGCCCGAGTCAGCGAAAGCGGCCTTGCTTGCCGCCTTGTTCGCGAGCGGCAAGGTGGATCAGGCATGGAGCTATTACGCGACCATGCATCCCCTGGCGCCGCGGGACCGGTCACGCTCTGGCAATTTTTCGGGCCAGTCGGACACGCCGACGCCGTTCGATTGGGTTGTGGTCGGCGACGGCGGGATCACCGGCACGATCGCCAAGGACGGGTTCGATTTCTCCGCGCCGGCCAGCATCGGCGGGCCGATGCTGCAACAGGTTCAGTTGCTGCCGCCGGGTAGCTATCGGTTGCAGGGGCGAAGCATCGACATCGACCAGCCGGACGGCACGCTGCCGTATTGGACTTTGGTCTGTCAGAACGGGCGGGAGCTGGGCCGAGTGACGGTATCGCGATCAAGCCAAGGGAGCGCCGGGTTCGAGGGTGTGTTCCAGGTGCCGGCGGGCTGCCCTGTGCAGACGCTGATTTTGGCGGCCCGCCCGTCTGATAGTATTTCGGGCTTGTCCGGCCGTATTGAGCACGTGGAACTCAAGCCGCAGTCACCGGGAGGGCGGAAGTGAGAAGACGCGCTGTCTCGGTCGCCGCCTTGACCCTGTCATTGTCACTTGTTGGGGGCGTGGCGTCGGCGCAAGATATGGTCAACGGGCGTGTCGCAACATCCTCGGCGGGCGAGGCCGGCCAGCGTCGTACGCAGGCTGTTGCCGGGGTGGCGCCCATGGCACGGCTGAATACCCGCATTCAAAACCGCATCAACGCGCGCGTGGCGACACGCATCGACCGCAACCAGGATTCTTCCCTGGACGCTACGGCCGGCTACGATACTGCCGCCCGCGCGGTCAGGCAGACGGACAACGGCCCGCGGTAGGTGGCTTGGGCGTTGGTCATGACTGCGCGCATGCGAGATGGGAACATTCCGACGCCCCCTGACGCCAAATAGTCCCGGAATGGGCAAATCTTCCCGATATTCTTGAATCCTTCGGCAGTTGTTCTGCTAACGGCGACAAGGTTAACGGGGGAATACATCATGAATGGCTCGACCTGGGACGACGCGCAAGCGCTCGCCTATATTGCTTCCTATGCGGATCTGCGGGCGGTGCTGGGTGCCGATCCGGAGGCGGGCCGTCGCCATTACGCCACGGCGGGCCAACGCGAGGGGCGCAGCATCCGTTTCGATGCGCTTGGCTATACCGCCAGTTACGGCGATCTGCGCGGCGCCTTCGGCATCGACGCCGAGGCGGCGGCTCGTCACTACATCTTGTCCGGCGCGCGCGAGGGACGTACGCCGTCGTTCGATGCCTTGAGCTATATCGCCAGCTACGCCGACCTGCGCGCCGTCTATGGCACCGACACCGCCAGTGCCACCCGCCACTACATCCAATGGGGCGCCAACGAGGGGCGCGGAACCTCCTTTGACGCGCTGGCCTATCTCGCCAGCTACGCGGATTTGCGCGCCGCTTTCGGAACAGACACCACGGCTGCCACGCGCCACTTCATCAAGGAGGGTGCGGCCGAGGGACGCGCCGTCACCTTCGATCCGTGGAGCTATCTGGCGTCGAACGCCGACCTGCGCGCTGCCTATGGCACCGATACGCGCGCGGTGACGCAGCATTATTTGGCATGGGGCGCCGCGGAGGGACGCACCGTCACGTTCGACGCATTGAGCTATACCGCGAGCTATGCGGATCTTTCTGCGGCGTTCGGCACTGACTTGGCCGCCGCGACGCGCCATTTCGTGACCGCGGGTGCCGCGGAAGGACGCGTTCCCAATGCGCTTCTGGCCGGTCCGAAGCTGGCAGAGGCATCCGACAGCGGCCGTATCGGCGATGACATCACCTCCAATTCCACGCTGACGGTCGAAGGGCGCGCCGCTTCCGGTTCGCTGGTAAAGGTTTCTGTCGACGGACGCGCAGTCGGCACGGCCGTCGCGAACGGCGTCGGAGGCAAGTGGACGTACGACGTCGCGGACCTGAGTGACGGCACACACCGCATCTCCGCAAGCGTTGGCAACAGCGCGTCGCTGGGCGTCGCGATCACGGTCGACAGCATCGACCCGCTCCGTCCCGACACGCCTACGCTGACGCCCGCGTCCGACACCGGCGTGGCAAACGACGGGCGAACGACGGTGGTCCGGCCGGTCATCCAGGGTACGGCCGAAGTCGGATCCAATGTACTGATCTATCTCGACGGGCGCAGGGTTGGGACCGTGGCCACCGATGCCGCGGGTGCCTGGACGTACGAGGTCGCCTCGGCGCTGTCGGTCGGGAGCCACCAGGTCCATGTTCGCTCCGTCGATACCGCCGGCAACGTCAGCGACCGCTCCGACGCGCTCGCGCTACGCATCCAGGTGCCGGTCGATGCGGCAACACTGACCACCGGATCGGACGACATCGTCACATCCGACAGCGGTGCGATCGTGTCAGCGACGGCGGCGACGTTGACGGCCAGCACGACGATGCCCATCCCCGTCGCTCCCTGGTCGCAGACCGTCGAGGGCGACCGCCTGATCGGCGGGACGGGATATGATACGCTGCAACTTTATGGCGCGGGGGAGTTCCGGGTCGACAGGCTGGGTGCCTTCGCGGGTTTCGAAAAAATTCTCCTCAGCAACCTGACCCCGGGGATCGAGGCAAGCATCTACCTGGGCGCGCAGGATATCGCGGTGGGTGTGACGCAAGGAAACGGTATGAGCCGCCTCTATCTCGGCTCCGGTAAGGTGACGATCGAGGGTCTTCGCAACAGCTCGGTCACTGTCACGTCCGCCGCCAACTGGAACAAGGCGAACGTCATCAAGGCGACGACGGCCACCTCGGCCGACCCTTATCCCGGCCCGATCAGCGTCATATTCGGCGCATACTCCTACGGGACCATCCAGACCTACGACCTGCGCGCGGCGACCCTGAAGAACGTCAGCATCAACTCGAACACTGGCGCAATCTTCCTCGTCGACAGCGCCGTCATGGCGGGCGTGTCGTCGTGGTATGCGTACACTTATACGGGCGAAAACACGCTCAGCACCGCGGATGCCGCGATCGATCTGGGAACGGCATCGGTCAGCGGCTTCAAGATCGTGTCGACCAACACGGCCGGCACGATCTTCTCGACCGGCAACGCCACTGCCGCATTGCAGGTGCAAGGCGGCGCCGGTCAGGATACCTTGGTACTGCGCGGCACCACCTTCACCACCGACCAGCGCAATACGATCTTCGCCACCAGCTCGATCGAAACGATTACCGATGCGGGCGGCACCTACATCATGGATCCCAATATGGTGCGCCTGACCAGCGGCATCGACCGCGTGGTGATGCCGGCCACCGGCGGAACGGTGGTCGCCACGGCGGCGACGCTGACGGCCAGCGCCGCGATTAGTGGGTCGACTGGCAGCGCTGGCGACGAACTGATTGGTGGCGCCGGCGAGGACACGCTGCAGCTTTACGGTGGCGGGGATTTCCGCATCGACCGACTGGGCAGCTTTACCAATTTCGAGAAAATCCTCATCACCAATCCTCGCGGGGGTGCGGAGGCACGCATCTACCTCGGTGCACAGGACATCGCGCTCGGCGTGTCGCGGAACAGTGGCTCCAGCCAAATCTACCTGGGCTCGGGCAAGGTCACGATCGACGGCTTGATCGATGGCACGGTGAACGTCACCTCGACTGCGAACTGGAACACCGGCAACGTCATCAGGGGAACGGCCCCCACGCCGTCCAATCCCTTTGCGACGACGATCAACGTTACGTTCGGCGACTATTCCGCGGCCAGCCAGACCTTCGACCTGCGTTCCGCGACCTTGTCGTGGGTTAATCTCACGTCGCGAAACGCGAGCACCTTCCTGGTCAACAGTGCTGCGATGACGGGGGTGTCGAATTGGTCCAGCTATTATCTGGGTACCAGCACGCTCAGCACCGGGGATGCAGCGATCGATCTGGGCACGGCCTCGATCAGCGGCTTCAAAATCGTGTCGACCAACACGACCGGCACGACCTTCTCGACCGAACGGAGCGCCACCGCGATGCAGGTGCAGGGCGGAACCGGACAGGACACGCTGGTCTTGCGCGGATCGGTGTTCACCGTCGACCAGCGCAACACGATTTTCGCCACCAGCTCGATCGAGACCATCACCGATGCGGGCGGCACCTATGCCATCGACCCGAACATGGTGCGGCTGACCAGCGGTGCTGACCGCGTGGTGATGCCGGCCGCCGGTGGAACGGTGACAGCGACGGCGGAGACGCTGACAGCCAGAGCCCCCATCATCGGATCGACCGGCAGCGCGGGAGACCAGCTGATCGGCGCCGCTGGCTACGATACGCTGCAATTGTACGGTAGCGGCGAGTTCCACATCGACCGGCTGGGCAGCTTCACCGACTTTGAGAAGGTCCTGCTCACCAATCCCAGCGGCGGCGCAGAGGCCCGCATCTACCTGGGTGATCAGGATATTGCGATGGCCACATCCCAAGGCAACGGATCAAGCCGCGTCTATCTCGGGTCAGGCAAGGTAACAATCGACGGCCTCAGCAACGGATCGGTGACGGTCACATCGGCGGCGAACTGGAACGTCGGTAACATCATCAAGGGAACGGCGCCCACGCCGTCCAGCCCCTATGCATCGCCGATCGGCGTCACGTTCGAGAATTATTCCTCCGTCGGTATCCAGACCTACGATCTGCGTACCGCGACACTGGCGTGGATGTACGTCAATGCGACGGGTGGCAGCACGTTCCTGGTCAACAGCAGCGCGATGGCGGGGATTACCAACTGGTCCGGTTATTCCTATTCGTCCACCAACACGATCAGCGTCGCCGACGCCGCGATCGACTTGGGCTCGGCCTCGATCACGGGGTTTAGCGTGGTGTCCACGAATGCCGGCGGAACGGTCTTCTCGACCAGCAACATCACCGCCGCGTTGCAGGTCAAGGGTGGCGCGGGTCAGGACACCCTGACGCTGCGTAGCCTGACCTTCACTCTTGAACAGCGTAACGCGATTTTCGCCACGGGCTCGATTGAAACCATCACGGATGCCAGCGGCACCTATACAAAGCCGGCCGCATCGGTGATGCTGTCGTCCGATATCGGCTTGTTCGGGGACGACGGCGCATTTTTGACGACGTCGTCCCATAATGACGCGCAGACACCCTATTCATCGTTTATGTCTGAGCCTTCGGTGACGACGGACACGTCGTCGGGTTTCATCGACGAACATCTGCCGCTTGCCGTGCCGACCTTGGGCACGATGCCGTTCCAAGTCGATTACGCCTTCCTATGACACGCCACGACCGGGGCATCGCCGATGCCCCGGTCGTCGGGCGTTCATCCTTGATGCATTTTCACCGCGATCGGTTCTGGACGGCGTATCGCCGACGCCATAGACATGACGCGGGCAGGCGCAGGGGAGCGCTTCGCACAGGGGGAAGATGAGAATGGCAGTTCAGCGTTCGGTGCGGTTGCGCCTATGGTCGCTCGCGCTCGGCACCAGCATCGCGGCGATGGGGGTGGCAACGACGGCGCAGGCGCAATGCTCGCCCGATCCGACGGTCGCTTATGGTGAAACGACCTGCACCGGCGTCGATTCCAACGGCTTGAACGTCTCCACCTCCGGCACGCGCGTGATTGTCCGGCAGGGCGCGGTTGTGACGACCGCCAGCGGTGATGGCGCGATCTTTAGCACCGGGCCGAATGCCTCCTTCACCGTCAACGGGATCGTCGATGGGGGCGCAAGGGCCGGATTGGTGATGGCCGCATCGGTCGACCTGTACAATTCCACGACCATTAGCGTTGCGGCCGGCGGCACGATCCGTGGAACGCAGGCGCTGCTCCTCCGTCAGCGGCTCCCCTATGGCTATACCCAGCTTACGCCGACCATCCTCAATGCGGGCGCACTGACGGGGACCGCCGGTGCCGCGATCCTGATGGCGGACAATTCCGATTTCAACAGCATGTTCGGCATGCAGATCACCAATACTGCGACCGGTACGATCGCGGGCGTCGGCAATGCCATCGACACCACGAGCATCCTGACGCTGACAAACGCCGGAACGATCAACGGATCCGTCGTGTCGCGGACGACGGACCGATCGAGGGCCAGCACGATCGACACCGTCGCCGGAACGATCAATGGCGACCTGCTCCTCGGGGCGGGCAATGACGTATTGCAGGCACGGTACAATAATGGCGCGCTCGTCACCGGCGTCACCGGGGCAATCGACGGGGGTGACGGCGTCGATACGGTGCGTGTACGGTTCGCGACCGACACGACGCTGGGTCCACTGGCACTACCGACCGGGTTCGAGCGAACGGGATTGTCGCTTGCGTCGAACGCGACGGTCACGCTGAGCAGCGCCTTCACCGGTCCGATCACGGTGGAGGGCTCCGGGAGCGTCATCAACAATGCCACGCTCGTCGGCACGACCCAGGTGGTCACCCAGCCCTTCATGGCGCTGGAGTCCGTTGGGCTTATCAACAACGGTACGCTGCGCACGACTGCAGCCGGCGGTGTAGACCTATTCGCGATTGACTTGCGAAGCGGTAGTTTCCGCAATGACGGCATGATCGACGCCGCGGGCAACGGCGTTCGCTCCTCGATTTCCGGTCCGTTCGTCAACACGGGCGTCCTTCGAGCGATTGGCACGGCGGTGTCGCTATTTGGAAGCAGCTTCGACAACAGCGGCACGATCCGCTCCACCGACGGCGTGGGGGCATTCCTGAGTGGCTCGTACGGTTTGAACTGGGTCAATAGCGGCACGATCGAGGGTGCGACCATCGGTGCGCAGCTGTCGAGCAAATTGACGAACGGCGGCACCATCTCTTCCGCCGGTACGGCGGTCGCGCTGGATTGGTACGGCGTCATCGACAATCTGGCCGGCGGCCGCATCGTCGGCGGGCAGAACGCCATCGCCCCCAGCAGCGGCTATTCCTCCGACGTGCAGAGCGCGGTCGTCGCCAATGCCGGCACCATCGACGGCAACGTGACGCTTGGCCGGCGACCGATCAACATCTATTATAACGACAATTATTATTTTGCGCTGCCCGGCGGCGTGTTGAACGGCAATCTGACGCTGGGCGGCGGCGACACGCTGATCACCGAACTGGCGAACAGCGGCGCCGGGGCGTTCGCGGGGATAAGCGGTACCGTGTCGGCAACGGAATCGCTCCTGCGCTATCGTGTCCGCGCGAACGCGAGCGCAGTTCCAACATTGCCGACCGGCTTCATCAAGCTGGGCTACGACCTGTTCGACGGCGCCGCGCTGACGCTGACCGGCGCGTCGACGCCGCTGACCTTTGCGGGCACCGGCAACGTCGACATCAGCGGCGACATCGTCGCCGGGCGTGACACTGCGATCTCTACCACCACCCTGCGCAATGCGCCGGGTGTGACCACGATCCCGCCCGCGAACGCGCTGTCGATCGTCAGCCGCGGTACGCTGACGCTCACGCGGCTTGACAGCATGCAGTACAGCAACGCCGCCGTGGCCATCGGCGGTGAGGATATCTTCACCAACGCCGGCACGATCCGCGTGATCGACCGTGCCTCGCCGATCTACAACCCGCTGACCGCGATCCGAGGCGCAACGATCATCAACGACGGCACCATCGCGGTGGGCGGTGCGACCGCCATCGACGCCGTGACCATTATCAACAACGGCTCGATCGTGCAGGTCGCAGGCGAGCGCAATGCGCAGGCGGTCGCCAATACCTACGCCAGCTTTACGCTGACCAACACCGGCACGATCGACGTTGCGAACGACGCGGTGACGGGCGACCGTGGCATGACGGTCGACAACAGCGGCCGGATCGCCAGCACAAGCGGCATCGCGATCGGCAGCCAAGCCTATGCGACCGGCTCCATCGTCAATCGTCTGGGCGGCACGATCATCGGTAACGGGACAGCAATCCGTCTGAGCGGCGGCATGCTGGAGAATGCCGGTACGATCGATGGTTCGGTCGACCTGGGCTTCTCGCCATTCGGCCGGTCGCGCTTGGATGCCATCTATGTCGCTCAGGGCGGCACGATCGCGGGTGACCTGTCGTTCGGTGACGGCGACGACACGCTCGTCGCGTACGACGACGTGACCGGCGTCAGCGGCACGATTGACGGCGGCGCGGGCATCAACACCTATATTTACGCCCGCACCACCAGCGGTATAGTAACGCTGGGCGGCGCTTTGCCGACCGGCTTCACTGTCGAGGGCGTTCGCGCCGTGAACGCCGACACGCAAGTGACCCTCGCGGCCGCGGCGCCCGTGACGACGGAGCTGGGCCTGTCGGGCATCGGTAGCATCGTCAACACCGCGACGATCGGCGGGATGGTGCTGACCGACAATGATCCATGGGGCAACGGGGCTGGGGCCGACGCGCAGATACTGGCGTCCTTCACCAACCAGGGCCAGCTGAACGGCGGCTTCCGCGGCAGCGTCGGGCAGTTCGTCAATAGTGCCACCGGCACCATGACCACACAGGATACGCAGGGAGCCGCGGTACGCATCGCACAGGCCGCTGCGATCGACTTCACCAACGCCGGGACGATCGACCGAGGCAACGGAGAGCAAGGGGCGCTGCTCTATTCGGACAGCGCCGTGACCGCCGTCAACGATGGTACGATCGTCGGCAGACTGGCCGCGTCGGTGCAGAACCGTACCAATGCGATCGCCGCCCAGCCGTTGACGGTATCGCTGATCAATCGCGGCACGATCAGCGACGACGGCGGCAGTACCGCGGTCGAGCTGGACACGATCGACGATGCCGGTGGAACATCGTCGGTGACGCTCGACAATCGCGGCACGATCGCGGTGACCGGAAAGGGCGGCCACGCCGTTTATCTCGAAACCTATGGCTTCGATGGCAACGGGACACCTTCCGGCGGCACGCGGCAGATCACCCTCACCAACAGCGGTACGATCCGCGCCAATGACGGTGGTCAGAATTTGACCTCCACCTATCAGGTGTTCAACCCGGCAACCGGGCAGATCGAGGATCGAACCGAAACCTACACGGAATCCGCCTCGGCGCTGAACCTGTGGGCCGACGCCGGCCATGCGATTACCGTCGTCAACACCGCGACCGGTACGATCGAGGCCACCGGTGTGCTGTCGACCGCCATCGTCGCGGGCGGCACGCTCGACCTTTCCAATGCCGGCACGCTTCACGGCGGGGGTAACTTCACCACCGCTTATGGTGAAACCGTCGCCGGTGCGATCCAAGCGTTCGACGCCAACGACCGCATCGTGAACACCGGCACGATCATCGGCTCGATCGCGACCGGCGCCGGCGACGATCGAATCGAGAATTATGGCACGATCACCGGCGACGTGTTCCTAGGCGACGGCGACGACACGTTCCTGCACCGTGCGTCGGCGACGCTCACCGGGACGGTCGACGCGGGCAACGGTATCGACAGTCTCATCATCGACGGGACCGGGGGCGGCACGGTGCGGGCCGGCCAGTTCATCAACTTCGAACGCTTCAGCCAGATCGGCAACGGTGCGGTCGATTACGTCGGCGCGTTCCAGGCCGATACGATCGGAGTCAGCGGCGGCACCGTCACGGTCGCCGCGGGCGAGACGCTGAGCAGCGCCGGCGCGGTCACTATCACCGGCACCGACAATGCCGAGACGGTCGACAATGCCGGGACGATCACCGGCGCGGTGGCGCTGGGCGCGGGCAACGACACGTTCGTTGAGCGGGCGGGCAGCAGCGTCGTCGGCGGGGTCGACGGCGGCGCGGGCATCGACACTTATCGCGTCGCACTGTCGGGCGACCGCAGCGGGATCGGCGCGCGCAGCGGCTTCGAGCAGCTTGCCGTCACCGGCTCGGGCACGCTGGGGCTGACGCTCGACCAGAGCTTCGACAATGTCGCGCTGGCGGGCACTGCGCTGGCGCTGACGCTGAACGGCAACACCGTCGGCGCGGTCACCGGCAGCGATGCCGCCGAGACGCTGAGCGTCGATAGCGATCTCGCGCGCGTCGCGCTGGGCGGCGGCAACGACACGCTGGCGCTGGGGACCGCAACCGCCAACGGCAGCTATGCCGGCGGCGCAGGCAGCGACGCGCTGCGCTTCACCGCGAACGCGCCGGTCACGCTGGCGGGCAACGCCAGCGGGTTCGAGACGATCGCGCTGACCGGCAACGCGCTGACCGTCACCGGTACGCTGGGCGCAAGCGGCGAGACCGCGACGCTGGGCGACGGTGCGCAGACGCTGACGCTCGCCAACGGCGGGACGATCGCCGGGACGATCGACCTTGGCGCGGGTAACGACAGCTTCAGCCTGGCGCCCGGCGGCACGCTGGCCGGCACCGTCGCGGGCGGCGCGGGCGACGATCTCGCCACCGTCACGCTGGCGGGCGCACGGACCCTCGATGCCGCGTCGCTGACCGGTTTCGAGACGCTGGCCAGCACCGGCACGGGCACGCTGACGCTGACCGGCGCGCAAAGCTATGACCAGGTGCTCGCGGGCACCGATCTGACGATCGCGAGCAGCGGGTCGCTGACCACCGGCACGGTGCGGATGGACGGCGGCAACGAGCGGCTGACGATTGCGGGCGGCTTCGCCGGCGCGGTCGACGGCGGCGCCGGGACCGACACGATCGCGGTATCGGGCGGCAGCGCCAGCGCGCCGGTCGCCTTCACCAACGTCACCAATGTCGAGGCGTTCGGGATGAGCGCGGGCTTCACGACGGTCTCGGGCAACGCGTCGCTCGGTGCGGTGACGCTGAGCGGCGGGCGGCTGGTCGGGCTCGCCAATTCGACGCTCAGCGCCAGCCGCTTCGACGTCGCCGCGGGCGCAACCTTCGGCTCGGCGGGCACCGTCAACGGCAACGTCAACGTCGCGGGCATCCTCAGCCCGGGCGCTTCACCCGGCGTGATGACCGTCAACGGCAATGTCGCGCTCGCCAGCGGGTCACGCGCGCTGTTCGAGCTGACCCCGACGATCTCCGACAAGCTGGTCGTCAACGGCGCGATGTCGATCGCCAGCGGCACGACGCTGGAAATCGTGCCGGTCGGCACGTTGCGCGCCGGCACCAGCTACGACCTGATCACCGCCAGCGGCGGGATCACCGGCGGGTTCACGACCGTGTCGAAGCCGGCGTCGCTGTTCGGGGTGATCGTCCAGCGTGCCGACCGCATCCAGCTGCTCGGCCAGTTCCTGACCGACGCGCGCTTCTCCCCGCAGGTCGCGCGCAGCATCGCCTATGCGAATGCGACGCTGGCGGTGCAGCCGGCGACGAGCACGCTGTTCGACAGCCTGCCCGCGTTGGTGGACGCGTCGGGGGCGTCGAACGCACGCGGCTTCGCGCAGCTGACACCGGAGGCCTATGCCTCGGCGACCCAGCTCGGCGTCGACCATGCGCTGTCGCTGACCCAGGTGGCGCGCGGCAACGGCTTCGCCACCGATCGCGAGGACGCGGGCGCGTTCACCTTCGCGCAGACCGTCGGCCAGTGGCACACGCTGCAGGGCGACGCGGCGCAGGGCAGCAACACCGCGCGCGCGCAGAGCTACGGCTTCCTCGGCGGGGTCGGCTATGGCGACCGGACGTGGATGGTCGGCGCGTTCGCCGGCTATCTCAACGGGCGGCAGCAGATCGGCGCACTGGGCGCACGCACCCGCGCCGATGGCACGGTCGGCGGCATCCACGCGCGCTACGGCGCGGACAGCGGCTGGGGCATCAGCGCCTCGGTGCTGTACGACGGCGGCAAGGCGCGCACCGACCGTGCGCTGCCCGGCGCGGGCGCGGTGAGCGGGCGCTACGATCTGCACAGCTGGGTCAGCGATCTCGCCGCCAGCTACGGGCTCGACACCGGTGACGGCTGGTCGCTGCGCCCGCGCGTCGGCGTGACCTATATCCGCACCACCCGCGCGGGCGTGGCGGAAGAGGGCCGCAGCCCGTTCGCGTTGCAGGTCGCGCGCGACCGGCATGTCGCGGGCTTCGCGGATGCCGGCGTGACGCTGGCGCGCAGCGACGCGTCAGACGCATCGTTCCGGCCGTTCGTAACGCTCGGCGCGCGCTACCAGATCGAGGGGCAGCGCGCCGACGCGCTGGCGGGCTATGCCGGGGGCGGGCTCGGCCTCAACGCGGTCGGCGCCGCCCGCAACGAGCTGGTCGGCACCGCGGCGGGCGGGGTCGGCTATCGCCTGCCGAGCGGGCTCGACCTGTTCGCCTCTGCCTCGGCGCAGACCGGGCGCGACGACCATCAGGAGACGATCAGCGCCGGCGTGCGGCTGCGCTTCTGAGCGTGAACGGGCGGGGAGCGCCGCGTCGCTCCCCGCCCCCTAATGCATCCCTTCGCCGGCTGCGCCGTTCGTCTCCTCGAACCCATTCGAGAAAGGACGCGCTTCATGGCGATCTTCAACAAGGACATGGTCGCGCTCGCGGGCAAGAACGAGCTGTGGCAGAAGGAAGTGTACCGCGACGCCAAGGTGCAGATCGTGCTGATGGCGATCCCGGCCGGCGAGGAGATCGGGATGGAGACGCACCGCGCCGACCAGACCACCTTCATCGTCGAGGGCGAGGCGAAGGTGACGATCGACGGCCACAACACCACCGCCGGGCCGAACCATCTGGTCGTCGTGCCGAAGGGCGCCGAGCACAACATCGTCAACAAGGGCACCGCCGCGCTGAAGCTGTTCTCGGTCTACGCGCCCCCCGCCGAGCCCGAGGGCGCGGCGTTCAAGACCAAGGCCGAGGCCGAGGAGGCCGAGAAGGGCCTGCTGGCGAAGGCGGCGGAGAAGGTGAAGGACGTCATCGGCGGGTGACGTTCGGGGGCACCTGCCTCTCTCCGTCATCCCGGACTTGGTCCGGGATCCCGCTTCTTCCCTTAGGTCGAGAAGGAGAAGCGGGGCCCCGGATCAAGTCCGGGGCGACGAAGGAGGGGGAAGCCGCAGCCATCACGGCTGCCGCGCCCACCCCTCCTCCGCCGGGGTCAGCGTCTCGAGGAACGCCGTCGCACTCTCCCGATATTCGGCCTGCTTCTCGGGCGAGAACCGCTCCCACGTCCCGTACATATTCCGCATCCGCGCATTGCCCCCAAAGCGCTTCTCGTGCCGCGCGAGAAAGTCCCAATACAGCGCGTTGAACGGGCACGCGCCCTCCCCGGTCTTCTTCTTCACGTCATAGCGGCAGCGCCCGCAATAATCGGACATGCGGTCAATATACGCCCCGCTCGACACATACGGCTTGGAGGCGATCGCGCCGCCGTCGGCGAACTGGCTCATCCCGATCACATTGGGCATCTCGACCCATTCATAGGCGTCGAAATAGACGACCAGGTACCAGTCCGACACCGCCTGCGGGTCGATCCCCGCCAGCAGCGCGAAATTGCCGAGCACCATCAACCGCTGGATATGATGCGCATAGGCCTCGCGCTTCGTCTGCCCGACGCTTTCGGCGAGGCAGCGCATCCCGGTGTCGCCGGTCCAGTAGAAATCGGGGAGCGGGCGCTTGGCCTCCAGCGCGTTGCGCGTCGCCAGTTTCGGCATATCCCACCAATACATGCCGCGCATATATTCGCGCCAGCCAATGATCTGCCGCACGAAGCCCTCGACCGCGTTGAGCGGCGCATCGCCGCGCGCATAGGCCGCGACCGCCGCCTCGCACACCTCGATCGGGCCGAGCAGCCCGAGGTTGAGGCACAGCGACAGGCTGCTGTGGAACAGATAATCCTGCCCCGCGATCATCGCATCCTGATAGCGGCCGAAATCGGGAAGCGCGGCGGCGATGAAATGATCGAGCGCAACCAGCGCCTGCGCGCGCGTCACCGGCAGCGCGAACGGCGCCAGATCGCCGAAATGATCCGCGAAACGCGTAGCCACCAGCGCCAGCACCTCGTTGGTGATCGCATCGGGGGCGAAGCGTTCGGGGGCGGGATAATTGACCCCGCGCGGCGGCGTGTCGCGATTGTCGTGGTCGTAATTCCACTTATCCCCCTCGGGCTTGCCGTCAGCGGTCATCAGCAAGCCGGTGCGGCGGCGCATGTCACGGTAGAAATATTCCATGCGCTGCTCGCGCCGCCCCTGCGCCCAGGCGTAGAAATCGGGGAGCGGGCAAACGAAGCGATCGTCCTCCAGGATCTCGACCGGCAATCCGGTGCGCAATGCCCAATCGTCCTGCGCCTGCCGCACCCGATATTCGCCGCCTGCGACGGTACGGATCGCGCGCGCATCGTGACGCACCGCGGCGCGCGCGACCTCGCCGGTGAAGCTGTGGGTATTGTCGGCCGCGTCGAGCGTGACGTAATCGACCGTCAAGCCCTCCGCGCGCAGTTCCTCGGCGAAGTGGCGCATCGCGGCGAAGATCAGCGCGATCTTCTTCTTGTGGTGGCGGACGTAGGTCGCCTCGTCCCACACCTCCATCATCAGCACCACCGCGTCCCCGCGATCGGCGTCGCGCAAGCTGGCAAGCGTGTGGGTAAGCTGGTCGCCCAGCACCGGGATCAGGACGGTCATGCTTGCGGGAACGCCCCAATGCGGGTTTGGGGCGCGTGTCAGCGGGGGTCGGGCTGCGGGAACGCGGCTGCCGCTCTCAGACGCGGATCGCCACGTCATGAAGGAAGGTCTGGCCGAGCGCCTGCGTCGCAACGCCCGCCATCCGGTAACCGTTCGTCATGTCGGTCAGATAGGCGATATGGGCGGCGGCACGATCACCGTCCCCGCCATCGAGGTCCGCCCGGTCGCTGACGACCAGCCCGCCCTTGCGCAAACGCGGCTCCAGAAGTCGCAGCACGTCGAGGTAGAGGTCCTTCGCCGCGTCGAGGAGGATGAGGTCGATCGGCGCGCCATCGTCGGACCGCAGCGTCTCGCGCGCATCGCCGACGCGGATCTCCACCAGATCGGCCAGCCCGGCTTCGCGCAGATTGGCTTCGGCGCGCGCCGCCTTGGCGGGGAACAGCTCGGTGCTGACGATCCGGCCGCCCCCGTTGTCCCGCAGGGCGGCGGCAAGAAACAGCGTCGAGACGCCGAACGACGTCCCGAACTCGACCACCTCCCGCGCCCCGCTCGACCGTGCCATCACGTAGAGAAGGTTGCCGAACTCCGGCGTCACCGGCATCCGCGCGTCGGTCATCGCCGCATAGAACCCTGCGTGGCTCTCGTTCGCCATTCCTTCGGCAAGCGCCGCATCGCGGGTTCGCGGGTCCTGCGCGACCGTCTCGGCGTAGAGACGGTTGATGACCCGCTGGATGGCCGGGGGAAATTGCGGACGGAAGAGCGGCGCTGTCATCATAGCCCTCGGCCTGTTGGCGATCGGCAGCTTGTAGCCGGATCGTTGCGAAAACGAAACCACCGGCAGCCATCCGATGCCTGTCGGAAAGCGCCGCCTAGGGTCTGTACTCAATCGCAACAAGGATCGTGATCGCCCGTGGAAGGTCGCCCACGAGGAGCGCAGCGCAGTCGGGTAGCAGAGCTACCCGCAAGCAAGTGACGATGTGCAGGTGACATCGTCCCCCGGACGATGTCAGCCATGCCGGGGGCATGGCGACCTGCACATGGCCGGCCTTCCACGGGCGACCGCTGCGCGGCGGGCGGATTTTGGCGCCATGCGGCGTCGGGGCTCCCCGCAAAGTACTACTTTGCGGGGAGCCCGGCCGCGCGTCGGTCACGATGCTTTGGCATCGCTCCCTCCTTGCTCCTTGCCTGGCGCCAAAATCCGCTCCGTCACGACCTTGTTGCGGTTGAGTACAGACCCTAGCCTGCGTCGATCGTGCACCAGCCCACGCGGCGCTGGTCGAACACCTGCACCGTCGGCCGGGGAAAGTCGGTCGACGCGAAGGCCCCCGCCGGCACGGAGATCATGCCGGGGCGCATCGCTACGTCGTAGAAGACCGTCGAGCCGCAGGTCGGGCAGAAATGATAGACATTGGTTCGCCCGGAGTCCGTCGCCCGCGCAAAACGATGTCGCTCGCCCGCCGTCGTCACCGCCCCGGCGGGAAAGCTCGCGTTCCATGCGAACGCGCTGCCCGTCCGACGCTTGCAGTTCGTGCAGTGGCAAACGGAGACGCGATCGGGCTCGCCGACACAGGTCGCACGAAGCTGGCCGCAATTGCACTCTGCCTGCCATTCCACTCCGCTACCCTCCGCCTTTGGTTCGCGCACGTCACGACGCCGGCGGCGCGCCGCCCGGCAGCACGAAGCGGATCGCCTGCTGTTCGCCCGAACAGGCCAGCGCGCCTTCGGGGCGGAAGGTGCTGGTATAGCGGGTGTCGCGGATCATGCCGGTCGCTGCTTCGTCGAAGATGAACGGCGGATAGGCGATCACGCTGCGCGGCGCGACCGTGTGGCCGTCCGCGGCGATGTCATAGGCGATCCGCACCCAGCCCTCGAACCCCATGCGGATCGCCTCGTCGGGATAGTTGCTCGCGCCGAAGCCGGTGCGCTTCATCGCGGGTTGCAGCCCAAGCATCGAACATTGCTCGCCGGTCAGCCCGGTGCGCGCGAACACGCCGCTGGCCCCCGCCAGATCGCCCTTCGCCGCGAGCAGATTGGCCTGCTGCAACAAGGCGGCGATCTTCAGCGGATGCTGCGCCGGTAACGACGGCTCGTCGGCCACCGCATGCAGCAACGCATCCGCGTCGGCGGGCGGGCGCGTGGTGAACACCGGTTGCGCGATCAGCAGCCGCAGCGTCGCCGCGGTCAGCGGATCGCGCGCCAGATCGGGCCGCACCAGCAACGCGCGCAGCCGCTTGCGCTCCGCCTCGGGCTTGCCGCGGTGGCTGTCGTCGCTTTCGATGTCGATATAGCCGCGCACCGACGCCGGCGCCGCCAGCGCGTCGGCCGCGGCGCGCGCGGCGGCATAGGTCGCCGCCTTGTCGGCGTCGGCGATCACCGGGTTCGTCCCCGCCGCCAGCGCGGCCTGCAACTGGTGCAGCCGATCGCCGGCCGCGGTCGCGGCGGTCAGCGCGGCGCGCTGCATCGGCAAGGCGATCGCCGGGGCGCGATCCGCCCAGGCCGGCGTGCCCGCGCCCTTTTCGGCGAGCCACGCCTCGGCGGCATCGGCAAGCGGCTTGATCAGTTGCGGCGCGCGATCGGCGACGACGCACCGGATCTCGACCCGCGTCGCCATGCGGAACAGCGGCGCGATCTTCGCGGCATCCGCGGCGCGCCACGACCAGTCGGTGACCGCGCGCGCAAAGGCGATTGCCTTCTCGCGCCCGCCATTGGTGTAGATCGGCGCGACGCCCGCGACATGGCCGTCCTCCTCCATCGAGAATTCGACGATCGCCTCGTCCTCGGGGGTCAGCCCGCCCTCCCCGCACGTCGGCGGCTCGATCGCGCCGTACGAGGTGAACGGCGTATTCTCCACCCGCCCGGCACCGGTATAGGCCAGATAGCGGCGCGCATTGTCGCGATCGCCGGTCTTGAGCGCGGCGATCGCCAGGTCCGATCGCGTCGCGATGTCCGACGCGCCGACGCGGTTGGTGAGCCCGCCCTGCTTGGCGAGGCTGTCCTTGAGCAGCGCATAGGCGTCCTTCGCGCGCCCTTCGTTCAGCAGCACACGCGCGCGGATCGTCTGCACCGCGGCGAGGTTCTTCTTGCCGAGATCGGACGCGGCGGCGAGCCGCAACGCCTCATCGGTCGCGGCCAGCGCGCGGCCGTCGTGATCGAACAATGTCGCCTGCGCCAGCCGCAGCAGCGCGGGGATGCGCGCGGCGTCCTTCACCTGTGCGGCGGCATCGGCATAGGCGCGCGCGGCGGCGTCGTAATCGAAGTCGCGCTGCGCCTGACGGCCGAGCGCCATCTGCGCGTCATAGACGTCGCCCGCGAACCCCTCGCCCTTCTCGCGCAGCACCGGCAGCCCGCGCGCGATCGCGGCCTTGCCCTCCGCGGCGCGCGGCCCGTCGAGCAGGCAGCGGCCCTTGCGGACGCCAACGGTCGCGCCGAGCAGCGCGTTGCGCTTGGTCGCGCCGCTCGCGTCGAGCTGGTCGAAATAGCTCACCGCCTCGGCGCAGCGGCCGTCGGAGGCGGCGGCGGTGCCGGCGTCGAACAATGCCTGCGCCCCCTTCGGCGCCGCGGCTGCGGCAGGCGCGGCGGCTTGACCGGCGATCGCCAGCGCGAGCAAAGATATCGACATGAACCCTCCCGTTGTTCCCGCCAACACATCATGGCGCGCCCGCGCTGTCGAGGGGGTCCGTGGCCCGATGCGGCTGGCGGCGCTGGCGCTGTTGCTGGGCGGCGCGGCACCGGGGACGGACGCGCCGCGCTATCCCGCCGACAGCGTCCTGCTGCTGATCGCGCCGTGGTGCGCGCCGTGCCATGCCGAGCTGGCGCGGCTCGACACGATCGCCGCGGCGGTCCGGCCGCGCGCGGTGCGGGTGTTCATGGTCGAGGACGGCGCGCGCGCCGCGGCGATGTGGCGGCGCGTCCCCGACACCTATCGCTGGACCCCGCCCGACGGCGAGGTACGCCGCTACCGCACCGACGCGCTTGCGCGCGCCGCCGGGCTGCCGTTCGCGATCGCGACCGACGCGCGCGGGCGTGTCTGCGCGACGCGTGACGGGGGGATGGATGCGACACGGGTGGTGGCGCTGGTGGGAGCGTGCTGAGCTAGACTCGCCTCCCTTGAAAGGGAGGGGAGTCTAGATTGTTCCACTTTTGTTCTTTCCTACATCCTCCTAACCTGCTGAGGTAACGGCAGGAAAGGAGGTCGAGTCATGATGATCGACACGCCCGTGCTGCTGGCGGTGGCCGCGATCCTCACCGCTTTGGCGAACGTGATCTGGTCGCTGCGGCGCAAGCCCTGAACGCGTCGTCGTTGTCGCGTCGGTCTCGGGAACCGGCTCGCAGCGACGACGGTCGGTCCCGCCCTCACCGCTCCCCGAAGATCTCGCGCTGGTGGCGGTCGAGTTCCTCGAAATAGCGGCGGCGCGCATAGACTTCGGTCACGATCCCCACCACGCGCCGCTCGTCGTCCACGACAGCGATCTCGTCGGCGATCGCGCTGTCGAACGCCGTCAGCAGCACGTCGATCGGGGTCGCGCGCGCGACCGCGGTGTCCTGCAGCGTGAGCAGCGCGGCGAGCGGGGTGTCCGCG
Source organism: Sphingomonas phyllosphaerae FA2 (assembly GCF_000427645.1). GTDB lineage: Bacteria > Pseudomonadota > Alphaproteobacteria > Sphingomonadales > Sphingomonadaceae > Sphingomonas > Sphingomonas phyllosphaerae. The sequence goes on along the minus strand of NZ_ATYK01000004.1, from coordinate 40,321 downwards.
GCCACGTCGCTGGCATGGCCCGCCGCGGTGGCGAGGATGCCGGCATAGCGCCCGTCGCCGTCGAGCGCGACGACCTTGGACGCGGTGCCCAGCGGCACCGCGGCGCGGAATGCCGCGACGGTCAGGTCCGCCGGCACCGCGACGAAATCGCGGCGCATGATCCACCCGGCGGGCAGGTCGCTGGTCCAGCCGATGTCGCGCGGGCTGCGCACCCGCGAGCCGCGCAGGTGGAGCCGCCACGTCGAGAAGGAATAGCCGAACAGCTCGCGCGTCACCGCACTGGACAGCAATGTCGCGAGCAGCACCACCCCCATCAGCGCGAAATCGTGCGTGATCTCCAGCATCAGGATCGACAGCGTCATCGGCCCGCCGACGATCGACACGCTGAGCGCCGCCATTCCGACCAGCGCGGCATCCTGCGGGTCGATCGCCAGCCCGGGCACCACATGGCCGAGCGCCGCCGCGAAGATCTGCCCGACGATCGACCCCAGGAACAGCGACGCGAAGAACAGCCCGCCGCGAAACCCGAACGCTAGCGAGACCACCGACGCCGCGATCTTGAGCGCCAGCACGGTGGCGAGGAAGACGATCGTCGGGTGCAGCACGAGGTCGAGGTGCAGCGCGCCATGCCCCGCCGACAGCGTCTGCGGCGAGACGAGCGCCAGAGGGATCAGCAACAGGCCGCCGATCACTGGCCGCCACATCGTCCAGCGCCCGAGCCGCGCGGTCGCCTGCTCGACCGCCGCGACCAGCCGCATGATGAAGATGCCGAGCAGCGCGCACGCGAGCCCCAGCATGGCGAAGGCGAGATAATGCGACAGCGGAAACGCGGGCGTCGCGGTGGTCGCGATCAGATAGGGCGCGATGCCGAGCGCGTGCGACAGCGACACCGCGGCGAGCGATGCCGCCAGCACCGGCGCGATCGTCGCCGGGCTATACGTGCCAATCACGATCTCGAACGCGTAGAAGGCGCCGGTCAGCGGCGCGCCGAACGCGGCGGCGATCGCGCTCCCCGCCCCCGCCCCGACCAACGTGCGCAAGTCGTTGCGCCGCAGCCCCAGCCACATGCCGAGCAGCGACGCCGCCCCGCCGCCCATTTGCGCATAGGCGGCCTCCAGCCCGACTGATGCCCCCGCGCCATTGGAAAGGATCGTCTGCGCCGACACGGCAAGGCTGTCGGTGGCCGGGATGCGCCCGCCGTGGAGCGCATTGGCCTCGACGACGTCGACCGGCGCGGGCACCCGCCGGCGCAACGCCGCGGTCAGCGCGACGAGCAACAGCCCGCCCAGCGGCAGCGCGATCAGCCGCCACGGATGGTGGATCGACCCCAGCGCGCTCAGCCGGTTGACGCTGACGCCGTAGAACAGGCTCTGGAGCCCGTGCGCCAGCATCTGCTGCGCGATCGCGAGCACCCCCGCGACCGCGCCGGCAACCGCCGCCAGCGCGATGAACGCCGCCTCGCTCTTGCGCAACCGCCGGCGCTGCCGCGCGAGCAGCACGCGGAGCGACACGCGCAATGACGGGGAAGCGGGCAGCGCCATGAAGTTGCTCAATGCCTCCGACGCCGCAGCGTCAATGGCCAATGTGCCACACGCTCTCGCGCCGACGGCGTCCGGTTTCACAAAAGTACTAAATTGGTGTCATCGAATCGTCGCACATCGGCCCTAACGCGCCGCATGCGGCAGCGACCGCGTATAACATATCACCGGGGGTTCCATGTTCTCGCATCTTCCGCTGCCGGGCGTCCGGCGGCGTCGGCTTCGTTCGTCCTGCGTCCGTCAGTTGCTGACCTGTTCGGCGCTCGCGCTCAGCCTGCCCGCGTTCGCGCAGGAGCGCGCGCCCGACGCGACCGACACCGCGGGACAGACGACCAGCGAGATGCTGACCGGCGACATCGTCATCAACGGCCGTCGTGATCGCAGCGCGCTGGCCGAAGAGCGCAACATGCCCGGCGTGGTCGACATCATCACCACCGGCGACGTCGCGATCAACTCGCAGACCAACGTCACCGATCTCGCGCGGCGGCTGCCCGGCGTGTCGGTGGCGCGCGATCAGGGCCGCAACCAGAGCGCGACCGGCGAGACGCAGTTCGCGACGATCCGCGGCTTCGACACCGGGTTCAACGCCTATACGCTGGACGGCGTGCGCTTGCCGCAGACCGCGGGCAGCGGGCGCGCGATCTCGCTCAACCTGTTCTCGCCGTTCGCGATCGGCGGGCTGGTGGTCGACAAGACCCCGGGCGCGTCGCGTGACGCCGATGCGATCGCCGGCATCATCGACCTGCGCACCCCGACCGCGTTCGATTTCAGCACCAACTTCACGCGCGGCCGCGTGCTGGCGCAGGGCGCGGGCCTCGCGCTCGATCGCAGCCAGGAAGCATGGGGCGGCGCGATGGGGATCGACGCGGCACGCCGGTTCGGCGACGCGCAGCAGTTCGGCTTCTACATCGCGGGCTATTACGAGGAACGCGCCAATGCCGCGGAATCGACCGCGGTGCAGAACGATTACAAGACCACGAAGGTCAACGTCGGCACCGCGCGCGCCAACGCGGATGCGCTGTCGGCGGACGGCGTGCAGTGGAATTTCTACAACAACAAGATCAAGCGCTACGGCGCGAGCGGTTCGCTCGACATGCGCACCGATCCGGTCGATCTGTACGCGCGCGTCAATTACGCGACGTACCTCAACACCAACACGATGAACCAGACCGGCCTGCGCAACGAGCTGACCAGCGGTCAGACCAACCCCAATCCGTCGCAGGCGCACAACGGCGGCAAGACCACCGCCTATAATGCCGCGGGCGTCTACGCGCCGATCGGCGTCAACCCGGCCAGCTATTTCCGCACCGAGGACGTCGAGCAGGAATTGTTCTCCGCGCAACTCGGCGCGAAGGCGCATTGGAACGGCTTCACCGCCGCGCTGGAGGGCGCCTATGCCGATGGCCGCTTCGACCAGCCGACGCGCATCGAGGCGGCGTTCCGCGGCATCTCCTACGGCAACGCCACGCAGAGCGGCACCGCGACCGAGGCGTGGGGGGTCGACCTGTCCAACCCGATCTCGCCGCGCCCGGTGCTGTCGACCGGCGCGCAAGCCTATGTCGCGTCGCTCGATCGTCCGACGCAGCTCTACGTCCAGCAGGGCTATGACTATCTGAGCGAGAAGAAGAAGACGCTGCGCGCCAGCATCGGGCATGACGGCGACGGCGTGTTGCGCCGCGTCGAAGTGGGCGGGCTGTACGAGGATGCGGATCGCACCGGCCGCTCGCTCGCGCCCGACGCGACGCGCTACCGGTTCAAGACCCCGCTCCAGAACGGCAGCGTTACGGGTCCGACGATCAACGAATATCTGGGCTACGTCCTCAAGGACTTCCTCGATTACTACCCGGTCCGCCCGATCAAGGTGCTGTCGCGCGCGCAGCTCGACAGCCAGGCGCGGTTGCTGGTGCCGTCGGTCGCGGTGTCGCAGGCGACGATCAACCAGGGGCTGTTGCAGGGCGAGGAGCAGCGCAAGGCGCTCTACGCCACCGCGACGCTCGCCGCCGGCAATTTCGAGCTGGTGCCGGGCGTGCGCTACGAGGCGAACGACTTCTCGGCGCGCTATTATTTGTCCGACGCCGATGGCGCGCGCTTCGTCAACGCCGGTCGCCGCTACGACCATGTCGACCCCAGCGTGCTGGCGGCATGGCGTCCCGACGAGCGCTTCGTAGTGCGCGGTGCGGTGCGCTCCAGCTATGCGCGCCCGGCGTTCGACCAGCTCGCCGGCCCGACGCGCATCACGCGCGACATCGATCCGAAGACCGGCCAGTCGGTCATCACCGCGATCATTCAGCCGAACCCGAACCTGAAGCCGGTGCAGGCGTGGAGCTACGACCTGGGCGTCGAATATTACGGCGGCACCGGCCGCTATGCGCAGGTTGCGGTCTATCACAAGGATCTGACGAACATCCTCGTCCCCACCGCGGTGCGCACCGCCGGCCAGACGATCGACGGCATCCAGTACACGCGCCCGAACAACGGCGGCACCGGCAAGGCGACCGGCATCGAGGCGTCGGGGCGCTTCACGATCGGCGATCTCGTCACGTCGCCGCTGCTCAGCGGCGTCGGCGTCGGCGGTAACGTGACGTGGCAGAAGACCGAGGCGACCTATCAGATCGCCGCCAGCGACATCCGCACCTCGCGGCTGCCGCAGGCGCCGAACCTGATCTACAACGCCGAACTGTTCTACGCCGCCGGGCCGATGCGCGCGAACCTGTGGTACAATTACACCGGCAGCGTGCTGGCGACGGTGCAGGACAGCCAGCCCGACATCTACGTCCAGCCGCTCAAGGAGCTGAACTTCGGTCTCGCCTTCGCGGCGACCGATCACCTCGAGATCGGCGTGTCGGCGCGCAACCTGCTCGACAGCGCCAGCTACTGGACGACGGTCGGCAAGTCGGAGAAGTACATCTCGAACGACCGCAACGGCGGCTATCTGAAGACCGGCCGCGTCTTCCAGATCAGCCTGACGATGACGCGGTAAGGCACCCGCCCACCACCGTCGCCCCGGACTCGATCCGGGGCCCCGCTTCTTCTGCAACGGTCAGGTCAGAAGCGGGACCCCGGCTCAGGGCCGAGGCGACGGTAAAGGCCACGCCATACCACCCCGGCGGACGCGAAACCTCTGCGAACCTCCCCTTCTTGTACCCCGGCGAAGGCCGGGGCCCAGTTGGGGGACGTTTGTAGCCAACCGAAACACCTTCCCAACTGGACCCCGGCCTCCGCCGGGGCACGGCTTACGAAGGATATGAGCCGCACTCTAACCACACTCGTCATTGAAAACCTATGAACCTCGCCCGCACCCTGCTCGCCATCGCGCTCGCGCTCACCCCCACCGTCGCGAACGCCGCCCCGACGGTCGAGCGCGTGGTGATGGTGATGCGCCACGGCGTGCGCGCGCCGATCGACGGCGAGGTGCCCGCGGGCACGCGCACCGCCGCGCCGTGGCCGGCATGGCCGGTCGCGGCGGAGCAGATCACCCCGCACGGCGCGCGCGCGTTGCAGGCGCGCGGCCGCGCCGATCATGCGTGGCTCGCCGCGCTGGGCGTGGTCCCCGCAACCGGCTGCCCGGCCGCGGGCAGCGTCCGCGTCTGGACCAACGTCAGCCAGCGGACGATCGACAGCGGAACGGCCTATCTCGCCGGCTTCGCGCCGACGTGCGCCATCACCGTCGGGCACCGCGCGGTGGGCGAGGTCGACCCGCTGTTCGAGGCGCTCCGCGCCCACACCACCGACTTCCGCGCCGCCGACGCGATCGCCTCGATCGAGAAATTCACCGGCGGCATGGACCGGCTGGTGACGAAGCACGCCGGCGAACTGCGGCTGCTCGACCGCGTGCTGGCGTGCGCGCAGCCGACGTGCAGCCCCGGCGCGCCCTCCGCCTTGCGCGCGACCGCCGACGGGCGCGGGATCGACCTCGACGGCCCGATCCGCCGCACCTCCGGCATCGCGCAGGTGTTGCTGCTCGAAGCCGCCGAGGGGATGCCGCACCCCGGCTGGGGCCGCGCGACGCCAGCGGTGCTGGAGCGCATCGGGCGATTGCACGCCGCGCTGTTCGACATCTTCACGCGCTCCCCCTATATGGCCGCGCACCAGGCCGGCCCGCTCGGCCGCCGCGTGATCGCATCGCTGACCGCGCAGGATGGCCCCGCGCTCGACCTGCTGGTCGGCCACGACACCAACGTCACCGCGCTCGCGGCGGCACTGGGGGTCGATCTGGTCTCACCCGGCTATGCGAGAAACGACACCGCTCCGGCGGGCGTGCTGGTGATGGAGCGGCTACGCGACGCCCGCGGCGCACGCTTCATACGCCTGTCGTACCGGACGCAGACCCCTGCGGAACTGGGCCGACTGGGGCGCCACGTCACGACGACGCCGATGACGGTGCCGGGCTGCGCGCGGCTGTGCCCGGTCGAACGGTTCGCGACCTTGCTCCGCGCACGGCTGGCGCCGGCAGTGGACAGCGGCACCTGACCATTGCGACGGCTGTCGGCGTACGGCATGATGGCGCCGCGCATGGGAGAGAAGGTGATGTACAGGATCGCCGCACCGCTGCTCGCACTGATCGTCGCCGCCCCCACCCCCGCCCTCGCCCAGCTCGCCCCCGGCGTGCGGATGCCGCCCGAGATCGGTCAGGCGTACGGGCGCTTGGGGAAAGCGATGATGGCGCATGACGCGAACGGCGTGCGCACGGTGTGGGCCGAGGATTTCGTGGTCAACTCGCCCGGCGACGCCGTGCTGCACCGCGAGGAGGTGATCGCGCTGATGGCGCAGGACTTCCTCGACTATAAGGATTTCCGCAAGCACATCACCTTCGTCGGCGAGAAGCCCGAGGTGACGGTCGTCATGGGATATGACACGATGGTCCCGCTCAAGGGGCCGGGCGCGGGCAAGCAGGTCACCCGCCCGTTCACCGATGTCTGGGCGAAGCGCGCTGGCGGCTGGCAATTGATCGCGCGACAGGCGACGATCGCGGCGGCGCGCTGACCAAGCCGCTTACGGATCGATACGCTGCTTCCCCGAACGGCGTCCAGTCGGTCGGTTCGCGACGCTTGGCATGCGGCCGACGCAAAGCAGCCGCTAATCACAGACTAAAAATACTGTATAATATATTTGTCATAACGTCAGCGATGTGCTTGAATGCTCCTACAAAAATAACGCGGGGAATCCGAAATGGGGGAATTTCGTTGCGCACGGCAGCTCTTGGGAGTGTCGCTTCTCGCGCTGGCGTGGCCGGGTGTCGCCGCTGCACAAGTCGCCGCCGATAGCATAACCCCTGCGCCACAGGACGAAACGCCCCCCGTCACCGGCGTCGCCGCCTCGACCGACCGCATCGACGCGAAGCAGGACAAGGCCGATCCCGGCGACGTCATCGTCACCGGCACGCGGATCATCCGCCCCAACATGACGAGCAACGCGCCGATCGCGACGATCGACTCGACCTATCTCAAGGAGCGCGGGCTCGCACGCGTCGAGGATGCGCTCGCGCAATTGCCGCAGGTCACCCCGATGCTCGGGTTGCAGGGGCAGAGCTGGACGTCGGGCGCGGCGTCGGTCGGCCTGCGCAATCTCGGCGCGGGCCGCACGCTGACGCTGCTCAACGGGCAGCGGATGGACAATGACGTCAACATCATCCCCGGCGCGCTGATCGACCGGATCGACATCATGACCGGCGGCGCGTCGGCGGTCTATGGCTCGGACGCGATCGCGGGCGTCGTCAATTTCGTCCTCAAGCGCAAGTTCGACGGCATCGCCTTCGACGGCGAGGTCAGCGGGTTCAGCCACAACAACGACAGCCAGCTGCTGCGCGAGACCGCGCAAAAGGCCGGCTACAGCTATCCGCGCGGGCCGTGGCTGGGCGGCGGCAATTACTTCGCGTCGCTGGCGGCAGGCAAGAACCTGCTCGGCGGTGCGCTCAACATCAGCGCGTTCGCGACCTACAAGCTGGCGCTGCCGATCCAGTATCGCGAGATCGACACGGTCAATTGCCCGTTGCTGATGTTCGATCCGAACAATCGCGACGCCGGCAACACCAGCTATGCCTGCGACGGCACCACCTACAACCCGTACAATTACTTCAACATCAACGGACAGGATCGCACCAACGCCCTTGATGGGTCGCGCGCCTTCCGCCCGTATGACACCGCCGACGAGGTGCGCATCCAGCGCGTCGATTCGATCCAGCGCCGCAGCGAAACCTACAATGCCGGCGGCTTCCTGACCGCGGAGCTGCCGCTCGGGCTGCGGCTCAACGGCAGCTTCCTCTACAGCCGGATCAACGAGCGCGGCGCGAACTCGGTCGACGGCGGCATGTATACCCCGTCCTCGCCGGTCAATTGCGACAATCCGTACCTCAGCGCGGCGCAGGCGCAGGAGATCTGCGGCGCTAAGGCCGGCACCACCGCGCTCAGCGATCCGATCGCGCTGTCGCTGTTCCGCCCGGGGATGATCCAGAATTTCCGCAACAGCACCACCGACTGGCGCGGCGCGCTCAACCTGTCGGGGCGGATCGTCGACAACATCCGCTTCGAACTCAGCTACCAGCAGACCCGCAACATCATGGAGGGGTCGTCCGACCATCTCAACTTCGCCGATCAGGCCGACCGCCTGACCAAGGGGTTGCAGGTCCGCAACGTGAACGGCGTGCCGACTTGCCTGTCCACGATCGACGGCAGCGATCCCAGCTGCCAACCGATCGACGCCTTTTCCTCCAATTCGACGATCAGCGACGCGGTCTATAATTACGTGACCGGCGACGGCAGCCGTCGCCAGCAGAACGACCTGCAGGTCGTCAACGGCGTCATCTCCGGCACGCTCGAAAAATACGGCATCAAAAGCCCGTTCGCGACCAGCGGTATCGGCTTCGCGGTCACCGGCGAATATCGCAAATACCGCAACCAGTCGCAGGGCTTCGGCGCGTGGTCGATCTTCACCACCTATGACGGGCGTACCAGCGTCAAGGAGCTGGGCGGCGAGATCGACATCCCGCTGATCGAGGACAAGCCGTTCTTCAAGGAACTCAGCGTCAACGGCGGCTATCGGATCTCCGATTACGACGTCTACCAGAAGCTGATCCGCAGCTGGAAGGCGGAAGCGAGCTGGGCGCCGGTCGACGGGTTGCGCTTCCGCGGCAGCTACAACCGCGCGGTTCGCGTGGGCGTGCAGCAGCGGCTCGAGGGCGAGAACCGTTACCCCAATACGCCGATGCTCGATCTGTGCGCCCCGCCGCGCGCCGCGAGCGACGGCAAGGGCGCGACGCGCTACACGTTCGATCAATGCTCGGTCGCGATGACGCGCGCACAATATGATGCGCTCAGCAGCTACACCGGGTGCGATTCACAGGGTTATTGCCCGACGACGCTGGTCAACGGCGGCAATTCGGCGCTGCAACCCGAACGCTCGCGCAGCAAGACGCTCGGCGTGGTGCTGCAACCGCGCGGCATCCCCGGCTTCACCGCCTCGGCCGACTGGTACGACATCAACATCCAGGGCGCGTTCGAATGGACGCGGATCGGGATGGCGTTCAACCAATGCTACGACAACAAGGTCGAGTTTTTCTGCCAGTTCTACCAGCGCGATCCGCAGACCGGGCAGCTGGTCGTCGCCGATGCGCGCTACAACAATTCTGGCTACACCGCGACGCGCGGGATCGACTTCAGCACCAGCTATTCGCTCGATCCTAAGCGGCTCGGTATTGCCGACAACATCGGCACGTTCGGGCTGAACTTCAACGGCACGCTGACCACCAAGTTCGAGAAGCAGTTCGCGCCCGGCAATCCGTCCTGGTCGTGCCTCGGCTATTTCGGCTTCGCCTGTCAGGACCCGATGCCACGCTGGCGGCATGTCGCGGGCGTCAACTGGCAGCTGCCGTGGATCAAGGGCGGCATCGGCTTCACCTGGCGCTATATCGGCGGCACCGAGAATTCGAAGCTGTCGAGCAGCACGGTGCTCAAGGCGGCCACGGGGCAGACCTATCCGCTCGCCAACCGCATCCCGGCCTGCAGCTACTTCGACTTCAACACCAATGTGACGCTGGTAAAGGGCATCGACGTGCGCTTCAACGTCCAGAACCTGTTCGACAAGGACCCGCCGCTGATCGGCAACGATCTGACCTACGGGATCGGCTATGGGTTCAACACCTTCCCGACCTATTATCAGGTCCGCGGCCGGACGGTGCGGGTCGGCCTGTCGGCGCGCTTCTAGCGCTCAGGCATCGACGTACTGCTTCCCGAACCGCGCGGCGAGCGCGTGCGCGTCTTCGGGGAGCAGCGCGGCGGTCGTCGTGATCGCCACCGCATCACGCGCGCGGTCGAACAGCGCGACGCAGCGCCGGTCATTGAAGCGCGACGTATAGAGGATCCCGTCCGCGCTGCTCCCCGCGTGGATTGCCGCGCCGATCGCCTGCGTGCGGCGATAGTCGCTGCCGTGCAGCTCGGTGAACGACAGGCCGTGCGCCGACACGCCGGCATCGACCAGCGGATATAGTTTCAGCGCGCGCCGCGCGACCAGTTCGCTGCGCGCACGCACCGCCACGTCGCTCGACAGCACGTCGGTGACGGTCGGCACGCGCACCAGCGTCTCGCCGAACGCCGTCTCCAGATCGAGCGCGAGATACAACAGCTTATACCCGCCCGCCGGATCGTCGTAGCGTTGCAGCGGGGTCACGCCGTTCGGGCCGAAGAACAGCGGCGACAAGGCCTTGCGATGGATGCGGTGAAACACCGCGCCCTCGCGCATCCGGCGCAGCCGCAGCATCGGTCGGCGTCAGGCCGCCCAGCCCGCCGCCAGCGCCGCCAGCCGCGCACGCGTCTCCGCATCGGCCCCGTCCGCCAGCAAGGCGAGCACCGACGCGGGCGCATCCCCGAACCCATCGAGCGGCGCGGCGAGCAATTGCAACTGCCCCCACGAGTTCATGTCGCCGAACGCATCGAGGATCGGCTTGAGCCCGGCAACCGCCGCGCCGTCGCGGAACTGCGCCGCCGGATAGCGGATTTCGTTGCCATAAGGCACGCCGAGAATCTGCCGCCGTTGCCGCTGCTTGTCGATCGCCGCGGGGGTAACGCCGAGCAGCTCGGCGACCTCGGCGCGGTCGTACATCCCCCCGACCCGCGCCGCCAGTTCGGCGCGGAACCCGGCGGTGCGCGCCCGCGCGGCGCGCTCGGCGGCGAGCCGTTCGGGGGGCGGCGGGGCGAGGTCGCGCGGCGCGATCGCCAGCGCCTCGCGCGGGTCCTGTGCGCCGACGATCGCGGCCAGCGTCTCCTCGCTGGCGCTGTCGAGCGCGCGCGCGACCGCCTCGGTCAACGCCTGCATCGCGCGGCGGCGCAGCGTGTCGGGGGTGGCGAGCGAGCGGGCGAGCGCGGTCATCAGGCTGTCCTTCCTGTCTGCGATATAGCGGATCGAGACAGAGTGGACAAGGTCAGGCGACGACATATCCGGTGCCGATCCGCCGCGGCGCCCCCGCCCGACGCCGCAGCAGCGCACGCACGTAGCGCAACGCCTCGTCCTCGGCGGCGAAGCTGCGCACCAGCGTGCGCCCCGGCGCGCCGATCCGGCCCCATGCGGTTTCGACGGTGACGCGCCCGAACAGGTCGCGCGCCGCGTGCAGCCGCCAGCGCCGGTACACCCCACGCGCCGGGTTGCGCGCGACCAGCTCGATCGGGGCATAGGGGAGCGTATCGGGCGTCATCGCGGCCTCCTGCGGTACACGGCGGAAGGTAGCGCGACGGCACGTGGCTGTCCGACGGATTTCCTGACTCACCGGCGGCGCAATGAGTCACGCACTCGATCAGTCGCGCTCGACAGGGGCCGCGTCGTGGCTAAGCTGGGCCAAAAGACGGGGGAACTTAATGCTACGAAACATCCTGTTGGCGGCGGCGCTTGTCGCGACTCCCGCGCTGGCAACCGCGGCCGAGGATCCCTCGCGGATCAGGGTGACCGGCCACGGCAAGGTCAGCACCGATCCCGACGTGGCGTCGCTGTCGTTCGCGATCCGCGGCGAGGGCACCAGCACCGACGACGCCGCCCGCGCCCTGTCGCGCAAGCGCACCGCAATCGCCGAGGGGCTGGCCGGGTTGCTCGGCCCCAAGGCGGTGTTGCGAACCGGCGATTTGTCGATGGTGGAGGTGCGCGACCGTGCCTGCTTCGGCACTGATGGCGACGATGATCGTCCCAAACTCTCCTCGGGTGCGTGCGCGGTGCGCGGCTATATCGCCGTCATGGAAGGTTCGCTGCGGATCAGCCCGGTCAAGGACGCGGGCACCGCGCTGAGCCTTGCCAGCCGGCTGGGGGCCGTCAACGCCCGGCTCAGCGGCTTCTCGCTCGGCAGCCCCAGCGCCGCGCGGCAACGCGCCCAGGCAGCGGCGATCGCCGACGCGCGCGCCCGCGCCACCGCGATCGCTGCGGCTTCCGGTGCGCGGCTCGGACGCTTGCTGAGCGTGGAAGACCCGGAGGCGCGATCGGGCGGGCAGGATATCGCCGTTACCGCCACACGCGGTGCCAACGCTTACGCCCCCGCCCCGGTCGCGATCGACATCACGCCCGAGCCGGTCGACACCTCCGCGACCCTGATCGTCACCTACGCGATCGAATCCTAGGAATGGTCGACATTCGGGCTCCTGAAGGAGCGTAAGAAAAAGGGGTTTTCACGCGGAGGCGCGAAGGACGCAGAGATGTTGCGCTCGCCACATCTGGAGCGATCCGTAATGACAGGATCACGCGTACACCGCGCGGTACATCTCCGCGTCCTCCGCGCCTCCGCGTGATCCAAACCGGCTGCCGACACCTAGCGTGCGCAGCTGGGCTGGAGCGGAATGACATCAACTTGACCACGTCATTGCGAGCGTAGCGAAGCAATCCAGGGCGTCCTGATCCGGCTCTGGATTGCGTCGCTGCGCTCGCAATGACGATCAGCGATCTCAGCTCATGTCCTCCCGCCTGCTCGCTCATGCGAACACCCCCCCCGCTGTGCCCCAACAGCCACAGCCCCACCGCTGTCATATCCACGTCACCAAACCTGCGTCGTTCCGTCATCTAACCCCGTCATGCGCACCCCCATCACCGGCCGGCGGCCAACGCCGGCACCACAGCGCCCAAGGGGGAGCCACATGCTCGTCACTCACTCCGGCGTCCGCGCGTTCGCGGGCGTCTCGCTCATCGCACTCGCCATCGCCGCGCAACCCGCCGCAGCGGCCGACACCACCGCGCCCGATGCCGCCCCCGCCGGCACCGTCGCCGCGGTCGCGGGGCCGAGCGTGTCGGGGCACGTCTATGACGCGACCGGCGCGGCGCTGCCCGGCGCGCGGATCGTCGTCGAGGGCACCGGCGCGCAGGCGACCACCGATCTGCAGGGCGGGTTCACGATCGCCACCCCCGATGCGACCAGCGCGGTGACGCTGCTGATCGACTATCTCGGCCGCCCGCAGGCGACGCAGGGCGTCACCGCCGCGGAGCGCGTCCGCGATGTCGAGATCACGCTCCCCGCAGCCGGCGAAAACAGCGGCGACATCGTCGTGCGCGGCGCGTCGCTGTTCGACAATACCGCGCGCGCGCTCAACCAGCAGCGCACCGCCAACAACACGATCACCGTCATCTCCGCCGACGCGATCGGGCGCTTCCCCGATCCCAACATCGCCGAGGCGCTGCAACGCGCGCCCGGCGTCGGGATCGAGCGCGATCAGGGCGAAGGCCGCTATATCAACGTGCGCGGCGCGCCGAGCGAATGGTCAGCGATCTCGGTCGACGGCATCCAGATCCCGTCGGTCGATCCCACGACGCGCGCGGTCGATCTCGATACCTTGCCGTCGGACATCGTCGCCAATCTGGAGGTGACCAAGTCGCTGCTCCCCAATCAGGATGCGGATTCGATCGCGGGCGCGGTCAACATCACCACGCGTTCGGCGTTCGATCGCAAGGGCTTCGCGCTGACGGGCATGGCGGGCGCCAGCTACAACCAGTTCGGCAAGGGCAGCGACTACCGCGCGTCGGGATCGGTCGGCGACCGCTTCGGCGCCGATCGCCAGTTCGGCCTGCTGCTGTCGGGCAGCTATTCGCGCACCGATCGCCAGCCCGACAATGTCGAGAACGCCTGGACCCCGACCAGCGCCGGGCTGCGCGTCACCGAGACGCTGTTCAAGGATTACGTGACGAAGCGCGAGCGGATCGCGGGCACCGCGGCGCTCGAATGGCGCCCCACCGACGCGACGCGCACCTGGGTGCGCGGCACCTATGCGCGGTTCGAGGACAATGAATATCGCGACCGGATCGGCATCACCTGGAACGCCGATCAGGCCGCGCCGGTCGCCGGATCGACCGACACCGCCGCGACCTGGACCAAGACGCGGATCGAAAAGGCGCTGCGCCACCGCCAGCAGGTCAACGAGATCAAGACCGTCACCGGCGGCATCGAGCAGCAACTCGGCGACGGGCAGGTCCGCGCCGATGTCGCGTACAGCGAGACGTCGCAGACCTATCCGCGCCGCGACGAGCTGGTGTTCCGCTCGACGCTGCGCCCCACCCTGTCGTACGATTTCGGGCGCGACACCGATCTGCCCGGCTATTCGCTGTTCACCTCGAACGAGCATCTCCAGCTCGATCGCTACGGGTTCCGCGAGAACAGCTATCGCAGCAACACGACGAAGAACGACGAATTCACCGCGCAGATCCGCATGGACATCCCGCAGCCGCTGGGCAGCGGCACCGCGACGCTGTCGACCGGCGGCAAGTTCCGCGCCCGCAACATCCGCGCCGACGAGGAACGGCTGCGCGACCAGCGCGCGTCCGCCGCGCCGACCCAGACGCTCGCCGGATTGCTGTCCGACGAAGACTCGCGCAACTTCGACTATGCGCTCGGCGACCGCTTCGACACCGGCTTGGTCGACAGCTATTTCGACGCCACCAAAAGCGCGGCGCAACGCCGGCTGCCGCAATCGGTCAGCGCCGATTACCGCGCGACCGAAAAGCTGCTGGCGATGTTCGGGATGGGCACGTTCGAATTCGGCGACACGACGCTGATCGCGGGGCTACGCGTCGAGGCGACGTCGTTCCGCAGCGAGGCGCCGACCGTCTCCGCCAAGGGCGTGATCGGCAATGCGCGCGGCGACACCAGCTACACCGATTTCTTCCCCAATCTGACGCTGCGTCAGGCGTTCACGCCGAACCTGATCGGGCGCGTCGCGCTGACCCGCGCGATCAACCGCCCCAACTTCCCGCAAATCGCGCCGCGCGTGCTGGAGACGACCGAGGGCAATACGGTGCGCGTCGAATTCGGTAACCCGAATCTGCGCCCGACGCTGTCGAACAATGTCGATGCCGGCTTGGAATATTACATCCGCCCGCTCGGGGTGATCGCGGTCAATGCGTTCTACAAGGACCTCAGCGACTATCGCTACAACGTCACCGGCTTCGGCACCTATAACGGCGTCGCGGGGGCGGTGCTCAGCCGTCCGGTCAACGCGCGCGAGGGCAAGCTCTATGGCGTCGAGGTCAATTGGCAGCAGCAATTGTCGTTCCTGCCCGGCGCGCTCGGCGGGTTCGGGGTGTTCGCCAATTACACCTATACCGCGGGCGATGCGCGCTTCGACACCGCGTTCGGCGGGCGCACGCGCTTCCGCCTGCCCGGCCAGTCGACGCATATGTGGAACGCCAGCCTGTTCTACGAACGCGGGCCCGTGAACCTGCGCGTCGCCTATACCAAGCGCAGCGATTACCTCGACGAGATCAACGCCGATCTGCCGGCGCTCGACCTCTATTGGGAGGGCCGCGGGCAGCTCGACGCGACTGGCAGCGTCCAGCTCACCAAGGAGATCAACCTGTTCGTCGAGGGCAAGAACCTCACCAACTCGGCGGGCGTGCGCTATTACGGCGAACGCCAGCGCGTGTATGAATATGAGAAGTTCGGTTACACGATCTTCGGCGGCGTGCGGGTGAAGCTGTGAAGCGCGCGCTTCCCCTCGCGCTGCTGCTGTCGGCCTGCGCAACCGCGACGCCGGCCGCGGACGTGGTACCGACCGTCGCCGCGACTGCCGAGACCGATCCGGTCGACACCGCCGCCGATGCCGCGGACGATCCCGCGATCTGGCGCAACCCGCGCGACCCGGCGAAGAGCCTCGTGATCGGCACCGACAAGCAGGCGGGCATCCACGTCTACGACCTGAAGGGCAAGCGGCTGTCGTTCACCCCGGCGGCGCGGCTCAACAACGTCGACCTGCGCGACCTCGGCGGGCGGGTGATCGTCGCGGCGAGTGATCGTGCCGACAAGACGCACGGGCATGTCGCCTTGTTCACGCTCGATACCGCGCGCGCCACCTTGCTGCCGCTCGGCCGCTATCCGTCGGGTGCGGGCGAGGCCTATGGCATGTGCCTGTGGCAGCGCGCGCGCGACAAGGCGCTGTTCGCGTTCGTGGTGATGAAGGACGGCCGCATCGATCAGGTCGCGATCGACCTGACCGCCGCCACCCCGCGCGTCACGACGGTGCGCTCGATGAAGCTCGCCACACAGTCCGAGGGCTGCGTCGCCGACGACCGCACCGGGCAATTGTACGTCGCGGAGGAAGACGTCGGCCTCTGGCGCTTCGCCGCCGACCCCGCCGCGCCGGTCACCGCCACGCCGGTCGCGAAGGTCGATGGCAAGACGCTGGTCGCCGATGCCGAAGGGCTCGCGCTCGCGCCGCGCGGACGGGACGGCGGATTTCTCGTCGTTTCCAGTCAGGGCGACAGCAAATACACGCTCTACCGGCTACCGGACGTCACCTTCGCGGGGTATTTTCGGATCAATGGTGGCACCATCGACGGCACCAGTGATACCGACGGCGTCGAACTGGCGCTCGGCGATTTCGGCCGCGACTATCCCGCCGGGCTGTTCGTCGCGCAGGACGGCGACAACGCGCCCGACACGCAGAACTTTAAATATGTGAGCTGGTTAGCGGTGCTGAAGGCGCTGAAGCTGCGATAAACCGCGCTTGACATGGGGTGGGCGGCGGGTGAGCCTCGCTCCATGACGGGTCCGCTGCTGCTTCTGCTGGCGCAAGTCGCCGCTTCCTCCACCCCCGCGGAGCCGAAGGACGTGATCGTCGTCGGCCACCGCGCGGAAAAGGAACTGGCGGCCTGCCTCGCGCGGAATTGCCCGCCCGCGCAAGAGGTTGAGGCATCGTTGCAGGCGTCGGTCGAACAATTCGCCGACGGCCGCTACACCGACGCGCGCCGCACGCTGCAACGCGCGATCACCCGCAACAAACGCCACGCCGCCGAGCTGCCGGGCCCGGTATCCAGCCTCTACGCAACCCTCGCAACGGTCGCCGAGCATGAGGGGGACGAGGACCTGTGGCGCACCGCGTCGCGCAACAACCTGCTGACATTGCGGGGGCAATTGGGCGACACCAGCCTCGCGACGATGGGCGAGGAGCTGAAGTTCGCCGACGACATGGCCGCGCAAGGCGCGTTCGATCTCGCCGACGGCACCTACACCAAGGTCCAACGCAACGCCGCCGCCACGGGCCGCAACGATCTGGCGGCGGGCGCGACGTTCCGGCGCGCCTGGCTGGCGCTGGCGCGCGGCCGGAATCGCGACGCCGAACGCTTCGCCGACGCGGCGGTCGCGCTGGCCGGGCCGGGCGACGCGACGATGGCGCAACTGCGTGACATCGTTCGGACGCGGGTCGCGGTGCGCAAGGGCGACAAGGATGCGGTCGACGCGCTGGCTGCGCGCATCCGCCAGTCGACCAACGCGCCACCGATCCTGCTGTATGCGCCGCCGATCGAGGACATCAATCCGCCGCCGGGTTCCATCGCGATCATGTCTCAGTCCGACACGAGTATCCGGTTCGCCGACGTCGGCTATTGGATCCGCCCCGACGGCCGGATCGCGGACGCCGAGCTGCTCCGCACCAACGAACTGGGGCAATGGTCGCCGGTAATTCTGGAGCAGGTCCGGGCGCGCCGCTACGTTCCACCGAAGCTCGCGGAGGGTGAACCGGGGCTCTACCGGATCGACCGGTTCACGGTACGCGGCACGATGGGGACGCCAGTGGGGACACGCATCGAACAGCGCACCGGGCGCATGTCGGTGCACGTCATCGACCTGACCGAAACCCAGGCGATGAGCGAAGCGCATCGGGCGCGCGTGGCGAAAGGTCTTTCGACCGCGATGACGAACGAAACGAACTAGCCGTCACCGGCGTCAAGGCGAGGAGTCCGTTAGATGCCCGGCCGATTGTTGCTCCTGCTGGCGCAGGTCACCACCACTCCGCCCCCTGCCCCGCCAGAACCCACGACATTGCGTGACGTCATCGTCGTCGGCCACCGCGCCGAGAAGGAGCTGGCGGCCTGCCTCGCGCGGAATTGCCCGCCCGCGCAAGAGGTTGAGGCGTCGTTGCAGGCGTCGGTCGAACAATTCGCCGACGCGCGCTACACCGATGCGCTGCGCACGCTGCAACGCGCGGTCGGCCGTAACAAGCGCTATGCGGCGCAGCTCCCAGGACCGGTATCGAGCCTGTATGCGACGATGGCGACGGTCGCCGAGCATGAGGGTCTGGACCGGATCTGGCGCAACGCCGCGCGCCACAATGTCGAGGTGCTGCGCACCCATATCGGCACCACCAACGCTGCGACGCTGACGCAGGAGCTGCAACTGGCCGACGACCTGCTCGCGCTCAACATGCCGGGCGCGGCGGAGGGGATCTACAAGAAGGTGGCGCAGCGCGGGCGCGACAACGGGCAACCGGCGATGGCCGCGAACGCGACGTTCCGGCAGGCGTGGGTCGCGCTGATGCGCGGGCAGTTCCGCAACGCCGGACGATTGGCCGACGAGAGCGTCGCGGTCGCCGGTCCCGCGCAGTCGGCGATCGGCGAGCTGCGCGACATCCTGCGGATGCGGATCGCGGTGCGGAAGGGCGATGCGGGTGCGATCGACGCGCTGGCGGCACGGTTGCGCCAATCGGGAAAGCGCAGCCCGGCGTTGCTGTATGCACCCGATATCAAGGACATCAATCCGTCCCGCGAATTCAACGGTCGTGCTAGCAGCGACGAGGTGCAATGGGCGGATGTCGGCTATTGGATCCGCCCGGATGGCCGCACCGCCGACGTCGAGCTGTTGCGCAGCAACGGCCTCGGCCCGTGGCAGCCCTCGATCCTGAAGCATGTCGGCGCGCGCCGCTACATCCCGCTGGACCTGCAACCGACCGATCCCGGGCTCTACCGCATCGACCGGTTCACCGTTCGCGCGCCGTTCGAGATCATTTTGGGTAGCCGCATCCCGCAGCGCTCCGGCCCAGCGACGGTGCATATCGTCGACCTGACCGATACCGATGCGATGAGCGAGGCCGCGCGCACGCGGGTGGCGCAGGCGACGCCGGCAACGGTACCGCAATAGCCACCACGTCCACCGCCTTATTGCCGGTCGTAGACGAGCGTGACCTTCTTGGCCGGCTTGGCGACCAGCCAGCTCACTTCGGTGAACGACCGGCGATCCACCGCGAGCGTGTTGATGCCGCGAACGTAGGGCGCGCCGGCGATCGCGAACGTCCAGCGATATTGCGTCGGCGACACCGCGGTGACCGCCAGCGTGTGGCCGCGACCGGCGTTCGCGCCACGGTCGGCGGCGGGGCGTCCGTCGAGGCGGGTGACGATCTCGCTTTTGTCCTCGACCGAAACCATCCGCATCGCGCCCTCCCCCGCATCGCTGTAGATCAGCGTTTCGGGGGGCTCGCCCGGCGTACGCAGCCGGAGCGTCCATGTGCCGAACCAGGCATCCGGCCGGTCGATATCGTCGCCGCCACCAGCGCAACGGCAAGCCCTACCGTCGCCACGATCCGTCTCGTCATCATCGCTCCCCCCGGGCCGATACCGGGAGGATGACCGCTCGCCACGCGCCTGCAAGCGGGGCCGGACGCCGGGACAAAGGCATAAGCCCCGGCCCCGGCGTCCCCGTATCGCCTTACGCGATGTGCAGATGCTCCATGCCGCCGAAGCGCAGATACGCGGCACTGTGATAACCGTGGCTGACGTCGTCGCTCCACGCGTCGGTCGCCAATACCGCCGGTGCCGTATCGCGGCCGAGCTGGAGCAACGCCAGTTGCGGATCGTGGTCGGTCGGGCGATCGCCGCCGAATTCCGAATTGAGGTGCACCGCGTCGAACGACGCGCCGTTCAGCAGCTCTCCGGTCACCAGCATGTTGTCGAGCGCCTGCGCATTGCCCTGGAACATGTAGCTGTAGCGCTCTTCCTCGGGCAGCAAGGTGTTGAGGTTGGTGAACTTGCCACCCTGCGCCGGGTCGGTGAGCTGGGTCTGCGCCTGTTCGAAATAGAAGCCGTTCCAGTCGCCCATGATCGCGATGTTGAGCGACGGGTCGGCGGCGAGCTTGTCGTTGACCCATGCCTTCACCCCCGCCGCCTGGGCGGTGCGGGCGGCATCGCCGGCGTCCAACGCGGGCTGGTTGGCGCCCCACAACGGCTCGCTGCCGCCGCGCGAGGTGAGGTGGACGTTGATCGTCGTCAGCTGCTCGCCGTGGAAGTCCCACGTCGCGACCAGCGGCTTGCGACTGTTGGCATAGGCATCGCCGGTAATCAGCGTCGCGCTGCCGTCGACATAGCCGACGCGGTCGAGGTTGTAGAGATAGCCGTTGCGGATGTTGCCGCCCGGCTCGCCGCCGGTCGACCCCGCGACGGTCGGCGCGATCTCGACATAGGCGTAGCGCCCACCGTTGATCGCGGCGATCGCATCGATCAGCCCCTGCGCGGTCTTCTGCCCCGACAGGTCGCTGCCGGTGCCCGCGCCGTCGGCGTCCTGAATCTCCTGCAACGCGACGATGTCGGGCGCGCGCAAATTGTAGACGATGTTGCTGGCCAGCACGTCGAACTTGCCGTCGCTGGTGTCGAGATTCTCGACGTTATAGGTCGCGATCGACAGGTGCGTCGCATCGCCCGTGAGCGCCGAGATTTCCTTGGCGAGCGTCACGTCCTTCGTCACCGACACCGCCTCGGTGACGATCACTTCATAGGTGGCGTTGGCGTAATTGACGACGCCGGTGACGCTCGAGAGCTGGTCGCCGATGCTGTACTGCGGGTCGAAGCCGTCGAACACCGCGCGATCCGCCTGTAGCTGGATCTTCTCGGGGTTGTAGTCGCCCGGCGAGATCGTGATCCCGCCGCGCGCGTTCAGCCCGGTCGCGCCTTCGCCGCCCGAGACAACGACGTCGGTTTCGCGCCACTGATCGTCGGTGGTGTTCGAGACGACGTGCGGCGCATCGAGCGTGACGCGCATCCCCTCCAGCGCTTCCCAGAAGGCGAAGCCGTCGGTGATTTTCTCGGTCGGGATCGTCAGCCCGCCCTTCCCGATCAGGACGGCGTCGGGCAGCGCGTCGCCGAAGCTGTCGACGGTGATCGACGTCGGGTTGAGCTGCGTCACGGTCAGCCCGCCGGTGCCGGCGCGATATTCGCTGACGCGGCCCTCGATCGTCAGCGTGTCGCCGATGAACACGTCCTGCGGCGCCGCGGAGGTAAAGACGAAGATCGCATCCGAGGTGCGCGCGTCGCCGTCGCCATAATCCTGGATATAGAAGCCGTTGCTGTCGATCGCGGTAACGACGCCGGTGGTGAGCACCTGCTGCCCCTCGAACGCCGACTTCGCGCCAATGCCCTGGATCGCGCCGATCGTGCGATAGCCGATATCGTCGTTGACGATCGTCCCCGTCGCGATCGCACGGTCGAGCGTCGCGCCGCCGGTCGCGCCCGACAGCGCCACCGAGAAGCTCTCGTTGCCTTCCAGCAGCGTATCGCCGACCACCGGCAGGCGGATCGTCGCGCTGGTCTGGCCATCGGCGAACTGCACCTTGCCCGAAAAGACCGTCCCCGCCGCGAAGTCGTCGGCGGTCGCGCCGTCCGCGCCACCCGGCAGCGTCACGCTCCAGTCGGCCTCGACCGCGCCGCTGCTGCCGCCGACCCGCGAGACGGTGAAGGCGATGTCGTGCGTGCCACTGTTGCCCTCAATCGTGGTGGCATCGGCGATCGACAAGGCGCCCGGCTGCGGCGCGCCCGCGCCGTTGCTGGTGACGCGGATATCGTCGATCCCGACCCATTCGTCGTTGCCGACCGCGTTGGTGGTCATCATGCGGATCTGGAGCGTCGCGACGCCGTTCGCCGCATCGGGCAGCGTGACGTCGATCTTGCTTTCCTGCGTCGCGGTGCCGCCGGTCGTCGCATCGGCGATATAGGCGGACGGCAGGTCGACCCACGCCGCGGTGTCGTTGAGCCGATACTGGACCGCAACCTGCTGGATCGCATTGTCGGACGTGCCGTCGATGTCGCGGATCAGCGCGGTGAAGTGCACGTCGCTGCGCCCGGTCGCGTCGAGATAGAAGGCCAGGTACGGCGCGTCGGCAGTGCCCGAGCCTTGCAGCGCGACGACCGGATTGGCGATCTCGAACTCGGCCACGCCGCCGTTGGTGATCGCGGTGTTGGTCTGGTTGGCGATCACGTCGACGACGTCACTGCTGCCGGTGATCGTGCGCGGGTCGGTGCCGGTGCGCGTCGTCAGATCGTCGCCGCGGAAGCCCATGATGCTCGGGACGCGGCTCCAGTCGTCGTCCTTGGTGATCAGCGACGCGTCGCTCCAGTCCTGAACCAGATCGCCGGCGCCCAGCTTCCAATAGTTCGTGCTCATCTGACGACCCCCGTTAACCCGTTTCGTTCGTGAGCGGCCTACTCAGTCATCATGACAGTCGGGTTGCAGATCAGGGACTTGCGACACTTTCACGGTGTCGCGCGACTGCAACATCACCCTGATAGACGCCGCGGCGTTTACGAAGATTAACAGGGGGTTGCGGATCATGAAGCGGGTGATGATGGCGGCGGCGCTGGCCGCGGCAGGGGTGATGGCGGCGCCGGCACAGGCGGCGACCGTCGTGCACGATGCCGGCGGCTCGCGCGGTACCAGCATCTTCCAGTACGGCCCGGTCGGCCAGTCGTTCACGATGGTCGGCACGTCGCTGACGTCGTTCGGCTTCCAGTTCCAGACGATCAGCACCGCGCAGACCAACGCCGCGCTGACCTTCGCGCTGCTGGACGGCAGCACGCTGGGCGCGACGGTGCTCCGCCAGGTGACCGGCACGCCGACGGCCGGCGCGGCGCGTCAGAACTTCTGGTATGATTTCGACCTCGGCGGCCTCTCGCTGACCGACGGCGCGACCTATACCGCGGTGGTGAGCGCGACGACCGACCGGCTCGGGCTGGTCTACGGCCCGGCGGCGAATGCAACTGCCGACGGCTATGCGGGCGGGCAGTTGCTGACGACCAAGCCGGCGTTCAACGCCAACAGCAATTGCACCACCGGCATCTGCGACACGAACTTCCGTTTCGCCAGCACCGGCGCGACCAGCGGCGCGGTGCCCGAGCCGGCGACGTGGGCGATGCTGCTGCTCGGCTTCGGCGCGGTCGGCTATGCGCTGCGCCGCGGACGCGGGGTACGCGTGACGCGCCAGCTGGTGTGAGGTCCGTAAGGGGGAGCCGGTGCGGCTCCCCCTCCTTCCGTTCAGACGACCGCTTGCGCGACCGCGTGGCTGTCCTCGAACATTCGGAACCGGACGATCTCGCCAGCCTCGACGGTGAAATCGAAGACGAATTCGGTTTCGATCCGCTTGCCCGTTGCGCGCACGCGCGAGGCGAGCGCGCCCAGCACGACGACGCGGTCGCCCTTTGCGAGAATGTCCGAAACCTCGACCTTCTCCGAGATGAGTCGTTCGCCGATCTGGCGATAGAAGTCGGCGGCACCGGCGCGTCCGGACTTGCGGCCGATCCAAGGGACGCGATCGACCGCGCCCGCGACGTACCAGTCGACGTCATCGCTGACCAACGCCGCGATGCGCTCGGGCGGGTCGCCCGCTCCCATCCGACGGAGCAATTCCTCAATGGTTGCTTGTGGCGAAGGCGGCATGGTCATCCTGTTGTCTTTTCGTCGCGGTCCGGGGCGACGGACACTGGCAGGCTGCACCGTCAGGCGAAGTCGCCAAGATTCTCCGCCGGTTCCTCGGGCAGATCGACGGGTGCTTCGTCATCGGCGGGGAGATCGTCGGGGTCGGTCATCGTCATGCTCCGGCAGCGTCCCCGGTCAACGCCTCTCCCCCGGGTCCGTTCAGTCGCCGATCGGGCTTTCGCCATGTTTGCGCAGCACGTCGTTAAACGCCTCGGCCATCAACGCTTGGAGGCTGCGGCCCTGCCGGCGCGCAAGCATGTGCATCGCCAGCGACATGTCGGGCGAGAAGAAGCCCGCGATCTGCTTGCGACCTTCGCGGCTGACCGGGCGGGTCGAGACGGGGGCGGGCTCGGGCGGCGCGGAAGTGGCGACCGGGGCTGGCGCGGGTGTCGCCTTCACGCGCGGGGCGGGTGCGACGGCTGGTGTCGGGGTCGCGGTGCCGCGCAGGTTGGCGAAACTGGGCTTGCGGCTCATGCGGCGACCTTCTTGCGGAAACGGGGGGCGGGCAGGTCGAGCTGTCGACACACCCATTTATATAGGTCGCGGACGTCCTGCGCGGCGCGGCCGTTCGGCTCGGCTTCCATGACGGTGCGCCCCTCGGCGCTGGCGTGGCGGAAGGCGGCGCGGTCGGGGAGCAGAACCGGACACGCCGGGGTGCCATAGCTTTCGACCAGCTCGCCCGCCTCGGCATAGACGCGCGGCGCATTGGGGCTGCCGGCGCTGAACACGACGAAGGCAGGCTTGCGGAGCAATTGCACCAGCTTGGCGCTGGTCTGGATCGCCGCGAGATCGAAGGCGCTCGGACGGCACGGGATCAGCACCAGATCGGCGATCTCGACCGCGGCGCGCGCCGCGCTGTCGGCGTGCGGCGGGGTGTCGATGACGATCACCTGCGCGCCCTGTTCGCCGGCCTGCGCGACCTTGGCGGCGAGCCGGGGCGGCGGACTGTCGATCACTTCGGGGGGCGCGTCCTGCCGCCACGCGGCCCATTGGCTGGCGGTGGCCTGCGGATCGGTATCGATGATGAGCGACACAGCGCCCGCATCCTGCGCCGCGGCGGCGAGGTGCAGCGCAAGCGTCGTCTTCCCCGCCCCGCCCTTCTGGCTGATGATCGCGATCGTCGGCATGGCGCTATCCCTACATGTCGTGGTGTCGACATGGCAACATGAATGCGCGTCGACAGGGGGAGATTTCCAATCCTCAATGATCGACAGACTTTTGGACGTCAGTGCGGAACCCCCACAGGCTCTTGCCCAGATCGAGCTGGTCGGCGCGCGCCTTCGCCAGCATGCCCGCGAAATAGGCGCCGGTCGTCACGCGGATGTCGCCGCGCGCCTGGCGTTCGGCGGTGATGAACATCGCGATCGCCGCGCCGTCGCGTCCCAGCCGCTCGACCGCATCGACCCAGGTGTCGGTCCGGATGCCGAGATCGTGGCGGAGCCGCGCCGCGGCGGCGTGGAGGTCGGGCCAGCCGGGGTGCGGTGTCGCGACGTACATCGCCGCCCCCGGGAACATCGCGAGCAGATCCGCCGGCCGTGCCTTGAACACACTTCCCGACGGCGACACCGGGACCGACGCCGCAGCAGGAGCGGAACACGTCGGATCAGAACTACGCTGTCGCAAGCTCGGTACAGAGTCATTGGGAAGGGAGGTGGTTTGTATATGTATAGCGGGTGCGGTTTTTGACCCCGACGCGTCACTTTCTGCAGAAAACATGTGCGTGTCGATCGTGGCGCCGATCGTCTGCTCGAGCACCGGCAATCGATCGAGCGCCGCCTGATAGGCCTGGCTGTCGCGCGCACTGCGGGCCGTCGCGGCTTCGTCGGCGATAACGTCGATCGCATCCTGCAACGCCAACCAGTGCGCGCCGGTCAGGTGCAGATCGGCAGCCTGCGCGAGCACCTGCCCGACCAGCCGCCGCGTCCGCGCGATCGCGAGCCGACCTTCCTTGAACAACCGCGACTGCGCGGTCTGCGCCTCGGCGAGCGCGGCGAGTTCGGCGAAGCGGATGCGGAGCGGCGACAGGTCGAGCCCATAGGCGGAGGTAATCACCCCCGAAGCATCGCGCCGCCCGGTGCGGCGGCCGTGCGCGCTGTCGTGCGCGGCGACCAGTCCGAGCGCGCGCAACTGGCGTAGCCGCGCCTTGATCGCGCTTTCGGTGACCCCGGCGAGTTCGGCGAGCGTGTAATTGCTCGGCCAGGCGAGCGGGGTGCGCCCCTCCTTCCAGTCGTCGGGACGGGTGAAGCCGATCAGATGCTTGAGCGTCTCGAGCGCCGGCGTCCCCAGCCCCAGCGCCACCTTCACGCCGTCGAGCACCGGATAGAGCCGGTTGCGCTCGACCGCGCCCGCGGCGGGCGCGCGCGCTTCCAGATCGCGCACCAGCCGGCGCGACCACGCGGTGATCGGCCGCGCCCCCGTGGCCCCGGTAAAGGCCGTCTGGGTAAAGGTCATCGTTCGTCCCCTCGGATAAGGGGCCGTCAGCAGGCAAAACTAGAGCATGGCGCGAAGCGCGCTCCCTTGAACCGGAGTTCGTAAACCGCTAGATGGAAGGTCGTCTGTTAGGACCGGTCAGCGTTTGGCGACGCTGCCATATAGCAATCTCGGGTGCCCGGCCTTCGTGCCGGGCATTCGTTTATGTGCTCACAGCCAATTTCCCCATCGGCAGTGCGACTGCGCAACCGCCTCCTCTTCGTCTTTGTGGCGGGCGGCCTTGATGTAGGAAAGCGCGAATATTCGTGCTTTCGGGCGGAAAACCGGACGAATGCTCGTGCTTTCGGGCGGAAAACTGCCGGGGTTATGGGCCGGCGACACGCCATCTCCCCGCGGATCATTCGTGCTTTCGGGCGGAAAAGTCGGTGTTCGCCACGCCGCGTGGCCCGATTGCAGCGCGAATCGCGCGTCGTGGCACCGGCACGCTGCCGATCGGGGTGGTGAGCGGCGTTTCGATCGCCCGAACGCTAGCGAAAAGCCCCCTCGTTGCGCCTTCGTGCTTACGCACGGAAAACCGTCGGGGTGGTTCGTGCTTTCGGGCGGGAAACCCCCTGCCCTGCCCGCGACGCGCGCGCGGACGGGTCAGGCGTCGGTCGTTGCGGGGCCGCTGGCGGTCGGCGCGGGCGGGCCGACGAACTGCAACGCCGCGTCATGCGTGATCGTGACCAGCGTCGTCAGCCGCGGCCGCCCGCCATTGGGCCCGGGCTCCTTATGGTCCGTCAACGCCAGCATATATTCGGGGATCGACTGGTTGCGGACCACCTCCCGCAGCGTGCGGCGGAAGTTTTCGAGCGAGCGCGGTTCGAGCGAGCACCCCACTCTGCCCGCCAGCTCGACCGCGTCGATCTCGAACCGCGCGCCGTCGACGCAATTGAACTTCGCCAGCTCATACAGCCGCCGCTCGATCGGGCCGAGCTTGAAGAAATCGTCGTGATAGGCTGCGATCCGGCGATCGGTGAGGATCGCGCGGTGCAGCCAGTCGCACAGCATGACCTCGACATGCTTCACACGGCGTTCGCCATTGGGAAGCTTGGTATATTTGATGTCGGCCTTGAGCAGCCACGAGAAAGCGCTGTCCGACCCCTCCCCGCCCGTCTCGATATTGGTGATGATCTGCGTGCCCTGCAGCCGCGCCAGCGACGCCTTGAGCGCGCTGTACGATCGCGCCGAGGCGTTGGTGCCGGTCATGCGGAACAGGTCGTTGGCGGTGAAGCTGAGCGTGCGGTCGACCGTCTCCCCCGCCTCGAGCCGCCCGACCATTATGCTGGCGATATAGAGCAGGATTTCCTTGTCGTAGATCGTCGCCACCCCGGTCTTGCTGGGGTTGATCTCGATCCGCGCCGCCTCGCTCTCGAAGGTCATCGGCTCCATCTGCGCGCGCTTGGTGAGCGCGAAGAACGGGAATTCGGCGACGGTGCGCTCACCCTGAATATCGCCGAGCAGTGGGCTGTCGAGCCGGAACAGATCGCCTTGGGGCGGAATGACCTTGGTCATGGATGCGGCTCCGTGCGCGCGTGCCGGATGCGTTCGTGCTTTCGGGCGGAAAACCCCTGCCCCGCCGTGCGGAGCGTCGCGGGGGGTGGCGTGCGCATGACGCGGATTTACCGGGCCGCGGGCGGGCGTGTCAAACGTCGGCAGGTGGTGCGGTTCGGGTGGATGTTGGCGAAGGTGGCGCAAAAACGAGGTGTAGTGAAATCTATGTCTACGTGTAGGCATGTGGGATAATTGACCTATCGACGTGTCGTAAATTCGACACTTAGGCGGTCATTGCGAGCGTAGCGAAGCAATCCAGGGCGTCCTGGTCCGGCTCTGGATTGCTTCGCTACGCTCGCAATGACGGACACGACATGTCTACACGCCGACACGTCGATCACAGCGACAGCTCGAAGCGCGGGCCCAGTCACGTCATCCCCGTGTAGAGAGTAATCGTCAGTGCGCAGCCCGCCGCCAGCGCGGGCCAGAAGCCGACGCCGTGGCGCAGCAGCGCCGGGATCAACAGGAACATCGGCAGCGACGGCAGCACGTACCAGAAGGTCGCGCCGGCGTGCGCGGCCATGTTCGCGGCGTCGGGCTTCTCAAGCCAGAGCCACATCATCCCGAGCACCGACACGAGCGGCAGCGACGCGACCAACGCGCCGACGCCGGGATAGCGCTTCGCCAGCGTCGAGGCGGCGGCGATCAGCAGCCCGGAAACGAACGACTTGAGGAGGAAGGGGACCATGCCCCGTTGTAGGGCCGCGCCGGCCGCAGAGGGAAGGGGATATGTCGGGGTGTCGAGCTGTCGACATGCCGACCGGTTTTGCTGAAGTGAGGCGTCGCCTTGGCAGGTTGGGGGCGCGCCGCGGGGTGGCACCGGCCTACATTTTAGCGACCGTGTCGACATTACGACACGTCGACAGTGCAGGTGATCGCTGCGTGCGCATCGAGGCATCCAACGGCGAACGGACACATACTCCAATTGCTCTGTCACTTGATGGGATCGTATTGGTGTCTGCGCGTCGAGCCGTCGACATGTACGGCCAACGACGGGCGCTATGGGGTCGACAGCACGACGCGTTATTGCGAGCGAAGCGAAGTAATCCAGTGTTGGATCAGGACGCCCTGGATGGCTTCCCCCGGCCTTCGCCGAGGTCGTAATGGCGACCCGCGCGGAGAGAGGGGCATCGGCGTGTGCCGGGCAGTTGAGGGGCGGGGGCTCCACGAACAGGACTGGAGGCTGATCGATCGGTCGGTGGCTATCGAGACGCTGAAGAAGGTTGGGTCACGCGGAGGCGCAGAGGACGCGGAGGTGTTGCGCTCGCCGCACCGGCCCGCTTGGCATCGAGCTGACTTAGGTGCGGGCGCCGATCTGGATGCCGAGCGTCGTCCGGCTACGCTATGATCACGGCAATGGGGTTCCAGAACGATGGATGTCGAGGCGTCGAGGTGTCGACATCCTGACGTGCTGGCGGATCGACACGGTGACCTGAGGAACGCCGGCCATGCTGGCCGCGCTCGGTTACCTTCGACGCCGGCGGTGAGGGCAGAGGAGCGCTCCGCTTGGCGGTGCGCAGCAAGGCCAGCATTACCTTTCGCGTCACGACATCAGCACATGTCGACATGTCGGGTCATCGACATGTTGCCTGCACCGCGAGCGATGGAACGCGCCTCGCGGACGGTTGCTCATGCCGGCCCCCGCCATCACAATTCGCGACAGAGATGCCGGAGGAGGGGAGGGCACCGATCGTGCTACCGCCCGGCGAGGCGGTGCGCGGCGGGGCCAGCATAACCTTACGGATCACGCCATCATCGCATGTCGACATGTCGTGTTATCGACATGTCGTCTACATCGCGGGACGCGGGAATTGCGCCACGAACGGTTGCTCAGGCCGGCCGATCGTCATCATGGTGCCCGGAGGAGGGGTGGGGAGCTCTCGCCCGCTCGCACGATCAGGCGCTGACGACCGGGCGGTCGGGCTCTCTACCTCGGTGAAATGGCGATCCGCCAACAGCACTCCATTCCGAGCCGAAAGGGCAGAGGTTCTCACGCGGAGGCGCGGAGACGCGGAGGTCTCGCGCCTGCCTCACCCGGCTGCGAGAACCGGGACCGCCTTTCCGATCGTTCGGCGGTGGTCGGGAGCACGTCGCGTCGGGATCGCGCCTTTTGCCCGGATCGCGAAGAAGTGGGGCCCCGGATCAAGTCCGGGGCGACGATCGAGGGAGTCTTTGGTGCAGAAGCACCGATACCCCTTCAGGCAATGTCGATCGGCCGAGCTGCCGACGATCGCAGGCAGAACATCCCGATCGTCATGCGGAGCGCTGCGTCACGATGACGGCTACCGATAGCGCCATCACGCCCCGACGCCCGCGGAAGACGACCTCGCACTGCGTCGTCCGGCACCCTCTCTGCGCCTCCGCGCCTCCGCGTGAACCAATCCCTCCTCTACAAACGCCGCCCGCCAGACAATCCGACACGTCGACACCTCGACATGAAGATTAGGAATGCGGCTGGGTGTAGATCGTGAAGCCGTCACTACCGAACGAGCCCAGCGCGATCTCCAGCCCGGCGGCGTTCAGCCCCTCCCGCAAGGCGCCGCCCTGCAAGCCCTGCATCGCGACATTGACATTGTCGGTGCTGGCGCCGGCCACGAAGTCACCGTGGATCTCGCACAGCGTCGTCGCGCAGTGCACGCGCAGCTTGTCGCGATCGAGATACGGCACCTTGACCAGCCCCGCGTCGATCACGCGCTGCATCCGCGCGGCGGCCGCGGCGTCGATCGGCTCGGCACGGAGCCGGCGATACAAGGCGTTCGCGGACATCGCTGGGTCGGGAAGCGTCTGGCGCAGGGTGTCGTCATCGGGGATGCGCGCGGGCGCACCGGTCGCGGTCGCCGCAGGAGTCGGCCCGGCGTGCGGGTCGGCGCGCGCGACCGTCGGCGGCGCGGGCGCATCGGCCGGATGCGCCGCGACCACCTTCACGCCGTCCGCCGGTGGGGCAGGGGAGGGGCCGGTCTGTCGTCCGAGCAGCCAGCCGACCGCCAGCAACGCCACCCCCGCGATCACGCCCCAGACGATGTTCGGCCGCATCCCCGTCCTCCCGCTCGCATTGCTGCCAATCTAGGCTGGCGCGGCCCCGCCGCAATCGGACGACCGTCAGACCGCTTCAGCAACAGCGCGGCGGCGCGCCCTTGCCGGTGCCGTAACGGCGATCGATCCGGTCACGGTGGAAGTCGGTACGGCTCAGCACCGGCTCGCCGGGGTGATGCGCGGCGCGGTGTGCGAGGTAGGCGTCGTAATCGGGGACGCCGACCATCAGCCGCGCGGTTTGCGCCGCCTTACGCCACCACGACATCGCCAGCCTCCTGCCCGATTTCCTGTGCGGTCGGGCGGTCGCTGGCCAGCGCACGCCGCGCCACCGCCACCCCGTAGACCACGATCGCCAGCACCAGCACGACGAAGAACGCGCACACCGCGGCGTCGACGCGGTCGTTGAAGACGATCCGCGCCATGTCGGCGGGGGTCTTCGCCGGGGCGAGCAGCCGGCCCTCGCGCAGCGCGATCGCGAACTTGTCGGCGTGCGACAGGAAGCCGATCCGCGAATCGGGGTGGAACAGCTTCTGCCACCCCGCGGTCAGCGTGCAGATCAGCAGCCAGATCGTCGGCGCGATCGTCACCCATGCGTAGCGTTGCCGCTTCATGCGGAACAGGATCACGGTCGCCAGCGTCAGCGCGATCGCCGCCAGCATCTGGTTCGAGATACCGAACAGCGGCCACAACGTGTTGATGCCGCCGAGCGGATCGGTGACGCCTTGATACAGGAACCAGCCCCACGCCCCGACCGCCAGCGCGGTCGCGATCAGGTTCGGCGCGAGCTTCTCGGTCGCGCGCATCGCCGGGATGACGCTGCCGAGCAGGTCCTGGATCATGAAGCGCGCCACGCGCGTGCCGGCGTCGACGGTGGTGAGGATGAACAACGCCTCGAACAGGATCGCAAAATGGTACCAGAAGGCCATCAGCGCTTGCCCGCCGATCACGCGGCTGAGGATGTGCGCCATCCCCACCGCCAGCGTCGGCGCGCCGCCCGCGCGGCTCAGGATCGTGCCCTCGCCGACGTCGCGCGCGATCTGGGTCAGCGCCTCGGGCTGGATCTGGAAGCCCCATTGGCCGATCGCCTGCGCGGCGCTGGCGACATCGGTGCCGATCAGCGCGGCTGGCGCGTTCATCGCGAAATAGACCGCCGGGTCGAGCACGCACGCCGCGATCAGCGCCATCACCGCGACGAAGCTTTCGGTCAGCATCGCGCCGTAACCGATGAAGCGCAGGTCGCCTTCGGTCGCGATCATCTTGGGCGTGGTGCCGCTGGCGATCAGCGCGTGGAAGCCGGACACCGCGCCGCACGCGATCGTAATAAACAGGAACGGGAACAGCGCGCCCGCGAACGCCGGGCCGGTGCCGTCGATGAAATGCGTCACCGCGGGCATCTGCAGCGTGGGCCGGACGATCAGGATGCCGAGCGCGAGCCCCGCGATCACCCCGATCTTGAGGAAGGTCGACAGATAGTCGCGCGGCGCGAGCAGCAGCCACACCGGCACCACCGAGGCGATGAAGCCGTACGCCATCAGCGCGAGCGCGAGCGTCGGCCCGGTCAGCGTGAACAATGGCGCGAGGGCAGGGGAGGCGGCAACCTGCTGCCCGCCGAAGATCGCGGCCATCAGCAATACGAAGCCGATCCCCGACATTTCGGCGATCCGGCCGGGGCGGAGGAAGCGGCCGTAGAGGCCCATGAACAAGGCGATCGGGATCGTCGCGGCGACGGTGAAGGTCCCCCACGGGCTGTCGGCGAGCGCCTTGACGACGACCAGCGCCAGCACCGCGAGCAGAATGACCATGATCGCGAGCACCCCGATGAGCGCGATCGTGCCGGGGACGCGCCCCATTTCGGTGCGGATCATGTCGCCGAGCGAGCGCGCGTCGCGGCGCGTCGAGCAGAACAGGATCAGGAAATCCTGCACCGCGCCCGCGAACACCACTCCGACCAGCAGCCAGAGCGTGCCGGGGAGATAGCCCATCTGCGCCGCGAGCACCGGCCCGACCAGCGGCCCGGCACCCGCGATCGCGGCGAAGTGATGCCCGAACAGCACGTTGCGGTCGGTCGGGACGAAGTCGAGCCCGTCGGCACGCCGCTGCGCCGGGGTGGCGCGCGTGGGGTCGACCTGCGCGACGCGGGTGGCGATGAACAAGGCGTAGAAGCGGTAGGCGACGAGATAGGTACACAGCGCGGCGGTAACGATCCACAACGCGTTGACCGGCTCGCCCCGGTGGAGCGCAACGACGCCGAGCGCTCCCGCGCCGAGCAAGGTGATCGCGCCCCACAGCAACCACTCGCGCGGGGTTTGCGGGGTGAGCCGTCGATGCGCCGTCACCGTCGCCGCTGCCATGTCGATCCTCCCGCCTGTATCGTTACCCCTGCATCGCATCCCGGCAGCGGCAGCGCCAGTGTGCGTGCGGCGCTTCGAGGGATTACCGCGGAGCCGCGCCGGGTGATGTTTCCGCTTCGATCGACCGCGCTCGTCACCGCAGACGTGTCGACAGGTATGACCGTCGACCTGTCAGCCGGGCGTTCGCGCGCCCCGCAGCCAGCCGGTGATCGCATAGCGGCGATACGGGGCCTCGGGTGCGACGCGCGAGACGCTGTGGACCTGCGGCACCGCGAAGACGTCGAGCGTGTTGAAACCGGGGGCGACGCCGGTCACCCACCCGTCGTCGCCGTGGAACAGCAGCAGCCCGCCCCATTCAACCCGCCATTCGGGGTTGAGCCCCAGCACATAGGCCGCACGGCGCGCCTTGCCGGGGACCGCGTCGGTATGCCCGGTCAGGAAATCGCCGGGCGCATAAGCGGTCGCCTGTCCGTCGGCAAAGGCGATGTCGGGCGCGCCGACCAGACGGCGGAGCGCCGCACGCGCGGGGCCTTCCGACAGCCAGCGCGTGAAAGGTGACAGCGCCGGGTCGCCGGCCGGACCGTCGCCATCGCCGTCGCTCAGCCGCAGCGTTTCGTAGCGATATTGGAAGCCGTGCCGCGCGCCGTTGCGCACCGCCTCGTCGAGCGCGGCGGCTTGCGCAGGCGCCATCGCCGCGCGCGTGGCGCGATCCAGCTCGAACACCTTATCGCCGCTGTTGATGACCTGTCGCCAGTCGTCACGCCCGCGCAGCGCGGCGTGAAGCCGCTCGGCGGCGTCGCCCGCCAGCAGGTCGCGGATTCGTACGCGCCCGTCCGCCGCAAAGCGCGCGCGCAACGCATCCCAGTCGAGCGCCGGGTTCAGCGCCAGCGTCGCGGAGTCAATCATCGGTCGCGGAACCAGCCGGTCACCGCGAAGCGCCCGACCGGCGCGAACGGCGGGACGAACGTGACGTTATGGCGCTGCGGCACCTCGAAGATGTTCAGGCTGTTGAAGCGCGGGCGATAGCCGGCGATGATGTCGTCGTCGTCGTCGAGGAAGGTCAGATAGCCGCCCCAATCGGGCCGCCAGTCACGCGACAGGCCCAGCACATAGGCGACCCGCCGCGCCTCGTCGTTCGTGCCGCGATCGTCGTGGACCGCCAGGAAATGATTGGGCGCGAACAGGGTCGCCTGCGCATCGGCCTTGATCAGCTCGGGAATGCCGGTGACCGCGCGGATGAAGTCGAGGAAGGCGGGCGCGTTTATGTGTTCGAGCAGCAGCTCGAGCGGATGCCCCGGTACCCAGCGTTGCAGATAGGCATCCAGCATCGGATATTGCGCATAGACGAAGCCATAGTCGCCGCGCCCGACCGCGCCCGCCGCACCCTGCCACATCTCGTTGGCGCGCGCCGGGGCGAGCGACCGGATTGCCTCGGCGCGCAGCGACTGCGGCGCGGCGCCCGCCTCGCGCCATGCCAAGCCATAGGGGGTCTGGCGCTGCACGACCTCGGCGAGCACCTCGGCCGAGCGCTCGGTCAGCAGGTCGCGGATCTGAAGACGGCGGGTCGCGGCGAATTGCACCGCCAGCGCCGACGCATCCAGCGCGGGGTTGAGATCGAACAGGGGCAGAGGGGCGGTCATCCCCCGCATCTTTCCCGACACCGGCGATGCGATCAAGGGCAGGGGCATGGACAGGGCGGCGGTCGCGCGTGCAATCTTACCCCGATGTCGAACAGCTTGCCGCTCCTCGCCCGTGCCGAAGCCGCCTTCCGCGCCGGACGGCTGGAGGACGCCGACCGCGACCTGACGCAACTGATCGCGACGCAGGGCGAGCAGCCCGCGGCCTGCCACCTGCTGGCGCTGGTCGCGCGGCGGCGCGGCGATGCGGCGCGCGCCGACGCATTGTTCCGGCGCGCGCTGGCCGGGGCACCTCGCGACGCGCAGGTGCACAACAATTACGCCAACCTGCTGCTCGACAGCGGCGCGCTCCACCGTGCGCTCGACCATTATGAAGCGGCGGTGCGGTTCGGGGGCGCGGCGTTCGTCGAGGCGCGCTACCATCGCGCGGTGGTGCTGCACCGGCTGGGGCGCCAAGCGGAGGCGCTGGCGGCGCTCGACGACGTGCTGCGCACCCACCCCGACCATGCCGCCGCGCACAGCCAGCGCGCGATCGTGCTGCGCGCCATGGGGCGGCTCGACGATGCCGCGGCAGCGTTCGACCGCGCGCTGGCGCTTCAGCCGACGCGCGCGGTGAGCCTGTATGGCCGGGCGCGGGTGGCGCTGGAGCGCGGCGAGGCCGACGCGGCGGCATTGTTCCAGCGCTGCATCGCAGCCGGGGCAGGGGACCGCGATGTGCTGCTGGGGCTGGCCAATGCGCTGGAGGCGGAGGGCGATCCGAAAGGCGCGGCGCTGCTCGCCAATGCGGTCGCGCAATTCCCCGACTGGATCGAGGCGCAGGAGGAACTGGCGCGGATGCGTTCCGAGGCAGGGGAGGGGGCGCTGCTGACCACGGGCTATCGCGCCGCGCTGACGCAACGCCCGCGCGATCTGGCGCTGCATCTGTCGCACTGGCGGACGCTGGCGCGCGCCGAACGGCATAGCGAGGCGCTCGCGGCGATCGCAGCGGCGCGTGCCGACCTGCCCGATACGCCTGAACTATGGCTCGCCGAGGCGACGATCGCGGTCGAGGCGCGCGACGGCGCGCGCGCCGATGCGGCTCTGGCGCGCGTGGCGGGGCATTCCGAGGCGGCGGTGCCGGCGGCGCGACGCGCGCTGGCCGCGGGCGACCCGACGCGCGCGGCCAGCTTGCTCGACGAACGGTTGGCGACCGCGCCCGACGATGTCGCGGCGTGGGCGTATCGCGATCTGGCATGGCGGCTGACCGGAGACGCGCGCCACGCATGGCTGAGCGGACAAGCGGGGCTGATCGCGGCGATCGACCTCGAATTATCGGCTACGACGCTGGACGAACTCGCGACGCTGCTCCGTTCGCTGCACCGTGCGCGTGCACATCCGATTGGCCAGTCGCTGCGCACCGGCACGCAGACGCGCGGACGATTGCTGGAACGCACCGAGCCGGCGTTGCGGGCATTGCGCGCGCGGTTGCACGAGGCGATCGCCGCGCATCTCGCCGCACTGCCGCCACGTGACGCCGCGCACCCGCTGCTGAGGTACCGCGACGCGACACCGAAGCTCGCGGGGTCGTGGTCGGTGCGGCTGACCGATGCGGGCTTCCACGTCAGCCATATCCATACCGCGGGCGTGCTCAGCTCGGCGATGTACGTCGCGCTGCCCGACGGGCTGGACGAGGGCGATCGCGAGGGATGGCTGGAACTCGGCTGTCCGCCCGATGCCCTCGGTCTCGCGCTGGAGCCGCTGACGACGATCGCACCGCGACCGGGGCGGCTGGCGCTGTTCCCCAGCTATCTGTTCCACGGCACCCGCCCGTTCGCGCGCGGAGAACGGCTGAGCGTCGCGTTCGACGTGGTGTTCTAGCGTTCTACGATGCCGCCCGGCGAGGCTTCAAACGCCCTCGCTCAAGCTCTTTTCCAGCGCCGCCGCGCCCCCGGCGAAACCTCGCATCGAGAAGGTGAGTGTTACCGTCTTGCGGGTCTGAAGCTGGTAGGTCGCATCTGCCTGATCGGCGATCGCACCAAGCGCGGCGAGCTGGTCGGGGCTCAGCACCGCCCCGGCCTGACAGCTGTCGGGGCGACAGGCCACGAAGGGCAGCCGCACCAGTTCCTTGCCCGCATGGGTCAACCGGACGCCTTCCGGCAACCACGCGCTGATCGGCACATCGACCGACAATTGCCGCCCCGTCTCGCCGGGAACGGAGCGAAGCATCAGCTTCAGCGCCACCGCGGACGCGCCGGCATCGTTCTTCAGCGTGACCGTCGACATCAGGCCGCAGATACGGACGTGCGGCTTGGCATCGGTGCGCGTCTCGCAATGCAGGTTCCACGCCTCGAAATTGCGGTCCGAGCCGTAGACCTTCGGCGCTGCCTCGGCCTGTCCGGCGACCGCGGGTGTCGTGGCGAGCATCGCCACCGTCAGCGCCAGTGCCGCAACCTTGTCGATCATCGTCTTCATCCGTCTCTTCTTACCGGGGATGGCCCGGCCGCCCGATCATGGACGGCCGGGGCATCGGTTACCAGCGAACGCTGATCCCGCCGGCATAGGTGTTGCTCTGCGCATTGGCCGCATCGCCGTAGCGATAGCTCGCCCGCAGGCTGACCGCCGGCGTCACCGCGACGTCGACGCCGACCGCACCGCGGAACGCGGTATCGCCGGCATTGGCGGCGCGCACCGAGAAGCGCTGGCCGTACAGCGTGGGATCGATCGTGCTGTACGCATCGGCCAGTTCCCGAACCGCAAAGGCCGAGGCATAGGGCCGCACCTGCGCCCCGCCCAGGTCGAAGCTGGTCGACAGGCGTGCGCCGCTGCGTAGCTGGAACGCCTCGCGGCGATCGGTCCCGGTCGAAAGCGCGGTGATCGCATCGCCACGCTCGTCGAGCGCGCGGCGATCGAGCCGGTCATAGGCCAGACCGATCGCGGGGGTCAGATCGAGGCGACCGAGCCGGACCGGCGCGCCGATCTCCAGATCGCCGCCGATCGAGGCGCCGCGCGGCGTGGCCGACAACCGCGCCGTATCGTTCGACAACTGAACCGCACGCGACACCTTGTAGCGATCGATCCCGCTGGAGACGATCGCATTGGCGTAGATGCCGTCACCCTGCCACTGCGCGTATGCGAGCAACTGGTAGCTGTTCATCCGCGCCTGACCGAGCCCGTTCGCCGAGGCGTTGGAGCGGGCGTAGGAAACACCGCCGCCGATCATCGCCCCGTCCGAGACGCTCTTGTCGATACCGACCGTCATCGTGGTGCCGGTGCCGCGATAGCCTTGGCCGAAGCCGTCGCCATCGATCTGCTGCGTCGCGCCGGCAATCGTGCCCCACAAGCGCTGGCTGATCGGCGTGTCGCTGCCGGTCAGTCCGCTCACGGCGGTGTCGAGCAGGTGATCCGACACGCTGGTACGCGTCAGGCGGCTGCTCTGCACCACTGCGTCCATCGCATCGGCGTAGATCTCGCCCGAGCTCTGGCTGAGCGTCCGGCCGAGCTGTTCGGGCGACAGGGCCATCAGGCCGGTCGCGAACGTGCCCTTGCCGCTGGTGTCGCGGACACCGGCCGCGCCGCGGAAGCTGTCGACCGCGGCACCGACGCTGGCCGCGTTGCCGTTGGTCCCGTCGAACAGTCGGGCGTAGCTGGCCGCCGTCACCGTCAGCACCACGGCATTGGGGGCGTACAGCACGTCGAAGCGGCTGTTGGGCGCCAGCCCCGCGCTCGGCTGCGTCAGGCCGGTGTAGCTGCCGGTGACACCGCCCTGCGCCGTGACCACGGTGAAGGTCTGGCCAATCGCCGGGGTGTAGCTGTTGCTGGCATCACCGGTGATCCCGCGCAGCTTTGGTGCGATCGTGCCCGCCGCGGTATAGACGCTGCCCGCCCCGTTGAGCACCAACGTGTCGTAATGGCCGGCACCCAGGCCCGCGGTCGCGCCATCGACGTCGACGGCGAACGTGCTGCCTGCGAACTGCGTGACGCTGCCCGACACCACCAGGCGACCCGGCGAGTTGCCGGGGGCCAGCGTGCCGCGCACTTCCATGCTGCCGTTGATCGCGCCGGAACCGCCGGCGGTGCCGTCCTTATCTACCCACACGTTGCCGGCGAAGCTGTTGTTGAAGCTCAGCGTCCCCTGCTGGACACAGGCACCGATCGCATTGCTGGCGGCGGCGAGCAGGTTGAGTTGCCCGGCACCCTGCTTGATCAGGCACTGATCGCCGTCGAGCGTTCCCGTCAGGCGAACGATGCTGTCGCCGGTATCCATCACCGCGTTCGTGCCGGTGACATGGACATTCTGGGTAATCGCCATGTCAGCACCCGCGGAGAAGCGGCTGTCCTTGCGCAAATAGATGTCGCCACCCGCCGCACCGATCGCCGACTGCTGGGTTGCCAGCAGACGCCCGCCCAGAACGTCGATCACGACTTGGCTGTTCGTGCCGGTCAGCGTCAGCGTGCCCGAACCCGTCTTCTGCACGATGCCCGAGCCCAGGATGTTGCCCGACACCGTGATGTCGTGCGCGCCCGTGTCGAACGCGGCCAGCTTGGTGTTCTGGACCTGGATCGCATGCGCGATCGTCATGTCGGCCAGCGTGCGCAGCGTGGTGTTGTCTTCGATCGTGACGACGCTGCCGGCCTTGCCGAGCGCGGCGTCCGAGCTGAAGGCAAGCGTGCCGCCGCGCACGTTGATGCCGTTCTGCGAATTGACCCCCGTCAGCGTCAACGTGCCGTTGCCCAGCTTGTTGAGCGTACCGTCGCCGGACACGGCCCCGGTCAGCGTCACGTCATGACCCAGCGTGTCGATGCCGCTGGTGGCATCGGTCAGCACGACCGCATTGCCCGTCGATAGGTTCCCCGCCGTCGCCAGCGTGGCCGCATCGATCGTGATCGGTCCATTGCCCAGGTTCGCGGCCCGCGCGACTGCCACGGTACCTTCCGCGATCGTCAGGCCGCCGGTCATGTCGTTGTCGCCGCTCAGCGCAAGGATCCCGCTCCCGGTCTTGGTCAAGCCGCCGGTGCCGGTGATCGTGCCGGCATAAAGCGTGTCGCCGTCGTTGCGGGTGCCCAGCGTGCCGCCCGTCAGACGGATTGTGCCGTTGCCGCTGATCGGTCCGACCTGCTCGGACGACAGGAGGTCGAGCGTGCCGTCGTTACGTAGCGGACCATTGTCCGCCAACGCGTTGCCGCCGCTGACCGCCAGTTCCGCCCCCCGCGCGACGGTCGTGCCACCCGTGTAGGTGTTGGTACCGGCCAACTGCTGCCGCCCGCCCGCAACCGTCACGCCACCGGTACCCGCGATCGTGCCGTCGAAGCGGTCGGCGGCGTCGGTCAGGACGAGGCCGTTGGTGCCCAGCGCAACATTGCCGGTGCCATCGAGGGTGCGGATCGACGCGCCGCCATTATGCGGGGCAATGTCGAACGTGCCGTTGGCGGTGACGCCGCTCGAGGTGGCGAGGCTGCCGTCGCCGGCCAGACCCAGCGTCGCGTCCTGCGCGATGATCGTGCGCCCAGTGAAGGTGTTGGTGCCTGCGAGCTGCTGGTTGCCACCTGCGACCGTCACACCGCCGGTGCCCGCGATCGTGCCGTCGAAGCGGTCCGCCGCGTTGGTGAGGATCAGGCCGTTGGTGCCCAGCGCAACATTGCCGGTGCCATCGAGGGTGCGGATCGACGCGCCGCCATTATGCGGCACGATGTCGAACGTACCGTTGGCGGTGACGCCGCTCGAGGTGGCGAGGCTGCCGTCGCCGGCCAGACCCAGCGTCGCGTCCTGCGCGATGATCGTGCGCCCAGTGAAGGTGTTGGTGCCTG
>NZ_KE386571.1:3672894-3799314 GCF_000427645.1 Sphingomonas phyllosphaerae FA2 | reverse complement strand
CGCTAGCAGCGGGCGATCTCGACGCCGCCATCCTGTTCGCCGACCATCGCGACTGCGTTGGGCGGATGAGTCGGGCAATGCGGGTCTTTCGCGACAATGCCGAGACGATCCGGCGCGCCACCGCGGATTCGCAGGCGATGGTCGAGGCGCTGGGCTCCGGGCTCGAGCGGATGGCGTCGGGCGACCTGACGCTGGAGATCAAGGCGCCGCTGGCCGGGCAGTTCGAAACCGTCCGCCACGACTTCAACGCCGCCATAACAGCAATGGCTTCGACGCTGAACAATGTGTCGGTGGTTGCGGACGGCATCAACAGCGGTAGCGCTGACATCCGCGCCGCGTCAGACGATCTGTCGCGTCGGACTGAGCAGCAGGCGGCGGCGCTCGAGGAAACCGCCGCGGCGATGGATGAAATCACGGCCACGGTCCGCCAGACAGCCGAGGGCGCGAACAAGGCCAGCGCGCTGG
Organism: Sphingomonas phyllosphaerae FA2; assembly: GCF_000427645.1. Classification (GTDB taxonomy): domain Bacteria; phylum Pseudomonadota; class Alphaproteobacteria; order Sphingomonadales; family Sphingomonadaceae; genus Sphingomonas; species Sphingomonas phyllosphaerae. Next base: position 3,798,849 of record NZ_KE386571.1, on the reverse strand, counting down.
TGCTGCAGGCACGCAGCGAGGCGCATTCGTCCGGCGAGATCGTCGACCGCGCCGTGACCGCGATGGACGGGATCGAGCGCACGTCGGTCGAGATCGGTGAGATCATCAGCGTCATCGACGGGATCGCCTTCCAGACCAACTTGCTGGCACTCAATGCCGGCGTCGAGGCGGCGCGCGCCGGGGACGCCGGCAAGGGTTTCGCGGTGGTCGCTTCCGAGGTGCGCGCGCTTGCACAGCGCTCGGCGGATGCGGCCAAGGACGTCAAGGCGCGCATCGCCGCCTCCACCGTGCAGGTCGAGGCCGGGGTCGAGCTGGTGAGCGCCACGGGATCGGCGTTGCGCGGGATCATCGGGCGTGTCGAGGAGATCAACACGATCGTCTCGACGATCGCCGCCTCGGCTGAGCAGCAGGCGATCGGTCTCCAGCAGGTCAATTCCGCCATCTCGGAGATGGACGGCGTGACGCAGCAGAATGCGGCGATGGTGGAAGAGGCGACCGCGGCGACGCGCACACTGGCTTCGGAGGCGCAGGATCTGGCAACGGAAGTCGCACGGTTCACGCTTGCCGAGCAGAGCGGCCGTCAGGCCGTGCCGCAGCGCCACGCAGCGGACCGGCGTCATTCGAAGCTCCAGATCGTGCACTCAGCCCCACGGATAGCTGCGCTGCGCCAGACCGCGCAGGAAGATTGGGCGTCCTTCTGATGCCGCTACAGATCCAGAAGCGAGCCAGCTATATTCTTGTCCATGGCAGCGGCCTGGCGACGCTGGCCGAAGCGCAGCATCACTTCCGTGAGCTATCGACGTTGCTGGTCGCAGAGCGCCGCACCGCGCAGGGCGTGTGCCTGATGATTGACCTAAGGCTGGCAGAGGCACATCCGCCCGAAGTCGCCGGTCACATCGAGAAGGTCTTGCCGGTGCTATACCGCAAGAATGACCGCGTCGCGGTCGTGGTGCGCGACTCCGCCCGAAAGAACCATACGAAACGCTCGCACGATCCTCTCTACTCGGATGTCTTCCTCACGCAGGAGGCGGCCGAGGCGTATCTGGCATGATCGCCACACGCCGCCTGAAGGTCGTTCGCAGCCAGCGGCGGCCTTCAGAGCCGGGCACTGACGCCGACGCGAATGCGGCGGTCGGCGGGAATGGGCGAGGAATAGACGCCTTGCGCCGCGGTCAAGTTCTCACCGGCCACATAGATCTCCGCCCGCGTCCCGACCGCACGTGTCAGCTTCGCATCGACGCTGACTGATGTTGGCACCTCGATCGAGATGAGGTTGGTATCCGGCAGGAAGCTACTCTGTCGGCTGGACGTCGCCAAATGGGTCACCACAGCGGCCGACCATACATCGTCCTTGTAATCCGCCGTCACGTTAGCGCGGTGGCGCGGCGTCGCCGTTTTGGGGAAAAGCGCGTAATATGCCGCGTCACGGTTTGCGGGGATGTTCTCATCAAGCCGGGCAAGGCTGTAGTTGGCCGACCAGCCGATCCTGGATCGAATGCGCCGGTGCTGTCAAAGCAATTGCACATGGCCGATTGAAGGCGAGCTTCTTGCCCATTTTCCTGCTGTTTAGCGGGCAAAAAGGAGCCGACCTCGGGAAATACCAAGCAAGTTCGCAGCACTGACAGCTCGGCCAGCATAGCTGAGGCGACGGAAAACACCAACCCTGCTCGGCTCTCGATCAAGCCGGTACGTTGGTTTGACAGTACCCTTCGTCGGCTTCGAGGGGACCCGGCAGCGCCAACTTGGCACCAGCCCCAACCCCGAGCGCTACAATCCCGATAGTTGGGAGGACGAGTTCGCATGGCTATCGAAGCCGGGGCAACGTGAGATCCAGGCCAAGCTCCTTTACGACTATCGCACCAATGTTGCTTCTTATCCCCGCTGGCAGGCATGGCTCAGGGAACACCAGCCTAAGATGCTGGTGCTGTGGGGTCGGTATGACCCCTCGTTTATCGTCCCCGGAGCGCAAGCCTACCAACGTGATGTGCCGGGCGCTGAATTGCATATTTTAAATGCCGGTCACTTTGCACTCGACGAGAATACAGAGGAGGTTGCAGAACTCACTCGCAATTTTATGACTAAGGTTCATCCTAACAGACAGTAATCTGCCAACCCGCCTTGGAGAACGGTTCTCGAAGCTCACCACCGAAGAGCATAATGAGAGTCAGCCAGCTTCCGGTGGTAACCTCATGCCGCCCATCGTCCGTCCGACTTTCAGCCGACGTAGGCGGCCAGTTCCTCGGGCGTGCCGCTCGGGAATGCCTGCCTCAGATGATCGAGGAAGGCGGCGACGCGGGCGCTGAGCAGCCGCCGCGTCGGATAGAGTGTCCACAGGGCGATCTCCGGCGTGTCGACCTCGCCCCACTGGACCAGCGTTCCGTTCGCCAGGTCGTGGCTGACCAGCGAGATCGGCAACCGCCCTGCGCCCACGCCCGCGCGCACGGCGTCGCGCACCATAATCAGGGAAGACAGGCCCAGCACCGGATCGACCGGGATGGCGGCGATGCCGTCGTCAGTCCTGACCCGCCACGTCTGCCGATCACCGGTCGTGCGAACCACGGCCGGAACAGGCTCCGTCCCCTGCGGGCGCGAGAGGGCGGGGTTTGCGACGACGACCAGCCGATCTCGCAGGAAGGCGCGACCGACCAGGTTCTCGTCGGCATCGGGGTTCACCCGGATCACGAGGTCATAGCCCTCCTCGATCATGTCCACCGCCCGGTCGTCGGTGGTCACCTCCAGCCGAACCGCCGGGTGCTTCAGCGCGAACTCCGCGGCCAACCGGCCCATCGCGGTCTGCGCGAACAGCAGCGGCGCGCTGATCCGCAGCCGCCCCTTGGGCGCGTGCCCGCCCGAGGCAATCGCCGCGGCGCTCTCCTCCAGCTCGGTCAGCAACATGCCGGTGCGCGCGAACAGCGCGCGGCCTTCCTCCGTCAGCTTCAGGTCGCGGGCGCCGCGCTCGAACAGCCTGAGATCGAGCGCGGCCTCCAGTTCCGAAACCCGCCGGGACAGCGTAGCCTTGGGCCGGTTCGCGGCGCGCGCTGCGCGGCCGAAACCGCCGTGACGGGCGACCAGCGTGAAGTCGGCAAGCGCGAGCAGATCCATGACGTTCCACCAGTGAGACGGTCCGTCCAATACTAGCGCCTATTCGATCACATGTGGATCACTCATTTGTCGGTCAGCGAAACGGCTCATCCCCGAGCCGTTCAACCAAGGAGCGACCACCATGACCATCCTCGTGACCGGTGCCACCGGCAATGTCGGCCGCAACGTCGTCGACCAGCTCGTCAGCCGCGGCGCTGACGTCCGCGCGCTGGTGCGCGATCCCGCCAAGGCGAGCTTCCCGGCGGGCGTCGAGGTGGTCCAGGGCGACCTGCTCGACGTGGACAGCTTGCGTGCCGCCATGTCGGGCGTCTCCACGCTGTTCCTCTTGAACGGGGTGGTGGCGGACGAGTTCACCCAGGCGGTAATCGCGCTCAACGTCGCCCGCGAGATGGAGATCGAGCGGCTTGTCTACCTGTCGGTGATCCACAGCGACGTCTACGTGAACGTGCCGCATTTCGCGGGCAAGTTCGGCGTCGAGCGAATGATCGAAGCGACGGGTATGCCCGCCACCATCCTGCGCCCGGCCTATTACATGGACAACGAGATCACGATCAAGGACGTGGTGACCAGCTACGGCATCTATCCAATGCCGATCGGCGACAAGGGGCTCGCCATGATCGACGCGCGCGACGTCGGCGAGGTCGCCGCGATCGAACTGGTCCGCCGCGAGGACGCCGCCGAGCCGCTGCCAACCACCTACATCAACCTGGTCGGTCCCGACACGCTGACCGGCGACGATGCGGCTGCGATCTGGTCGGACGTGCTCGGCCGCCCCATCGCCTTTCCCGGCAACGACACCGCCGGGTTCGAGCAGAACCTGCGTGCCTTCATGCCGAGCTGGATGGCGTACGACATGCGCCAGATGGCCGAGCGCTTCCAGAGCGACGGCATGATACCCGCGGCGGGCGACGTCGAGCGGCTGACCGCGCTGCTCGGCCGCCCGCTGCGCACCTATCGCGAGCACGTCGCGCAGATCGCCAATTGAGCTTCCCCCCGACACATACGAATAAGGACCACCGTCATGATCTACTCGACCGCCACCGTGCCCGTGAACCCCGAAGGTGAGACGCCGCTGACCCGTGACCAGGTGTGGCAGGGGCTGGAGCGCAAGGCGCGCGACGCCCGCCTGTTCTTGCCGCCCGGGCTGTGCACGCGCTGCGACGTCACCGAGGAAAGCGCCACGCATTTCTTCCGCGAGGCGACGATCGGCGGGCAGGATCTGCGCGAGATCATCGTGCTGGAGCCCGGCCGCAAGGTCACCTTCTTCCAGGCGACCGGCCCGCGTGAGGGCGTCATCGTCAACGAGCTGTTCGAGGACGAGGCGGGCGCGCTCCAGTTGAAGTTCTACTGTTATCTCGGCCTGCGCGACAAGCAGCCGGGCGGCCCCGAGGAGCAGGCCGAGCAGGCGCAGTTCGACAGCGACGCCGGCTACAAGGCCGCATTGCTGTCGACCTTGAAGTGCACCCGCGAGCTGCTGACTGACGACCCCCGCTGAGCGCCGGCACCGGAGTGGAAGGCGGCGGCGGGGCGGCCATGCGCGCCTTCGCCCTCCCTCCGGGATCCCTTGCGACCAAGGCTCCGACCCTGCCCTTTCAACACCATGCCCATCTTCGAAGGATTCATCGCATGAACACGCTCCTCGTCACCGGCAGTTCGTCCGGCTTTGGGCTTGAGACGGCCCGCCTTTTCCATGATCGCGGCTGGACCGTCATCGCGACGATGCGCACGCCGCGCCACGACGTGCTGCCGGCATCCGATCGAATGCGGGTGGTCGCGCTCGACGTCACCGATGCCGCCGGCATCGCCCGTGCGGTCAACGAAGCCGGGCCGGTCGACGTCCTCGTCAACAATGCCGGCGCGGGTCTGATGGGCGCGCTTGAAGGCGTGTCGATCGACGCCACACGCGGGCTGTTCGAGCTCAACACGTTCGGCACGATAGCGATGGCCCAAGCGATGCTGCCCGGCTTTCGGGCCCAGGGATCGGGCGTGATCGTCAACGTCTCCTCCGCGGTGACGCTGAAGCCCTTGCCGCTATTGTCCGCCTACACCGCCAGCAAGGCGGCCGTGGAGGCGTTCAGCGCAGGCCTAGCGCTGGAAGTGGAGCCGTTCGGCATCCGGGTGCGGCTGATCGTCCCCGGCCGCGCGCCGGAAACGTCGTTCAGCGCGACGGCGCGTGCCAAGTCGCAGAGCGGCATACCCGAAGCCTATGCCGCATGGGCCAGGCAGACGTTCGCCGCGGCATCGCAGCCCCCGGTCGAGGTCACCACCGCGCACGACGTGGCGCAAGCCGTCTGGCACGCTGCGACCGATGCGTCGTCCTCGTTCCGCATCCCCGCCGGTGCGGACGCAATGACGCTCGCCGCACAGGTGGCTCTAGCGCCCTCGCGATCCACGTCAGTCTGACCGTCACGTTCTCCCAGAGACGAAGGTCGAACAGGACGACTCAGGGAACTCCCGTCTTCCTCAATCGTCCGGCGGGCCGGCCTCCCCAAATCTGTTCCCGATTGCGTTTTCCCGCAACGGTCTGTTGAACATGGAGAAACGGGACTGCTGAGGGTTGGCGGATCGGCCGGTTTCGGGATGCCGAGCCGATTCACAGAATGGCCGGAAATGGCTCGCTACCGGCCGGGCAGCCTAGCGGCCGCGAGGACCCAGAAACGGTCATTCGCTGCCTCTCTTCAGCTTACCAATTTCTGCCGTTTATTCATGGTGCATCGGAGCAGGTGCTCGGCCTCGGCTTGCCCGCGCGGATCACGGACATATTCCGGCACGATGCTCTGCCTTCTTGGCACATCGGCGATCTTCTCCGGGCCACATCACGCTCAGCAGCCTGCGATGCGGAGGCGCGGGCATAATCACAGCACTATGCGGGTGCTATGTAATTAGCTGAAATCGACCTCGAAATGCTATGTCGAGGGCGATAACTGGATTGCCACATCGAGGGTTCTGGCATGGTAGCGTGGCATCGGTCGCGGCGCGCCGACATCGTTCTGCGCGCCACCGGACTTCTTCTTTGCTGGGTGAGTTACACCGCAATTTCGCGGCTCGTCGCCATGCACGTGCCACCGCAGAAGGCCGGCGTCCTTGCCTACGGGATCGCCGCGGTCGGCTTCATGGCCGCGAGCGCCGGCAGCGCGCTTACCCTCCTGGGTCATCATTTTTTCGATGAAATCGAGGTGAGCGCCCGCTGGCGGGGGCGCCCCGACCTGAACGTCTTCTCTCCGTCAGAAGGTAGCATCGCGATGGACATCCCGGAACCGGCCATGCTGGTCGTAGGCCGTGACATTGATGGTGACTGGACCGTCCGTGAGAGCGCCGGAATGCTCCTCGGGCGCTTCTCATCGGCACAGGCAGCGCAGCGTTTTGCCGAAGCGGAGCGGCGTGGACGAACATCGATCTCGGTCGCGATGTCGGCAGGAACTCCCCGCCGGATTGAGGGCCGGCTTAGCCTGGTCTGCGATCGGACGCTGAAAGGCAGCATGGCCCGTGGGTAAGCTCCCACCGCGGTTACTTGGTGTCGTACTGCTTGAGTGTTCCGGCGGATCGACGCTGGTCCATCGCAGCGTGTCCGAGGCGGCGCGGCATGGTCCTGCGCAGACCGCCGAGTTCGGTCTTGCCCTGCTGACGTTCATCCTCGCCAGCACCGGCATGCTGCTTCTGGTCCATGGCGCCAAGCTGTTCAAGCCGGCGCCTTCTCGCCTCCGAAGTGCGGAGCAGCGTGCCCGAAGCGCGTTCCGATCGCGCCTAGGGGCTCCGATCGCACCACAGGGCCGGGCGTTCGATACGCGGCATGGCGCTTCGATGATGCAGGCGCGGCACCGGATGGGACTGTCGCGGCATGCCCGATTGGTGGCCAGATCCGATGCTCGGAATTCAGAACGGACCCTCATCGACTGGACATCAGCTCCTCGGCGCTGATCAGGAAACCCATGCCTGTCATCGCCGCCTATCTGTACCGCCATGGCCGCCGTGTTCGCGAGATCGCGATCGACGAACGGGTTGATTGCCCCTGCGACCGATCGGAGTTCGTCTGGATCGGGCTGACCGATCCGTGTGCCGACGAGATCGACACGCTGCAGCGCCTCTACAATCTTCACCCGCTTGCGGTCGAGGATGCGCTGAAGGACGGGCAGCTGCCGAAGGTCGACGTCTACGGCGATCAGCTGTTCGTCATCGGCCGGACCGCCCATCTGTGCGACGGGCACATCGTCTACGGGCAGACGGCCGCCTTCCTTGGACACAGCCATATCATCACCGTACGGCAGGGCTCGACAAGATCCTACAAGCCGCTGCGCGAGCATCTGGAGGCCGCACCCGACCTGCTGGGAAAGGGTGGCGACTATGTCCTCCATGCCATCCTCGACTTCATCGTCGACGGCTATCTGCCGCTGATGACCGCCCTCGCGGAGGAAGTCGCGAGCATGGAGCAGCGGATGCTCGACACCTTCCTCGATCGCGCCGAGATCGCTCGCATCTTTTCGCTGCGACGTGAGCTGATGCGCTTCGATCGCATTCTGGTGCCTATGGAGGAGGTTGCCCGCAAGCTATCCAAGAACGAATTGCCGTGCGTCGATGCCGAGACTCGGCTGTACTTCCGCGATGTGCTGGATCACGTCCGCAGGGTCGAGACGATGGCGAGCGGCTTGCGTGTGACGTGACCCCCGTTTCTTCATCCAGTTGGAGCTAGAGACCGGCCCTTGAAGGGACGGACGGAATGAAGCGGAAGCAGTTTTTGGAAGAGCAGATCATCGGCATCCTGAAGGAGGCCGAGGCGGGTGCAGTGGTGACGGAGCTTTGCCGCAAGCACGGTATGTCGAGCGCGACGTACTATGCCTGGAAGGCGAAGTTCGGCGGCCTGGAGGTATCCGACGCGAAGCGTCTGCGGTCGCTCGAGGAGGAGAATGCTCGACTGAAGCGGCTGCTCGCGGACACGATGCTGGACAATGCGGGGTTGAAAGACCTGCTGTCAAAAAAGTGGTGACGCCCGCCGCGAAGCGGCAAGCGGTCGCCCATCTCCAGGCGACGCTGGGGATGAGCGAGCGGCGGGCGTGCATGGTCATCGGAGCGAACCGCACGAGCATGCGGTATCGCTCGTGCCGGGCGGATGATGGCGACCTGCGGTCGCGTTTGCGTGAGCTGGCGCAGCAGCGCCGGCGGTTCGGCTATCGTCGGCTGCACATCCTGCTTCGCCGGGATGGCATCACGATCAACCGCAAGAAGACCCAGCGGCTCTATCGCGAGGAAGGGCTGACGGTCAGGCGTCGGAAGGGGCGAAGGCGAGCGGTTGGCGCACGGGCGCCCGCGCCGGTGCTGGCGCTCCCCAATCAGCGCTGGAGCCTGGACTTCGTGCACGACCAGCTCGTCACCGGCCGGCGCTTCCGCGTGCTCAACATCGTCGACGACGTGACGCGCGAATGCCTCCGGGCGGTGGCCGATACGTCGATCTCAGGCCGGCGGGTCGTGCGCGAGTTGACCGCTCTGATCGCCGAGCGTGGCAAACCGACGATGATCGTCAGCGACAACGGGACCGAGCTGACGTCGAACGCGGTGCTCGCCTGGTCCGGTGAGGTTGGCGTCGAGTGGCATTACATCGCGCCGGGCAAGCCGACGCAGAACGGGTTCGTCGAGAGCTTCAATGGTCGCATGCGCGACGAACTGCTCAACGAGACGCTGTTCTTCACCATCGGTCAGGCCCGCTCGATCCTGGCGCGCTGGGTCGACGACTACAACACCGAGCGGCTGCACTCGTCGCTCGGCTACGCTACCCCGGCTGCGTTCGCTGCCGGGCTCGAACAGCAACGGACGGGGTTAACCCCGTCCGTTGCTTCACCTGCGCTCATGCGCAACAACACCGGTCGGTCTCTGGTTGCCGCTGGATGAAAGACTGGGGTCACGTCAAGGGCATGTCCTCCGTCGGCCTTGCGTGCTGGCGTGTGTCCGGAACGCACGACAGCCCCGTCTCTGTCGAGACGGGGCTGTCGTGTGTGTTGGTTGCGGGGACATGCCGCCACTTTGATTTGCTAACCCGCTGTCGCTGCTAGGGTCAGGACTCATTGGTCATAGCCAGAAGATGACGGTGGCTGCGAGCGCAACGGCGGAGAAGAAGACCGTGGAGCATCGGTCGTAGCGGGTGGCGACGCGGCGCCAGTCCTTCAGCCGGCCAAACATGATCTCGATGCGGCTGCGGCGCCGGTAGCGGCGCTTGTCGTATCTGACCGGCTCGTTGCGCGATCTGCGGCCCGGTATGCAGGGCTGGATGCCCTTGGCTTCCAGGGCGTCCCTGAACCAGTCTGCGTCATAACCACGGTCGCCAAGCAGCCACTGTGCCTTCGGCAGATCGTCAAGCAAGGCTGCTGCGCCGGTGTAGTCGCTGACCTGCCCGGCGGTCATGAAGAAGCTCAAGGGTCGCCCGTCCGCATCGCTGACGGCGTGCAGCTTGGTGTTCATGCCGCCTTTCGTGCGGCCGATCAGGCGGCCGAGATCCCCTTTTTTACCCGCAAACTCGATGCCGTGCGGTGTGCCTTCAGGTAGGTCGCGTCGATCATGACCGTCTTCGGTACGGCTGCCGCTGCCGCGAGTCCCTCCATTATGCGCAAGAAGACACCCTTCTCGCCCCACCGCTTCCAGCGATTGTAGAGCGTCTTGTGCGGGCCATAGTCCTTCGGGGCATCACACCAGCGCAGCCCGTTGCGGTTGACGAAAACGATGCCGCTCAGCACCCGCCGGTCGTCCACACGCGGCTTGCCATGGCTCTTGGGAAAGAACGGTTGCAGACGCGCCATCTGCTCATCCGTCAGCCAGTACAGGTCGCTCATCCACGGTCTCCTCACAGAGCCTGAATCAGATCGAGCCTCTCACATCAATGGGTCCTGACCCTAGGTGCCTACTCCCACGGTCTGATAAGGCCATCCTCTTGTTCAAAATGGAAGGAGCCGTATGGGACAGCTACGTCATGGGTGCGCCACGACGACGCACGCCGTTTGAACAGCATTACAGTGAGCAGTCCCGAGCGGGTGGTCCGGGTAGATAGAATGGTGCATAATCGTCTCCGGCGCCATTGCCGGCCGCAGGTGGAGCGAAGCGGAACCGGAGACCGGAAATTGAGGCGTCGCCGCATTTTGGTGCGGGTGGGCGATAGCCCAACCTGAGATCTGGTCGGATAGTGTTGTGGTGGCGCCGCCACGCCTCGATCAGCACTCCGGCCTTGGCGAGGCGTAGAAGATACCTCCGTTAAGCAGCTCGTCTCACAGCGATTCACTGACGCTCTCATTGCTACCAATTCCAATTGCGAGTCCAGTGTGAAATAGAGCGTCTTCACGCCGATCTGCCGAAGCGATCTTCGGACTGCGGTGGCGATGGACTCGTTACCGTTGTCTGATCTGATATGTGCAGGCGGGCCCCGGTCAATGAACAGCTCGACTAACGCCGCCAGCACATCTTCGTGGAGCTGACGGGCAACCACCAACGCCAGGCACTCGCGGCTGCCCTCGTCGTCGATCGTGAGGATGCGGAACCCTTCGGCAAGTTCAGGAAAGTGAGCTGCCCCCTTCTGAGTGGTCCATCGACTATGACAGTCTGGATCGAGGAAGGGACGAGGAATGCCAGCGAAGAAGCACAAGCCCGAGGAGATCATCGGCAAGCTGCGTGAGGTTGAGATCATGCTGGGCCAGGGCGGCACGACGGCCGAGGCATGCCGGCGCATCGCAGTCAGCGAGCAGACCTATTACCGATGGCGCAAGGAATATGGTGGTCTGAAGACGGATCAGGCGCGTCGGATGAAGGACCTGGAGAAGGAGAACCTCCGGCTGCGTCGCGCGATCTCGGACCTGACATTGGACAAGCTGATCCTGCAGGAGGCGGCGCGGGGAAACTTCTGAGCCCCGCACGGCGCCGGCGGTGCATCGACCAGGTGCGTGAGGTGCTGGATGTGTCCGAGCGACGGGTGTGCCGCGTCCTCGGGCAGCATCGGTCGACGCAGCGCAAAGTGCCGTGTGGGGCAGATGACGAGGAGGCGCTGACCGACGACATCGTCGCGCTGGCCAGGCAGTACGGGCGCTACGGCTATCGCCGGGTAACCGCACTGCTGCATGCGGCCGGCTGGTCGGTGAACCACAAACGGGTGGAACGGATCTGGCGACGCGAGGGGCTGAAGGTGCCTCAGCGACAGCCGAAACGTGGTCGGCTGTGGTTGAACGATGGCTCGTGTATTCGGCTGCGGCCGGAATATCCCGGGCACATCTGGGCGTACGACTTTGTCGAGGCACGGACGCACGACGGGCGCAAGTTCCACATCCTCACGATCATCGACGAGGCCAGCCGCGAGTGCCTGGCGCTGGTGGTCGCCCGTCAGCTTCGCCACGAAGATGTGCTGGCGGCCCTGGCCGAGCTGTTCATTGACCGGGGCCCGCCTGCCCATATCAGATCGGACAACGGCAGCGAGTTCATCGCCACCGCAGTCCAGAAATGGCTTGGGCAGATCGGCGTGAACACGCTCTACATCACGCCAGGCTCGCCATGGGAGAACGGCTACAACGAGAGCTTCAATGGCTCGCTGCGTGACGAGCTGCTTAACGGAGAGATCTTCTACAGCCTCGCCGAGGCCAGAATGCTGATCGAGGCGTGGCGGCGCCACTACAACACCATCCAGCCACATAGCAGCCTGGGCTATCGCCCACCCGCACCAGAAGCGGCGACGCCGCCATTGCCGGCCTCCGGTTCCGCTTCGCTCCACCTGCGCCCGGCAATGGCGGCGGAGACGACAATGCACTAACTATCTACCCGGACCACCCGGTGGGGGCTGCTCATCCGCGCTGCTCAGCGCAGCCGCTGATCTACCCTATCCACCGTGGAGCGATAGTTGGAGAGTTCGGCAGCGCTCAAAAAGCCCTGATCACGTACGTTAATCGCGACACCCTCCCGCACCGCGGCCAACTGGCGGCGGAAGCTCGTCGCCTGCGCGTTCGTCAGCCGCCCAGCCTTCTGGCCCGCTGCGATACGCGCCTGGCTCTTTGCGATCCGACCAGCAAAGAAATGTTGCTGGTCGCGGTTGATCTGCCAGCGCCCTTGGACCGGACTCGCCTCGAGCCCGGTGCCCTTGACCGACCGGAAGATCGCTTCGTCGGTCGTGACGTTACCCCTGAGAACGGAGGCACGCTTTCCTGCAACCTGCCGCGGATTGGCTTCAATCGTGCAGCCAGTGGCACGTGACAGCATCTTGATGCGCTCGGCCAGCGTTTGACCCGGCAACTGCAAACGCGTCGGTCCGGGGCGGCACTCGGCCGTAGCCGAGTTGGCGATGACAGAGCCAGAAGTAGCTGCCAAGACGCTCGCAATTACGATTTTGATCTGCATTTCACTTTCCTGCTTTGCGGATTAGTCCGCGATTGATGCGTAACGGTTGACGGGTGTACCGCTCCCGAACGGATGATATCTTACTCGGAGAAGACACCGCTTGGTACGCCGTCAGGCGAGCGGTTCTTTGCTGTGGTATCTGGAGTATTTGAGCCTGAGCGCCCCACGTAGCTGCTGATGCGGCACGCACGTTCGGTGATCGGTAACTCCTTACAGGCCTAGCGGCCGGACCTCCCGTATCAGTTCGATGAGAAGGCGAAGCCCGAGTGGCACTTGCCGTCGACTTGAATAGTAGATCTGGTAGTGTTCGTCGCCAACCGCCCAGTCGTTCAATACAATGCGAAGCTGCCCCTTCTCGACGAAAGGTATGAACACTGGCTCAATGCAATACATTAGGCTGGTGCCTGCGGTAGCCATCGCCAGCATGGTCGCGCGATCACTCGTGACAAACTGTGTCGGCACTGGGATCGAGAACTCACCATCTGGGCCCTTGAACTCCCATTGATAAATGCGCCCATCGCCGAGCCGACCACTGACGCAACGATGATGCTTCAGGTCGTGAGGCGTCTCAGGGACGCCGTGGCGATCGAAATAGGCTGGCGCTCCCGCAACCACCCAGCGCATGTCGCTTGAGATGCGTTGAGCCACCATGTCCTCGCCAACGGTCCCGCTGATCCGAATGCCGGCATCAAAGCCCTCCGCGGTGATGTCCACGAGCCGATCGGTTGCCTCGATCTCGACCTCGATCTCAGGATAACGCTCCGCGAAGAGCGCTAGTACCGGCGGCAGGATAGTGTGTGCCGCGTCCACCTGGGCGTTGATCCGGATACGCCCCATCGGCGAGTCCCGGTGCTTGTTCAACCGTTCGACGGCTTGATCAATCGCACTGAGCGGCAGCTCGATAGCATCGCGAAGTTCCTCCCCGGCTGCTGTCAACGTCACACTGCGGTTCGTCCGATTTATCAGCCGAACACCGAGCCGGGCTTCCAGTCCCTTCAGCGCATGACTCATCGCTGAGGGGCTCAACTCCAACTCGAGGCCCGCCAACCGAAAGCTTCGGTGCTTGGCGATCGCCAGAAAGTAGGAGAAATCGGTCAGCTGTGAACGAGCTACTGGCATCTTTCGGGTCCCAAAGATTCTTTTCGTCACTGCCGTTCGCCGCATCTCCGGCGTGGCGCTGCCGTGTCGCTTCAGCTTCTGCGAAGCCTGCCACCAACGTGCCGCGCAAGCGACGACTATTCGCAGCGGGGATCCACACGTAGGATCACTGATCGGATGGCGGCTCGTTCAGCAGCTGGCGCAGAGAGCCGGTCGGCCTTGCGGACGCATTGCGAACCAGGCGATGCAAGCAGTGCTGAACAGCAACGCCGCACTGGTGAGGAATTCAGTCCTCATCCCCAGTGTGTCGAAGACGATGCCCCCGATGCCGGACCCTAGCGTGATAGCCAGCTGCGCGGCAGCGACCATTAGCCCGCCGCCCGCTTCCGCCTCGTCAGGCACAGCGCGCGAGAGCCAGGTCCACCATGCCACGGGTGCCGCAGTGCCCGTCAGCCCCCACATCGCGAGCAGACCGAACGCGGCCGGCGTGGAGCCACCGAAGATCGTTAGCGCGACTGCAACGGCCGCCATGATCGCCGGCAAGATGGCGAGCATCAGATAGAGCCGGTCGTCATCGAGGAAACGGCCAATGACGACCGTGCCGATGAAGCCGGATACGCCGATCACCAGCAGCATCAGCGAGATCATCGACACGCCGAGCCCGGTCACATGCTCCAAGAAGGGGCGGAGGAAGGTGAACAGCGCGAAATGGCCGGCGAAGAAGAGCAGCACGCCCAGCAGGCCTGTCACCAGCGCGGGCCTTCGCAGCAGCGCAAAGACCTTCGTGCCGCCAGCGTTGCACGCGGCGGGGAGCGACGGCACCGTGACGAACTGCCAGACCAGCGCCAATAGGCCGAGCGGAACGGCGACGAGGAACGTGCCCCGCCACCCGATCAGGCTACCGAGGAAGCTGCCGAGCGGTGCGGCGAGCGTCGAGGCAAGCGCGTTGCCGCCGTTGACGATTGCGAGTGCCTTGGGAACGGCATCCTGCGGGACTAGCCGCATGGCGATGGCCGCCGACATCGACCAGAACCCGCCGATTGCAACGCCGAGCAGCGCACGCCCGGCCATCAGGATCGGGAAGCTCGGCGCGGTTGCCACGATCGCGCCGGACACCATCAGGAGGACGGTGAGGCCGAGCAAAACGATGCGCCGGTCGATCGCACCAAAGATGTTGGTGACGAGCAGGCTCGTGCCCAGCGCGAACAGGCCAGATGCGGCAATTGCCTGTCCGACCTGCCCGGGGGACAGATCGAGCGTGGCGGCGATCGGGCTCAACAAGCTGATCGGCATGAACTCGGACGCGACCAGCACGAAGCTGCACAGCGCCAGCGCATAGACGGCGCTCCAGCGCACCGGGGTGCCATCCTCGCCCGACGGGGAATGGTTGCCCGCTGTCGCGGACGTGAAGCCGCTCATACGGGCTTCTCCTTTTCAATCATATTTTGGAGGGCGCCCGGGCTGCGCGCGGGGGAAGACGCGCAACCCAGGCGCACGCGGCGCCGTTCGAGAGGGGGGCTGTGGCGGCGCCGCCACCCGTCAGCGTGACGGGTAAGTCTGAGACGACCGGGCGATCAGTTCCAGGCCGCTGGCTTCTCAACCTTGCCGTTATCGATCAGCCAAGCGATCGACTCCTTCACGCACGCGATGCTGCTGTAGGCAGGCTCGTAACCGAGCAAGCGGCGCGCCTTCGCGATCGAAAGGCACGAGCTGCGTGCGAAATGCTCCCAGGAGTGGTGCGCCTCTTCGGCCGGCTGCTGCTTCATCCACTCCTCGTACGGGAGGTAGGCGATCTTCGGCTCGAGACCGAACCATTTGAAGATTTCCTCGGCATAGCCGCGCAGGTTCAGCGCCGTGTCCGACACGGCGTTGAAGGTCTCGCCGACCGCTACACTGCGGTTGGTGATGGCGCGCTGCACGAGCTGTGCAATGTCAGCGGCATGGACATGGTTGACCGTCTCCAGCCCAAGGTTCGGCAGCGTGATTTCCTCGCCCCGCGCCATTTGAGAGAAGATCGCCTCTTTGTTGGTGCCGTGCGGGGTGATGGGCGTCCATCCTTCCCCGACGATCTGACCAGGGCGGAAGATCGTTGCCGGAAAACCTGAGGTACGTGCCTCGTGCATCAGCCACTTCTCAATCTCGGCCTTGTCGATGCCATACTCGCCGAACGGGTTCATTGGCTCGTTCTCGTCCGCCGGCACTGCGGCCGTGTGCCCGTAGACCCACAGAGTGCTGCAATGGAGGAAGTGCTCGATCTTGCCGCGTAGCGCCTCCACCAGTGGCTTCGTGCTTGCCAGCTTGAAGGAGATGAGGTCGATGACGACGTCCGGCTTCAGCCCGACGATCCGGTTGGCGAAAGTGCCAGCCTCCTCTTCAGCCTGACGATCGGCGGTAACCTGCTCGACGCGGTCCCAGGCTGCATGGTGAGAATAGCTCTTCGCTTGCCCCCGGCTGACGCTCACCACGTCGTGCCCTTGTTCGACCAGCGCAGGAACCAGGTAGGTGCCGACATGGCCGGTGCCACCAATGACGATGATCCGCGACATAACTCTTCTCCGCTTTGATAGTGGTGCCGTGCTGTCACACGGTGCGTTCTGAAGAGGTAACGACTGGACGCATGCTTTGCCCTCCCACGCTTGGTCAACGCAGCAGTGAAAATTCTTCACCTTAATGGTTGAATGACGCTCACCTTTGCAAACGGGCGCTCAAACCCGATTAGTGCAGGATTTTCACCGTCGCAATGAGCACTCGCGTTGAGCGCTTTTGCGTCGCGCTGAGTTACTCATATCGAACTGCGTAGCTCGATAACAGCAGATCAGAACGCCTTTAGCAAATGTCACAACACGAAGCGATATCGTCTTCGTGCGATAAGCGCATTGCGTAAAATCTGGCGATCTGTGGGTTCGGCACCGCCCAGAAATCAACAGAGTATCAGGAGCATTTTATGACAAGCCTCTTCGACTTCGGAACCGGGGTGACCTACGACTTCACCAGCAAGGTCGCCTTCGTTACTGGTGCACAGCAAGGCATCGGCTTCGCTGCGGCATGCGGTTATGCCCAATCAGGGGCGGCCGTCATGCTGGCTGACATCGACGAGGACAAAGTCCACGCGGCAGCCGAGAAGATCAACGAAGCAGGCTACCGGGCAATGGGCGTCGTTTGCGACGTCTCGGACGAGGCTCAGGTCGCCGCGGCAATCGACAAGACCGTCTCAGCATTCGGGCGGCTCGACTTCGCCTACAACAACGCTGGTGTGCAGGCTCCCAAGCAGGACATTGCCGATCAGCCCGCGGAAGAATTCGATCGCGTCGTCGCGATCAACCTGCGGGGCCTTTGGGCGAGCATGAAGCACGAGCTGAAGCACATGCGGGCGCAGGGAAGCGGGGCGATCGTCAACTGCGCCTCAGTCGGAGGTCTCGTAGGCACCGCCGATCTCGACGCCTACACCGCAACCAAGCATGGCGTAATCGGCATCACCCGCAGCACCGCCCTGACCTACGCCTCGCGGGGCATTCAGATCAACGCCGTCTGCCCCGGCATGATCGAGACTCCCATGGTCGCCTCCATGCTGGAAACGCAGCCTGAGGCCATGGAGGAAATCAAGCGCTTCCAGGTCATCGGACGCGTCGGCAAGCCCGAAGAGGTGGCAGCCGCGGTATTGTGGCTTTCCAGTCCGGCCGCACGCTTCGTCCACGGCGCGTATCTCGCCATCGACGGCGGCTTTTCCGCGAACTGACTCCCTTTGCGACAGCCCGAGCGCAGGCTGTCGCCACCCAGCATCATGAGGAATTCCAGATGACCAAGCTACTCGAGGGCAAGACCGCCATTATCACCGGTGCGACCGAGGGCATCGGTCGGGCCACGGCCGAACTGTTCCTGCGGCATGGTGCCAACGTCGTCGCGACCGGACGCCGTCAGGAGAAACTGGATCAGCTTGTCACCGACCTTGGGCGTTCGGGTGGCCGGATCATTGGCGTCAACGCTGACTCATCCGATCCGCTGGCGCCCAAACTCACCTTCATCAAGGCCGTCGAGGCGTTCGGGCGAGTGGACATCCTCGTCAACAACGCCGGCATGGGCGAGATGATGGCGATCGAGGAAACCACCGACGAACACTTCGACAAGGTGGTGCAGGCCAATTTCGGCAGCGTGTTTCGCCATTGCCGCGAAGCCGTTCAGCACTTCATGCCCCGCGGCGAAGGTGCGATCGTTAACGTCACATCGATCAACGGCTCGCTGCCGCTCTGTGGCCTTGCCTACACCTCGACCAAGGGCGCGGTGAACACGATGACCAAAAGCATCGCGGTCCGTTTCACCGGCACGGGTATCCGGTGCAACGCCGTCGCGCCCGGCTTCGTCGACACGCCCATGACGAAGAAGGCTCGTGGCGGAGAGATGGACGAGGGATCGATGTTCCCGTTCAACGAGATCTACGGCAACACCGATATCAAGGACACCACCGCAGACGAGCAGGCGAACGCCATCCTCTTCTTCGCGAGCGACATGAGCAAGGCAGTCACTGGCCGCGTCCTCGTAGTCGACAACGGCACCTTCATGGCCGCCTGAGCGGCCGTGATCGCCCGAGGCTGCCGCGCGTTAGGGCGTGCCTCGGGCAGGTTGCCCTCAAGGAAGCGCTGCGCGCTCCGCTGCTCCCTCATCCGTCCTAGCGGCGGCACGAGCGGTTTCAATTTCGGCGCGATGATCGCGTGCCCACTCAAACAGGGCAACCAGCGGATCGATCAGGGTACGGCCGAGCGGCGTCAGCTCGTAGTCGACCCGTGGCGGGATCGTTGGGTAAAGTGTTCGCAATACCAGCCCGTCCTCGACAAGCCCCTTCAGCGTCAGCGTGAGCATCCTCTGCGAGATGCCTTCAACCGTGCGCCGCAGAGCATTGTAGCGCAGAGGTCCTCCCGCCAGCGCGCCGACCACCAGCACCGTCCATTTGTCTCCGATCCTGGCCAAGATCGGGGCAAGCTCCCGGCATCGCGGCAATTCCTGCGTGGTGTCGGGAACAGCGATGTTCGCTGCGGTCATCGATGTGCCTCCTTGCGAGCTCTCCGTCCAGGTATCAATCTAGTGTAACGAACAGAAGTAGCCCGGCGGATATACCATGACTATCACTACGATCGATCTCTACACGGATATCAGTTGCCCTTGGTGCCTCATTGGGCAGCATCGCCTCGAGAAGGTGCTGGCGGAGCGCTTCCCTCAGGTTGAAGCCGACATCGTACACCATCCTGTTTTGCTGCTGCCTGACTGTCCACCAGAAGGCATGGCGATCGTCGACATGCTACGCTCGCGCTACGGCATCACCGATCCGGCCCAGGCATGGGCGCGGCCGGAAGCAGAAGCACGCCTATCAGGCCTTGATCTTGATTTACGGCGCCAACCGCGCGTTTACCGCACGCAAGCTGCACAAACCCTCATCCGCCATGCACGGTCGCGGGGGACCCAGCACGGTCTGTCTGTCGCCCTGATCAAAGCGTACTTCCTCGACGCTCGGGACATTTCGGCCGTGGATGTGCTCGCCGACGTGGCGGGGCGATATGGCTTCGGCTCCGGTGAGGTGCGCGCGCTATGCGAGAACGAGCGCGAACTGCTGGAGACAGAAGCAGATGCGCGTCGCTCCAGCACGTCGGGTGTGCGATCGGTGCCGCACTTCGTTTTCGCTAGCGGACTGGAGCTGGTTGGCGGCCAGAGCGAGGACGCAATAGCGGCGGCCCTCGACAACGTCTTCCACCGTGGCGCGGAGGCGCGGGCATGAAGGTATCCGTCTTTGGAGCAACGGGTAAAACAGGCGTACTGCTCGTGCGTCGCCTGATTGACGCCGGACACACGGTGACCGTCTATGCGCGAAATCCCGACAAGATGCCGCTCCACGATCACCGCCTCGAGATGGTGCAAGGGCGACTTGATGAGCCAGAGCGGATCGAGCAGGCGATCATCGGCTGTGACGCGGTTATCAGCGTGTTGGGACCTGTCGCTGGCTCATCAGGCAGACCCATAACGGCGGGTATGCGGCTGATTGTCGATGCGATGCAGCGTCACGGCGTTCGCCGGTTGGTCGCAACATCGACCCCCAGCGTTGCCGATCCTCAGGACCGCTTCTCATTACCCTTCACCCTTGCTGTTGCGTTGATCCGAACACTGCAACGGTCGGCCTATGATGATATCATCGGCGCTGCTGCGGTGATCCAGGCAAGCGATCTGGACTGGACGCTTGTCCGCCTGCCAATGCTTTCAGACGCAGTCGTCGATCAAAGGCCCGCGGCCGGTTACGTTGGAATGCGAGGATTGCGCCTCTTCTCCCTCTCGCGAACCGCTCTTACGATCTTTCTAGAAGGTCAGCTTGCAGACCGAAGTTGGCTACGGCAATCTCCCTTGGTCTCGAATCCACGCAGCTAGATCTGCTGTCGACCAGCTTCCGCCTGGCATGGTGCGATATTTTCACCGCTGCATTGAACGACATGCGCGACGCAAATAGCTCTCGAATGAGTTACTCACGCTAGAAGGTCTTGCGAGGCCGCCACTTAACTCTCGAGCAACTCATCAACGTGGGCGCGATCGTGCTTGCGGGAAGGAAGCTGTACCATGTCCAACCCCTCCGAGCTGGAGCTTTCCAGGCGCGGTGTTCTAACGGTTGGCGCCGTCACCGCAATTGGTGTTTCCGCGCCGGTCCTGGCTGCGAGCGAGAACGCGACAACAGGCGCGAGCACGCCGACAATACCGGTGTCTTTTGAGGTCAATGGTAAGGCCGAGCACCTATCACTCGACCCGCGCACCACCCTGTTGGATGCGCTTCGCGAGCATCTACACCTGACAGGTACAAAGAAGGGCTGTGATCACGGTCAGTGTGGTGCCTGCACGGTGTTGGTGGGCGGCGTGCGGATCAACTCGTGCCTGACGCTTGCCGCGATGCACGAGGGCGACACGATCACGACGATCGAGGGGCTGGGGTCGCCCGAGAAGCTTCACCCGATGCAGGCTGCCTTCGTGAAGCACGACGGCTATCAATGCGGCTACTGCACGCCGGGTCAGATTTGCTCGGCTGTAGCGGTTCTGGACGAGATCAAGCGCGGCGTTCCCAGCCACGTCTCCGCCAACCTCACCGACCGTCCGCGCGCAACCGGCGCGGAGATGCGCGAGCGCATGAGCGGCAATATCTGCCGCTGCGGCGCCTATTCAAACATCGCTGAAGCGATGGCCGAAGTGGCGGGAGCGCGCGCATGAAGGCGTTCACCTTCGAGCGCGCGACGTCTGTCCAGGATGCCGCAGCCAAGGCGGGCTCGGTGCAAGGAGCCAGGTTCATCGCTGGCGGCACCAACCTTCTCGACCTGATGAAGATCGAGGTGGAGACCCCTACCCATCTGATCGACGTCAACGGGCTTGGCTTCGACAAGATCGAGAAGACCCGAGAGGGAGGCGTGCGGATCGGCGCGCTCGTGAGCAACACGGCGCTCGCGGCCGACATGCGGATCCGCCGGGATTACGGCGTTCTGTCTCGTGCTTTGCTGGCCGGCGCG
The DNA here is from genome assembly GCF_000427645.1 of Sphingomonas phyllosphaerae FA2. GTDB lineage: Bacteria > Pseudomonadota > Alphaproteobacteria > Sphingomonadales > Sphingomonadaceae > Sphingomonas > Sphingomonas phyllosphaerae. Next base: position 3,777,775 of record NZ_KE386571.1, on the reverse strand, counting down.
AGCGGCCAGCTCCGCAACAAGGCGACGACGGCGGGCAATCTGCTTCAGCGCACCCGGTGCCCCTACTTTTACGACACCAACCAGGCCTGCAATAAACGCAAGCCGGGCTCCGGCTGCGCGGCCATCGGCGGCTATTCGCGCCAGCTCGCGGTGATCGGGTCGAGCGACAAGTGCATCGCCACGCATCCCTCCGACATGGCGGTAGCAATGCGTGTCCTCGATGCGACCGTTGAGACGGTCGACGGCGCCGGCCAGACCCGGACCATTCCCATCGCTGACTTCCACCGCTTGCCCGGCGACACGCCGCACATCGATACGAACCTGAAGGCGGGCGAGTTTATCACCGCCGTGACCCTACCGCGGCCGCTCGGGGGCGAGCACGTCTACGAGAAGGTTCGCGATCGGGCGTCCTATGCGTTTGCTCTCGTATCGGTCGCGGCCGTGATCCAGCGGGACGGCACTGGCCGCGTGGCGGTAGGCGGTGTCGCTCACAAGCCGTGGCGCATCGAGGCTGCCGATGCGGCAATGCCGCAGGGCCCTCAGGCGATCGCGAGCCGATTGCTCGCAGGCGCCCGACCCACACACGAGAACGCCTTCAAGGTGCCGCTGGTCGAGCGAACCCTGGCGGCTGTTATCAGCGAAGCGAGGGCCGCATGAAGTTCGACACCCCAGCGGGCGCCAATCCGACCGATCGTATGGCTGTTCTTGGCAAAGCGCATACCCACGTCGAGGGCCCCCTGAAGACGACGGGTCGCGCCAAGTACGCGGCCGAGTTCCAGGATGCCGGACCGGACCTGGCTTACGGCTACATCCTCGGCGCGGCTGTGGCCAAAGGGCGCATCAACAGCATCGATACATCTGCCGCCCGCGCGGCCCCAGGCGTCATCACCATCGTGACGTACAAGACCGTGAAACCCCTCAAGACGGGTGGCTTCTTCGTGCAGCGGATGCTCGCGGGGCCTCAGGTCGACAATTACCATCAGGCCGTCGCTGTGGTTGTAGCAGAAACGTTCGAGCAGGCGCGTGCAGCGTCTGCCCTGATCCGGGTCGATTACGCTCGTGAGAAGGGCAGCTACGATTTGGCCGCCTCCAAGGACACCGCCCCACCTAGCCCCACGGAGGAGTTTGGCGGTCCGCCCGTTATCCGGGTCGGCAACTTCGAGCGCGCTTTTGCGGCAGCGCCGGTGAAGGTCGACGAGACCTACACCACGCCGGATCAGGCCCATGCGATGATGGAGCCGCACGCCACGATCGCGCGCTGGGACGGCGACAAGCTGACCTGCTGGAGCCCGATTCAGCAGCTCGACATGGGCAAGCGCGATCTCGGCATGATCATCGGCGTGCCCAAGGACAACATCCGCCTCATCACCCCGTTCATCGGCGGAGGCTTTGGCGGCAAGGGGACGACCCAGAGTGATCTGGCGCTGGCAGCGGTGGCCGCACGCCAAGCAGGGCGGCCGGTCAAGCTGGCGCTCCAGCGACCGCTCATGTTCAACAACACCACGCATCGTCCCAAGACGATCCAGCGGATCAGGCTAGCGGCCGGACGTGACGGGAAACTCACCGCCGTCAGCCATGATAGCTGGTCGGGCAATCAGCCCGGCGGTCGTACCGAGCCGACCGCTCTCGGCACTCGCTTCCTTTATGGTGGCGAGAACAGGCTGTTCCAGCGCTACCTCGCCAGGCTCGACCTAGCGGAGGGCAATGCCCTGCGCGCGCCGGGCGAGGCGCCGGGGATGATGGCGCTCGAAATCGCGATGGACGAGTTGGCGGAGAAACTCGGCATGGACCCGGTGCGGCTCCGCGTCCTCAATGACATCCAGCACGATCCGGAGAAGCCGGAGCGCCGCTTCTCTTCCCGGCCGTTCGTGCAATGCCTGGAGGAAGGCGCGCGACGTTTCGGGTGGCAGGATCGCCCTACCGCGCCGGCCAGCCGTCGTGACGGTCGCTGGCTGATCGGCATGGGCATGGCTGCGGCCATCCGTGGTGCGCCAATCGCCAAGGCTGGTGCCCGCGTTAGGCTTGATCGCGCCGGCATCGTCACCGTCGAGACCGACATGACCGACCTTGGGACCGGCAGCTACACCATCATCGCGCAGACTGCGGCCGAGATGATGGGTGTGCCCATCGAACGGGTGAACGCGAAGCTTGGCGACTCCACCTTCCCGATGACGCCCGGGTCGGGTGGTCAGCTTGGTGCAGCATCGTCGACCGCTGGCGTTTACGCGGCCTGCATGAAGCTGCGCGAGACGATCGCGCAACGTCTCGGCTTCAACAGCGGGGATGTCGACTTCTCGGACGGCCAGGTGCGGTCGGGTGAACGTTCGGTGCCGCTGACGGACGCAGCGCGCCAGGGCGACGTCGTGGCTGAGGACAGCATGGAATATGGCGATCTTGCCAAACGCTTTGAGCAGCAGACCTTCGGTGCGCACTTCGCCGAGGTGGCAGTCGATCGCTTCACCGGTGTCACCCGGGTGCGCCGGATGCTGGCGGTTTGCGCGGGCGGCCGCATCCTCAACCCGCTGACCGCGCGCAGTCAGGTGATTGGTGGCATGACGATGGGGATAGGCGCGGCACTGATGGAAGAGATGGCGGTGGACACCCGCTTTGGCTTCTTCGTCAACCACGATCTCGCCGGCTACGAGGTGCCGGTTCATGCCGACGTACCGCATCTCGATGCCTATTTCGTGGACGAGATCGACGCGACCATGTCGCCAGTGAAGGCCAAGGGCGTCGGCGAGCTCGGCCTGTCTGGCGTCGCCCCTGCGATCGCTAACGCGATCTACAATGCCACCGGGGTTCGCGTCCGCGAATACCCGATGACGCTCGATAAGCATCTCGACCAGCTGCCGACGATCGCGTGACTACAGCGCTCTGCCGAAGTGGGACGAAGATACGCCGGCTACACCCATTCGGGCGCGGTGGCCGGCCTTCATCGTCGATGCTCTCGGCCGCAATCGCCGTCGGTGGACGAAGGCAGGCCGATGTTCGAACTAAAGAGGAATACAGCCAATGACGAATTCGGTTGATAATCACGTTCGCTGCGTGGCCATCAACGTGGCAAAACCTGGCTGCGAAGAGGCTCTTCGCCAGGCCATCCAGGAGCTGATCCCGAAAACAGAGAAAGAGGCAGGCTTCATACGATACGAGCTGCACCAGGACCTCGACGAGCCGCGGCGTTTTGTGATCCTGGAAGAATGGAGCAACCGTACCAGCTTCGACGCGCACTGTGTCGCGCCACATGTTCGAGACTTCGCAGAACACGCAAAGGACTGGATAGATTCAGGTTTCTTTCACCCGATCGCAACCTTGAACTGATTTTAGCCGCAGGAGCCGCTCGAATGAACTTCGGGACGGCAGGCCGCGATCTAGGTGCGCACGCGGGGCGGTGTCGGGGCATTGCAGGTTTCCGCTGGCGAGTGTCCCACAAACGAAGGACGACTGGATGGCCCTCGCCACTCTGTCAGCTTTCCGCCGCCGGGGTATGGGGTTTCCCGAAATCTGTCCCCAAATCGGTTTTATCGAAATCTCCTCATGGAGATGGAGTTTCGGGAAAGTCAGGATTGCGTGGGGAACCTCGTAGGAGCACCTCCGATTGGCAGTCCCCTGCCGCGCCCTTGGGCGTCGAGATCATCGCCGATGAAGTGACGTCCTCTCCTACGGCAAGTCCCGCCAGCAGCAGCAGTAGGGCTCCACCCAGGACATCGAGGACGACGACATCCCATTCTGACCGGGGCGACCGGCCCGGGAGCTTCGGCTCTCCGGCCTTTTCTCATTCGCGTGCGAAGCGCCAGGCGGCAAACGTGGTATCCCGCTCGCATTATGCCCATCCTCGATCCCATTCACTTCGAAGGCACGATCTCGCTCCGCGATCATGCCGTCCCGATCAGCTTCGACGCCGGCATCGACGACGAGGGCGGGCTGACCTTGAGCCTCGACGACATCCGGCCGGGCCGCGCCGGTGCTCCCTTCCACCCACAAGGCGAGCCGCTCCAGCCACAAGCGACCTGCTCGCTCGAAGGTCGGTCAGCGGATGGCTGGCGGTTCGCCACCGAGGCGCTGTACGTCACCAGCTGGCGCCGCCCGCCCGACGATCGGGTCGAGCTCGGAGCCGACGCAAGCCTCGCCGCGTTCAGCCGTGACGCACCACCCGATCACCAAGATGTTCGGGCCTGGTACGTCCGCAAGCTCGAGACCATTCACGGCATCGAGCGGCAGACGCGGCTCGGACGGCTGGTCTTCACCGGCCATGCCGAGCGCCCGTCACAGGCCCCATCGGCGGTGATCGCCATCCATGCCGGCGCGCAGGAAGTACCGGGCTGGTGGGACGAGAGCGAGCGCTTCCTGACTCATATCTCGCGCGTCCTCTCGTTCGCGTGCGGCGTCTACGTGCTGCCGATCTACGAGCTGTCGGTCCGTCACGGCGTGAAGACCCTGCGAGTCGTGCGGCGAGGCCCCTCCCCTGCCCCCTACATGCCGCCGTTCGACATGCTCTTCATGAACCAGATCTTCGCCCGCGCGGTCGACACTTTCGACGACTGCCCCGCGGCGATTGAGCAGCTCGAGCCCGCTATCCGCTGGATGACGGCCGCCGTCGCCTACGAGGAGTCTCGGCTCATCAACGCGATGAGCGCGCTTGAGAGCATCCTCGCCCGCTCCGACCTTCCCGACCTCTTCATGGACCGGGATGCGTTCCTTGACCTTCGCGGACGGGTGCGTCGTTTTCTCCGCGCGGAGGGCGCGCCATCACGCATGGGCGGCAAGGCCGACGAGCTGAACCGCCGCTCGTTCCGCGACAAGGTCGAGGACCTGATAGCCACCCGCGCGATCGTCACGAGCGATCTGCCGGACGGTTGGCTACGCGCCGTCACCAACGCGCGCAACGTCATCGTCCATACCGGGGTCGCGCCCGACCTGCCCGCTCCCGACGCGCGCCTGCTCGATCATATCGTCTGGGCGCGCGAGATCGTGACGCGCATCGTGCTCGACGCGATCGGCTTCACGGGGCAGTATCAGAGCTGGCTGCACCGGTCCGATTATCTGAGCTTTCCTGGGTGCCGGCCGATGGCCGAGGTCGCAGCGCAAGGCACGGCGTGACGCGGCGGCGCCTGCTGCGTCAGGCGCGCTCGTCAGCCCCGACCTGCTCGATCAAGCGCACGAGGCGCTCGCCGTCCTCGCAGAGCCAGTGGCCCTGCTCCTCGCAATGCGCGAACAGACGCTCCAGCAGCGGCGCATCGGTCGCCAGCATCGCCTCGCGGCCATGCTCGAAGCCGAGCTTCGCCCGCAGACCGCGTGGTCGCTCCGCGAAGACGACCCCACGATCCTCGCCGAGCACGATCTCGTGCGCGCGCTGGTAGAACCAGTAGCTTGCGCGTGCGCGAGGCCGATGAATGCAGATGAACCGGCGCGGCCACGCATCGAGGTCCTGCTCGCTCCAGCCCGTGAACAGGTCACCGACGTTCCAGTTGCTCAGCTTTCGGCGCTCGGCTCGACCGAGCAGCTTCTCGGCACGCAAATCGTCTTGCCGCTGTAGCGCGGTCGCGGCTTCGTCCCGCTCTTCCTCGTCGGCGCGTCCGTTCGTGAAGACGAAGCCGATCCCGCGATAGCGTGACGGATCGGCGGCGACCGTCCGCAGGAGAGACGGCGCGCCCTCGGCGATCGGAAAGGCTCTGCTTATGCTCCACCGCGGCCGCCGGTCCCATGCCTCGGTTGCCTTCGCGAGCGTTGCCGGATCGACAGGCGCGGAGCGCCGCCAGATTCGCTTGAACCACGCGACCGCCTTCGCGTAGCCGCTCGTCTCCGGCACGAGGAGGACACCCGCCTCCACCAGCCCGGCGACATCCCGGAAGCCAATCCCATTGTTCGACGCATTGGCCGAGCAGATGATTGCGCCGCGTCCCGAGATGTAGACTTTGGCGTGCAGACCGACGAGATGCTTCAGACGCCGGTTGGTCGGAGCGCCCATCGCGCGGAGCTCGTCCGGGTTGCTCGATCCCATCGACAGGTCGCAGATGACCCGGGCGTCGCCGGGCACCTCGCCCGCCGGGAAGAGGTGCTCGACCGCACCCGCGCCCCAGAACGCCACGGCGCAACGCAGTTCGGCACCACGAGCGATCTCCGCGATCGCCGCTCCGAGGTTCTTGTCATCAAGGAAAATCGCCGGCACGTCGCCTCCTGTGACCCGTTCCTCGCCGGTACTCGCCCAACGATAACCCTGTAGGTCATAGGGCAGTTGAGGAACCCGGCGCCATGCGCCCGCGAGCCTGACGCTTAGATGTAGGTCTTCATCGTCGTGAGGCTCTCGTCCATCAGACGGACCATGTCGTCATAGGTCATGATCTGCGCGTGGTGCCCGCCGATGGCGACCAGATGGCGACGATGCTCGAAACGCTTACGCTCCATCGGGCCGACGATGCCGGCGTCGCGGCCGGCGATCACCGCATAGGCACTCTTCGCGATCGGACCGCCGAACGTGTTCTCAAGCAGCGTATCGTCAGGCCGGTCGGCCTTTACCCACGCCCAGTCGATCACTTGCCCGAAGCCATGCTCGAGCGGCGACCCCCAATAACGGTACTGCGCCGTGCCGCGCTTGAAGAGGGTGTTCGCCTCCGCGGGCTCGAACTCGATCAGCCCGAACGCGCGAGCGCTGTCGTTGCCGAGCACTAGGTCGGTGCGGAAGATGCCCTTCATCGTCAGTTCGAACTTGATGAGGTCCGGAGCTGGGATGTTAAGCACCGAGCCGAGCAGGCACGCCATCTGCGGACGGGCCTTGATCTCGGCTACAATCGCAGTCTCGCCGACGAAGCCATGTCCGGCGAACCAGCCCTTGAAGCTGGAGAGTTCCGTTTCGGCGGCAGTGAGGTCATAGGCGATCGGGACGAAGTCGCTCATCCCGTCGCGTGCACCTTCGTCCCTTTGCGGGCATAGGATTCGTCAACGATCGTCTGGATCTCGGGATTGTTGTCGGCCCTTCGGCGCCACAGGACGCGCTTGCCCCCCACCCGCGAGACGAAGCCGCCGGTCTCGAGCGGCTTGGTATTCGGGCCCGACAGCCCGACCTCGTTAGCAAAGAAGGCGTTGAAGGTCCCCTTCTCGGCCTTCGTCATCATCGCCAGCTGCGCCACGGCGGTCAGCGACAGGGAGGGAGACAATTTTCCAGCGCTCATCGGATGATCCTCACCGTCGTAAAATAAGCGAAACCGCGCCGGGTGACAACGCCCGTGAACGACTCTGGCTGCCATAGCGGGCAGCTCCCGATCGCAAGCCGTGGCGACCAGCCAAGCTCCCGTGTCGATCTCGAACGGGGATCAATGGCCAATGAGCGTCTGCAGCCGGTCGGTCAGCATGGCGGTAAGAGCTGCTCGCCCCTCCGCGTTGTTGAGGTAGTGGATGTAGCGGAGGTGCCGCAGGTCGAAGGGGATGTCGTCGCCATTCTGCGTGATGAGGATGACCTGGCGTCCCAGCGTGTGCGCGATCCCGGCTTTGTAGAAGACATTGGGATTCCGACCGGAGCAGTCGCAGATCACCACTCGCGAGTGGTCGATCAGCGACACGATATCTTGGATGATCTCCGGGTGCTCCCAAATGTCGTCGGCTCTCCGGCAGCGCAGGCCGACCGCCACCGCCGCGGCTTGGATGCTCTCATAGATCGCGCCGAAGCCAGCATCGAACGGCATCATGGCCGATACGAGGGTCGGCTCGATCCGCTCATGGGGGAGTGGCCTTTTGGGAGGTTCTGGATAGGCTGGGGTGAGCCAAGACGGATATCAAACAGGTGGGGATCACGAATGCTGGATTTTAATGCACTCGGCGGGGGTGGAGGCAACGGCGCACCAGTCCTAGAGCCACGTAAAATCTTTACCACGCTTGTTCGAGATCAACGTTTTCGGTTCCCGTCTGCGAACCAAGGAGAGGTTCTCGACAAATGGTTTGAGCTGAGAGCACGGCGCGATAACACAATCAAGATGAACACTGGTTCTGGCAAGATGCTTGTTGGACTACTGGCGTTGCAGAGCTGTCTTAATGAGGGCGTCGGACCCGCAGTCTATGTGGTTCCCGACAATTACCTCCTTCATCAAGTGGTGACAGAGGCAAGGGATCTGGGGATTAGTGCCACTATCGACGCTGATGATCCAGCGTTCCTGACTGGCCGGGCGATCCTCGTCATAAACATTCACAAGCTTGTCAACGGGAAGACCGTGTTTGGCGTCGGCAGCATAAAAAAGCAGATCGGGTCCATCGTTATAGATGACGCCCATGCTTGCCTGTCGACAATCGACGATCAATTCTCCATAACGCTGCCGGCCGGCCACCCTGTCTTCATCGAGCTCATCCGCATTTTCGAGGATGATCTGAGAGCCCAATCCGAGGTGGGCTTAGTCGAGTTAAAGAATGGCGATCCTCAAGCCTTGATGCTGATCCCGTTCTGGGCTTGGCATCAGAAGCGTGAACAGGTCATTGCGCTGCTCCACTCACAGCGGGAGGAAGACGGCCTTCTCTTCAAATGGCCCCTCCTCAAGGACGTGATCGCCATCTGCCAGTGTGCGATTGGTGGGACAGGATTGGAGATAGCTCCCCGCTGTGTACCCATCGAAAAGATAGCGTCATTCCAGCACGCAAAGCGCCGGATTTATATGACGGCAACACTCGCCGACGATGGTGTGCTCGTTACAAAACTTGATGCCGATCCAGCGATGGTTTCCTCACCTATCAAGCCAAAAGGGGCCGGCGAGATAGGTGATCGCATGATTGTGATCCCACAAGAGATAAACACCGAGATTGTCGAAACAGACATCAAGGCATTGGCACTCGATGTTGCTCGAACGAAGAACGTCACGGTTATTGTGCCTTCGGATAGGCGGGCGGTGTTCTGGTCTGACGTTGCTGGTCAGACCCTAAAAACCGACACGATCGCTGCTGGCGTTGACCGTCTAAAGAGAGGCGAGCATGTAGGAATCACTGTTTTAGTGAACAGGTATGATGGAGTTGATCTTCCTGATGACGCCTGTCGCCTCCTGATTATAGACGGTCTTCCGGAGTTCCTTGGCCTGCTAGATAGAGTTGAGTCCTCGGTTCTTGAAGGCACAGACCTGCAGTTGCTCCGCCAAGTACAAAAGGTCGAACAAGGCATGGGACGTGGTGTGCGGTCATCTGAGGATCGTTGCGCTGTCCTTCTGTTGGGTAATCGGCTGGCGCAAAGGGTCAATCAACCTTCGGCACGAACGATGTTCACCCCCGCGACGCTCGCGCAGCTAGATTTAGGCCGAGAGGTAACGCAGCAGGTCAAGGGCCAGCCAGCCACCGCACTTCGCCCACTTCTAGACTATTGCATCAATGGCAACATCCAATGGTGGCAAGCCGGACGGTCTCGTCTCGCGCATGCCCCCGAAGGCCAAGACAGCATTGTTAGTCGGTCGATAGTTTTACAAAGACAGGCGTTCGATCTTCTTTCAATGTCCCAAAGCAAGCAAGCGGAAGCTAAGCTACAGCAGGCTGTGAACTTTGAGGGTGATCCTTCTATCAAGGGCTACCTGAAACAGCAGCTGGCGGAAGCTATGACGGTCACGGATCCCGCCTCCGCCCAAGCAGTCCTACTATCCGCCGTTTCTGACAATCGTCGCGTAATCAAGCCAATCGCTGGTATAACTCACACCCGCATCATGGCACCCGCTATTCAAGCCGAGGCAAGCCTTTCATTTATTTCGTCGCGTTCGATTAATCTGAACCAGTTGGTCATCCATGCCAACGCCCTTGCAGATGATTTAATATGGGACGAGTATCGAACCGAGCGGTTCGAAGCCTCTATCCGTGAATTAGGATGGCTGATTGGATTTGGATCTCAGAGGCCTGACAATGAGTACAGAGATGGCGGCCCCGATAACCTCTGGGCAGTAGGCGGCCTTCATTTTTATGTAATCGAGTGCAAGTCTGGTGTTAAGAATGACGGCCGCCTTATCTCAAAGGATCACTGCAATCAGCTTCTAGGATCCGTTTCCTGGTTCCTTCGAAATTATGATACAACCTGCACCTACACACCAATCTTGATCGAGCCCGTTAGCAGGTTTCAGCAGGAGGCCTCGCCCTCTGCTGATATGCGGATAATAGACGATGAGAAGCTGAAAGCGCTACGATACGCAATTCGCTCGTTCGGAAGGGCTGTAGCTTCACTCGGCACGTTTAAGGACGTAGCGGGTGTAGCTGCGCTACTCGACGGACATAACTTCACGGCCAAAAAGTTCATTGAGCAATATACAAAGTCTTTCTCTAAGTAGCCTTAGGTTGTGTCGGTCACCCGCTTCGTTGCGACTGACCGGCATCAACGAAGCTTCAAGTCCAAGGTCGATCATATCCACCGCATAATGGTGCGTTTAGGGTATACCCTCAGCGTTCCTACTCTGGCCGGTCCGATTTTGCCGAAAAGGAACGTCAAGATTTTGCGTCAAATTGGCCCGTTGGTCCGCCTAGGGTTCTGACCAAGGAAGACCAAACGACACCCTACCAAACGGCACCGCAGAAGCTCCTTTGAGGCTTGTTTTGTCTCTGCCTCTTGAGCCGCCTCCAGGCGGTGTCAGCGCATCTCCAGTTCACGGCCCACGACCGTCTCACAAACGATGATGTTATGGCGATGGTCCGAAACGACAGATCGTGCTCCGACACGCGCTTTTGCGATAATGCTCGTCTGCGTAGAACGACTTGGGGCCATGGCGTGGGAATGCTGCTAGGCCTAATGACGCGGTGATCCGGCACACTCTGATTTGGACACGTCCCGGAGAGACGATCAATGCAGCTATCTCGTTCGAACACGGCGGACCTCACCTACTTCCTTGCCGTCGCCAGAAGGCGCAGCTTCCGGCGTGCGGCGCTCGACCTCGGGGTGAGCGGGTCTGCGCTCAGCCATTCCCTGAAAGGGTTTGAGGAACGCTTGGGCATACGGCTCCTTCACCGAACAACGCGTAGCGTAACGCTGACGGCCGCGGGCGAGCAGCTGTTCGCTGGAATCGCTGAGCCGATCTCAGCACTGGAACAGGCGCTGGATGACCTGAACCGATTCCGGGATCGGCCCACTGGTCTGATCCGGCTGAACGTGCCACTCGATGCGGCCGCACATCTTCTCACCCCTGTGATCCCAGCCTTCGCGGAACGCTATCCCGACGTTGAGTTGGAGGTCGCTGTGTCGAATCACATGTTGGATGTGATCGACAGCGGCTTCGATGCCGGCATCCGATATGGTGGCACCGTTCCTGAGGATATGATTGCACAGCGTTTATCCGCTGACATCCGATGGGTCGTTGTCGCCAGTCCGTCCTATCTTGAACGCCACGGGATTCCGGAAGTGCCGAGCGATCTGATGCGGCACCAATGCCTGCGCATTCGCAGCGGGACGGGGCACATGTACGAATGGGAGCTGGAGCGGCAGGGGGAAACGCAGACGGTTGCGGTTCCAGGCCGGCTCATCATCGACGAGACAAACTACGCGATCGGGTTGGCCGAGGCGGATCAGGGCCTTTTGTATGGTCCCGAGCCCGCCTTTCGGGCTGCCCTTGCCCGCGGCTCGCTGCGTTTGGTTCTGGAGGATTGGGCGTCTCCCGGTCCAGGCTTTCACATCTATTATTCGAGCAGGCGCCAGCTCCCGGCAGGACTGAGGGCGCTGGTCGACCTCATTCGCGAGCTTCAGCCGCTAGGGCTTTAAGCACGCGGCTTTGTAGAGATTGGTGAGATCTCCTCATATGTTCAACCCGGAATGAGCGGGTAATTGCCGGGCCGCGTGTCGCCTATCTGCTGACTCGAACAGCGATAGAGGTAGGCGAATGGACATGGCGTTCGACGGCAAAGTGGCCTTGGTGACGGGCGGTGCGTCCGGGATCGGGCTTGGAACAGCAAGAGCCTTCGCCCAAGCTGGCGCCGCTGTCGCAATCATTGATCTCGACGCAGAGGCTGCTCGTGATGCGGCTGCTGACCTAGGCATTGGGGACAGGGCGATCGGCATCGCCTGTGACGTGTCGAAGGAAGCGGAGGTGGAGGCGATGATCGCCAAGGTGGTCGATACCTTCGGGCGTCTGGATTTCGCCTTCAACAATGCAGGTATCCACGTGCCGGTCGCGGACACAGCTGACGCTAGCACCGACGACTTTGACCGGCTCATGTCTGTTAATCTACGCGGCACATGGCTCTGCATGAAGCATGAGCTACGCCAGATGCGTGAGCAGGACGGTCCAGCTGCGATCGTGAATTGCTCCTCGCAGAATGGCCTTACCGGCAATCCAGGGCTCGGCGCCTATGTCACGTCCAAGCACGCGGTCATCGGCATGACGCGCGCTGCGGCGCTGGAATATGCGCGCAAAAATATCCGCATCAACGCCGTCTGCCCCGGCGCTTTCGACACTCCGATGGTCGCGACAGCGATGCGGGATCATCCCAAGGAGATGCAGGCCACGGTCGACGGCATCCCCCTCGGTCGGCTCGGCCGGGTCGAGGAGATCGCGTCGGCCGTGTTGTGGCTGTGCAGTCCGGGCGCCGGCATGATGATCGGCGGGATCATCACACCTGACGGTGGCTACACCGCGATCTGATCGGCGCAAGCGCACCAGCGGACACGCGGTGCCTTCGCCAAACAAAGGAACATGAGATGAAGACGCGTTTCCTAGGAAAAGGCGGGCTCCAGGTTTCTGAACTAGGGTTCGGGTGCATGGGGCTGTCCTTCGGATATGGACCCGGCCTTGCGGCACCCGAGGCGATCAGCCTGATGCGTTCGGCGCACGAAGAGGGGATTACCTTCTTCGATACGGCGGAAGCATATGTCGGCAACGAGCAGCTGGTCGGCGAGGCATTGGGCCCCATTCGTGACCAGGTGGTGATCGCCACCAAGTTTGGCTGGAAGGACGGTAGCGCCAAGACCGGAGAACTCGACAGCAGCCCCGATCGGATCCGCTTTGTCGCCGAGCAGTCGCTTCGCCGGCTCAAGACCGACCGGATCGACCTATTCTACCAGCACCGCGTCGACCCGGCGGTTCCCATCGAGGACGTGGCGGGCACCGTCCGCGACCTAATAGCGGAGGGTAAGGTCGGTCATTTTGGCCTATCGGAGGCAAGCGCTAAGACGCTCCGCCGCGCCAATGCGGTGCAGCCGGTTGCGGCGCTCCAGAGCGAATATTCGCTCTTCACCCGAGACGTGGAAGCCGAAATCCTGCCGACGCTGGAAGAGCTCGGTATCGGCTTCGTGCCATTCAGTCCGCTCGGTAAGGGGTTTTTGGGCGGCAAGATCGACGCCAATACCGACTTCGGCGAAGGCGACATCCGCAAGACCCTGCCGCGCTTTCAGGGGGAAGCTCGCGAGGCCAACCAGCGACTGGTCGCCGCTATCCAAAGCCTTGCCGATCGGAAAAGCATCACCCCCGCACAGGTCGCCCTTGGCTGGCTTCTCGACCAGAAGCCTTGGATCGTCCCGATCCCGGGCACGACCAAGCTCCATCGTCTTCAGGAAAATGCCGGCGCTGCTCACGTCGAGCTTACCTCGGCCGAGCGCGGCGAGATCGGAGATGTGCTTGCCAGCATCCCGGTACAGGGTGAGCGCTACACCGAACAGATGATGAAACTGCTCGACCGCTAAGCTGCGTGAGCCGTTGATCCGGCACCGCTCTAGACCTGCCCTTTGCCGCCCTCCCGGCACCACTGCTGCGCTGGGCCCAGCGGTGGTGCTGGCCATGCCGCCGTCGCGTCTGCCGGGGTTCCCCTCGGTGGCCGACCGGATCTTGAAGGAACATCGATATGGCCAGCATCACGGCCACTCCGTGGAGCACACACCCCCGCGTAGATCAGGTCCCCGCCTGGGGTGCAATCTTCGCCATGGCGCTGTGTAGCTTTGTGCTGGTGGCGTCTGAGTTCATGCCCATGAGCCTGCTTACCCCGATTGCCGCTGATCTTCATCTCACCCAAGGTCAGACTGGACAGGCGATATCCGTTTCGGGCCTGTCTGCCATGGCTGCGGCCCTCTTTATCGGGCGGGTTGCCGGCAGTGCCGACCGTCGTAAGGTTCTCCTGCTGATGACCTTGATGCTCATCGTCTCCGGAGCGCTTGTAGCCTTCGCCCCGACCTACCTGATGCTGATGGTCGGCCGGATCGTTCTGGGTGTTGCGATCGGCGGATTCTGGTCGATGTCGGCCGCCGTGGCGATGCACCTTGTCCCTGAGAATGCCGTGCCCAAGGCTCTTGCTGTCATTAACGGCGGACCTGCGTTGGCCACCGTGGTGGGAGCACCTGCCGGCAGTTTCATCGGTGGCCTTATTGGCTGGAGAGGGGCATTCTACTGCGTTGTGCCGCTGGCTGTGGCAGCGACGATATGGCTGGCGATCGCCATGCCACGGCTTCCACAGGAGAAGCGGTCAACTGGTGATCGCATGGCGACGATCCTACGCAACAAGCCAATACTCATTGGTTACATCGCTTGCGCGATGCTCTATATGGGGAATTTCTCGCTCTATACCTACTTGCGTCCCTATCTCGAAGAGATCACGCACCTCGGCACCAACACGATCTCGTTACTTTTGCTGCTGATCGGCGTGGCTGGCTTTGTCGGAACGTCTTTGATCGGCAGAGTCATCGGCACTCGGCTTCGCCTTCTCCTTGCTAGCTTCCCAGCAGCAATGGCCATCTTTGCCGTGGGCCTGACTTTGTTCGGCACATCAACGCCGATTGTCGCGGTGTTGCTTGGTCTTTGGGGGTTATTCGCGACGTCTGCCAACGTCCCATGGTGGACATGGGTCACTCGCGCGATGCCTGAAAGCCCGGAAACGGGCGGGGGCTTTCTCGTGGCTATCGTGCAGTTCGCTATCATGGCAGGCGGCGCAGGAGGAGGTTTGATCTACGACGCGTTCGGCCCCGCAGCCGAGTTTCTAACCTGTGCGGCGGTCCTTGCTGCGGCCGCGATGCTTGCGCTCCTCCGTCCCAGTGACAGGGCGATCGGCTAACTACAGCATTGCCCCGAAAAGGATGATGAGCGGGACAGCATAGGACTGTCAGCACCGCTCCCATTAAGGCTGTCGCTATTGCTTCCGTGCAGCCCGCAGACCGATGACTAACAGGTAAACGACGTGGCCAGCTAGGCCCACCGCCAATCCAAGCCAATACGGGTCTCGAGATTGAGACTGGAAGGCGCCCTGGCTTGAGGCGATCGCTGCCAGTCGAAGATGATTGGAAAAACCATGAAGTTGAAGACGTTCGGATCGTTCATCGCCGGAGGCGAGATCACGACCCGCAAGGGCGGCAGCGCGAACGCGCATGTCCTGCGCAATCACGCCTATGTGGAGTATTTCATTCCCGAGGACCGTGCGCTGAACAAGCCCCCCGTGATCCTGACGCACAACTATTTCGGAGCCAATGCCTGGCTTGGCAACGCCGAGGGCAACGAAGGCTGGGCGCAGTATCTCGTCCGGCGCGGCTTCCCGGTGTTCATCGTCGACCCGCCCGGCACGGGTCGCGCAGGTTTCAACCCGGATGACATCGATCGGGACGCAACCGTCATCGAGGGTGCGTTCCCGGTCGACGAGGGTTTTTGGCCGGGGCAGGACTCCAGCGCCTGGTCGGCATGGAACATGGGACCGGAATGGGGCGTCGCTGGCGACGGTGTGCGCCAGGGCAACCAGATGCCGACGCATAAGGACGCGCGACGTCTACTGCTCTCAACGCTGACACCGAATCTACCCATGCCCCGGGACGTACTCGACGCTACTTTCATTGGCGTGCTGGAAGCGGTGAACCGGATGGAAGGCCCGGCAGTCTTCGTTGGTTGGTCAATGGGTGGCGGCATGGGGCAACGCCTCGCGCTACAACGCCCGGAGCTCTTCCGCGCCCTCGTCCTGCTCGATGGGTACAGCGGAGAACCGCGTTTCCCTGAACCAGACACTTGGTTCGACAACGGGCCGATCAGCGCACACCATGACCTTGCCGCTACATTGGCAGACGCAGGCATCCCGGTCCTCAACATCAACAGCGCGGCAGGGCATCATTCTAACACCGGACACGCGGGCAAGCTTGGCACCACGCTTACTGACCAAGTGACGGAGCATGGTGGCACAGCCACGACGATCTGGCTCCCCGACGTCGGCATCAATGGCAACGGCCACCTAATGTTCTTCGAGAGCAACAGCGACGACATCGCCGCAGTTTTGGCGGACTGGATTGAGGAGGAGGTAAGCCAGTCGCTCGTTTAAACCGCCGACATTTCTCTCTGAGATTTGGATATAACATGAGATTTTGATAAATCAGCTAGGCGTCAATTTCATCATCGCGCTTCATGCGTGATCGTCTCGGCATGGCGGGCACTGTAGGCAGCCCATCGAGCTTATCGCGGCAGCCGGCGATCAAGGTCGGTATCTGAAGGAAGGTCTGCTTCTGGAGTGCGGTCGGCCCCCTGCCCTACCCTTGCTCGGCTTGAACCGCGCCGCTGATCAATTTTGTGCCGGTACGTTTTGGGTATACCCTCCCTGTGCATACTTTGCCCGGTCCGGTTTGCGTCTAAAAGGAACGTCTGAGATTCGACGCGGATTGGCTCGTTGGTCCGCCTAAAGTCCTGGAGGACCATACCGCACCCTACCAAACGGCACCTCAGAAGCTTCATCGAGGTTGAAGATCTGCTTCTTGTCTCCGTCGTATGAGCAGCCGGCACGACGATCGGCCCGTTCCAGTCCACTGCTGGTCTCCGTTCTACAACCGACGGTTCATCGGGGCAGCCTCCCCTTCGTTTCTGGCAAGCTCGGCGGCTCGCCACTCCTCCCACTTGCGAAGCAAATTGCCTTTCGACTTTGGGATGGGCCGACCCAGGGGTTCCGCAGCCAACATCCGATCGGTGCGGAAGTGACGAAATCCCTGGCGCTCCTCGCACCATGCGATCAGGATGCGACTGTCATCCGAATAACCCAACACGATGGGCCAGACCGTTCGCTGGCTCTTCTCGCCATCCTGGGCGCGGTAGAGAAGGCGTAGCTTCGACCATGAGCGGATCGCATTACGGAGCGTTGCCATGTCCACAACCTCCTCTACCGGAACAAGGCCCGGTCGCACGCCGGTACTCGGCGCCATGACAAACGGTCGGAGATGCGCCGGAACAGCCGTCGTGATCTTTGCCAAGACATCGCTCGCGGCAGGGGAAAGAAGTGGATCATCGCGCCCGGCGACCCACTGCGCACCAAGGACGATCGCTTCCAACTCCACCTGAGTGAGCATCAGTGGCG
This sequence comes from Sphingomonas phyllosphaerae FA2, assembly GCF_000427645.1. GTDB lineage: Bacteria > Pseudomonadota > Alphaproteobacteria > Sphingomonadales > Sphingomonadaceae > Sphingomonas > Sphingomonas phyllosphaerae. Next base: position 3,760,549 of record NZ_KE386571.1, on the reverse strand, counting down.
GCATGTCGTAATCAGCCGCCAACAGATACCCAAGGCCTGCTTCGCCCGTGATCGGCACCCGCTGCGCCATGAGTTCGGCCATGTCGCGATACAGCGTCCGCGTGGATACCTCTAGCTCAGCCGCCAAGGCGGCGCCGGTCACGGGCCGCGTCGACCGCCGAAGGAGCTGGATAATTTGAAACAGGCGATCGGTGCGGCGCACCTCCTGGTGACTCCTACTGACACAACGCTGTCAGCAGTGGTGCGGTAAAGGCCTTTCACGCACAAGCCGCCAACAAGGATGTCATAATGAAATTCTCTTCCGTCCGCCTGATTGCCGCCGACATCAAGGCGATGGTTACGTTCTACGAGTTGGTCACCGATCAAACCGCCGAATGGCTCGCGCCTCAGTTTGCAGAGATCGTCACGCCGGCTGCCACACTCGCAATTGGCGGCGCGGAAACTGTGGCGGCCTTCGCAGAGGGCAGCGCGGAGCCCGGATCAAATCGCACGGCCATTCTGGAGTTCATGGTCGAGGACGTAGATGCAGTCTTTGATCGCCTGAACGGTAAAGCCGAACTGGTGCATGAACCCAAGCTACTGCCTTGGGGCAATCGCACCTTTCAGGTCCGTGATCCGGAAGGCTCGGCCGTGAGCATCTTCATGCCGTTCACCGAGGCTGCAAAAGCTCGCTTCAGGTCACGATAGGCGGTAATCCGTCAATGCAATGCCGGGTCTGGCGGCCGTCACCTGGTCAGACCAGATGATGATGTGCAAAAGTTGATGAAGGCTCGAAGCTTCGGCAACACATGCTCGCGGTTCGGGAAGAAGATGAACAATCCGGGGCTCTCGGGCAGGAACGGTTCAAGGCAGGTCGCCAACCGCCCTTCCCCGATCAGGGGGCGGACGGCGTCGCCCGTGATGTAGGTGAGGCCAACACCGGATAGGGCGGCGGACACGCACATCGCCGGTCCGTTGACGATCAACGGTCCATCGACCGCGATCGAGAACGTCCGCTGCTCCTCTGCGTCATCCTCGACAAATCCCCAGCGATGCAACGATCCGTCCATTAGGCGAGCGCGAATACAGGAATGGTGCTGAAGCGCTTCGGGTCGCTCCGGCCTGCCGCGTTCGGCAAAATAGGCCGGCGAGCCGACGACCACCTTTAAACTTGGAGGCGTGAGACGAACGGCAATCATCTCCTGAGCGATCATTTCGCCGATCCGGATGCCGGCGTCGTAACCCTCCGCCACCACGTCCACGAATCTGTCCTCGAAGGTCAACTCCAGCTCAATCTCAGGAAAGGCGTCACCGAAGCCCTTCAGTAACGGCACCAAGGCCGTGTGCGCGACATAGGGCACGCTGAGACGCAGCAGGCCCCGAGGAGTCGCGCCGATCCGCTGCACCGCCTCGACGGCAGCCTGCACATGCGTCACTCCCACCCGCGCCTGCTCCAGGAACATTTCACCTGCCTCGGTCAGCCCGACCGAACGTGTGGTTCTGGTCAGCAGCGGCGCACCGACGCGCTTTTCCAAGCTCTTGATGCTCCAGCTTACAGCTGCGGGGGTGATCCCCAGCTCCTTAGCCGCGGCAGTGAAGCTGCGCCGTTCAGCGACACGCGTGAAAACCAAAACACCGTCAAATAGGTCAGCTCTCATTATAAAGCCTCACTTGAAACGGCTTCAAACATTAGCCGTATTATCAAGTTTGGTGCGGTTCACCACCTCTTCTGCGTATTGCATCAGGGGAGTTCGCCATTGTCGACCATGCTCACACGGCGGGCTTTCGGCATCGGAGCCGGTGCCAGCGCAGCCATTCTCAGCATAGGAAACGCCATGTCACAGACGCTTACGGAGCGCAGCGAGCCAAAGCCACAGAGGGTCAGCTTCCCAAGCGGTGACGGCTTCGTGGTCGGTAACCTGTACCTTCCCGAAGGCCATGATCCCTCGCGTCGCTACCCGGCGGTGGCGGTGGGTGGGTCGCTCACCTCGGTCAAGGAGATGATGGGCGGCCTTTACGCAGGCGAGTTGGCGCGCCGGGGGGTCATTGCGCTGTCGATTGACTACCGCAATTATGGCGAAAGCATTGGCGCTGAGCGGCAGTATGAGGATCAGGCGTCAAAGGCCGAGGACCTGTCGGCTGCTCTCCGGTTTCTCAAGAAGCGCCCTGACGTTTCCGGCACCGGCCTGCTCGGCGTCTGCACCTCGGGCGGAACGATCATGTACGCCGCGGCAAAGGACCCGAACGTCGGTGCCATTGCGGCCACTGCCGGCATGTTCGGCGAACCATCGTTCATGGAAAAGACGATGGGCAAGGAGGTCATCGCTCAGCGTAAGGCCGTCAGCCGCGCTGCGCGGAAGCGGTACGACGAAACCGGTGCCATCGACATCGTGACGGCTTACGATCCCGGCAACAAGCAAGCCGTGAGCGCCAGCGCGAGCGAATATTACATGGATAAGACGCGTGGTGGCGGCGTCCGGCCATGGCGAAACGAGTTCGCCGTGATGGGCTGGGAAAGCTGGCTGGAGTTCGATCCGATCAGCCAGGCGGCTTCCGTCAAAGCCCCTGCGCTCATCATACACTCTGACGGCGCCGCCTTCCCGGATCAGGCGCGCAAGGCTTACGGTGCGCTGGCCGGTCCTAAGGAGTTGCACTGGGCCGAGGGCAAGCATTTCGACTTCTACGACAACGCCGAGACGGTGCGTCAGTCCGCAGATCGGATTGCCGCGCACTTCCGTAAGGCGCTTGCTTGATCGACCCGCCCGGCCCTCGCCGCAACTAGCGGTGAGGGCCGCGCTCTATGCGCCCGATCAGCTTCTCTCGCTTAGCTGATCGAAGGCGTTTCCCGCATCAAACATGAATAGGAATGCCATGGCGCTCGACCACTACGTCACTCTCGGTCGGTCCGGACTTCGGGTCAGTCCCCTCGCACTCGGGACGATGACCTTTGGGGAGGATCTTGGCTGGGGTTCCAGCGTGGAGGACTCGACGGCCATCCTGGACCGCTACGTCGACCTCGGCGGCAACTTCATCGACACCGCCAACATCTACACCAAGGGGCATTCGGAGAAGATCATCGGCGACCACATCGCCCATGATCGCGAAAAGCGCGACCGTCTCGTCATAGCGACCAAATTCAGCGGCAACCTATACCCGGGGGATCCCAACGGCGGTGGTTCGAGCCGCAAGTCGATCGTCGCTGCTTGCGAGCAGAGCCTGCGTCGCCTCCAGACGGACTACATCGATCTCTACTGGCTGCATAATTGGGACGTGAACACGCCGATCGAGGAAACGATGGCGGCGCTGCACTCGCTCGTCGAGGCAGGAAAGGTTCGCTACGTCGGCGTCTCCGACACACCGGCCTGGAAGGCTGCGCAAGGGCAACTGATTGCCCAATTCCGCGGTTGGGCGCCGTTCATCGCGACCCAGATCGAATACTCCCTGGCCGAGCGTACGGTGGAGGGGGAGTTGATCCCGATGGCCCAAGAGCTGGGCATGGGCGTCGTTCCCTGGTCGCCACTCGCGGGCGGGCAACTGAGCGGTAAATACACGCGCACCAACAAAGGGCAGGCGACGGAGGGTCGGGCTGCCAAGAGCGGCCCCGGCATGACCGAAAAGCTCTTCGACATCGTCGACGAACTCGGGCGTCTCGCCGACGCGCACGGTGCTTCGGTCGCCCGGGTCGCCCTAGCTTGGGTCATGTCGCGGCCCCACGTCGCGTCGACCATCATGGGCGCTCGAACCATGGTGCAACTCGAGGACAATGTCCGTGCGTTCGATATCGACCTGACGGCCGACCAGATCGGCAAGCTGGACGAACTGTCGGAGCCCGAGCTGCCGTTTCCGCTCGCCCTGTGCGATCAGGCATTCCCCGATGTGCATCAGGCCGGCGCCACGGTGAACGGGAAGGCTTCGCAACTTCACGCGATCTCGCCTCAGCATCGCGGCGACCACTACTGACATCGCGTGAACGGAAGTTCCCCAAACACGAACGGTAATGGGGATACCGCCGCGCCTACCACGCTGACGGCCGCCTGCGGAGTCCGCTTTCCCAGGACCTCTCCCAATTGCTCTTTCTCGAAATCGCCCTTTGAGGATGGAGAAACGGGAATGAGCGCGCTGAACGGACGGCTTCTTTCGGGGATGCGGATCACCCGCTCGAGCCTCCCGGTTTGGACGGAAGCGGACAGTCCGCATCTGAGGTGGCGTCGACCTCCCCTACCCTACCCCGGCACGGATGAAATCCCGCCATTGATCGATTTTATGCCGGTGCGCTTAGAGTATGTCCGGCCGAACCGTACGTGGGGCAATTAGGTTCTGCGTTCGGCAATTCGGCCAATGCTGCTCCGCCGAGTGAGCTTCGAGGTCTCAGTCTCCGGATCGAAACGAAGGGCGGCAATGCCGTGACCACCTTCGCAAAGATCGCGGCCGGATGGGCATGAGGTGAGCGGTGGCAGTCGGCGGAGCCTTATCTCGCCGCTCCGTAGGTGGGGTGATTTATATCACACCCGATAGCGCAAAAGGTCCACCAGAAGCGCAAAGGCCGCCGATGGCTGCCTACGACTAGGATAATAGAGGTGATAACCAGGAAACGGCTGAGACCATTCTTGCAACACCTGTACGAGCCGACCATCCTTCAGGTGATCGGCGACGGTGTCCTCCATCACGTAGCCCAGTCCCAACCCGGCCATGGCGGAGCGGGTGATAAGCGCGATGTTGTTGCAGGTCAGCTGGCCGTCGACCCGAACGCGAACCTCTCGATCGTCCTTCTCGAGTTCCCAGGCATACAGCCCGCCTGCCGTCGACAGGCGAAGATTGATGCAGTTGTGGCGTGGTAGGTCCTGCGGCGTGAGCGGAGCGGGATTGCGTGCTAAATATTCGGGAGACGCGATCACAGCCATGCGCAGATCAGGCCCGATGCGCGTCGCGATCATGTCTTTGGCAACTGACTCGCCCAGCCTGACTCCGGCGTCGAACCGATCGGTTACGATGTCTGCCAGGCCCGAGTTGATGCTCAGCTCGACATGGATATCCGGGTAGTCGGGAAGAAAACGCTCGATAATCGGCCAGAGCACGGTGTTGGCAGCGTGCTCGGACGTGGTGATCCGGATCGTTCCAGCAGGCTTGTCCCGCAGATCCGTTAGCGACGCGAGTTCTGCCCCGATGTTGTCGAATGCTGGTCCGAGCGTGGCGAGGAGGCGATCGCCCGCCGCTGTGGGCGCTACGCTGCGCGTTGTTCGTGTCAGCAGGCGCACGCCGAGACGTGTTTCGAGCCGTCGAACCGTATGGCTCAACGCGGATTGTGAGGTGCCGAGCTTCGCAGCCGCCTTGGTGAAGCTCTGCTCCTCCGCGACGGCCATGAAGGCGTTGAGGTCTACAAGATCTTCGCGCTGCATTCATGAACCATAAGGATAAGTCCATGCCGTTTCTAGCGCCTAATCGCTGGTCGCGGTCGCGCTTACATGTTTGATCAGATTGGAGATCGGCATGGACATCAAGCGCAGTGGGTCACAGCCCTCGGGCAAAGGCCCGGAGGACTACTTTACCGGCACCGTCCGCACCGACGCGCCCTTCAAGGGTAGCGGGGCGCTTAGCGGCGCAACGGTCACCTTCGAGCCTGGTGCGCGCACTGCATGGCACACTCACCCGCTTGGTCAGACGATCATTATTACGTTTGGCCTAGGCCGCGTTCAACGCGACGGTGGCCCGGTTGAGGAGGTGCGTCCGGGGGACGTCGTCTTCTTCGCACCGGGCGAGAAGCATTGGCATGGTGCTGCACCCGAGAACGCCATGAGCCATATCGCGATAGCCGAGATGCAGGACGGCAAGGCAGTCGACTGGATGGAGAAGGTCTCCGACGCCGATTATACGGGCAGCGCACGCTGATGGTCGAGGAGCAGAGCGCCGCGCAGAAAGCCTATGGCGACGTGTCGCCGGGCTTGGCCGACTTGAGCGATCGTGTCCTTTTTGGCGAGGTGTGGGAACGGCCAGGATTGTCAAAGCGCGACCGCAGCCTGGTCACTGTCACCGCGTTGATCGCGACCTACCGCCACAACGAGCTGCCCGGTCACCTCGCGCGCGCGCTGGCCAACGGTGTGACCCGTGACGAGCTGGTCGAGGCGGTCACCCACCTCGCCTTCTACGCCGGCTGGCCAGTCGCCAACTCGGCTATTCCCATTCTTCGTAAGGCGTTCGCGGACGCGGACGCCTGATCTCGCGCCTCTCTCTTCAAGGACGATCATGCAGACAATCGGATATGCTGCGCAGGACACAAGCGGTCATCTCGCGCCGTTCCACTTCGACCGGCGTGAGCTGCGCTCCAACGACGTCGCGATTGAAATCCTCTACAGCGGCGTGTGTCATTCGGACCTGCACACCGCGCGCAATGACTGGGGCTGGACGACCTATCCGACGGTCGTCGGTCACGAGATCGTTGGACGCGTGATCGAGGTTGCCTCCGACGTGACCAAGCACAAGGTCGGCGACATCGTCGGCATTGGGTGCATGGTCGATAGCTGCCAGCATTGCGACCAGTGCAAGAAGGGCGAAGAGCAGCTCTGCCGCGAAGGCAACACCGGCACCTATGGCGGTACCGACCGCGTGACGGGCGAACCGACCAAGGGCGGCTATTCGAAGCACATTGTCGCACGCCAGGAATTCGTGCTCAAAATGCCCGACAGCCTCGACATTGCCAAGGCGGCGCCGCTGCTGTGCGCCGGGATCACCACCTATTCGCCGCTGCGCACGTGGGGCATCGCGGAAGGTAGCCGTGTTGGCGTCATCGGCATGGGCGGTCTTGGGCACATGGCGATCAAGCTTGCCGCAGCGATGGGAGCACACGTTACGGTGATGAGCCGGTCGCCGGATAAGGAAGCGGACGCGAAGGAACTCGGCGCTCACGCGTTCCTCGTATCCAGCGACGATGCAGCGATGGCGGAGGCTGCCTCCACCTTCAACCTCATCATCGACACGGTGCCGGTGAAGCACGAGCTCGATCCATACCTGCCGCTTCTTGATGTGGACGGTACGCTGTGCCTTGTCGGCCAGATCGGCCCGATGGCGGAGATGAACACGGTTCCGCTCCTGCTTGGCCGGCGACGGGTAGCGGGGTCTCCCATCGGCGGCATCGCCGAGACGCAGGAAATGCTCGATTTCTGTGCGGCGAAGAACATCCTTCCCGAGGTCGAGATGATCCGCATCGACGAGATCAACCACGCCTACGAACGGATGGAACGCTCCGACGTGCGTTACCGCTTCGTCATCGACATGGCGTCACTCGACATGGCGGAGGCCGCCTAACCCTCTTCGGCCGGACTCTCCCCCTGTACCGGTCGAACGGCCGCGTCGCCCTCCCCGGCGACGCGGCCCATTTTGTCATGATCCGCCCCGTGGAGGCGAATTAATGAACATGGCAGATAACTACATGCAGGTTCGGGCATGAGCGGCATGAGATGCTGACGCGTTTGTCGATCATAGCCGGTTACGCAAGCCGGCATCTTACCATGTCAGCACAGGACTTCGGGCCATGATCAAAGCTCTCGGCTATGCCGCCAAGCATTCCTTTTCCCGCCTGAAGCCGCTCGAGTTCGAGCGTCACGAAGCCGGGGCGGACGAAGTCGAGATCGACGTGCTTTATTGCGGCGTGTGCCACTCGGACGTCCATCAGGCGGAGAACGACTGGGGCAACACCGTATACCCGTGCGTTCCTGGACATGAGATCGTTGGGCGTGTCACCAACGTGGGCGGCAGCGTCTCGCAACATGCTGTCGGCGACCTCGTCGGCGTTGGTTGCATGATCGATAGCTGTCAGGAATGCTCCTCCTGTCACGCGGGCGAGGAGCAGTATTGTGAAGGTCCTAACGCCTTCCTAGCGACCTACAACGGCCCGATGAAGCCCGCTGCGATGGCGAAGACCGGCACCAATATGTACGGCCGCGACAACACCTACGGCGGCTACTCCACCTCACTGACGGTGAAGGATAAGTTTGTCCTCAAGATCCCGGCAGCACTGCCGGTCGAAGCCGCTGCACCGATCCTATGCGCCGGCGTCACGACCTACTCACCACTGCGCCACTGGAAGGTGAAATCCGGCGACAAGGTCGGCATCGTCGGTTTGGGCGGACTGGGAGACATGGCGGTCAAGCTTGCCCGCGCGATGGGTGCCGAGGTGACGGTGTTCACCACCACCAAGGAGAAGATCGCGGAGGCCGAGAAGCTGGGCACCAGGGGCGTGCTCCAAAGCGACAAGGACGCCATGGAAGCGCTCGAAGCGCAGTTCGATTTTATTCTGTCGACGATCCCTGAGGGGCACAAGGTCGACCCCTTTATCCCGCTCCTGAAGCGCGACGGCAGCTATGTCGCGGTCGGCGCGCTTGCCCAGATGCCCGGATACAGTAACCAGCAGCTCATCATGGGCCGCAAGACGCTGAGCGGTTCCTCGATCGGGGGCATTGCCGAAACACAGGAGGTGCTCGATTTCTGCGCCGAGCATGGCGTCGCTCCCGATATTCAAATTATTCCGATCCAGGAGATCAACGAGGCCTACAAGAAGGTGAAGTCTGGCGATGTTCGTTTCCGCTACGTGATCGACATGGCTTCGCTGAAGCAGGAAATGGCGGACGCCTGATCATGACCCGGATACGAAAGGACATGATCATGAGGCTCACCCTAGCTACCAGTGCGGTTGTGCTAATCGCGACATCCGCGGGCGCCCAGGAAGCAAAGCCGCGGTCAGTTGCACCGCCCCTGATGCAGCGCTGGACGCCAACACTCGCGGACTTCACCGACCGGGTACTGTTCGGCGACGTGTGGCGACGATCCGAGTTGGGCCCTCGCGATCGTAGCCTTGTGACGGTCGCGGCGCTGATTGCAACGGGCAAGACTGCGCAGCTGGAAGGGCATCTAGGGCGCGCGCTCGATAACGGCGTTCGCCCGGGCGAGATCGCAGGTCTGGTGACGCATCTAGCTTTCTACAGTGGATGGCCGAGTGCAGTTTCCTCGCTGGAGGTTGTCGATCGCGTCTTTCGGGCACGCGGGGTCGATCCCGCCAGCGTGCGAACCAGCGCGGCGCCGCTGCCGGTGCCCGCATCGGAGGCGACACGAAAGAGCATGGTCGACGCGAGTGTCGCGCCGAATGCGCCGAAGCTTGCGGCGCTGACCAATGATGTTCTATTTGCTGACCTGTGGCGCAGGCCAGATCTCGCAGCGCGGGACCGTAGTCTCGTTACGATCGCAGCCCTCGGTGCAGCCGGCGACGCGGACCAGCTCACCTTCCACATTCAGCGCGGGATTGAGAACGGCCTAACACCTCAGCAGGTCAACGAGGCGCTCACTCATCTGGCCTTCTATGCTGGATGGCCCAAGGCGATGGCTGCGGTTGCGGTCGCGGCAAAAGCGACAGCACATTCCCCCGAAGCGCCTGCGAGCGGTGAAGCGCTGCGGGTCATCCCTCCTGCGGCCGAGCCGCGGCAGGGCCCGTCCAAAAATTTCACGGGGCGTGTCACGGTCACGTCTGCCTTTAACGGCAGTGGTGGCGCGCGGCTTGGCGGCGCGACCGTTTCCTTTCAGCCTGGTGCACGTAGCAACTGGCATACCCATCCGCTCGGTCAGCTGCTCGTGGTCACCGAAGGAGAGGGGCTCGTCCAGGTCCAGGGAGGCCAAGTTCGCAAGATCCGGCGTGGCGATACCGTCTGGACAGCGCCAGGCGTGAAGCATTGGCATGGAGCGTCCGCATCGCGTGGGATGACGCATGTGGGTGTCAGCGAGTCTGCGCCGGGACAGAATGTAGCCTGGCTCGAGCCGGTGAGTGACGCCGTGTACCAACAACCACCCGCCTCATCAGATTGATGAAGGCGGCAGATAACTCCATGCGGCTTTAAGCGCCTAATCGCGTCAATTAAGCTGGCCTAAATGGTCCGGGTAGCATTTCCTCCGGAAGGCCCGCTGATGATCGGCATCGTTCGAACTGCCCTTGCCAGGCCTTTGACGTTCATCGTCATGGCAATCTTGATCCTGATCCTCGGCGTTATCGCGGCGGTTCGTTCGCCCGTTGATATCTTCCCGGATATCAAGGTGCCGGTCATCGCCACGGCCTGGACCTACTCAGGCCTGCCACCCCAGCAGATGGCCGGACGGATCATAACGCCTTACGAGCGTGCCCTGACCACCACTGTCAACGACATCGACCATGTCGAGAGCCAGTCGATGCAGGGCATCGGCATCGTCAAAATCTTCTTCCAGCCCGGTGCTGACATCCGAACCGCCAACGCGCAGGTGACCGCAGTTTCGCAAACACTGCTGCGCCAGCTGCCCCCGGGCACTACGCCCCCGTTGATCCTCAACTATAGTGCGTCAACCGTGCCGATCGTGCAGCTCGCCTTGTCGGGCAAGGGCATGTCGGAGACCCAGTTGTTCGATCTGGCAACCAACCAGGTGCGCCCGCCACTCGTCACCGTGCCGGGGGCAGCGATCCCGCTACCGTCCGGCGGCAGCCAGCGTCAGATCCAGATCGACCTTGATCCGCTCGCCCTGCAGTCCAAAGGACTCTCCGCTCAGGACGTCGGCAATGCCATTGCGGCTCAAAACCAGATCAATCCGGCCGGCTTCGCGAAAATCGGCGAGTTCCAGTACGCTGTAGCGCTCAACAACGCGCCGTCTTCAGTCGAGGAACTTAACAACCTGCCGGTGCGTGTCGTGAACGGTGCGACGATCTTCATGCGTGACGTCGCGCACGTCCGCGATGGCGCCGCTCCCCAGACCAACGTCGTCCATGTCGATGGCGGCCGCTCGGTGCTGATGACCATCCTCAAGAATGGCGCGACCTCCACGCTGGCGATCGTCCAAGGCATCAAGGATCAGGTCGCCACCGTGCAGAAGACGTTGCCCGCGGCGGTAAAGATCGTCGAACTCGGCGATCAATCCGTTTTCGTTCGCGCGGCCGTCGAGGGCGTCATTCTGGAGGGCGCAATCGCCGCGGCCCTGACGTCAGCGATGATCCTGTTATTCCTGGGTTCTTGGCGTTCAACCGTGATCATTGCGATCTCGATCCCGCTCGCCATCCTTTTCGCGATCATTGGCCTGGCTGCAACGGGCAACACCCTCAACGTGATGACGCTGGGCGGCCTCAGCCTTGCCGTGGGCATCCTCGTCGACGATGCCACCGTGACGATCGAGAACATCAACTGGCATCTGGAGCAGGGGAAACCGGTTCATCAGGCGATCCTCGATGGCGCACAGCAGATCGTCACTCCGGCATTCGTATCGCTGCTTTGTATCTGCATCGTGTTCGTGCCGATGTTCTTCCTCCCAGGCGTCGCCGGCTTCCTGTTCGTGCCGCTAGCGCTCGCTGTCGTCTTTGCGATGATCGGCTCGTTTATCCTGTCGCGTACGCTGGTGCCGACGCTTGCCGCCTACCTGCTGAGGCCGCATGCGGCCGGCGACCGTCACGAGCCGAGCTCCCCTCCTAGTCGCAACCCGCTGGTTCGTTTCCAACGCGCCTTCGAGCATCGCTTCGAGCGCCTCCGCGCGAGCTACGGATCGATGCTGAACGGGGTGCTGGCCCGCCCCAAGCCCTTCGTGATTGGATTCCTCGCCGTAGTCGGCGCATCCTTCCTGCTGGTGCCGTTCCTCGGGCAGAATTTCTTCCCAGCAGTCGATGCGGGCTCGATCGCAATCCACGTGCGGGCGCCGGTCGGCAGCCGTATTGAAAGCACCTCTGCACGGTTCGATCGGCTGGCGGGACGCATTCGTGAGGTAATTCCGGCGGGCGAGCTGGTATCGCTGGTCGATAACATCGGCCTTCCGCAGAGCGCGATCAACACAGTTTATAACAACTCAGGCACCTTTGGCTCTCAGGATGGTGACATCCTGATCCAGCTCTCCAAGGAGCATGCGCCGACCGCCGACTATGTGGAGCGCTTGCGTGACGTCCTGCCGCGCGAGTTTCCCGGCATGTCCTTCGCGTTTCTGCCGGCGGATATCACGAGCCAGATCCTTAACTTCGGTAGTCCTGCTCCGATCGACATTCAGGTGTCTGGCCGCGATGCGATTTCCAATCAGGCAATCGCGGAACATGTGCTCCGCAAGATCTCTGCGGTTCCTGGTGTTGCCGACGCCCGGATACAGCAATCGTCGCGATATCCGCAGCTCAACGTCAACATCGATCGCAGCCGTATTGGCCAGATCGGCCTTACAGAGCGTGACGTAACAGCCAGCCTTGGTGCCTCGCTTGCGGGCACACAGCAAACGGCGCCAGTGTTCTTTCTCAATCCGGAGAACGGCGTGTCCTATCCGGTCGTCGCTCAGGCGCCGGAATATCGAATCGGATCGCTCGGCGACCTTTCCAACATCCCCATCTCGGGTACCGAAAATGGTCCGACCCAAGTGCTTGGCGGGCTGGGGCGTGTCGAACGGAGCAACGTCGCAGCCGTTGTGTCGCACTACAACATCGCGCCCGTTGTCGACATCTACGCCACCCCGAGCGGCCGCGATCTTGGGGCCGTCGCAAGCGACATCAACGAGGTCATCGAGCGCGCGCAGGCCTCCGCCCCTGCCGGAACCACCATCGTGCTGCGTGGTCAGTACGAGACCATGCGCAGCGCCTTCTCGGGCCTCGGTTTCGGGCTGCTGGGCGCGATCGTACTGATCTACCTGCTCATCGTCGTGAACTTCCAAAGCTGGCTTGATCCGTTCGTGATCATCACCGCGCTGCCCGGCGCCTTGGCGGGCATCATCTGGATGCTCTTCACGACCGGTACGACCTTGTCGGTGCCGGCGCTTACCGGGGCGATCATGTGCGTGGGTGTGGCAACCGCCAACTCGATCCTGGTGGTGAGCTTTGCGCGTGAACGCCTTGCGGAGCTAGGCGACGCGACCAAGGCCGCACTGGAAGCGGGTATGACGCGCTTCCGGCCGGTGCTGATGACGGCTCTGGCGATGGTGATCGGCATGCTGCCCATGTCGCTGGGTATCGGCGAGGGCGGTGAGCAGAACGCACCGCTCGGCCGCGCGGTGATCGGCGGTCTTATCGTTGCGACCTTCGCCACCCTCATGTTCGTCCCTGTCATTTTCAGCCTTGCCCACCGTCGCAAGGCCACGGCGCTCAGTGCGCCCGTTCCTACTCACTTGGAGGAAGCCCATGTCTGAGCCCGGCAATCGGCGGCTCAAGCTCGTCGGTCTTGGCGCTGGCGTCGCTGCCATCGCGGTTGTCGCGACTGGTATCGTGTCGCGCACCCACAATGACGACCGCCTGACTGAAGTCGCCACAGCGCGCGCGATCCCGAGCGTGACGGTGATTCACCCGGCGGCAGGCCAAGGAGAAGCCGCACTGACGTTGCCTGCCGCACTGCAGGCGTTCAACACCGCTCCGATTTACGCCCGCACCTCGGGCTATGTCCGTCAGTGGCTCGTAAACATCGGTGACAATGTGCGCCGGGGCCAGGTGCTCGCCATCCTCGATGCACCCGAGGTTGAGCAGCAGCTTGCCGCCGCGAGGGCAGACTTGCGCACGGCAGAGGCGAACCGGCAGCTTGCCAGCACAAGCGCTGAGCGGTGGACAACGATGCTCGCCAAGGATGCGGTGTCCAAGCAGGAAACCGACGAACGCCGCGGGGAATTGGCGGCGCGTATCGCGCAAAGTGCGGCAGCCCGTGCCAATGTCTCGCGCCTGACCGCGCTCACCGGCTTCACGCGGCTGCGGGCACCTTTCGATGGCGTCGTTACGACGCGCACGACCGAGATCGGTGCGCTCGTCACGGCGGGGACTGCGGCCTCACAACCGTTATTCACCGTAGCCGACATTCACCGCATCAGAGCAATGGTGCGCGTGCCTCAGGCGTATGTAGCGCAGGTGCGTGAAGGCATGACAGTCCAGCTCGCACTGCCGGAGTACCCCGGAAGACAGTTCTCAGCGACGCTGACGCGGCGTTCTCGTGCCGTTGATCCGTCCTCCGGCACGATGCTCGTAGAGGTGCAGGCGCCTAACGGCGAGGGTGCGTTGAACCCTGGATCCTACGCACAAGCGAGTTTCCCTGTCAGCGGCGTTAGCCGCGCGGTCAGCTTGCCGCCAAGCGCCCTGATGGTCGGCCAGAATGGAACCCGTGTTGCGGTATTGCGCGCGGACGGCCGTGCGCAGCTGCGCCCTGTGACGATCGCCCGCGACCTCGGCAAATCGGTCGAGATCAGCGCCGGTCTATCGGTGCAGGATCGTGTCATCGATAGTCCGCCGGACTCACTGCAAACGGGTGACCAGGTCCGTGTTCTGGCGAGCTCCGGGAGTACGGCCCGTGGCGCGCGCTAACGGAGTAGCGGTGCTGACCGCACTGACGCTTGCGGGATGCGCAACCGCCCCCGTCTATGAACGCCCAACAGTGCGTGTTGCGAGCACGTTCAAGGAGCAAGGCCCCTGGCAACGGGCGGGCACCGATGTTCCGCCACCCGGGCAATGGTGGCAGATCTTTGGTGATCCTGAGCTTGATGCACTGGCCGCCCGGATTGAGCAGGGTAGTCCGAGCCTAGCCGCAGCTGTGGCCCGTTACGATCAGGCCTCGGCGCAGGTTCGCCGCACGCGCGCCGATCTGCTCCCGCAGGTAGGGGTCGGTGCGGACGCTGGACGCCAGCGCGTCTCCGCCGGGCGCCCGCTTGGGGCAGGTAGGGCCGTCATCTATAGCGATTTGAGCGTCGGTGCCTCGCTATCCTATGAGCTCGATCTGTTCGGTCGCATCCGGAACAACGTGCGCGCCACCCAAGCCGATGCCGAGGCAAGCAGCGCAGACGTTGCGGCGGTGAGGTTGGCACTGCAGGCTCAGCTCGCGTCGACCTATTTCGACATGCGGGGGCTCGATGCCCGGCTCGTGCTGCTGCGTGAAACCGTAGAGGCATTCACTCGGGCGTTTGAGCTGACGTCAACTCGGCACGAGGGAGGTATCGCCTCTGGTATCGATGTCAGCCGCGCCGGCGCGCAGCTTGCCAGCGCAAAGGCTGAACTCGATGCAGTCGCGGCAGCGCGCGCGCGCGACGAACATGCGATTGCCATTCTTGTCGGTGAAACGCCGTCAAGCTTCTCGCTGCCTGTCGTTGACCGGCAGGTTGCTCCACCGGCTGTCCCGGTCGGACTGCCCTCCACCCTTCTGGAACGGCGTCCGGATATTGCGGTGGCCGAGCGTCAGGTAGCCGCTGCAAATGCCCGTATCGGCGTCGCGCGGGCGGCTTTGTTCCCGCAGGTGACTTTGGGCGGAAGCGGCGGTTTCGAAGCGACCGCCGGCAGCCTGCTGAGTGCTTCCAACGGCTTTTGGGCGCTGGGCCCGCTTTCGGCGGCTCTCGCCATTTTTGACGGGGGAGCGCGGCGAGCGCAGGTGCGCTTCGCCCGAGCCCAGTTCGATGAAGCGGCTGCCAATTACCGGCAGACGGTGCTGACCGCCTTTCGCGAGGTCGAAGACGACCTAGCCGCGGTCCGTCACCTAGGCGAGCAAGAGCGCAATCAGGCTGAAGCCGTGCGGCAAGCACAACGGACGCGCGAACTTGCCACGACCCGCTACCGCGACGGCGCGTCGGATTATCTCGAGGTGGTCACGGCTCAAACCGCAGCTCTGGACGCCGAGCGCGCTCTCCTGATCCTGCGAAGCGATCAGCTTCAAGCGGCAACGGACCTCGTCAGAGCGCTCGGGGGCACGTTTCCGACGTCATGAAAAACGCGCTGTCGATCTTTCGATTCTTGCTCGAGGCGGAAAAGCGCGGCGAACGAACCGCGCTGGTCACGCTGACGGACGTGACGGGAGGGTCGTCGCGTAGCCCTGGTGCTCACATTGCGGTCAGCGAGACCGGACAGTTTGTCGGTTCGTTTTCCGGTGGCTGCATCGAAGCTGCGGTTGTCGGGGAAGCACGTCGGGTAATTGAGAGCGGCACAGCGGAGCTGATCCGCTTCGGAGCCGGCTCGCAATTTATCGATATCCGCCTGCCTTGTGGAGGGGGCGTTGATCTCTTGTTCACCCCCTGCATGAGCGCAGAAGCGATCCGCCAGGCCTATCGCTCATTGGTCGGGCGCTCGCCGGTGTCAGTCCTCCTTGGGCGCGATGGCACAATCGCCGTTAGCCGTGGCGCTGAACGTCTGACGCGCTGGGCCGAAGATATCTTCGTTGCCCGTCACGAGCCTGATCTGCGGATCCTGATCGCAGGCCACGGGGCAGAAGTGCCTGCCCTAGCGATGTTGTCCAGCGCGTATGGCGCCGAGGTGATCGCGCTCAGCCCGGATCATGCGATCGTTGAAGCTCTGACGGCAAGTGGTCTGCAGGCAACCGCCCTTAAGACGCCGGACCATATCGAAACGCTGCTTACCGACGCATTCACAGCCGTAATTCTGCTGTTCCATGACCATGACTGGGAGCCGGTGCTGCTCGAGCAAGCCCTGCGGTCGGCTGCTTTTTTCGTGGGGGCGATGGGCAGCAGGGGGACGCATCGTGAACGTATTGCGATGCTACGGCGCAGAGGGCTCGCGGAAGAGGAGATTGCCCGCTTAACAGGGCCGATCGGTTTGATCCCCGCCAGCCGTGACCCTGATACTTTGGCGCTGTCCGTTCTGAGCCAAGTTGTGGCCCGGCATCATCAAGCCGGTGATCAACGCCGCCTCCCTGTAGAGACGCTTGAGAGTGAGGCTGCTGACACAAAGCCGCCGAAACGCCTGCCATGAGGCTTCACTTCGACTGCACAGCCTGCGGGCGGTGCTGCAACTCACTGCGCCTTCCGCTGAGTATCCGTGAAGCAATCCAATGGCTTGAGGGTGGCGGCATTGTCCAAGTCATGTGTGATGCGACGCCGGATCTCCCCGTAAACGAGGCTGACACCGCTAATGTGTTCCGTCGGGAGCGGAGCTTCGCCGCGAACAGCCTTTCATTGCCGATCAGAGTGCGGGTGACCTTGGTAGCGGCGTTCACCGGGCCATGTCCCAATCTGCTCCCCAACAAGCTTTGTGGAGCATATGACCGACGTCCCGCGACCTGTCGGATCTACCCCGCCGAACTGCGCCCGGACGCTGATGTCGACCCGTCAGCTCGGCTTTGCCCTCCTGAAGCATGGCTATCGAATAAGCCGCTACTGGTTCGAGACGACTGCACCGTTGCAGACCCGGAGATCGTCGACGCCATAACTTTGGCGCGTCGCGAGGGCATCAGCGATATGTCGCGGAAGCTGCACCTGACAGACCTTCTCGGGATCAACGTCGCGGCGTTGGCGAACGAGGGCTTCGTAATCTGGCACATCGATCAACGCCTGCTGGTCTCAGCGCTGTTGAAGGTTAGCGCAGTCTCGCTGCCGTCTGATTGCTGTAGCTCATTTTGGAGCGTCGCGTCGCCGTCGGTGCCCGTTCGAGAGATGATCGGCGCTGCAGGCGGGACGGCATGCGCCGTAAAAGATCTGGAGGGTGCCGAGTACCTGTCCTTGCAGCGATCGATTGATGAGCCAGCGATATAGCTTCATGCTGATTGTCGTATGTAATCCGCTCAAACCAAGCGTGGTAACGTGCGTTTAAGTATCATCGACGGGAGCTTGGATCGATTGGCGCTGCCTCGGTCCGCGATGTCTCGGCCCTAAACCGCCGGCGCGCACGTCGGCCAGCATGAAGAGGAAAGCCGTCATGGATCAGGCCGGCGAAACAGAGATTTCCCGTCGCGGTCTGTTGGTTGGCAGTGCTGCCACCGCAGCGCTGACCACCATTTCCGTCGCCGACGCGCAGCCGGGCCCGGCGCAGCCTGCACCGGCATCGATGAAGGTGACGATGAGTGTGAACGGCAAGCGCCATTCACTGGAGATCGACACGCGTACCACCCTTCTCGATGCCTTGCGCGAGCACCTTGAGCTGACCGGGTCTAAGAAGGGCTGTGACCATGGACAGTGCGGAGCCTGCACCGTCATGGTAGGGGGTACGCGGATCAACTCCTGCCTCAGTCTGGCGGTGATGCACGAGGGCGACGAGATCACTACGATCGAAGGTCTCGGCACACCCGATAAGCTGCACCCGATGCAAGCCGCGTTCGTCAAACACGATGGCTACCAGTGCGGCTATTGCACCCCAGGCCAGATCTGCTCGGCCGTCGCGGTACTCGGTGAGATCAAAGCCGGCGTGCCGAGCCACGCCATGGCGGATGTCACCGCCCGACCGCAAGCTACGAACGACGAGATGCGCGAGCGGATGAGCGGCAACATCTGCCGCTGCGGTGCCTATTCCAACATCCTCGAGGCGATGACCGAAGTCGCGGGAGCGAGCGCATGAAGCCCTTCACGTACGAGCGCGCCAAGACACCGGCGGAGGCTGCCGCGGCAGTGGCACGCACCCCGGGCGCCAAGTTCATCGCGGGCGGCACCAACCTCCTCGACCTGATGAAGCTAGAGATCGAGACGCCAACGCATCTCGTCGACATCCAGGATCTAAAACTGGACCGGATTGAACCGACGAGTGGCGGTGGGCTGCGGATCGGTGCCTTCGCCACCAACACTGCGACCGCTTCAGATCCTCGCGTGCGCCGCGACTATGGCGTGCTGACCCGCGCGATCGTCGCAGGTGCCAGCGGCCAGCTGCGCAACAAGGCGACGACCGCAGGCAACCTGCTCCAGCGCACCCGCTGCCCCTATTTCTACGATCCCAACATGCCGTGCAACAAGCGCAAGCCGGGTTCGGGCTGCTCGGCGCTTGGCGGCTATTCGCGCCAGCTCGGGATTGTTGGCACGTCGGACGCCTGCATTGCCACCTATCCCGGCGACATGGCCCAGGCGATGCGGGTGCTCGACGCATCCGTGGAGACCGTGGATCCGCAGGGTCAGACGCGGTCGATTCCGATTGGCGATTTCCATCGCCTGTGGGGCGACACGCCGCATATTGAGACGAATTTGCGACGCGGCGAGCTGATTACCGGCGTCACCCTGCCTCGCCCGCTTGGCGGACAGCATTTCTACCAGAAGGTGCGCGACCGCGCGTCCTACGCCTATGCACTGGTGTCTGTGGCTGCGGTAATCCAGCCCGATGGCTCCGGGCGCTTCGCGGTAGGCGGCATCGCGCCTAAACCGTGGCGGGTCGCAGCTGCCGATGCAGCGATGCCACAGGGCGCAAAGGCTGCTGCAGCCGCGCTCCTCGCTGGCGCGCGGCCGACCGAGGACAACAGGTTCAAGGTGCCTCTAGTCGAGCGCACCCTGGCGGCCGTGATGGCAGAGGCTAAGGCAGCATGAAGTTCGATCAGCCCGCGGGCACTAATCCGATCGATCAGCTCAAGGTCGTCGGTAAGGCAGTCGATCGGATCGATGGTCCCCTCAAGACCACTGGCACCGCCCCCTACGCTTATGAGCGGCACGACGTCGCTCCCGATCAGGCCTATGGCTACGTCGTTGGGTCGGCGATCGCCAAGGGCAGCATCACGCGCATGGATACGGCGGACGCAAAGCGCGCGCCGGGTGTGGTGACGGTGCTGACCACACTGGACGTCGCCAAGCCGCTGCCGAACGGGCCGCAGAATACGGCCACGCTGTTCGGAGGCGCGGCGATCCAGCACTATCACCAGGCGATCGCCATCGTTGTCGCCGAAACGTTTGAGCAGGCGCGTAGCGCAGCCGCGCTGATCCGAACCGAGTACACGCGCACTCCGGGAAAATATGATCTCGCCAAGGAGGAGCCCCACGCGCCGCTGAAAGGTGGAAGCAGTGGCGAGGGATCATCGGCACCGCCGATTGATCGGGTGGGCGACTTTGCGGGGGCGTTTGCCGCCGCGCCAGTGAAGGTCGACCAGACCTACACTACGCCGGACGAGACTCACGCGATGATGGAGCCGCACGCCTCGATCGCGGCATGGAGCGGCGACCGGTTGACCGTCTGGACCTCCAATCAGATGATTGCGTGGAGCAAGCGCGACCTCGCCAAGGCGTTGTCGATCCCGCCGGAGAAGCTACGGGTTGACTCCCCCTTCATCGGTGGCGGTTTCGGGGGCAAGCTGTTCATCCGGGCCGACGTGGTGCTCGCGGCGCTCGGTGCGAAAGCGGCCAGGCGGCCGGTCAAGGTCGCGCTCTCGCGACCTATGATGGCGAACAACACCACGCATCGGCCAGCAACGATCCAACGCGTTCGGCTTGGCGCCAACCGTGACGGGAGGCTGACGGCGATCGCCCATTCGTCCACGAGCGGCAATTTGCCGGACGGCAAGCCCGAGACGGCGGTATCGCAGACCAAGCTGTTCTATGCCGCGCCCAACCGCGAGACCTACCTGAAGCTCGCGGTGCTGGATCTCCCAGAGGGCAACGCCATGCGCGCGCCGGGCGAGGCGCCGGGCCTGATGGTACTCGAAATGGCGATGGACGAACTTGCCGAGGCGCTCCGCATGGACCCGGTCGAGCTGCGCGTCATCAACGACACTCAGGTTGATCCCGAAAAGCCGAACCATCCGTTTTCCGAGCGCCACTACGTGGAATGCCTGCGAACGGGCGCGGAGCGCTTCGGTTGGTCACAACGCAACCCAAAGCCGGCGCAAGTCCGCGACGGTAAGTGGCTGGTCGGCATGGGCGTCGCGGGCGGCTTCCGGAACAACCAGCTGACGAAGTCGGCGGCCCGCATTCGGTTGGAGCGGGATGGTCGTCTGACGGTCGAAACCGACATGACCGATATCGGCACCGGCACCTATACCATTCTTGCCCAGACCGCGGCGGAGATGATGGGCGTGCGCGTGCAGGACGTCAACGTTCGCCTCGGCGACAGCGACTTTCCGGTTTCAGCTGGTTCGGGCGGCCAGTGGGGTGCGAACAACTCTACCGCGGGCCTCTACGCCGCCTGTCTTAAGCTGCGAGAGGCGATCGCGCAGCGGCTTGGCTTTGCCTCCCCCGAGGTCGCGTTCGCGGACGGCAAGGTGACAGCCGGCAGCCGCAGTGCCACGTTGAAGGACGCTGCTCAGGCGGGTCCGATCACGGGCGAGGACGGGTTTGATCCGACCGACATGGGAAAGCGTTGGCAGCAGTCGACCTTTGCCGCTCATTTCGTCGAGGTCGGCGTAAACATCTACACGGGCGAAACGCGTGTGCGTCGGATGCTGGCGGTTTGCGATGCCGGCCGCATCCTCAATCCCAAGTCAGCGCGCAGCCAGGTGATCGGAGCGATGACCATGGGAGTCGGTGGTGCGCTGATGGAGGAGCTGGCAGTCGACAAGCGCTTCGGCCTGTTCATCAACCACGACCTTGCTACCTACGAGGTGCCTGTCCACGCCGACATCCCGCACCAGGACGTAATCTTCCTCGACCACCCAGACGACAAATCGTCACCGATGAAGGCGAAGGGTGTCGGTGAGCTGGGGCTGTGCGGCGTCGGCGCGGCGATCGCCAATGCCATCTACAACGCCACCGGCGTGCGTGTGCGGGACTATCCGATTACGCTCGATAAACACCTCGAGAAGCTCCCGCAGGTCGCCTGAAGTAAGGCTTGGAGAAATGGCTATGAAGTTCGACACCCCTGCCGGCATCAATCCGATCGACCGGGAGCGGGTGATCGGACGGCCGCACCCGCGAATCGAAGGGCCTCTCAAGACCACCGGCCGGGCGGTCTACTCCTACGAGCAGCACGACGCCGCACCCGACGCGGCCTATGGCTACGTCGTTGGGTCGGCCGTGGCTAAGGGCCGGATTGCGCGCATGGACACTTCCGCAGCGGAAGGGGCGCCAGGCGTGTTGGCGGTTGTCACCGCGGCGAACACGTCACCGGTGAAGGCGTCCGGCTTCTACAAGGCGAAGCCGCTCGCTGGACCCGATATTCAGCATTACCATCAGGCGATCGCGCTAGTGGTCGCCGAGACGTTCGAGCAGGCGCGCGCGGCGGCCCAGCTCCTCCGGGTAGACTATTCGCGCGTGGACGGCGCCTTCGACCTGACCGCCGCGCGTGCAGGAGCGAGCCGTCCCAAGGACAAGCCTGACATCCGCATCGGCGATGTCGACAAGGCGCTCGCGACCGCAGCGGTCACCGTGGACAGCACGTACACAACTCCCGACCACAGCCACATGATGATGGAGCCCCATGCCACGATTGCGCGGTGGGACGGTGACCAGCTCACACTTTGGTCCGCTCAGCAGATCGTCGGCTGGGCGGTACGTGACCTGTCGGGCAAGATCGGCGTGCCGCCGGAGAAGATTCGCATCGTCGCCAGCTACATTGGCGGTGGCTTCGGCGGAAAAGGCAGTGTGAATTCGGACGCGGTGCTGGCTGCGCTTGGTGCACGCAAGGCGAACCGTGCCGTCAAGGTGGCGCTGACCCGACCGTTGATGCCGAACAACACGACACATCGCCCTGCCACCATCCAGCGCGTGCGGCTGGGTGCGGGCCGCGATGGACGGCTAACCGCGATTGCGCACGAGAGTTGGTCGGGCAACGTGCCCGGAGGAATGGCAGAGGCTGCGGCGGACCAGACCGAAATGCTCTACGCCGGAGCCAACCGGCTCATCGCAACACGGTTGGCGACCCTCGACCTTCCGGAAGGCAGCGCCATGCGCGCACCGGGAGAGGCGAGCGGCATGATGGCGATCGAGATCGCCATGGACGAACTCGCCGAGAAGCTCGGTATGGATCCGGTTGAGTTGCGCATCCGCAACGACATGCAGGTTGTCCCTGCCGATCCCGGCAGGGGCGGGACCGACCCGCAGGGCGGCACTAGTCAGGCCGATAAGTCGGCTGGCCCGAAGCCCTTTTCTACGCGTCAGCTCGTGCAATGTCTGCGCACGGGGGCTGATCGTTTCGGCTGGAGCAAACGAAGCGGCGTGCCGGCGGCACGGCGCGAGGGTAACCTTCTGATCGGCATGGGTATGGCTTCCGCCATCCGCGGTGCGCCGATCCAGGCCGCAGGCGCACGCGCAACGCTCAGGACTGACGGTTTGGTGTCGATCGAGACGAGCATGACCGACATGGGCACCGGCAGCTATACCATTGTCGGGCAGACCGCGGCGGAAATGATGGGCCTCCCCCTCGATCGCGTCGTCGTTCGTTTGGGCGACAGCCAATTCCCGGACTCGTTCGGCGGAGGCGGTCAAGCCGGGGCGGCCACAGTCACCGCCGGCGTCTATGCTGCCTGCGTGAAGTTGCGCGAGGCGGTGGCAAGCCGACTGGGCGTCAACTCGGCTGATGCCGAGTTCACCGACGGCGAAGTGCGGTCGGGCAACCGCCGCGTGCCTCTGAAAGACGCAGTAAAGGCAGGACCGATCACGGTCGAGGATCGGATCGAATTTGGTGATCTGTCAAAGCGGTTCGAGCAGCAGACCTTCGGTGCGCACTTCGCCGAAGTGGCGGTCGACGCTTATACGGGTGAGATCCGCCTCCGCCGAATGTTGGCAGTCTGCGCGGCTGGGCGTATCCTCAACCCGTTGACCGCGCGCAGCCAGATCATCGGCGGCATGACGATGGGTGCAGGCGCGGCGCTGATGGAAGAGCTGGCGGTCGACAAAAGGTTCGGCTTCTTCGTCAATCACGACCTCGCTGGGTACGAGGTGCCGGTCCATGCCGACATTCCGCATCAGGAGGTGATCTTCCTCGACGAACTGGACCCCACGATGTCGCCGCTGAAAGCGAAGGGCGTCGGGGAACTGGGGATCTCTGGTGTCGCCCCGGCGATCGCCAACGCGGTCTACAATGCCACCGGAGTACGCGTTCGGGACTATCCTATCACGCTGGATAAGCACCTCACTCGCCTGCCCGCCCTAACGTGATCGCGCGAGGATGCCGGGCGTCGCCGACGACATGCCGGTGCTCGGCCGCCCAGCGCCTGTCCGCAGGCGCTGGGTTCCGCTAGACCATGACCGGTATGAGGCGGGAGCTTGCGCCGGCAGAATAGCAGGCGCCCCGCTTTCATGCCGGCAGTGGCGACAATCCGCGCGTGCCCAAGGAGCTGGTGCCTGCTTTGGCCCCGATATCGATGGCAGCAAGCTGCGACGGACCGCTGCTTGCCCCTTCGATCGAGATCGCGGCAAAGCCGTCCTCTAAGGCCTGCATCTCCTCAGACGACAGCTTGATATGCAGCGCCGCCAGATTCTCGTCGACATGGGCGACCTTGGTGGTGCCGAAGATCGGGACAATCCATGGCTTGCGCGCCATCAGCCAGGCAAGCGCGACCTGCGCCGGCGTCGCGCCCCTCGGGTAGCCGCACTGACGCAGGAGCTCGATAGCCTTCCAATTGGCACGCCGTGCCTCGGTCGTGAAGCGCGGAAATTGGGCACGCAGATCGCCTTTGAGGAGCTCGGTCTCGGCGGCAACCGTACCCGTCAAATATCCCATGCCGAGCGGGCTGTAGGCAACGAAGCCAACTCCCAATTCCTCGCACACCGGCAACACCTCGGGCTCCTGCTCGCGGGTGAAGAAGTTGTAGTGGTTCTCCACCGCCGCGACCGGCTGGACGGCATGCGCGCGGCGAATGGTAGCGGCGCCAGCGCCAGACAAGCCGAGATGACCGACCTTGCCCTCGCGGATCAGATCGCCGACCGTGCCAGCGACATCCTCGATCGGCACCTCGGGATCAATCCGGTGCTGGTAGAGCAAATCGACATGGTCGGTACGCAAACGACGCAGCGATCCTTCGAGCGCTTGACGAATATGAGCGGGCCTACTGTTCAGTCCCGCCGGCTTGCCGCTGCCGTCGAACTGAAATCCGAACTTAGTACAGAGCACGTACTCTTCGCGCTTCGAGGCAAGCGCCTCGCCAAAGATCTCCTCGGCAACAAATGGCCCGTAAACCTCGGCAGTGTCGAAGAATCGCACGCCGCGCTCGAAGGCGTGACGCACGAGCCGTATGGCCTCGCTACGATCGATCGGCGGACCATAAGCATGAACGATGTTCATCACGCCCATGCCAAGTGCAGTAGCTTCCAGGCCGCCAAGTTTGCGAAGCGGGAGCGGTGTTGTCGGAGTTTCGGTCATGATTGTTTCCTAATCTCAGACGGTAGCCAACGCTGCCCTCATGGGGTCGGTCAGCATCACAGCCTCGAACGGATAGATATCAGCAACGGCGAGCCCACGCTGTTGAAAGGGATCGGTGCGCAGGTATGCCTCGACCTCCGCTACATCCGTTCCACGCGCGATGATGACACCGCCAGTGCGCGGCACGCGTCGCCCGCTCGCCAGCAACCTGCCCGCGTCGTAACCGCGGCGGAGCCAGGCGACATGGTCAGGACCAGCCTCATCCATGTCCTCGAGCGGCCGCAGGTAGGTCAATACGGCGACGAACAGCAGAGGCGTTGGCCCCACAGCGCTTGGGTCGCTTGTCGTCACGGCTGTGGTCATCGTTGCTCTCCTGGTGGGTAACCCTGGGGCCGGCCAATCATGGTTCCACTGTCCTTCGCCCACACCGTATGCGGTGAGCCAGGGTGCCCTCAGCGATCGCTCATCGCGAAGGCGGCGAGCGCCAGATCGTCATAAGGCAGCGAGGCCTCGATCGCGGCACGGGTGCTGGCGAGATCGGGGTCAGCGTCGCTCAGCCACGCCGGGGCGGCGGTGACGAACGCCTGAGAGATCGCCTCGGCGAGATTTCGAGCACGTGCGCCGCGATGATTGAGGCCTGCGGCGATCAGCGTCCAGCGGTGCTCCTCGACGGACACGCGGTTGAAAAACAGCAGCGTCCCTGCATCAGCCGCCGCGCCAGTCAGGATCGAGCTGACCGCATCGCGATGGGGCGTCAAAATATGGAAGCGGGCGAGCATCGCGCCGATTACACGCTCCCGGGCACTGCTAGACGTTTGCGCAGCGTCGACCCAATCGAGCATCGCGGCGTCTGCCCAGCTGGCGAACTCCTCCAGGATCGCTTCTTCTGAGGCGAAGGTGCGCCGCAGGTCGCCTAGGGTCAGTCCGGCCGCATCTGCGACCATAGCCATCGTCACCTCCGCATAGGGGTGCTCGGCCATGACCCGCAAGTAGGCGTCGATCACGTTCTGATGGCCCGCTTGAATCGTCATTGTCTCGTCCTTGTCGGGTGGTCAGGCTGCGTGGACGCCGAGGCTCTCGCTCAGCCCTTCGCCGTCGATCACGGCGCCGACCACGAGATCGGCGACGCTCTTGCGGGAAACGGTGGCTTGCGCGTTGGCGAAAGGCTCACCCTTCCGCGTCGTGCCGTAGGAGACCTCGTCGCGGTCGTTGAGCCAGGCGGGGCGGACGATCGTATAGTCGAGCCCGGAGGTCTCCACGATCCGCGTCGCCTCGCGGTAGGGGTCGAGGATGCTGCCGTGCCGCTCGCCGGGCACTTCGTCATACACCCCCATGCTGGAGATGAAGACAAGGCGGCGCACGCCTGTCGCCTTCATCGCAGCGACGATTGCAT
Source organism: Sphingomonas phyllosphaerae FA2 (assembly GCF_000427645.1). Lineage (GTDB taxonomy): Bacteria > Pseudomonadota > Alphaproteobacteria > Sphingomonadales > Sphingomonadaceae > Sphingomonas > Sphingomonas phyllosphaerae. The sequence goes on along the minus strand of NZ_KE386571.1, from coordinate 3,734,270 downwards.
GCGCCTGACGCGGGAGGTCGCCGGCGAGATTGACGTAGACTGCGTCCTGCTCCGCCCTCGCAGCGGCCAGTGCCGCCTCGTCCGTAGCGTCTCCTTCGACGACGCGAACGCGGTCACCCGGCCCTGCATCCCGAAGCCGAGCGGCGCGGCGCAGGAAGAGAGTGAGGCGTACCTCGGGGTGCGCGAGGAAGAGCGGTGTGGCGACCCGCGCGATCTGGCCGTGTGCGCCGATGATGAGGATGTTCATGGCTGGTGCTCCAGCAATCGGCGCCGACGGACCAATCCGTCGGCGCCCACAGCTTCACTTGTACTCTTCGTGGCCGGTTCCGCGACCACCCTGGATCTCGACCTTTGAGGCCGAAGCGGTGAGTTCCTCGACATCGGCCGCGCTCAGTTCGAGATCCGCAGACGCCAAGTTCTCTTCCAACCGATGCAGCTTGGTCGTGCCGGGGATTGGAACGATCCAGGGCTTCTGCGCCAGCAGCCAGGCAATCGCGACCTGGGCGGGCGTGGCGCTCCTGCGCTCGGCGATCGCCTTCACGTGGTCGACCAGAGCCATGTTCGCCTTCATGGCCTCGGGCGTGAAGCGCGGGAACCAGGAGCGCACATCCTTCTCGTTGAACGTCTGGTCCGGCCGCACCGTGCCCGTCAGGAAGCCTTGGCCAAGGGGTGACCACGGCACGAAGCCGATGCCCAGCTCTTCGCAGACCGGCAGAACGTCCGCCTCCGGATCACGCGACCAAAGCGAATACTCGCTTTGCAGTGCCGCGACGGGCTGCACGGCATGGGCTCGGCGGATCGTCTCGGCACCAGCCTCGGACAGACCGAAGTGCTTCACCTTGCCTTCCGCGATCAGGTCGCGAACGGTGCCGGCCACGTCTTCGATCGGCACGGTCTCGTCGACACGGTGTTGGTAGAACAGATCGATTACATCGGTGCCGAGGCGCTTCAGCGAGGCCTCGCACACGGCGCGGATATGCTCGGGCCGGCTGGTGAACTTGCCAGTGGGTTTGTTCGTCGCGGCGTCGATGTCGAACCCGAACTTGGTGGCAATCGTCACCTTGTCCCGCACCGGTGCCAGTCCCTCGCCCACCAGCTCCTCATTGACGAACGGGCCGTAGACCTCAGCCGTGTCGAAGTGGGTGACGCCAAGCTCGACTGCCTGCCGCAGCAACACGATCATCTCGGTCCGGTCGCGCGGCTCGCCATAGTTCATGCTCATGCCCATGCAGCCGAGGCTGACGGCAGAGACCCCAAGGCCGCTGCGGCCCAGTTGACGCGTCTTCATGATCTTCATCCCTCGTGCTGGGTTCAGCGGTAGGAGAGCTGGAGGACAGCTTCCGGCAGCCGGGCACCTTCGATGGTGATTGTCTGGAGAGCAGTTTCGATGCGAGCCAGATCATCAGCTGCCAGGGTCACGTCGGCCGCGCCTAAGTTCTCCTCGACCCGCGCGAGGCGACGTGTTCCGAAGATCGGCACGATGAACGGCTTGCGTGCGAGCAGCCATGCGAGCGCCACCTGCGCGGCGGTCGCGCTCTTCTCGGCGGCTATCGCCTTGATGAGGTCTACGACCCGCTGGTTCGCCTCCATTGCGGCAGGTTGGAAGCGGGGCGACGCAGCGCGGAAGTCGCCGGTGCCGATCGTCTCGGCGGAGACCTTGCCAGTGAGGAAACCTGCGCCGAGCGGGCTCCAGGGCACAAAGCCAATGCCCAGCTCCTCGCACAGCGGCAGGACTTCCGGCTCCGGGTCGCGCGTCCAGAGCGAATATTCACTCTGGATGGCGGCGACAGGCTGCACCGCATGAGCGCGGCGGATTGTCTCGGCTCCGGCCTCCGATAGGCCGAAGTGGCCTACCTTGCCTGCTGCGATCAGCTCCTTCACCGCGCCAGCGACGTCCTCGATCGGAACGTCGGGATCCACGCGATGCTGGTAAAGGAGGTCGATGTGATCGGTCCCGAGCCGCTTCAGCATCGCGTCGGCGACGCGCGCGATGTGCTCGGGCCGGCTGTTGAGGCCGGGACGGCGCTCACCGGTGTCAGGGTCGATGTTCCAGCCAAACTTGGTAGCAATCACCACCTCGTCGCGGACTGGCGCCAGCGCCTCGCCGACCAATTCCTCATTAGCCCATGGGCCGTAGGCCTCTGCGGTGTCGAAGAGGGTGACACCGAGATCGTGGGCACCGCGGATCGTGCGGATGTTCTCCGCGTGGTCCGGCGCGGCGCCGTACATGTCGGCGAAGCTCATGGTGCCAAAGCCGAGTTCGGACACCGTAAGCGTGCCCAAGGTACGGGTCTTCATGATCGTATCTCCTGATAGGGTGGTTCGCGGTGCCGATCAGCCCGGCGTCGGCAACTTGCCCGCACGCATTGCAGCGATCACACCGCCATCGATGAGCAGGTCGCTGCCGGTGATGAACCCGGCCGTCGGCCCGAGGAGGAAGGCCGCTGCTTCCGCGATCTCTTCGGGGGGTGCCATGCGCTTGGAGGGCGAAGCCTCGACCATGCCGCGGTAGATGTCGCCGATCTCAGAATTCAGCTCGTGCGCTGCGAGCGGGGTAACGATGATCCCCGGGCTAATCGCGTTGACTCGCGCGCCCCGCTCGCCCCAGGTCATCGCCTCAGCCTGGACGCGAAGGAAGTTCGCACGTTTGGCGACCATGTAGGCGACCAGTGTGTTCGGGATGGCGTCGTCCTGCAGGAACGGCAGCTTCAGCAGTTCGTCGGCAGGTGCGTGGGCGAGCTGCTTCTCATCCTCTTCAGGCAGCTGGCGCATCATGTGCCCGGCCATGCTGGAGATGATGAGGCCAGCACCGCCGGGTGCGACGACGCGCCCGAACTCCTCGAACACGACGGCTGAGCCGTACAAATCGACTTCCAAGACCTTGGCGACCGGCGCCATGTTGGGCGACAGGCCGGCGGTGTTCACCACCTGCATGACGGGGCCGAGCGAGGCCGCCTTCTCGGCCAGCGCACGCACGGAATCGCGCGAGGCAACGTCAACGACCTGGGTCTCGACCTTGTAGCTGCTATCCCGCATGGCCTGCGCGGCCGTGTTTAGTACCTCCTCGTTGAAGTCGGCGAGCAGCACGGTCCGGCCGAACCCCTGCCGCTTCGCGATTGCCAAGCCGATCCCGCCCGATCCGATTACCACGATCACGTCGTTCGCCACGTCACGTCTCCTGCAATCCGGGAGCGGCGCTCCCTGTATGGTGACTATGTATGACGGCCGGAGATGATCTATTAGACGCTCAATTCAGCTTGTCCTTATACTAGGAGCTAATGAATGCAGCGCGAGGAGATGGGTGATCTGGCCGTGTTCCTCAGCGTCGCAGAGGAGCGCAGCTTCACCAGAGCGGCCGCTCGGCTCGGCACGTCGCAGTCGGCCATCAGCCAGACCGTGCGGCGACTGGAACAGCGATTGGGCTTGCGGCTGCTGACGCGCACGACCCGCAGCGTCGTGCCGACGCCTGCAGGTGAACAGCTGCTGGAAACGCTAAGACCCGCTTTTCACGACGTGCGCTCGCGGATCGCTGCTTTGAGCGAACTTCGGGACACGCCTGCCGGCGCGCTGAAGTTGACCGCAGGGCGGCACGCTGCTGAAACCGTTCTGTGGCCGGCATTGGTGCGTTTGTCGTTGCGCTACCCGGAGATTGAGGCGGAGGTCGTTATCGACCCGCACCTCACCGATATCGTCAGCGAGGGGTTCGACGCGGGCGTCCGTCTCGGTGAACAGATCGCGCGCGACATGATCGCCGTCAGAATAGGCCCTGACCTCCGCATGGCGGTGGTCGGCGCACCGAGTTACCTCGGCCAAGCTGAGGTTCCGAACGATCCTCATGATCTGACCAATCATCGTTGCATCAACATTCGACTACCTAGCGCAGGAGGCCTTTACGCCTGGGAGTTCGAACAGGGAGACCGCTCGCTGAACGTCCGTGTGGACGGCCCTCTGACCCTCAACGACATGCATCTAGCAGTCGACGCGGCACTGGCCGGCGCGGGCCTAGCGATGGTGATGGAGGATCAGGTTCAAACCGCGCTGGCAGACGGCCGCCTTGTCCGGGTGCTGGAGGATTGGTGCCCGCCCTTTCCGGGTTACCACCTTTACTATCCCGATCGCCGCCATCCATCGCCGGCGTTCGCCGCATTATTGTCTGAGCTGCGATCGGCCGCGAAGAAATGATGTCTGCCTTAGCGCCCCTGCCCTGTTGACGACGATCGATCGACGGAACCGGTCCCCTTGGTTGCTCGCGACCATGTCAGCCGGCCTGCGAAAGGTCCTGCATCCACTTGGCGCCGACATCGAGTTCGCGCGCCAGCACCGCGCGGGTAGCAGCAAGATCGTCACTGTCGTCCTTCAGGAAGGTCTGCACGGTGCGGCCGAACACGAGCACCAGCGCTTGTGCGAGGTTCGCAGCCGCGGCGCCGCGCACATCGATCCGTGCCGCCACCAGCATCCAGCTCTGCTCGCGGGCGGAAACCCCGCCGAAATGCACCGCAAGCGCCGGATCCTGCGCTGCAGCGCTCAGGAGTGATTTGACCGCCGCCTTGCCTTCGGCGAGCACGCCGATGCGCGTCATCAGGACGTCAAACAGGCGATCCTTGGCGGGGCGGTTGAGGTCTAGATCGGCGGTGCGATCGAGCACCGCACAATCTACCTTCTCTGCATAAGCGTCGAACAGCGCGTGCTCGGAAGAGTAGGCCCTGCGCAGGGTCGACAGACTGACCCCCGCCTCCTCGGCGACTGCGTGCATCGTGATCTCACCAAGCGGATGCCGGGCGAGCAGCGCGAGATAGGCTTCGAGGATGCGGGGCTTGTTACTGTCTGTCATTTTCAAACCTTCCTGTTGGAACGGCGCCGGCCGGGAATGTCCCGGCCAGCGACGGGATCAGGCAAACGCGCCGTTGTCGACGGTGAGGAGCTGGCCCTGCATGGCGCTGCTCATATCGCTGGCGAGGAACAGCGCGACGTTGGCCTGCTGCTCAGGCTTCACGACCGGCAACTCCCAGTTGACGTACTTCTTGGACGCCTCGATCATCACCTGGCCGCCAGGCAGCTCGCCCTTGTCCCAGGCCTCGACCAGGTAGGTATCGGTCGCACCGGGGCGGATGCCGTTGCAGCGAATGCCGGTGCCGGCGAGGCGGATGCCGACGTTCTTGGTCAGCGTGTCGACTGCGCCCTTGGTGGCGCAATAGGAGACGCCACAGATCGGCTTGAAGGCATTGACCGACGATACGTTGACGATCGCGCCGGTGCCGCGCGGCAGGAAGTGGCGAACCGCCTCACGGGCATAGCGGAAGACACCGAACAGGTTGATCTGGATCATCTCGTCAAAAAGTTCGTCCTCCGTCTCCTCAATTGCCGCCATGTCGGACCAACCGGCATTGTTGATGAGGATGTCGACCTGGCCGAACTCGCCGATCGCTTGCTCAAACACCCGCTTGGGCGCGGTTGGGTCGATGGAGTCGGCGACGACGGATAGGGCAGTACCGCCAGCGTTGCGCACCGCGGCGACGGTCTCCTCTAGCGTCTCGTGATTGCGACCGGTAACGACGACGTTCGCGCCTTCTTCGGCGAACAGGATGGCGGTGGCCTTGCCGATGCCGCGGCTGCCGCCCGTGATGATGGCCGTGCGGCCTTCCAGCAATTTGCGCATGATTGATCTCCAACTGACAGGTGGAGCGCGTGGCAGAAGTGCCGGCGGCCCATCGTGAGCCGTAGATGGCAGCGACCCACCTTTTCGATTAGCCGCTCAATCCTGCATGCGGTTATCAATCAGCCTTGTTAATGGGCGCTACGGCGTAATGCCTCCAGTACGAGCGTGAACGCAGCGGTGGGCTGACGACGGCTGGGATAATAGAGATGGTAGCCGCCGAAGCCGGGGCACCAATCCTCCAGTACCCGCTCCAGGCGGCCCTCTTCCAGCGCGTCGTTGAAGTAGCTCTCCTGCATGCAGGCGATGCCGAGGCCGCTAAGGGCGAACAGCAGGAGCTGGTCCGGATCGTTGCTGACCATCTGACCCTGCGGGCGGACGTTGACCTCCTTGCCGTCCTTCTCGAACTCCCATGCATAAATGTTGCCGTGCGTCTCCAGCCGATAGGCGAGGCAGTTGTGCGTCAAGAGATCGTCAGGCGAGCCAGGCCGGCCGTGCAAGTCGAAATAGCTAGGGGTTGCCACCACCGCGAGGCGCTGTTCCGGCCCGATACGGGTCGCGATCATGTCGTGTGCCAGATGCTCGCCGAGACGGACACCGGCGTCGCAGCGCTCCGTGACGATGTTGGTCATCGCGTTGTCGACTACCAGCTCGACCGTGATCTCGGGATAGTCGGGCAGTAGGTCGGCGAGCACTGGATGCAGCACGGTCGCCGCAGCGTGGTCCGAAGCAGCGAGCCGCACCATGCCAGCAGGGCGATCGCGATATGAGGTCAGGCCGGCCAGCGCTTGCTCGATCCCGTCCAGGTGCAGGCCGGCCGAGCCCAGCAGTCGTTCGCCGGCTTCGGTGAGCCCCACGCTGCGCGTCGTGCGGGTCAGCAACCGGACACCCAGCCGCGCCTCCAGCTCTTTGATCGTATAACTGAGCGCCGACTGCGAAACGCCAAGCTTCCCGGCAGCGCGGGTGAAGCTCAGCTCGCGGGCGACCGCCACGAAGGCGGTCAGGTCACGGATGGTATCGCGCTGGTTCTCGACGGGCATAGTAATTCATACGCCTTTTCGATAACTGCATGCAAATCAAGAAGGATAGTAGCACAAACGCGTCACGCCTATCTCCTGACCAACCCCGGGGCGCTCTCGCCCGGACTGCCGCTGGAGATAGTCTCATGCCTACCACCGTTCAGGGCTATGCTGCCCATGCGTCCAACGCTGACCTCGTCCCCTTCTCGTTCGAGCGGCGCGACCTGCGCCGTGACGATGTCGAGATCGACATCCTGTTCTGCGGCGTCTGCCATTCCGACATCCACCATGTCCGCAACGACTGGGGAGGCGAGACCTACCCGATCGTGCCGGGCCATGAGATCGTCGGCCGCGTCACCCGCGTTGGCCCGGGAGTCACGCGCTTCGTCGAAGGCCAGGTCGTCGGCGTCGGCTGCCTTGTCGATTCCTGCCGTGAATGCTCGTCGTGCCATCACGATCTGGAGCAATATTGTCTGAACGGCAGCACGCTCACCTATGCCGGCAAGGACCGGCACGACGGCTCGCTGACCTTCGGCGGCTATTCGGAGAAGATCGTCGCCGCCGAGCGCTTCGTGCTCTCGATTCCGGCGGGTCTGGACCTAGCCGGCGCCGCGCCGCTGCTGTGCGCGGGCATCACCACCTACTCGCCATTGAAGCGCTTCGGCGCCGGTGCGGGCAAGAAGGTCGCGGTGGTCGGCCTGGGCGGTCTTGGGCACATGGCGCTGAAGCTCGCCCATGCGATGGAGGCGGAGGTGACGCTGTTCAGTCGCTCTCCCGGGAAGGAGGAGGACGCGTTCCGGCTCGGTGCCGACAAGGTGGTGATCTCCAAGGACGAGGAGCAGATGAAGGCGGTCGCCGGCACCTTCGACCTCATCATCGACACCGTGCCCTACGCGCATGACGTGAACCCCTATGTCGCCACGCTGGCGGTCGAGGGCGCGCTAGTGCTGGTCGGCTATCTCGGCCCGCTTGAGGGCGACAATGCGGTCAACAGTGCGCCGATGGTGTTCCGAGGCAAGACGCTCGCCGGCTCGCTGATCGGCGGCCTCGCCGAGACGCAGGAGATGCTCGACTTCTGCGGCCAGCACGGGATCGTCTCGGATATCGAGATGATCGACATCCAGGATATCAACGCTGCCTATGAGCGGATGCATCGGAGCGACGTGAAGTACCGCTTCGTCATCGACGCCGCCTCGCTCGGTAAGTGATCTCCCGTTCCGCGGCCGCCTGCGGCGGTCGCGGATTTGCTCCACGATGATCAGCGAGCTCGCCAATGGCGGGTGCCGGAGTCACGCACCATGAACACCCTTCTGAAGTGGGTCGCCGCAACGGGCCTTCCCGCGCTCGCGCTTGCCCTCCACGCCCCGCCTGCCCCTGCGCAAGCCGCCCCAACTGCGGTCCGACATGACATCTCCGCGATCTGCGCCGGCGAGCGCTGCACTTGGGAGAAGGTCGTGACCTGCGACGGCTTCATCGAGGGCATCAACTTTGATGCTAAGGGGCGGATGTGGATGGTGGCTGTCGTGTCGGGCCGTATCATGCGGGTCGAGAACGGCCACTGCGTGACCGTCGCTTCGGGACCGGGCACCCCCAATGGCGCCAAGTTCGCAGCCGATGGCCGACTGTTCGTCGCCAATCGCACCAAGGGAATCCAGACCCTCGATCCGGCAACCGGTAAGGTCACCGATCTGTTTTACCGCTCCGACATCGGCGCGTTCAAAGGGCTGAACGACCTCGTGTTCGATCCGCGCGGCGGCTATTACTTTACCGATCCGGTGGGGTCGGACGCGCTCGCTAAGACCGGACACGTCTACTATGTCGCGCCCGATAAAGGCAGCACGCCGCAGGTGTTTGCCGGCGGGATCGCCTATCCCAACGGGGTCGCCGTCTCGCCTGACGGGCAGAACGTCTATGTTTCAGAGTTTGGTGAGAACCGGGTGCTGATGATCCCGTCACGCGATTCCAAGGACCCGTTCGGGATCGCCTATGTCTTCGCACGGTTGCAGGGCGGGATTGGTCCCGATGGACTGATCGTTGATGCCACCGGCAATGTGTACGTCGCGCATTACGGCGCAGGCGAGATCGCCATCTTCGACGACCATGGTTTCTCCTATGGCGCGATCCCGCTGCCCAGGGATGCCGGGCTCGGATCGACCAACATGGCGTTCCAAGACGGCTACCTCTACGTCACCGAGTCGCTGAAGAACACGGTGTGGCGGGTCGCCGTGAAGACGAGGGGGCTGCCGCGCGCGCCCGAACGCCGGCCCTAAGCCTCAGCCGATCCACCGACACACATCCGAGATCCCACTTGGCGTCGATCGAGACGCCCACCCGCCAGGAGAAAGCGCATGTCTCAGCTCCGCGATAAGGTCGCCGTCGTTACCGGAGGCACATCGGGTATCGGCTTGGCAATTACCAAACGCTTCGTCGCCGAGGGTGCCTTTGTGTTCATCACCGCGCTCAGCGAGAAGGATAGGGAAGAAGCATCGAAGCTCTTCGCTGACAATGTCATGGCGATCGTCTGCGATGTGAGTCAGGTGGACGATCTCGCTCACTTCTTCGATGCCGTGAACACCGCGAAGGGCAGGATCGATGTCCTCGTCGCGAACGCCGGCGTAGCGAAACAGGCCAAGCTGGACGATATCACCGAAGACCATTTCGACTGGATCTTCGGCATCAACGCCCGGGGCGTGCTGTTTACCGCTCAAAAGGCGCTGCCGCTGATGCGCGAAGGCGGCTCGATGATCCTGCTCGGGTCGCTGTCAGGTGCCAACGGAGAGGAGAACCTCTCTGTCTATGCAGCCACCAAGGCCGTGGTCAGCAGCTACGCACAATCCTGGTCGAGGGAGCTGGCGCATCGCGGCATTCGGGTGAACACCCTTAGCCCCGGGCCGACAGATACCAGCATCATGAACAACCTGCCCGAGGAGGATCGACGCGCGCTCACCGAGCGTACCCCGCTGAAGCGCATGGGCAGACCTGAGGAGATCGCGGCAGCGGCGTTGTTCCTCGCATCCCAAGAGAGCAGCTACGTGACCGGCCAGGAACTCAAGGTCAATGGAGGCCTCGTCTCTGCTTGAGTTGGTGAGGCCGCTCTTCTTGGCGCCTCCGAGAGCGACTGGCGAGCGGATCATGCGTCATTGCGGCGAGCGCTGGTTGCGTCTCGATCGCTGGCGTTCGAGCGCCCGCCAGCCACACGCAACGTGCGCCGAAATCAAAGATGATTGACCGTCTCACGCACCACCCTTGCAAAGCCGCTACCTTGGTTTCACTCAGCAGCAATGAGTTGAGCCGCGATTAGGTGATGATCTTAGCTGGCTCCATATCCACGGTCATCTCGATCATGGTAGCCCGAAAGCCGAGAGCCTCGAACAGCCGTCGTGCTGCCTCGTTTTTTGCGGCAGTCGACAACACCAGCCGGGGCGCGCCTTTGGACGTTAGTTCCGCACGGGCCGCTTCGGCCAACAATCGCCCGATACCTTGCCTCCGGTGAGCCGGATCGACGATCAGGTCGTGAAGCACGCCAGCCGGTCCTCGCAGGGCCATGAAGTCGTTCCCGTCCAACGTGGCATATGTATAGCCGGCCACCATGCCCTCGCTTTCAGCGACCAGCACGATCGCGTCCTCGCGCTGTCGCTGCGTATCGAGGAATGCAGCGTAGAGGTCTGGCGTTCGCTGCGTCGGGGCGATGAAGCGCGTAGGGTCGAAGTCGTGATGGAGCGTCACCAGCAGGGCTCCGAGGCGCCCCAGAATGGAAGCATCCGCTGAGGCCGCCGGCCGAATGGTGATTGTTGAGAAAGGGCCTTCGATCACGATCAACCTCGATGCGGTGTCAGGCGACGCTCGGCCCTATGTCGCGGAGTTATGTAGCATCGAGCGGAGCGGGCGAAGTCCGGCCCGCTCCGCCATTCATCACTTCGGAGCAAGCTCGCCGTAGAACCACGACGCGGTCACACCGCCGTCCATCAGGAAATCGCTGCCGGTGATGAACGCGCCATCGCGGCCCATCAGTAGTGCGCCCAGCACGCCGACTTCATCCGGTGTCCCCGCACGGCCGACCGGTGAGAGGTCGATCATCCGACGATATCCCTCGCCACGCGGCCCCGAGAGTTCGTCATTGGCCAGCGGCGTCATGATGATGCCGGGGCTGATCGTGTTCACGCGTGCGCCGCGCTTCGCCCAGTTCACCGCCTCAGCCTTGACCCGCAGCGAGTTGCCGCGCTTGGCGATCTGGTAGGCGTTGAGCGAATCGGTGACCTTGTCGAGCGAGAGCATCGGCAGGGCCATCAGCTCCTCGACCGGAGTGGTCGCAAGTGCCTTATCTTCTTCGGCCGTGAGCGCGTGCAAGCGGTGGCCGGACTGCGAGGCGATGACGATGCCCGAACCGCCTTCGACGATCACCTTGCCGAACTGTTCGAGCAGCAGCGCGGTGCCGTAGAGGTCGACGTGCAGGATCGCCGCGGGCGGAGCCTGCGACGGCGATACGCCCGCGGCGTGGATCATGCCGAAGACGTCGCCGATCGACGTCGCCTTAGCGACGAGCGCTTCGACGGACTCGCGAGACGACACATCGACCGTGGTGGTGCTGACCGCAAACCCTGCGTCACTCATCACCTTGGCCGCAGCATCGGCGGTTTCTTGACGGAGGTCGGCGAGCAGCACGTGCTTGCCGGCGCTGACACGGCGGGCAATGGCCTGGCCGATCGAGCCAGCTCCGATAACTACAATTACTTGGGACATACCCGTATCCTTTTCTGAAGTTATTCTCGCAGCAGATAGGCGCCGTCGACGACGAAATCGGCACCGGTCGTGTAGGCGGACAGGTCGGACAACAGGAACGCCACGGTGCTAGCGATGTCCTCGCCCGTCCCGATCCGACCAAGCGGTATGCGCGCCGCCAGCCGGTCGGTGACCTCTTTCTGGCCGGGGGCCATGGTCAGCGGGGTGGCGATCACTCCCGGCGACACGCTGTTGATGCGAATGCCGTGGGCGGCGTAGTCCGCCGCGGTCGCCTTTGTGAGCCCGATCAGCGCGTGCTTCGATGCTACATAGGCAGGGAAGCCGGGCAGCACGGTATGTCCCTCAACTGACGCGATGTTGACGATAGCGCCGCGGCCTGCTCGCAGCATAGCTGGCAATTCCGCCATCATCGACCAGGCCACGCCGTCGAGATTGATGCCCATCACATGGCGCCAATTGTCATGACCCGTATCGTGCAGGAGACCGGCGGAGCCGGCGACCCCCGCATTGTTGACCGCGAGGTGCAATGCGCCAAACCGCTTCTCTGTGGCGTCCACCGCCGCGGCGACTTGCTCGGGACTGGATACGTCTCCAACGACTCCTAGCACCGAGCCGGGCCGCTGCTCGTTCAAATGGACAACCAGCGCATCGAGGTCACCCTGCTCACGCGCCATGACCGCGACGCACGCGCCACTGGCGACAAGCGCTTCGACGATCGACTTGCCGATACCCTTAGAGCCACCCGTAACAAAGGCGACCTTACCACTTAAATCGATGAGCATCTTCGTTCCTCACAAACCGATGCGTCGGTCTAAAAGGAAGGTAAGCGTCCTTTTGGCCGCCGATTAGTCAGCCGGAGCCGCATGTCGTCATGCAGGGTGTTCATCAATCGTCCGATATCATGACGTTTTCCGCGGGTGGATGGTAGGGCCGCCACACGAGCGTGAAGGCAGGTGGAAGCGGCCGGCGGGTACGGTAGTACAGGTGATAGGCAACCATTGGGGCCGCTAGCTTGCTGCTCGAAACCGCGCACCCGCAATCAACGATCGCGCAGTATCTAGCGAAGCAAGGGACGAGATGACTGAAGATGAGATAAAGGAGTGCTTCGCCGGCCAGCTTGCGGCCATGCAACGTGGCGACACCGCAGCGTTGGCTTTGATGCTGGCTGAAAGCTACACGCTGACGCACATAACCGGTTATCGCCAGCCGAAGCGCGAATGGCTCAAACAGATGGGCGAAGACCTGTTTATCTATCACAAGATCGAGATGCGGACTCTTGCCGTCACTATTAACGCGAATCGCGCCAGTTCAAGCGCTCGTCTGATCGCCGACGTTACCGTCTATGGCTCGCGGCGCACGTGGCGTCTGCAGCTCGACCAGCATTACGAAGCACGGCAAGACGCATTGCTCGTAACGGACTGCGTTGCCAGCACCTGGTAGCCGAACAAGCATCTGCCCAGGCAGCCTCGCCAGCTGCCGGGGTTAGCTGCTCAGCGCTTTGGGAGTCCACCGTCTAGGTCGTCTCGCACGCGCTGGGGCTCATCGTTCAGCGGTTGATTATCGACGTCGCGGACGGCGTCGAGCGCGTTGGGCGCGTCCCGGTCGAGGCCGGCGAAGACCGGGTCCAAATCAGGCTGCGCGTCGCCTTGCTCGGCAACCAGTTCGAAGGTCTTGTTCTCGGCCGCAGGCGACGTCAGACTCTCGACCAGCACCCGCGCGATCTGCGCACGGGCAATAGCGCCGTCGCTCGCATCGCCCGCTTGCCGGGTGTCACCCTGCAGCATGACAATCCGCTGCTCGTCCGCGGCATTGTAATCGAACCAGCCAGGCCGGACGATCGTGTAAGGACGACCGCTCGCACGGACCAGGCGTTCGGCCCGTCGCTTCCAGTCGTGCGCTTCCGTCCGCCGGTTGTAGTCCCCGGTACGATTGGTGACGCCGATCGCCGTCATGAGCGCGATCCGGGCCGGGCGGCTGCCCAACTCAAGAAGGATGTTGCGCACGCCGCCATAGTCGACCTTCTCCGCTCCGGCTTTGCCGGCACCTTCGGAACCGAGCGTCAGCACTACAGCGTCGACGCCCTCGACGGCTGCGGTGAGCGTCTCGGGACGGGTCACATCGCCAATGACAGTTTCAACGTTGGTCGGCAGGCGAGCGGCCTTGCCTGCGCTGCGTACCAGCGCCCGGACCGCATGCCCCTGCCGCACCGCTTCGGCTACGACCAAGCGCCCGATGCTCCCGGTCGCGCCGACGATCAGGACGGTCAAAGAATGCTTTGAACTCATGACTAGGCCTTTCGGAAGTGAGTGAGCTTCAGGAAATCGCCTCGGATGAAGCCGAGATTGCGCGTTGATCAGAGCGTTGCGCGGGGAGGAACAGGCGAGCACAGACGAAACATCCGGTACCCGCGATCCCGACGACCCAACCAACCGGCCAAGGCGTGCCGTCTGCGAATGCGCCGACCAGCGCCGAACCCACGATGCCGGCGCCGTAGTGAATAGCGCCGACCAACGCAGAGGCGGTTCCTGCACGCTCCGGGAACCGCGCCAGCGCGCCGGCGATGGAGTTTGCCACGATCAGCCCCGACATGCCCGCGAACAGGAACAGCGTCGTTGCCAGCGCAGCCAGTCCGCCCCAACCGGTACCCGCAGCGACTGCGACCGCCAGACCGAAGATCGCCGCACCGGCTGTGCCCAGGCGCAGAAGCCTATCGCTGCCGAGCTTCGTGACCAGCCGCGTATTGACCATATTCACCGCCATGATCCCGGCGATGACGCTGCCGAACAGTAGGCCGTACAGCTGGGCCGGGACATGATAGTAGCTGATGTAGGCGAACGGCGTGCCGGCGATGTAGGCGTACACGCCAAGGTAGAAAAACGCCCCCACCCCTGCGTAGCCCAGGATTGCGCGCTGGCGCAGAAGGTGACCGTATTCCCCAACTGCCCGGATCAGCGGCTCGCGACTACGCTGCGCGGGAGCTAGCGTTTCCGGCAGGGTGAAGAGCGCGGCCAGAGTGAGCAGGCCCACGCCAACCAACAGCCAGAAGATGACGTGCCAAGATGCCACCGCGAGTATCTGACCCCCGACAAGGGGGCCGACCAGCGGCGCGATCGCCATGATGACGATCAGCGTCGACAGCATCTGCGCGGCACGATCGCGGTCGTACATGTCCCGCACCATTGCCCGCGCGAGCACGACGCCCGCACATGCCCCGACCGCTTGAACGACACGCCAGCCAATCATGTGCCACGCCGTGTCCGATAGCGCACAGCCAGCCGATCCAATGACAAACAGAAGGATGCCCGCCGCGACGGGAAGGCGGCGACCATAGCGGTCGCCGATCGGACCCCACAGAAGCTGGCCAAGGCTGAAGCCAACCAGATAGCCCGAGATCGTCAGCTCCATCGTACCGCTGCTCGATCCTAGCGCCTGCCCCATCGTCGGCAGCGCCGGAAGGTAGATGTCGGTCGAGATCGACCCGAAGCCCATCAGCACGCTCAGGATCGCCATCACGCGCAGGCTGTGCCCGTGATCAGTCGTCCCGATCGGCGACTGCTGCGCTGTTCGCGCGCCGCTATCCGGCATTGTCAAAGTTCGAGCATTCATGAGTCCACCTGTCCGGCGCCGACGCGGTCATCGCGTCACCCATGATGTACGATGCGCCCCTCTCAGTGATTAGACAGCAAGATCGGCATGCGGTGATATTCCGCGTTCATTAATGCCCTGGCGTCAGTCTGTAGAGGGGCGAGAGCTGAGTTCGAGCCAGTCCAGTTCTTCCTCAACGCTGCGATAGGCCTCGTCGCCGATCGTGCCCTCCGCGCGAAGCTCGTCGATTGCACGTCGCGAGGCAGGGATCATGCGCTGTCGCAGCGCATTGTCAGACGAGGTACGCGGATCGTCTCCAGCACGGGCAATCCCGAGTGCCTCACCATATTCATGACGCAGACGCTCCGCCGCAGGGCTGTGATCGCCTTCCAAGGTTTGCATCGCGGCATCCATTGCGGCCGTCCGCGCTGCCGCAGTCTCTCCCGATACGACGGTATCCACTGGGAACCGCAGCGCGCGTAACAGCGGCTTGAGCGTAAGCCCCTGGATTACCAATGTCCCCAGCACGACCATGAACGCTACGAGCAGGATGAAGTCGCGGTAAGGAAAGCCTTCCGGGACGGCAAGCGCGGCCGCGAGGGTGACGATGCCGCGCATCCCCGACCATCCCACCAGAACACCGCTCTTGAGCGTTCCGGTCCAGCTCCGCAGCGCATCACCCGGGTCTCGCGACAATCGATGCGCCGCCCCATAGAAAAGCACCCATGCCAGCCGGACGACGATCACGACCGCGAGGATGGCGAGCGCGTAAAGCGGATAGGTTGCCCGTTCTGCGCCGTCCAATCGCTCCATGATCGGCCGCAGCTGCAAGCCGATCATCGTGAAGGCGAGCACATTCAGCACCAGCGTCACTGTTTCCCAGGTGGCAAACGACAGCACGCGGACCGACGTGTGCGATGACGCCGAGGTCCGGCGCCCAGCGGTCAATCCAAAGACGACGATCGTGACGACCCCGGACAGCTCCAGCCGCTCCGCCAATATCCACACGCCGAACGTCATAACGAACTGGAGGATGGTGGCGATCGCCGGGTGCTCGATCCGCGACGTGAGCAGGATGACCAAACGAGCCAGTAGCCAGCCCACAACGACGCTGCCCACCGTGACCAACGCGAACGCCGGCAGGGCATCTGCGGGTCGGAAAGCGCCAACCGCGACGGCCGCCAGCGCCAGCTTGTAGATGAGCAAGGATGACGCATCGTTGAGCAGGCTTTCGCCCTCGAGGATCGAACGAATACGGTGAGGCGGCGCTACGGACTGCATCACGGCGAGAGCAGCCACGGCATCGGGCGGTGCCAGTAGTGCGCCGAGCGCGATTGCAGCCGCCCATGGCATGTCGGGCAGGAAGACGCGCGTGACGACCGCGACCGCGATGGTGGTCAGTCCGACCGCAACCATCACCAGAGACAATACCGGGCGCCAATTTGCCCGCAGATCTCGCAGTGATGTGTCGTGCGCAGCGTCGAGCAGAACCGGCGCGACGAAAAGGGCCAAAATCAGGTCTGGCGGCAGACCTAGCTGCGGCGTTCCCGGGACCAACGCGAGGACAACCCCGCCGAGCGCCAGCAGCGTGGGATAGGGTACGCCTATCCGGCCTGCGAGGATCGACAGCAAAGCAGCACCCAGCAGCAGAAGCAGGATCGTCTCGAAGATAATCAAACGATTGCTCCCCTCTTTGTTAGCCGCTGCCGGTGACGAGTTCGCGGACTGGCCTATACTGGACGTGGCATGACAGGGAAGGAACGCCGATCAGCGCGCTGCCTGCGCCCGGATCTTCTCGATCGCGGCGTTGAAGCCATCGGGGCACCCGCTCGCGCCTGCCAGTTTGCCGACCTTCACCTGTTCAATTGGTCGGCCAACAACGACCGCTGGTACGGCAGCAGCGAAGCGCTTTTGGTAGTCGAGCGATGTCGGGTCCTTGGCTGGCGTCCCGACCTCGACGCGTGAGATCACGCCCCGCTCCAGCCTGACACGGACGGTGAGTGAGGACGGCAGTCCGCCATATTGCCCGGTAGCTGTGTAGACGCCGTCGGCATAGCGCGACGCCTTGGTAGCTGCGGCCGTCGGCTCGGCGGTTCGCTCATCGGCGTGCGCGGCATCGCCGAGTAGCAACGATGCCGAGACCCCGGCTAGCGTAGCGGCCTGCTTGGATGATAAACGCATGCGTAGCTCCTTCAGTCGATGAAGAGTTCGCCGCCAAAACACGACGATATTTCGGCGCGCCCGTCTGCGAACATCCGGGCGTATGAAAAGGCGAACGACCCAGCGAGATTGCGCGGAGGCACGAAGAACAGCGCGGTAGCGAGGCCATCGGCGACCATTGCGGTGTCTGCGCGTACCCAGGTTGCGACAACGTCGCGCGTAGGATGACCCGTGCGTCCGTCGAGCACATGGTGCAGCCCATCGCCCCACGCCCGGCGTCCCACCGCCGACGCGCAGAGCGCGCCCGTCCCCATCTCCACCACGCCGATTGCGAGCGTCGGGTCGAACGGGTGTTCCAGCCCGATCACCACCGGCTCCGCGCCTACGAGCCGCATGTCTCCTCCTGCGTCGACGGCAATGGCTTGCATGCCGCTGTCGACCAGAATTTGCGTCACGTAGTCGACCAGTAGCCCTTTACCTGCAGCGCCAACGTCAAGGACGAGCGGCCGATGAGTGACGAGCGCCGCGCCGTCGCGCTGGACATCTCGCGACCAAGCCGGTCGCGGTCCATCCAGCGGGGAAGCGCCCGGCGTCAGCGAATAGATGGCATCGTAGCCCAGCAATTCGAGGTCACCGCCAACCAGCGGATCGACCGCGCTATCCGTCATCTGGTGCAGCATGTCGAAGAGTTCAAACAGCTCCCCCGCCTCGTCAGGGAAGTGGAATGTGCCCCCGACCGGAGCGTTCGCCATTTGCGCGACCAGCGTATCGGCGCGGAACCGGGACCAGACCCGGTCAAATCCGGCAATTCGCTCGTCGACACGCCGACGCAGCGCTGGGGACAGCGCTACGTCGGTCTCGATGCGCCATTGCGTACCGATCGCGTCGAACCCGATCGAAGCCATGCAGGCGGTACTCAGCGGCCCGTGGTGGCCTCGAGCTGTTCCGGATAGCGGTTGCCCTCGACGTCGATGGCGCTCAGCGCCTCCGCGATATCGCTGAGGTCGGATTCTGTGAGGTCGAGTTCGGCCGCTCCGATATTTTCCTCGAAACGACTGAGCTTCGTGGTGCCCGGAATGGGGACGATCCACGGGCGCTGCGCGAGGATCCACGCTAGTGCCACCTGTGCCGGTGTGGCCTGCTTGGCGGTAGCGATCGCAGCGATGCGATCGATCAACGCCTGGTTCTTCTCCATCGCTTCGGGCGTGAAGCGCGGCAGCAGCTTGCGGAAGTCGTTTTCCTGGAGCTTGCTGTCCTTGCCCATCGCGCCGGTCAGGAAGCCCTTGCCGAGCGGGCTGTAGGCGACCAGCCCAATCCCCAATTCCTCGCACGCGTCGAAGATGCCGTTGGTCTCCGGTCCGCGCGTCCACAAGGAATATTCGTTTTGGAGAGCGGTCACCGGCTGCACCGCATGGGCACGGCGCACCGTCGCGGCACCGGGCTCGGACAGGCCGAAGTGCTTGACCTTGCCTTCCGCGATCAACTCCTTGACCGCACCGGCCACGTCCTCGATCGGCACGTTCGGATCGACGCGATGCTGATAGAACAGGTCGATCTGCTCGATACCGAGACGCTTCAACGATGCATCCGCTACCGCCTTGATCTGCTCGGGGCGGCTGTTCATGCCGGTGCTCTTGCCGTCGACGATGTTGAAGCCGAACTTGGTGGCGATCACGACCTCGTCGCGAAACGGCGCCAACGCCTCACCGACGATCTCTTCGTTGGTGTAGGGTCCGTACATCTCGGCGGTATCGAAGAAATGCTCGCCGCGCTCAACCGTCTGGCGGATCAGCTTAATGGCCTCGTTCCTGTCGAGCGCATGGCCATAGCTGAAGTTCAGCCCCATGCAGCCGAAGCCAATGGCCGAAACCTCCAGGCCGCTCTTGCCCAATTCGCGCGTCTTCATGGTCGCCTCCTTCACGTCAGGCATCAAGCCTGACCGTCAGGATGGAAATAAGCTCGGAGCCGAACAGCTATTAGACGCAAAAATCGACATGAGCTTATCGTCTGGGTTCATGAGTGGAGCGCGATTCTGTCGCGCACGAATTTATCTCGACGCTTTGAGAAAGCACGTCGACGAGATAATTTTTTCGGGTACTTCGCTGAAGCCCGCTGTTCCATCGGGGTGGCGCAATGAGACATAGCCGATGGACTGCCGGATCGGCCTACAGCGCTGACGTCAGCCAAAGTATTTTCCGTCGGACCGGCCTTACCTACCCACTCTTCCCAGGCCGGTGCGGCGGTAACGATCGCTTGACCCACTGTCGAACAACGGCAAAACCGCGATCGGCTTGGAGGGATAATTTTGGCGTCTGAAGGACCTACGCCGGTGTGGGCAACCGGATCAGAGCAACCGGTTTCCGCGCCCGCGGTCGACGTCGTGTTCGTCCATGGCTTGTCTGGCGATCGTCATACCACTTGGACTGCCCCCCATGACGCTTTTTGGCCTCAGTGGCTGGCTGACGAGTTTGACCACATCAACGTTTATCTTGCCGGATATGACTCCAGCGCCTTCGCCGGCATTCTGCTTGGCAGTGGCGCCTCGATACAAGACCTCGCCACAACACTTGCAGACGGACTTATCACTCGTCCACGTCAGGCGGATGATATCATCCTCATAACGCACAGCTTAGGGGGTCTGATCGTCAAGCAGATGCTGCGCCGATGCGCTGACTCCGGCGACATTCGTTTTCAGCGTCTGGCCCAAAAGGTTCGTGCGGTGGTGTTCCTTGGCACCCCACACCAAGGCGCTCAACTGGCGACGGCGTTCGACGTCGTGCTGCGACCGTTCAAGAGCAACGCAACACGCCAGCTTGCCTATAGTGGGCC
Organism: Sphingomonas phyllosphaerae FA2; assembly: GCF_000427645.1. Taxonomy (GTDB): domain Bacteria; phylum Pseudomonadota; class Alphaproteobacteria; order Sphingomonadales; family Sphingomonadaceae; genus Sphingomonas; species Sphingomonas phyllosphaerae. Next base: position 3,714,284 of record NZ_KE386571.1, on the reverse strand, counting down.
CGACCTTCTCGACCTCAACAATTTCTTTTCAAATTACGCAATACGCGAAAAGCTAGTTGTTCGGCCGTTCTACGAGACCGAAAAAACCTTCGGCGTACATATTGTGGATCGAGTCACAGCTAATCCAAACGTTCATGGCGCCGAGCCGATCGCTGTTCAAGCCAACCACGTCGACATCTGCAAGCCGATCTCGGTCCAATCGCCCGTTTACCTTTCCGTCTGCGAGCTGTTGCGGTCGCTGCCACCTCGTAGCCGCAACCTTGTGGTCGCGCCGTCTAACGCGGTTGTGGCCACAGACGCTGGTGCCAGCGCCTCGCCTGCTACCCTACTGCCAGCCACCATCACTGACATGGGGCACACGGCACCCGTCGTCGACTGCGCACCCACAACCGCCATCGCGACACCCTCGGGCGTCACGCCAGACATTCTCGAAGATTTCGCCTATTTCACCACTGTGGCACCGGACGATCGCCGCCCACTGGAGCAGAAGTTGCAGGACGCGGGCCGGAGCTACCAGATCCGGGATGCCACCCGCCGTAAGGAGCGGTTCGCAATGGCGTTACGGCGTCATATCGCCCAGCCATCCGCCGTCACCCGCTATACCCAGTTGCTTGGCGACGTCGAAAGCCGCTTTTCGCGACATGTTCGGCGCCCCATCAGCGAAGGAGCAACACTGGCGCAGGTCGATCGAGCCATTCAGTCGGATGTCCTAGATCCTTGCCTGCAGCAGTTTTCCAGCCCAGGTAGCGAGATCACCTCGGCGCTGGTCGACAACGCGCTCTACTACCTCGCGGGCAATTGCCACGTGAGTTGGGACGCATGAGCGAACTTCGCATCTGGCACGCAGCACGTGATCCCTACCACTGTGCGTTCCGGATGATCCGCCTACTCACCTGGAAAGGCGATGCCATGCCTCTCGACCACTTGCGGGTGCTCGACATGCTGCTGATGTATCCTTCGCTGGCGTGGCGGATGAAGCTGCCGTCCGCTGTCCGGGACCATCTGCGCGCCTTGCGCCTCCCGGCGGTCAAAGACCTCTTTGTTAGCCTGCCCGGCACCGCCTCGATCTGGCAGGACCTGCATCTGTATCAGTCAACGGCGCTCAAGCAGCTGGCGGGGCGAAGCCTTCTTAAACGTGACGCTCTGCGCGACCGATATGCCGCTTTGGATCAACGCCATATGCCCGTCGCTCTCAGCGATCGCGTCGATGCGGAGAACAGCGCCCAAGCTGCCTTCATGACGTTTTTAATCGAAGACATCGCCAGCCTCCCTGCCACGGGATCGGACAACATATTTAAGAGAGCCGGCGTACCAGCCCGGGGGCCAGTAGCATGAGGAGCCAACTGATCGTTGATCGCATGCTGGTCGTTCAAGCCAGCAATGTCCTCTACGACGAGCGTTTCCATCACGGCGTCAACATCATTCATGGCTCGAACGGTTCCGGCAAGTCGACGCTCGCCGATTTCATTTTCTTCGGACTAGGGGGCGACCTCCGCGAGTGGAAACCTTACGCATCTCGCGCTGAGGCGGTCATGCTCCAGATCACCACGCCCCAGGGCGTGCTTACTACCCGTCGCTACGTCTCGAGCGATGCATCGCGTCCAATGGATATCTTCTTTGGATCAATGGAGGAGGCGCTGAGTGCAGGATCAGACCTCTGGCAATGCTATCCCTACAGCCGTCCGGATCGTGGCTACAGTTTCAGCCAGATCCTCTTCCGCGCTATCGGACTGCCTGAGGCGATCAGTGATGGCGCCAGCAATCTTACGATGCATCAAATCCTACGGATGCTCTACGTCGATCAGCTCACCCCAATCCAGCGCATCTTCCGTGTTGATAGCTGGGACACCTGGCAAACACGCCAGGCGATCGGCGAACTCCTTGCCGGCATCGGCGGGTACGAGCTCTACGATCGGCAGATCCTGCTGCGAGAAACTGAGAAAAAATACAAAGAGATCTCGACCGCGCTCACCAACCTGATGGCGGTCGCATCAGGCTATGGCGAGCAAATCCTCGTCGAGCACATCGAGGCTGGTATCGCGAATGCCGATCTCGAGCGTACCCGCCTGCTAGCCGCGATTGACGCCCTAAGCGATGATGATGACCATGATGACGCGTCGCAAGCTCTAAAGGCTGCACGCGCCGAGGCCCTGAAGGCATTCCGAACGAGCCGGCGCCGCGTTGTCGACCTGACCGACGCGATCGAGACGCTCGGCTACGAAATTGCCGACGCCGACGCGTTCTTAGAGCACCTTCGTGAGTCGTTGCGGGACTTCGATGATGCCGCGCTCACCTTTAGCGCGCTTGGCCGCTTGGAATTTGATTATTGCCCATCCTGCTTCGCCGTGGTCCACGAAAAGGCGGCGGATCATTGTCAGCTGTGCGATCAGCCACATGTACTCGGCGCCGACGACTCACGCACTTTGGCGGTACGGCTTGACCTGCAGATGCAGCTACGGGAGTCTACCGGGCTTCAAGAAGAACGGCGTGCCGAGCTTGCAACCATGACCGCCAACCTTCGCGTCGCCAAGCTCGAGCTCCGTCGCGCCACCACAACGATCGAGGTATCCCGGACCGGACCGGCGACTAAACGGGAGGCCAGCGTCGCCGAACTCAGTCGCAAGGTTGGTTTTATCGATAGCCAGCTTGAGGTGCTTCAAAGGCGGCTTGAACTTGGCCGTAACATCAGGGTGCTGTCGTTGCAAAAAGAAGGTCTGAACGCTGATGTCAGCCGCCTGCGCAGCGAGGTAGAAGCGATTGGTCGCTCGCAGGATCAGCGAAAGCGTTCAGCTTATACGTTGATCTCAAACGAAGCCAAAGCACTCCTAGACGACGATCTAGAGGAACACTCCGACTTCGGTCAGATCGACTATATCGACTTCAGCTTTGCCGAGGACTGGATCGCAATCAATAAAGACAAGAATCGCGCCGGAAGCGCTAGTGGGATGGTTGTGCTTAAAAATAGCTTTGCCGCCGCCACCTTGCTTGCCTCAATCGCCGACAAACGCTTTTGCCTTCCCCGCTGGATGCTTTTCGACAACGTTGAAGACAAAGGTATGGTTGAAGAACGGTCGTGGAATTTTCAGCGACTGCTAGTCTCGCGGTCGAAACAGGCCGAAAATTTACACCAAATAATCTTTACTACTTCCAAGATCGCGCCAGAGCTAGAATCAAGCAACCTCGTGGTTGGACGCAAATATACAAAAGCGGCTCCATCCCTAGCGATTGTTGGACAGCTTGGGTCACCGTTGCCCTAGCGATGACCTGGGTAAATCATAATGACTCAACCTGCCGCGTCGATCCGACAGCTCTAACCTGACACCACAAGGTTCGTCTATCTTGCGCCAATCACCACTAGTTAATCGTTAATTCGGCATACTTGCGGACATCTTGAAACCAAGATTCTTTGCTCGTCCGCAACCCTCTTCCATAGGCGAAGGCCCACATTCCCTCGGCATCTCCAAGTAGCAACGGTTCGCCCTCGGATACCTCGGACCAGATGTTCTGAACTTCGACCCAGACGCTTGCCGTCAGACGCTTTCGGCCGAGCAGGAAGAGTAGTTCCGCTTTGCGGATCTGCCCTACGCCAACTTCCCAGACACTGTGCAGGAAGCGCTGAAGCTCCAACGTGTTTTGCGATGCCATAATATGCTCCCAGAACGAGCCATCCTCGCTATAGCTCACAACGTTGCTCCTATAAAATAGCGTCCCCTCTTAAATGTCAAGCTCAGGCCCTAATTCTAGGAACCCTTGCAGGCTCTCTGCGACCACCAACTCTCCAGCGGGGATCGCGACCCGATCTAATGTGGTAAGGTTCCAGAAGGTCCTCCCCACACGACGGTGTTGATCAACCCACTTGTTCCGGGCTCAATGGCCCTATGACCGATCACCCTTCCCGCTTCCATCGCATGAGCCTCGAGCGCTTCAACGCCTTTGCGCTGTGGAGCTGGGATCCGGAGATGCACGATCAACTGGCAATAGGATCGTGCTGGTCCACGCATGATGAGCGCATCCTCGCCGCTGTCCTTCATCATCGAGAAACTCGCCAATTTTGGCTTGCGGCGCTCGCACGAGACTCGGCAGGCCGATATCGAGGATTTACGCGATCCGGCCCTTATCCTACGGCGAGGGTTGCCGAAGATATTATGAGCGATCACCGCAGCGAGACGCTCGCGAGGGCACAACCCGACTTCACAAACTTTCCTAATCTGCGCGACGGTATCGATCTGTTCGCCCCCCAGCCGCTGCAACACGCTCTACACCCAGCGTATTTGGTTCTACGTGACGGACCCAATCAATCCGCAGCCCGCGCGATGCTAACGGAGCTTGCACGTTGGCTTCCGGACCAGGACGGAAACTTCGTCAAGGATTATCAGACCACGGGCTATAGTGCGCGCACATGGGAGCTGTACCTTTTCGCGTGCATGCGGGCGCTCGGTTTCGCTGTTGGGTCGGAGCATGCCGTTCCAGACTTCGACCTTTCAAAAGGAGAAGCCCGGATTTTCGTTGAGGCCGTTACGGCCAACGGCCCCGATACGATGACCAGTGCCATGGCATCGGGAGCACCCGAAGGGCCGCCGGAGGACTTCTGGCGTTTCATCGAGGAAGATATGCCGCTGAAGTTCGGCTCACCGCTCTACAGCAAGATGAAGAAGCGGTATTGGGAAGCGCCGCATGTTCGAGGTCACCCCTTCGTGCTGGCAATTGCGGATTTCCACGCCCCAGGATCGATGGTCTGGTCTCATACTGCAATCCCCATCTATCTGTATGGAACCAGCGCTACCGTCACGACCGACACTGATGGTCGCCGCGCGGGGATTGAGAAACCCGTGTCTGGATGGACTTCCGGGACAAAGACGGTGAGCGAACCGTTCTTCTGGCAACCCGACACCGAGCATGTTTCCGCCGTCCTTTTTTCAAATGCCGGAACTGTCTCCAAATTCAATCGGATGGGGGTAAGGGCCGGTTTCGGGGACCGCTTCGTCAGCCTCCTCCGCAAGGGCGGTTTGAACGATCCGCATCCCGGCGCCTTCGATCCCATCCCCTTCGATATCGACGTCGAAAGCCCCGACTATCAGGAAGACTGGGCGGACGAGCTGGAGATGTACCATAATCCGAATGCCCTGCGACCGATCGATGAAGCGCTCTTCCCGGGCATGGCGCATTTCCGGATCGAGAACGGCGAAGCGATCTGGCGAGGCCCCTCCCCTCGCGTGCTCTTCTCTCGGACGACGACGATAGATTTCCTCGGTGACGAAGTGCGTGCCAAGCTGAAGGACGAAGGTAAAGACGGTGGGTTGCGAGGTCGCGTGGCGCGCTGACCAGAGCCCGCATTCCGTTGCATCGCTCGAGCCGCTAGAGCGTCGGCAGGTCGTAAAGCGTGATCTCAATACTCTCCTGCTCATCTTCGGCGATGAGCGTGATTTCCAAGCATTTGTTGACGAGATCGTCGTTCAGCCGATCGATCTCGTCGAGCGCGACATCGAACAGCTCCAGCTGCATGTCGAGGTCCATTCCCTTGGGTCCATTAAGACAGATCAAGCCAGGATGCAGTTCGACATCCTTGTAGAGGCCCTTCTCGCCCGGCTGATCTGCCGCGCCTCGGAAGTCGATCGAGTTCTTCGTCACAAGCGTGTAGTCGCCGGCTATGACGATTGGCACGAGGGTCCAATCCTGCGTGCCCGCCAAGCCCCGGTACACAACGCTCGTTGTCTCCTCGTGTCCGCGGGCAACTGCGCGATGTACAAGTTCGCTGCTAAGGCACTCGTCGATGAAGAGCTTCACGCGCTCTGCCGTCGCCGTTCGATCGTACGCTTCGAGTTGATCTTCGCCCCTTCGACGGGGCGGCGCTCTGGCGGACGGCCCTGGAGCGGATTTGCCTTCGCATAGAGCGACGCCAATTCGATATGCTCGGCCTTCAGCAAGGGATAGGCACTGGCAATCCGAGAAGGGGATATGCCTGCGGCTACCGAAGCTGCGACATCATGGACTGGCACCCTGGTCCCCGCGATCACAGGCGTGCCGCCGAGAATGGCAGGGTCCACCGTCACAATCTCACGCGCCGCCAAATAGCGCCCCCACCGCTCGTGCGTCTCGTACCAGAAGGCGTCGAGATCGAGGGCCAGGAAGTCGTGCTGAACCACGCAATGGCGCCGCAACGAATGCCATCGCGAGGTCTCCTCGCCTGCCGCTTCAACCCGCTTGTCGATATCCAGTATCGCGAACCGGCGCTCGTCTGCGGTCAGCTTGCCGGCACTGCGGTGATAGAATGCGATGTAGAAGCAGGCCTCGGCCCAGACACTCTTTCCCTTCCCGCGACGTACAACGCGTGGAGGCAAGGCGCGGTCGATCGCATGATTGACGATCTTCAGATCAACGCCGGAGACGACCGCCGCCTCGGTCGGCTTGAGAAAATCGAAACTCTCAGCCACGCACTCCACCTCGATATGTCTTCCCACGAACGGGAATATATATACTCTGTGCTCCGCCAGCAAGGACGGACCCGTGAAAGCCCCTGCCCGACCGCTCCCTGACGCGGACGAAGGGCTACCCGGCATCCTTGCAGATACGAGCTGGAGAAGTGAGCCAAGATGCCGCACTACCACATCGATACTCACGAGAATGGCAGCATCCGAGGGATCCTACGCGACGGCGAACCGCAACCCGAGAGCGTCTCCTTGGAGCAACTGTTCTCGATCGTGACCCTTTATTTCAAGCTGGCGGGATCGAACCTGCAGTTGCTCGAGCGCGCAGACAGCAAGCCGCTCCGCCGCGCTCACGGCGTGCAGGCCTTCATCATGAGTCTGACCGGAGTCGAGGCCTTCACCAACACATACTTCAAGCTTCGAGGTCAGGAGCTTGGCGATACAAGGCTGGAGGAACGGGTCAGTCAGCGCCATGGCTCGTTGACTCGCAAGATCGAGCAGCTGATGGCGATGACGCCCGAAGGATCGATCGAAGACCAAACCAGGATCATCGGACGTATCCACGGTTTGTCTCAGCTACGAAACGACCTTGTTCATCCGCAATGGGAGCCGGCATCGATGACGCTCGGCGGCAATGTCCCAATTAAAATTGAAGGTCTAGTCCGCAACTTTCAGGCTGCCTTCGAGGACGCGCTCTTCTGCCGCGAGGCACTGATGTGGTGCCTCCTACTTGTCGCGCGAGTTGGCAAAGCGCGGGGTAACGCCGACCTGTCTCCCTTCCTCTTCCACTGGACCGGCATTTATGGCCTCACCGAGGCCCAGATCCTAAGCGAGCTCGGACTAGCCTGAGCGTTGATATCAAAGCGTCAAACACACCCGTGCGGTTTGGCGTACCCCTTACATGGCCGGAAAACGCAAGGCGAAGCTGATGAACGACCGTAACGACTTCCACGCTGGTGAGGATGAGCTGCCCGCCGAGCGCATCGACATTAACGTTGATGAGCACCGCAATCCTGCGATCGAACTCTGGGGACTGCGAGCCACGGACGAGGCCCGCACTTTCTACTACGACGAGACAAATAATCATCGTCTGATCAAGGTCACAGACGACGGCTTCAACGTGCCCGACCCCCGGCCGTTCGTCCTAGGCGGTGTGGCGCATCCAGGCCCTGTGAAGCCCATCGACCTAGCACCTCTGCGCAAGGCAATGGGAATTCAACCGAACACCCCCGAGATCAAGTTTGAGCACGTGGCTAAAGGCGATTTTCTAACGAAACTCGGCTCCAAAAGGCTCCAGCACTTCTTGGAATGGCTTACCGCTGAGGAATACCTCGTGCACTTCTTAGCTCTCGATCCGGTGTATTTCTCCTTTGTTGACATTATCGACTCAATGCCCTTGGTCGATCTGTTTGATCCGGGTGGTCGATGGATCCTTAAGAACGATCTATACCGCGTGCTCCGCCGAAATCTCCCAATGACACAGGACATTTTGCGTCGCTACTCCTACCCTGCCGTTGCCCAGGGAGATGTCAGGGGCTTCCTTCATGAAGTGATGGCGCTCGTTGATGATACCGACGAGTTCGATGATGAGCACCACCGCAGGATGCTCAAAGACGTCCTTATGTCGGGCCGCTCCTTGGATGGCCTACTGCTTTTGGACGACGTCCCGCGCGTCATCATGGACGACTTCCGGCAGATGTTCATTCACCGCATCTGCCTCTTCAAGGCGAGCCAACACATCCTCGATAGAGAAGATAAAATCAGCGTAATTCTTGAGGATTATCGGTTCATCGAAGGGGGCATGCCAATTGAACTATATCGGTTTGTTGACTCCAAGGCCGAGCCAGGGGTGCAGCTTTCCGATGTGGTGGTGGGTCTGCTTGGCGCTTGCTTAGCTTGGCTCCGCGACGTTCCTCTAGAAAGGATCACGTACATCAAGGCCGACCTCACTGAAGCCCAAGACACAAACCGGCTTCTGTTTAGCGCTCTCCTCAATCGGTCAATTTCCGTTACCGATGCATTTGTCGAAAAGGTTCTCAGCCTTGATGACATGCAACGTCTGGAGGCTTTCTTGGAATGATAGAAGGGACTTAGCAGCCGACCTGGTGTCCATTCCTCAGGGCTGTCCCCTACCTGTTTTCGCACGAGAATGATGCGGTCGAACCGTCATAACGTCTTGCATGCCTCTCACGAGGCCTTGTTCTGGCAGGGTCGCCCCTCCGACGCCCTGGTGCACTTAGGGTATACCTTACGAGGACCGACACGCGGCTGGTGCTTCAAAGGCCGTCCGATGACGTAAAAAGGACTGAACAAAAAAGCACCACTTATCAAAGACAGGGGCATAATCATCCCGGCGTACCTGCGCGTTGATTTCTGATAGGATGGGTCACGCACACGTGAATCCTTCTATCCTTTCGGAGTCGGGCGCGCTATCCGGATCACGCCGTGCAACGCTGAAGATGAAATTCAAGCCAAGGTGCATCTCTGAGCTTTTTCGCTTGCTCACCAACCATGAGCCTGGTGACGCGCTACTGGTCGGGCAGGTTGAACGGCTGTCTCGCCTCACTTGTCCGGAGTGGAACTGTTTGCGCGGCCACCTGACGCTGGAACTCAAGACTTCATCTGATGCAAATGGAACACCTGCGCGCTACTAACACGCTTGTTGATGGCCAGATCGAGTGTGTCGAAGACCGCGCGCCGTTCGCGCCAGCTGTCGTTCTCCCAAACTCGCCCATAGCGTTTAGTATGGGCCAGGAACTCTGTTACCGCGACGATGAACGGGTCGTCGTTTGCGGCTCCCTCGAGCATTTCACTTATGCCTGTTCGTTGTACCCGAGAACGCCGCCTAGTGTGCAGGTCCGGATCTTTCAGAATAGCTGATCGCAGAGCATCGACGATGGCGCGAGTCCGACCTTTCCAGCCGTCATGTAAGTCGTCGGCGTAAAAGTCCGGCATGGAGAGGAAGGGCGCGCACTGGCGGCGGCGCCCATCCTCGATTGCGCCGCGGATCTGATCTTCCAAATGCTGCTCCATCTGGGCAAGTCGCATCGCAACAAGCCCGACGGCCTCCAATGGTGACAACCCTGCGTACCAAAGCTGGCAGGCTTGCTGACGCCCGAGCGTAGCGTCGGTTTGGCTCTGTTGCGCCTGACGTGCGAGGGCGTCAGCCGTGCTCCCCCAGCGCTCCCGGACAGCACATACGATGTCGTCGAGGGCAAACTTGCCCTCACGCCGTTCCAGATCGCCTGCGATCGCGCCCGCGCGCTTGCGGATATCGATGACATCGGTCTGTCGCGACCTGAACTCGGGTGTGCTCCGTTCATCCCAAGTCGTCTTGTAGGCGGCTAGTAATTTCCCCGTCAGCGTGCCGATAGGGCGGAGCACCGCAAGCAGCGTCGCGGCCTTGATGCGCTGTCCTTCGCCGCGGATCAGCCACCCGAGCGGCCGTGTCATCGACCGCCGCACCCGCGCTGTCGTCGCCTGACAATCGAAGCCTGCCCAGATCAGCGCCATGCGGGTGAGCAGCCAGATCGCTCTCTCATCACCCAGGCTGACGACTTCGCCGTTGGTGATGGCAGTCAACGCCTTGTGGTGCCGCCCGGTCACCACAGCCTCGAAGAAGTCCCGGTGATGCTGGCGCGTCGCCCACATCCGGTCGACGAATTCTCCAAAGGCGTCATGGGGCGTTGCGCCCCCTGCCCAGCCTCGAACAAGCGTATCGCACAACGCGGTGTCGCCGCCGCTGCGTGATATCAGCCAGCGGCACAAAGCTGCCAGTTCGTCTGCGCTTTGTGGCACGCGTTCGTCAGTCAACGGCAGATAGCGTGCGTCGAGTACCGCGAGCGGCAGATCATCAAGACTGGCCTGACCAAACAGCAATGCCCGCTTTTCGGCTTGCGTCAGGTGGTCTCCACGCGCCTCGGCATGCAACCGGCTGATCAACCGGTCGAGATCGGCCGCCGAACGCGGGAAGTCGGCAAGTACCTCTTTGGCGAGCCGCACCACGTTGACGGAGAGATAACGCGCGAGGTTCTTGTCAGCTTTCACGGCGCCCTCGCTTCATGCCGGTCAGACCTACCCGTGTCCTGATTACCAATTCGCCAACTAGAGCGTCGAAGGTGCTATCACAGTTCGGCGAGCGCCGCCTCGATCCTGGCTTGCGCGACCTCGGCAAGCTTGCGGCACTCGTTCTCGATCATGCGCGCCTTGCTATAGGCGCCATAGCCCGTTCGCCCCGCGGCCAGCTCCTGCTCGACCTGCACAACCGCTCTTTCCAGAATGCTGCGCCTGGCCTCGACCAGCGCGAGCAGTTCGTCGAGATCGTCCGGGATCATCATGCGCTCCAGCTGTCGGGATGGGGCGGCGGCGCCCAGTAGGTCGGATTGCCGCCATGTTCCTTGATCCACTCGTACGCGGCACCGCGGTCGACGAGCGTCGGGATAGGTTTACCGAGCAGGGTGTATAGCGTCTCGATCAGTTCCGCCTGATCGTCGGTCACGTCGCGCTGCCGCCAGCGTTCGTGCGGGCCGGCGCGACCGGACGTCTCGAAGCTCGTGACGCTGGCATCATAGAGCGCCTTGCGGTGCGACCATTCGATGATCGCACCCCAACGCCTGCACCAGTCGGCCTTGCGCTGGTCGGCAAGCACCGCCCGGAGCAAGCTCCCGAACGGTTGATGGCCATTCGCCAGTCGCTCCTCGGCCATCCACCTGAGCATCATGTCGGTCTGCGCGAACAGCCCGAGCAAGGTAGTGGCATCGATCTCGCCGGCGAGCAGCACGACCGCGCCGCCGATCGCGTATTTGCGACTGTCGGCGGAACCCGGTCCGCCACGCCGACGGGGACGGGACTTTGCCTGTCGGCGGAGCTCGTTGACCTTAGCGGCCGCGACATGCTGCGCGGACGTGAGCCTGACATCCAGGTCAGCGAACCGCGCCAGCAGCGCGTCGACAGGTTGTGAGGGCTCGGCGTCCATACCGCCAAGTTGGCGTGGGCAGCGCCGTCACTCCTCCAACCTACCCACACCCTTGAAGCCGGAGGGGATGCGCCAGCCACCGCGGAGAAGTAGAACAAGGCAAAGAGTGAGAGGGGGTGGTGCGCGATAAAGTGTTTTCCGGGGCCCCAGGCGACCCGGCAAACCCATAGTGCCACCCCCTCTCACCGCAGCAGGGCAAGGTCATGAAAGCGACGCTGGGGCAGGTCAGGGACGGCGTAAGCGCGATCGCGGCGGCGATGGCGGCGGCGCGTAGCGCTCGCAACCAGGCAACCCGGGCGGCGCGCGCCGAGGTGGCCGACAGCCGTCGTTCGGCGCAGCGCTACAAGCAGGCACGGGCGCGCGAAGACCGCGAGCGCGAGCGCGCAATGAACCGTCGTTTCCGCGTCCGCGTGCCCGAGCATGAGCGGCCCCGATCGCGCGGGGCAAGCCCACGCAAGCTGTTCTACCGCGTGGCTGGCCAGGCGATCGGCACCCGGGTCACGGACGGCGGCAGCAGTCGCGCAGGTGTGCGCTCCATCCACTTCGCGGTGACGGCCCGCGGCTTTGCGTCGACCAAGGGGCGCCGCTGGCGCACCGGCGAGGGCGAGCGCGCCGCGCAGTACATCACCCGCGAAGAGGCGCTCGAGGGCGGCGAGCATGGCTGGTGGTCGAACATCGCCGCTGACCGCATTGAGCTTGTGGCGTTTTTCCGGGCGAGCGAGGCGATGGAGAGGCACGACCGGGTCAACGCCAACGTCTATATCAGCGAGGTGCTATCCCTGCCCGCTCCGCTGACCGCACAAGGGCGTCGCGAGGCCGTGGAGGAGTATTGCCGCTATTTCGATGAGCGCGGCCTGCCGTACGTGGCCGCACCGCACCTGCCCGACCCGGGCGGCGACCAGCGTAACTTTCACTGTCACATCGTCTATTCGACCCGGCCGGCTGAGCGCCTCGCGCCGTATGACTGGAGCTTTGCGGTCTCGAAGCTTACCAACGTCAACACGCCTGATGCCATTCTGGCGAGACGTAAGCTGGCAGTCGATGTGATCAACGCTGCCTTGTGCGCTGCGGGCAGCGCGCTGCGCTACACGCACCTCTCCAATCGTGCGCGTGGGACTGGTGCACCATCGGCCAAGCAGGGACAGAAAGGCACGTGGGTGCTCCGCCGCCTGGCGGCGGCCGAGCAGCGTGCCGGGCAGCTCACCCGATTGCGGGCGATGGTGACACCGCTGCGGGAAGGCCTGGCGCTATCCCGCCGGGTAGAGGTGCTCGGCAAGTCGGTGGCAGCGCGGCTCGCGGCGGCGAAGACGATCATGGTCTACAGCGGCCAGCAGCTTGCGCAGCAGCGGTCTGCGGCGCGCACCGGCGTCGGCACGAAGTTGCGCGCTACCCTCGCCTCGTCATCGCCGGTCCCCAATAATCTCGATGTGCTCGGCGCGGTGGCTGATGAGCGTCGCCGCCGGCAAGAAACGCTGGTTGCCGCGCGGGCGCATCTATTCCGGCCGCCGCCCGATTACGGCGCCGTCAGGTCGAAACTTGCGCTGCGCCTCGCCGAGAACCGGTCGTACACGCACACCTCGACAACGTCGGTCATTGAGCGATGGAAGAGCGTGCGCGACCGTTTGGCAGCCGACCTGCCTGCAGCGAAGCCGTCGATCAATACCGGCTTAGCGGCCCGCCTAGCTACGGCTGGCGAAAGGATGATGGAGCGGCAACGACTGGAGTTGCTGCGGGATACGCTTGATCAAGGGCGCGCAACTGCGCCGCAGACAGCCGGTCTGCGGGACCTCGTACGGGAGCGACTGGCGGCGAGCATGACCGTCATTGCTGACGGTATGACGACGACCGGCGACAGGATGCGGATGGTCATGCCCCATATGACGGCGAAGGCAGACATCGTCGAGCGGGAACGGCACCCCGCTGCGACAGCAATCGACGCGGAGACCCAGACCGCCGCTGTGACGCCGATCATCCCGGCCGCGCCCGACTATACGGCGCGTCACGCCGCCGCGCTTGAGAACCAGCGCATGAAGGACGAGAAAGCGCGAGACGCCGGGCGGCGCGCAGCAGTGCGGGCAAGCGCCCTTGCTCGGCTCGAAGCTGAAAATGTCACGATCACGCTGAGCGCAGCAGGAGAATACCGGCTGTCGGCACGCGCGCTGACCGATGAACAGAAAGCGGCGCTCCGTGATCCTGCGTACATCGATGAGACGACCATGCACATAGAGCGGCTCTACGAAGCGCAGCAGGCACGCGCAGGCGCGAAGGTTGAAGCCGAACCGTCGACGGCAACGTCGAGCATGCCGGCCGACATCGACGAAGGCCTGAGCGACCTGGTTCGATTCCAGACGAAGTCTGACGGGCGCGGCACCAGCCGCACGTAGCGCAGGAGGACCCTGCGCGGGAGGGAGCGGGAGGGAAGAGCGTCTCCGAAGAGCCGGATGAAAAAGGCTCGGGGCGAGACGCCCCTTCAGCAAGGTAATGCTCCAATGCCCGACAAGAACCTGACCGCCGCGACCATTCGCTGGCTCGCGCCCGAACTGCTGCGCGAGACACGCGACGCGCACGCCAGCCTGCTCCACCAGCAGCAGGCCGGCAAGACGACGATCAACCTCTACACCGTCGTGAAGCAGCTCGGTCGCGTCCAGTTCGCGATCTCGACCGACTTCATCAGCGTCGACGATAAGGCGGTGCGTCGGGTGCTGCGCTCGGGCCACGGCCATGCACTGGTCGCCTCCAGCATGCCCGGTGAATGGCTGCCGCGTCCAGTCTTCGAGATCGTCACGCGTAACGGCGATGCCGTGAAGCGCCGCGCCGGTTACCGGCTGTGGATGGGTCAGGATGGTGACAGCGCGCTGCTGGCCGACCAGCCCGGGCGTCCGGCATGGCGGATCGAGGGCAACCGGCTGGTGCGCCACCGCAGTGCGCACCTCGACGAGGGTCAGCGGCGCGCGGGCTTCGCGCGTGCCGACCGCATGATCCGCCGCCTTGCCTGGGCTGCCTGAGCCATGGCGAGGAAACCCGTCACCACCAGTACCGCGACCTCGCTGCCGGTCGCCACGTCCGCACCGATGGCCGCGAACGAAAGCGAGAGCACGCCCCCTTCCCCGCGCGACTATGCCGGCCAAGGTCCCTTCGCAGGTGATGCCGACGGCAGCTTCGGGATCATCCCGTGCATCTTCAAGGAGCGCCCCAACACGATGGTCGACGTCGTCCATCGCCGGCTGGTGCAGTTCGGACGGCCGATGACCGAGCCGTGGCAGCCGACCTGTTCGCGCTGGGACGTGCTTTTGCCTACGCATGCGCCCGACGCCTGCCACGACCCGCATACGCTGGCACGCCTGATCGATGCCCAGCGGCTGCCCGAGCAGCAGGATCTCGCGATCCTCATTACGCTGCGGTTCGCGCATCATGCGTTGCTGCACCGCGGATGGGAGCTTGCCCGCGGCTTCGCGCTCCAGCGACTGGCGCGCGACCGCGACGTGCCGGTGGTCGCAGCACTCCACGTGCCGCAGATCGCGGCACGCAAGCACAAGCCGCACGTCCATCTCGTCGCGTCGAGCCGGCGTATCCTCGGTTCTAACTGCGCCGACTTCGTCGACGACCTGCTTGGCCCCGACGCCAAGGCGACCGCGGCCGCGCTGTGGAACGACTGGGTCGCCGAACACGGCTGAGCTCCAGCGCTCCGGCCGGCAGCGCACCGAACGTCACCGCACCATCATGCCCCTCACCCCTCTGGCGAGGCACCTCCCTCGCCGAGCACACTCCCGGATATCATCATGATCGCCCTGATCGAACTCCTTCACATCGGCTCGCCTGTCGTGCGCGTCATGCTCGGGCTACTGCCGCACCTGCCGGCCCCGGTCATCTTCAAGCCGGCGCGCTCCTCGAAGGTGCCTGCCGGCTGCGTGCAGGTTCCCACCGCAAACCTCATCATCGCCGGCGCTGCCGGTCCGATCGGTCATGCCTTGCTGAACGCCGACGCCATCGCGCGGGAAGCGCGGTGCGACCTGATCCTCGTCTCGCTACGTGAGCCTGGCCACCCGCATGCGATCCGCTTCGATGCCATCCTCCACCTCGATGACCGTACCGAACATGCCAGCGACTTGCTACTGTGGCGTTGCAAGAACCGGGCGGCGGCGCTGGTGCCGGTCGCCCGCCATGGTCAATCGATCGTGATGGGACGCAGCGGGCTCATCCCGAGCGATGCGCTACCCTATGCTAACCCAGTCGAACGATTGCAGGGGCTCGCCATGGCCAGTGCCGAGTTGCGCCGCACCCTGTGGGACGAGCAATAGATGGAACGTCTGCAAGCCGATGGCATCCGCAGTTTTCCGCCCGATAGCACGACAGCGTCGTCGGCTTTGCTTCCCGGTCGGCTGCAGCAATTTCCGAAAATGCTCGGGCGAAGGCATGCTGGCATGCGTGCTTCGCCCGAGCTGCCAGACGGCCAGAGAGGTCACCGCGCGGGCGGCGGCTCATTGGATTAGAACGAGGATTTCGCCGCCGTTCCGCCTCCCGCAGCGCGCTGGACGCCGGCTTGCCAGCTCCGCTCGGCATCGCCGCCCTCCAGCAGAGCGAGTTTCGCCTTGTGGTACACATCTTCTTCGGCATGGAGTGCCGACTTCGCAGTGCCATATGCCGAACGGCACGGTTCGCCACCGCTGCACCAGGTCATTTCGAGCGGCGCTGACGGGGAAGAAGCACGGGTTGGCGTACCATAACGCTGGGTCAGCTGCGTACGGAGTTGCGCCCCGGTGCGGCCGGCCATCGGCGCTTCGTATTTGACGAGCTTCACCACCGCGCCCGAGGGCACCGGCTTGAACTCGACGATCAGCTGCTCATCGCCCTTCTTCGACTGGATCGTGGCGATGCCGTTTCGCGGCAGATCGAACGACGAGTCGCCGCGCTGACGCCGCTTCTCCTCCTCCACAATCACTGCCCAGTCGCGCCCCGGGAAGGTCTCGACCTTCCACCCGTCGCGGGCGAGCGCCGTTTGCACATCGGCGGCGGTCATGCCGATCCGCACACCCGCCACATCGAGCGGCTTAGCCGCGGCTCTGGTCTGCGCCGCTGCGTCCTGTTCCGCGACGGACGCCGAGCCACAGGCGGCGAGAAGAGCCAAAGCGGCGGTGGCGGTGATCCTCGTCATCATGATCTATCCTTGAGATTGTCCGGGCGCACATCGTCGTTCGCCGAGATGCACTCCGGCGGTGCGGGTCCGATGGTGGTGGTCGTTCTATGGTTGGGTTGACGCTGCCACAGGCGGCGAGCGCGCGCGCACGATCCCGATCACCGCAACACCAGCGCAACGAATCCGGCGGTGTCCTGTACGCCCGCAACGTGCCCGGCATCGAAGGCATGCGCGAGCCCGAGCCGCAGCGAGGAGGCCGGTGATAATGCGCTCGACCAGCCGAACTCGACATCCATCTCGCGTGCTGTCGGCGTCAGGTCGACGGTTGCCATCCGCGTAGCGAGCGCGCCCGTCACCAAATCGTACGTCACCGGTACCTCAACGACCGCGCGGGCACGCTCCAGCCGCAGCGGCGACGATAGCCCCAGCGTCACAGTGCCTCGCCCGAGACGATGCGCAGCGTCGATCGCGAAGGCGCTCCCGGTCATCGGGCCGGTGAAGCGCAGCAGGTCCGATCCGCCCGAGACCCGGGTCGTCGACGCGGTAGCGCGTGCCGACAGCAGGACGCCGGCAATGCTGCGGCGAGCGGTGAGCGTCGCCAGTGTGGTGCGGCCGGCGGTCAGAGCGAAGCCAGCGGCTCCGCGAAGCCCGAGCACTTGATCGCGCTCGGCAAGGTCGGTGAGCTCGACGCCCAACCCAAGCGGCGTCACGAGCGAGACGCTGCGCAACGCTGCTCGGTCGCTCCTAGAAGCGCCGGAGGCGAAACCTGCCGACCAGCCATTTGCCGTCCATGACGAGGACGTGCCAACCGGCGTGGCAATGACACCGCGCAGCGCCGAGCCGGCAATGCCACTGCCCTGCCCGACCGCGACATTCGCGCTGAGTGTCACCATCTGTCCGGCGGCCGGCGAGAAGGCGATCGTCGCCGGCCTGTTCGACCGGACGCCGCTCCATCGCCCGATCGTCGTCGACGTATAGCCCAGCCGTGCATCACCGGACCTGGCAGCCAGCCATGCCGGATCGGCGGTCCCGAGCATCGCGCCTGCCAGCAATCCCGCGCCGTGACGGCGCGGACCATTGCTGCCGGTCATCGTGAAATCACGACCATATCGGTCGAACACGATCATGCGCCCAGCCTTGTCCGACAGCTGCCCACCGCTGCCAAACGGTCCCGACAGCGTCAGCGACGAATAGCGCGCCAGCACCGTTTCGGCCGCCGCGAACGCACTGGACGGTGCCTGCGCCTTCATCGCCGCTTCGACGTTGAGCAGCCCTACGCCAACGAGCTGATCGGCACCCTTGTCGCCGAGATCGGTGGCAGTATCGAGCAGGATGCGCGAGATCGCCTTGCCGCCGAGCTGCGGCCAATATTGCTTGAGCAGTGCCGCCGCCCCGGCGATCGCAGGTGCCGCAAAGCTGTTGCCGGTCACCGTGACCAACTGTCCGTCGATGCCGGTGACCTGCACGTCGGTGGCAACAACCGCCAGCGTACGGTCGGCGAGTTCGCCGGGCAGGCCGTTGCCGCTTGGCGCCCGCAGACTGGCATCGACACGGATCCCGAAGAGGAAGTTTGCCTTGTTCTCGAACTGATCGCCGACGAGATTGCGCGTGATGGTGCCCGGGCCGGCGCTCTGATCATCAACGAAATTGGAGACCGACTGCACGAGGATGCGGTCGTTCCTGACGACATGATCCATCGCCGCGCGCTGGTCGGCGACGATAGTACCGCCGGCTACGCCGTTCAGGCTCATCGAGACGACGAAGGCGCCCTTGTCGACGGCATAGGTGATGGCAGGCGCGATGCTCATCGCGTTCGCACCGTCACCTTCCTTGATCACCGAGGTTGCGGCGACATTCTCGAGATCAGGCGCCGCGATCTTGAGCGCGAGCAGCGTCGCATCATAAGCCATACCGTGCACGCCGCTGCCGTTCCTGGCACCAAGCGCGACCGAGGCGACCTGGGTGCCATGGCCTTTCACATCGTCGAGTGCGAAGGTCACCGTCTCCGGCGCGCAGGTGGCACAGCGCGCGATTTTGTTCTCGAACGCCTTGCTGTCGGGTGAGATGCGGCCAGCAAACTCGGCGTTCCCCGTCGCGATGCCAGTGTCGATGACCGCTATCGTCACGCCCTTTCCGGTGATGCCGCGATCATAGGCATAGGCGGCCTTTGCGCCGACAACCGCGCGCGACGCCTTGTACTCGGCGCTGTCGGCCGCGCTGGGCGGTGGAGCCGGTATCGGGGGGGGCGTGGGCGCAGGCGTCGGTGCGGGTGTGCCCACCGGGGTCGAACCCGACGAGTTGACGCTGCCGCCACCGCCACACCCTGCAAGTAGCAACGCGCCCGAGATCATCGACGTCGTTTGAAGAGCGTTCCGCCACCGGCGGTTCAGTCCCGCAACCATGTGCACCCCCGTGTCCGGCGATGCCTGGCTTCCCCAGCCGGCGGCATCGCCCTGTACAAACAAGGCGATGCCGGCCCAAAAGCCGGAAGTTGAGAACTCGCGATTAGACGAGCGCGAACGCCTTTAGGCCCGAAAGCCCTGGACATACGCGTCCGCCTCCCGGCCGAAACTGGTTCGGGCCGGGCATTCGGCTACTAATCGCGGGGTTCTCACGCCCCGGTCCGCCTGCTGGCGAACCGAGCTTGTGTAGGCCGGACCGGTTAACGAACCAAGTCCTGCCGTGCCGTAACCGCGCTCGATCTGCCGCAACATGCGGCAACTCGAGCAGACCGCACCGGTATAATCACTCGGTTTTTGAGACGCTTAGCTGCTCCAGCATCGACAATCCGCTGGAGGAAAGAAAATGAAGCGACGCAAACTGCCGCAGGTATTCCGCATGGCGGCGGCTTTGCTGCTCACCACGGCTATCGCCGGACAATGGTGGCAGCGCCAGCCTGCCGGCACGATCGCTGGCTGGGTGCCGGCCATGGCCGAGGTACATTGCCCGGCAGCCGTCCGGGGTGCCGGCACCATCGCGGACAGCGCCCGCACGCTCGATCGCTGGGGCTATGCGGTGATCGGCAGCCTCGTGTTTCGTGACGACCGTGACCGCTGTCAGGCAGGTGAGAACAGCAGGCGGGGCTGAAGCGAAGCCCCTAGGATAGATGAAAATCGAAGGGGCCTGAACCGGACCGGTCGGTCCGGGGATCACGCTAATCGCAGGCGCCCTCCCCCATGCACCATACCCTCCACGACACGCTGCCGACCGCGTCAGTCGCGCTCCTGAACTATGTCCTGGCCGAACTCGGCCCCGACGATCCGTACACCTTCGCCGGCAACACCGGCTTGCCGGCCGGCGTCGAATGCCTCGAGCACAACCTCATCGTCATCGCGACGCCGATCTCCGAGCGGCTCTTCGATCACACGCTGATGCGCTGTGCCAAAGCGCGCAAGCGCGACATCGTCCTGGTCAGGCACGGCTTCCACCCCGAGGTGCTCGAGCCGGTGCGCGCCGACGTCGCGCTGCACTCGGTGACCGGGCCGATCCTCGTGCCCGACCTCGCCTTCTACCGTGACGCGGCCTCTGGCCTGCACTTGGTGCCCGCACACGCCGACCTCTTCGTCCAGGTCCGTACCCGCGGTCTCGAAGTGTCGATCCCCGCGCCTTGGAACAGCGTCGGTGAGCGAATGGCCGGGCTCGAGCGCGCCGCCGCCGAGATCGTCAGCGCCTGCCGCCGGCCCGAGCAGGGTTGAGAACAGCGAACACGAGAATGCGCCCCCGACACGGGGGATGAAACAAGGAGATACGATGATGACCACCACGACCTTCGAAGCCGCCGTCACCAGCGCCGTCGTCAAGCTGCTGCTTGGCACCCGCAAGCTGAAGCCCGGCGTCGCCATCACCGCTGGGGACGCGCTCGGTATCGAAGACCAGATCAAGATGGGTCGCCACGCGGTGGAGACCAACGCCGACGTGCTGCACCTCGCTTTTCGCACCGGCCCTGCCCCGGCACTGACCGACGTCGTCGTGTTCCTGCCGCGCGACGGCCTCTGCCACATCCAGACCGGCTGCCGCTTGTGGCTGTCCAAGGCGGGCAACCGCGGACGCGTGATGCCGCAGCCGCAGGTCCGCGGGCACTTCCGGCTGGCGCCCAGCGAGATCCTCCACATCGACGGCAAGCCCGCCGACGATCTGAACGACGGCTTGGAGCGGGCCAGCGCCTGGCTGGCGCGCCAGGTCATGCGCCCTGATGCCGTCTATGACGCTGCGCAATACCACATCTGGTCGCAGGCCGCCTGATGATGTCACTTCCGTAAGCACACGCAGCCTCGACCTAGTCGCGAGTTGATCGAAGACGATGACGCTTCCGCAGGTCTGTGCGCTACGCAAGGTACCGACATCGCAGTGTCGGCTTCGGGTTCGGTTCGAGGCAAGAAACTGGAAATAAATTGCCTCTAACGCTCGGTGCTTCGAGCGAACCGATGAAAATAGTGCGCCGAACGTCGCCAAGGAGGATAAAGACATGAAGGACACGCTTGACCACCACGGTGTCAACCACATGCTGGTATCCATCGCGCGCGAGATGGCCAAGGACACCGGCAAAAAACCCGCCGATGCCGACACGATCTTCATGGGCGGTACAACGCCGACCGAAGCCGATCAGAAGTCACTGGCAGACTTTGCGCTAGCCAAAAACTACAACATGCTTTTCTCAGCCTTTGATCCGGAGGTGATCGGGGATGGCCCCGTCACGATGCTCGCTGTCATCACAGATGGTGAGGCGAAGGCGGCGGTCCTCCCCGACGGGCGCCTCTGGAAAAAGGATCGGCGAAGCCCTGCGATAATCGTCTTCGCGGAACTGAACGCAGTGGTGCGCATGAGTACCAAGGGCCGGCTGATCGTTCGCGAGATGACGGGATCGTACCACGAGGAGGGCTTCGCGATCGCCATGGACGCGGTCCGCGCCGCCGCCGAGCGCAAGCCCGCCCATGCGCCGATCATTTCGACGATCGGAAATCTGATGATTATCATGGATGTCGAGACGATGATGATGACGACGCTTCAGGCCGTCTAAGGCTGGTCGGGGTCCCACGGCGTGGCAAACGTGGGACTTCAAGCTCCCACAAAATTGGCAGTGCTGAGGCGGAGACGGTCTTGAAGCGGGAGCTAAGTACGGCGAAGGTCAAAGCCGCAATGAATAAGCTCCCAACGGTTCTAAGACTAAGTGCGAGACGCCTCCTCGTAGCGGGGTGGCGTAGCGCCCCCCAAGGAGCGCAGCGCTGCCTCCGCTGATGCCAGTCATTTGAGCTTTTGCACCCCGGATTTGTTGCGTCAGCAGCGGGCTTTGTCATCACGGCTGGGTGTCTGAGAGTGGTGGGAAGCAGAACGGCCGCTATCCGGCGCCGATTACGACAATCGGACCTACGTTCAAGTGGCGGGAACGATCGTGACCGGCAGCCGCCCGGTCCGCGGCGCGTCTTCGTTGTCGACGGTATGCGGTTAGCTGATCTCCGTCATGACGAGGTTGGCTCGGGAGTCCAGATCATCCCCATGAGGCGCGGTTCGCCCGCGGGCGGTGCCGACCCGCTCGCGGACGAGGCCTGCCCGCGAGCGGCTTGACCGCACTTGCCTCCGCCGGGTGCCGCCGCCAGATCATGGGTATGGGCACGACTGGCACAGCTGCGAGGGGAATGAGGCCGCCGGGCGAGGGCGAGCGCGCCGCCCGGCGCGGCTACCGCCACCAAGACCG
This sequence comes from Sphingomonas phyllosphaerae FA2, assembly GCF_000427645.1. Taxonomy (GTDB): domain Bacteria; phylum Pseudomonadota; class Alphaproteobacteria; order Sphingomonadales; family Sphingomonadaceae; genus Sphingomonas; species Sphingomonas phyllosphaerae. The sequence goes on along the minus strand of NZ_KE386571.1, from coordinate 3,692,058 downwards.
TGCCTCCGCCAGGCTCGTCTACGACGCGCTCGCAAGCCGCCAGCTGCACTGGGTGGGCCTCGCCGATCGCGGCGCGGGCGACGTCGACGACTTGGTGCTTGGACTGGCGGACGGTATCGTCGCGCACCAGTTCAAGAAATCGCTCGTTCCCTCCGGCTTCGGACTGGTGGGCCTCTTCATGGGCTCCGGCGGCGAGATCGCGAACCTCGCCGACGCCTACTCGTCACTGGTCCAGGACCACCCGGGCATGCCGGTCCGCCTGCGTTACTTCACCAACGACTACCCCTCCTCGTCCGACAGGCTGGTGCCCGGTGACGCAACGTCATCTACGGCGGCTTTCGTAGCCGAGTGGCGAGCTGAACCCGACCGCTCGCTAGCCGCTTGGCGAGCGACCCGGTGGGCGCCGGTGGTGGACGCGCTGGTCGCCGCGAGCGGGCTGGCGGACCCCGAGTTCGACGCGTTCTGGCCGCGGCTCGAGCTCGTCTCGGGCGCGGCCGCGGCTGTTCCCTTCGAGCCGGGCGGGGACGCGCGGCGCGAGCGGCAGGTGGAGGAGCTCGCCCGCGCCATCGGCACGCTCGTCGCGGACAACCCGCGAAAGGACCGCTGGGCGCGGCGCGAGCTGCTAGAGGAGGTTGGCTGGCCAGACCGCTTCGCCCTGCGCTTCGCGCACGACTTCCCGGTCGGAGCCTGGGTGCAGAGGAACTCCGCCACCGAGGCGCGGCTGTCGGCGGTCCTCGCCGCTACGAGCTCGGGTTACATTGGCCTCGTCGGCGCGCCGGGCTCGGGCAAGTCGACGTTGCTGTCTCGCGAGCTGCGCGACGATGCCACCCTGCGCGTCGTCCGCTACCTCGCCTTCTTGCCGGGAGCCGCGCAGGGCCAGGGCCGTGGCGAGGCGGACGCATTCTATCACGACCTCTCGACCCAGCTGATCGCATCCGGCCTCGAGACGGTACGGTTAAGGGACGAGGATCTCGACGCGCGTCGCGAACACTTCGAGCGCCTCGTGGCTCAGGCTGGCGATCGCTTCGCCGCGGACGGCGTGCGCACCGTCGTCGTAGTCGACGGCCTCGACCACGTTCCGCGCGAGGAGTTTCCGGCGCATTCATTGCTGGCGGCGCTGCCCCTGCCGCAGGCGGTGCCAGACGGGGTCCTGTTCGTTATTGGGACGCAGCGGCTGGATCTCCCGGGCATGCCGCCCTCCGTCCGCGAGCAGTCGGGGTCCGACGACCGACGCATCGACATCGCACCGCTCTCGCGCGCGACCATCGGTGACATGGCCGATGTGGCGCGGCTCGACCCTGAGGTCGATCGCGGCGAGCTGCACCGCGTCGGCGGCGGTCACCCGTTGGTCACCCGCTATCTGATCGAGCGGCTGCTCGTCGCGACGCCGGCGGAACGCGGCGCGTTGCTGGATGGCGAGTTGGGCGAGGGCGGCGACCTGGATGCGGTCTACCGTGCGGCGTGGCGTTGGATCGATAAGGCGCCTGACCCAGCGTCGGTCAGGAAGGTACTGGCTCTCGTCGTCCACGCGCAGGGCGAGATCGAACCCGAACTGCTCACGCGCGTGACAGGCGACGCCGCGGTCGAGGCGGCGCTCAGTGCGGTGGGTCACCTCCTGCTCGTTACCGCGCGCGGCTGGTCGGTATTCCACAACAGCTTCAGGCTCTTCGTGCGAAATCAGCCGGTCCTTCGCTTCGGCAAGGCCGACCCCGATTATGCTTCCGCGGCCCTGTACCGCCGCCTGGGCGGCCTCGTGCCCGAGGCGGCGCCCGAGAGCCCGCAGCGGTGGCTCGCGTTTCGATACGCCTTTCTGGCGGGCGACCGGGAGGCCGCCCGCGCTATTGCCACCCGCGACTACTTTGTGAGCCAGTATGTTGCGGGCCGTGGGCGCGGCGCAGTCGTTGGCGATCTGTCGGACGCCTATAGCTTGATCGCGGACAGGCCCGACCCGGCTAAGCTCTTCGAGCTGATGCTCGCCCACGACGAGATCGATCGGCGCGACTCCGTCATGGAGAGCGCGACAGCGTTGGTCGAGGCGTTGCTGGAGCTGGGCGACGTCGACAGCGCGAAAGAGCTGCTCGACGAAACCCACGAGGAGGGCGCCGAGTGGCTTGTGGTAGACGCGCTGCTGGACGATGGACGTGTCGACGAGGCGCGGCGCGTCTTCGACGCGAACGGCCCGTTTGGTGAACTGCGAGGCGGGGTGCAGCCCTCTCTGATCCATGGATTCGAAGAGAGGCTGGAGGACTGGTCCCGCCGGGCGGTTCGGCTCCTGGATGCCGAGCAGATCGAGAGGAAGCTGTCGAAGGCGGTGGCCGTCATGCCCTCGGAGGCCGGGGAGGAGCTCGACGCGGTGATCGGCCTCGCGCTCGCCAAGGCGCATATGGACGCCGACCCGAACGCCGATCTGGAAGCGGTCTGCACGAAGTGGCGGGTCGCGACAGCCGACCTGCCGACGGTTGCAATCGAGGCCGCGGACGCGAGCAGGGCCGCGGGCAACGTGGCGCGGGCAGCGTCGCTGCTCCGGTCGGCTGCCGCCGATCTTGGAATGCCGGCGCTGCACCGGTCGTGGGTGCTGTTCGCCGCGAACGTCGCTGCTCGGGTCGGCGACCGTCCCTCGGCGGAGGCGTTCCTGGCGCACGCACCCTTGCGCGGACTGGGCGAGTTGGGCTCGATCCGCGCCGATGAGCTGGAGCCCGCCTGCGAAGCCATCGCGGACGGCGTCCTCGTACGCGCGTCGCTGGGCTTCGCCCTTGACACTCCGGCCGCCCCTGCGGATCGCCTGCTTCGGGGCGTCCAGCACCACGTCGTAACAATCTCGGCAGCCATCGGCAGCGTGCGCGCTGGGGGCGCCCTGTCAGGTGCGCAGGCGCGGGGAATCGCGTCCTCGGCGCTCACATTCCTGGCGGGCGCCCGATACGGGCCTGGCGAGGACAACATGCTCGCCTTCCGGCTGCCCGGCCTCGGACGCGTCGTGCTCGGATTGCTCTACGCGCTGTGCCGCGAGGCCCGGCTGCCCGGATCGGCGGTCGCGTCCATCGTCGAGGAGCGGATCGCCGAGGGCGCTGCGTTCCGCCACTGGCCCGATTTCCGTCGAAGCAACGCGCTTGGCGCCTTTTCCATCGACCGGGACCCGGCCGCGGCCGCAGCGATCCTGGAGCGCGCCCTCGCGGATCTCGACGGCTCGGATCCACGATCTGACGTCGAGGAGCGCAGCCGCATCGCCCGGGACTTCGCGCGGACCGGCATGCCCAATCGAGCGCGCGAGCTGCTGGCTGGACTTCGCGGCGAGGCGTTCGGCGTGTTTTTGGCCGCGAAGAAGGATCCGCAGTACCAGCTGTGGGTGGACCTGCTGGAGCGGGCGAACGGTGCCGATCCTGCGGGCCGGGGCCGCCGTGCCCTCTTCGCGCTGCGCCTCGTCGATGGTCTCGAGCGGACAGAAGGCTACGACATGGCGCGGCGCATCGTCCGCCAGGTGCTCCGCGAGTGCGCGGCGGCGGACCCGGGCACCGCGCTCGCCGGCTTCGACTGGGCGATGGAGGTCGGGACGGTCTCGTGGGACGGCGCGGTTGACGCCCTTCTGCGCGGTATTGTCGCGCGCGATCCGGCCCGGTGCGGCGCGGCGCTCGCCGCTTGGTCGGCGCTTTGCTTGCCTTGGTACGCGGAGCCCCACGGTAGTACGGTCGAGACCGGCTCGTTCCTCGAGGACCTTCTCGCGGCTGCTCCCGTGGCGGAGGTCGCCGGGCTGGAGGCGGCGGCGGCTGCCGCGATCGTCGCGGTCGGCGTCCACGACACCCGGCGCGACCTGCTGCGCGCGCTCGAGACGGCGGCCGCCGCTCGCGGCGGCGGCGCGGCGGCGGGTGCCGCCAGCGCGTCGACGCCGGCGGCGGAGGTCGCGAACGAGGGTGCGGGAGACCCGGCCAACCGGCTCTACGAGGGAATAACCCGGCTTGATGAGGTTGCCCGCGCGGTCGAGGAGGAGCGCGAGTACGCGCGCAGGCGATCCGGTGGCGGCGACGACACGGCCGAACCGGCTGAGGCAGCTGAGCTGCCAAATTCCCGCGCAGCGGTGGAGCCGGCGGTACCGGCCACGTCGACCGAGCTAGCGTTGACCGTCGGGTCGGGCGGTCCGCCCGAGGCCGGCGAGCAGGCTGAATTCGCCGAGTCGGTCGAGCGATCGCCCAGCTGGAACGTCAGGCGGGCCGCTGAACGCGTGATTCGGACTGCGCGCTGGGAGGACGTGGAGGCGTTCTCGCGCCTTCACCCCGCCGTCATGGCCGACCCGCGCGTTGCGATCGCCGCGGCCGAGGTGGCGTTGGCGACCGGGCGGCGGCCCGAGGCGGAAGCGTTGCTCGCCCGGTGCGACGACCTGGATGGGGAGGGCTGGTCGTGGCCGAGTGATGGGGGCGCGCTGCGGCGGCATGAGGTCCGGCACCTGCTTGGGCTGCCGGACGCTCACGGCGAGGCGCTGCGGGAGTTCCTCTGCGACCTCTCTTCTCGCCGTCACGGGATCGCCGGCATGCTGTGGTCGGCCGATCGCATCTTACCGCTGCTGTTCGAGAACGTGCCCTGGGCCGCGCTGTGGGAGCTTCTTGAGGCGCAGCTGCGAGCCACGCGGGACTTCGCGCGCGGCGTGGCGGTCGTTCCTGTCGCCGGAGGCAACGCCGGCCCGGTGACTGACGATCGGCTCCTGGCCGAGCTTCTGGTGCGGGCTACTGTGCTGGGCGTACCAGAGCTTGAGGACGGCGCCGCGCGCGCGTCAGCAACCCTGCTTGGCGTACGGGAGGTTACCACGTTCGCCTGCGCTGTTGAGCGGCTCCTCGACCATCCGGACGGCGCGTCCGCCGCGTCGCGCCTCCTCGTCGACGCCGCTGGCGTAGCCGGCGTCCGCGCGACCTTCGCGCCGTGCGTCGCGACGCTTGCGGCTAGCGACGACTTGGCCGTCGTCGCCGCGGCGCGCCTGCTGGCCGCTCGTTGGGGACTTCCACTTCCGGTGGAGGTCCACGAGCTGCCGGCGTTCTACGATCTCGCGCTTCCGTCAAGGCGGGAACCCGGCGGATCGGGAGCGATCGGGGCGCGCGCCGACGCGCCAGTCTTCGACGATCCCTTGGGGTGGACCGACGGGTGGCAGCGCGAGGTAGGGCACATCGCCGAGGTGGCCGGCGTGTCCACGGAGCACGTTCGCCGCCGGGCGGGGCGGCTGGTGCAGGGATGGGGTGGCGCGGCCGCGTACGGATCCGCCGGAGGCAAGGAGCTTGAGGGAAGGCTGAAGCGGCTTGGCATAGGCCTGTCGTACCTGCTCCCGCACAAGCTCGCGACGCTGCGGGCGTTGCGGCACGTCGCTGCCGAGCTGCTCCACGCCGGCCGCTGGGAGCTCCTGCGTTCGCGCGACCTCCTGTTCGATTTGCATGCGGACCCGATGCGCCCGGACCTGCCCCGACCCTCGCGGCGTCCGGCGGACGTCATCCTGGCTCGTCCGCCGACCATGTGGCGCCCGGAGGAGCGACGAGCTTGGCTTGACGCCGCCGGCTCCGCTCCGGCCGCGTCGCCTGCGGGCGTGCTGGCCGAATGGCGTACGACGGCGTGCCGGGAAAGTCGGTCCGTTGCCGTGGTGGAGACGCTGTCCGCTGGCTCTCTCGCAAATCTCGGAGACGGCGGCCTGGATGACGCATTGTCAAATCTGCCCTTGATCTTCTGGTCGGGCGGCCCCTCGTTCTCCTACGACGAGATGGAGGCGCACCCGTCGCTGGTCGCGGACTTTCGGTCGCGAGATCTCGGCCGCCTTCCCGACCGGTTGCTCGTCCTGTGCCCCTACGCCGCCCTCGCCATGGGATGGCAGCGCGTGCCGGGTAGCGTCGACCGCTGGATCGACGGCGGGGGGCGGCCGATGGCTTGGACGACCTGGTGGCGGGACGGGTTGCCGCAGGCCGTCGACGAGGACGAGTTTCGGGCCGAGGGGCAGCGCGTGGAGCTGAGCGAGCTGGCCATGACGGCGTTCGCGTCGGTCCACGGCGTGGCGCCGTTGGCCTCGGCGGAGTGGCGGCGGATCGAGCCCGCCTTCGAGGAGGAGGCGACCACGGCGTTCGCGGTGGTGCCCGGCTCGTGAGAGATCGGCGCGACGATCGGCTGCATGTCGCGACGGTCCGTGTCCGCGCGTTCAGGCTGCGGAGGCCTCAAGCCGGCGGCGGCAGGGGCACGCGCTTCCTGCGAAGGCCAAAGCGGGCTTCCACAACCACGTTTGCAGTCCCACTCGATCGATCAAGGTCGAACCGGGTTTCTGCAATCACCGCTGTTAAACACGCGGCGCCGCCTTGCGGGGCGGCATTGACAGATGAATGGGCGGCCGGTTTCGACGAACGCCGGTGGTGTCGTGAGTGACCGGGTATGGCTTTCCGCGACCGGAAGCTGCCAAGTATCGCCGTCTGCGACCACATCGGTAATGTCCGCTCGCGCCAAAATTGGCCATTTCTAGCGCGTCACCTCTACCACCGACGTTTCAGCCGCACGAGACGATCGCAGATCGTAGAACTGGTCATTCGTTAGTGTGCTCAACGCGGCGAACCAGGGACGGCCGACAGTTATTTGTCGCCGGCAGGTCAGCTAGGAGCAAGCCATCTGGAATCACTTTGTCGCTGGCGTTCCGGACGAATTTATTGTCACGGCGGCCGGTCTATTGCCTCCGCCGACACGGAGAGGTTGGTGCGGAGACGTTCTGGCAGGCAAAGCTTTGACCGGGATTCTAGCCGGGGGCGTTGGGTTTGCAGTACGGTCGAGCAATGTTGTCACGCCGAACCACACCAGCACAATAATGAGCGAAAGGTAGATCAAGCCCACTAGGAACCGTGTCTCGTTATAGCTCGCCACCGCCTTTTCGATCGGTTCTTCCGCGATGTCCCGACGCTCGTTCGCCGAAATATATCCGTAGAGCGTCTGAAACCACTTAGCGCGTGCATTCCTCTGGTTGTCGAGAAAGGTTTTGTTGATCCGAACCTGAAGGCCGAACGAAACTGCGATGAAGATCGCCGCGGCAAAATAGAATCCTGCGGCGATCCCCGGCTTGGTGGTCTTACTCGCATCGCCTAACACCTTGATCACGAACGGTGCCGCGGAAACCGCAACATCCCGCCAAAGACCGCTGGTCAGGTCTTGGGCTCGCTGAGTGACCTTCTGAGTTTCGTCGATCACGGTCTTTCGGAGGTCCGCGAGCGCCTTGAGGGTCTCGCGGCTGGCGGACTGGACATGCGCCTCATAGGTCGCACGCGCAGCCTCCAATGCCTGCGCGGATATGGCCGGCAGGGCCAAGTCGGGGCGGTTCGCCCGCGCCAGCTCGAGGGCGAAAATAAGGTGGCGCACCTCGATATCCGAGCCGGTCAGGAACACCCATTCCGCACAGGCCGTAAGCTGTTCCCAGGCGTCCGTCAGCGCCGGGTCGTCGGCGCGGATGCGCAATATTGGCGGTCCCGACGCCTGGAGCCAAACAACACCCTGCTCCGTCGATGCGCTGTTCATGAGCGCACCAAGGAGCCTGCGAGCTGCCTGAATTCGCCAGCCGATGAACTCCGGCGACTCGACGGCGGGCCGCGTTGTGATCAGCCAGGGCGAGAGATCGTCGACCACCTCACGATCGGGCACATAGTCCTTGACCAGCTTGCGCGGGCTGATCGGCACGGTCTGCGGCGGCGGCGTGATTGCCGTGCCGAGATCCCATACGGCAACGTCCAGTCCGCGCGCCTGGAATATCGCCCGCGAGTCCATCTCCGCGGACAGGACACGCCCCGAGACAGCCTGCGACTCAAGGTATTCAGCCGCTGTCGCCGCGAACAGAAAGGCAATAGCGCCATCGACGGCGGGCTTGACGATCGTCAGTTGGACCGTGCGTGCTGGATCGAACGCCTCACTGGCGTCGATATCGCCGCCGATCTCGGCGTCATAGATCTGCACCGAGCGAAACGGCGCGGGAACCGCCTCGTGAAACGCGATCCACTGCGCCTGCTCATCGACTGACCCGAAGGTGCCGCGCAGGACCAAGCTGTCGACGCGCTCGTCGACGGCGCCGGCCCGCGCGGCGAACTCACGCGCGAGGTCTATTAGAGGTTTCAAGGTCGTAGTCATCGATGGTGATCTGGTCTTTGATGGTGATCTCGCCCTTCGCGCGGTCCACCTTCACGATCGAAGCCTGCAAGTCGACCGGGAAGGTCAGCCGGATGCCACTCACCGTTTCAACGCGCCGGTTGCGGGGCGCAGGCACGGCACCCTGCTTGAGCACGAATGACTCGCCCGACATACCCTCGCGTTTGAGATGGTTTTTGAGGTCCGCAAGAACCGGGCTATCGTCGGGTAGCGGCCCGACGATGCTCTTGAACCAGTCCTCGATCTTCTCGCCATTGACGGAGCCGCCGGACTGGCTTGCATCGTAGAGACGTTTCGACAGCGTGGCGACGGTGTCGGGCGGCAGCTTGTCCTTATGCTTGCGCGCGATCGTGCGCGTGACGTCGATCAGCTTCTTGGTCAGCTCGTCCTCGGTTCGCATCCGGCGGACACCGAGGAACTGCTCGAAATAGGCGGCCGGCCGCTGCGGGTTTTGCCGGTCGACGACGCACACCTCGTCCTGCTCACTTCCGAGCCGGACGAGCGCGGCCTTCTGCAAAGCGTTGCGGTTCTGGACGAAGGTGCGTTCAATCTCGCCAAATGTCGGTTTTGGCTTGCCTGACTGGCCATCAGCGATGGCGTAGCTCAGCACCTTTTCGTCCTCGAACTTCAGGAGGGCGAACAGCGGTCCCGACTGGCAACGGAGAACGAAGAGTAGGAAGGCGCCAACGGCCGAGCTACCGCGATGGCCCTGGTCGAAAGCCTCGGCGAGCTGCTCGCTTTCTTCCTGAAAGGCACTCGCGTCGCTATCGATGCGCGCGAGTTTGGTCCGCACGGCGGCGTCGCTTAGGAACGTGTAACGGTTGCCGCTGTTGATGGACCTAATACGGCTGAGAAAGAACGAAGCATGGGGCGTCGCGTCGAACGCCGCCAGGAGCTGAAAATGCTCCGGTCCCGGCCCGACGATATGAAACACGCTCTGTTCGATCGTCAGGGACTCGAGCTCATCGTTTGACAAGAATGCCATTGGTCCTCCCCAGGACATATGTAGAACATAGGCCGAGAAGCCGCAACGACCGACGCTAGCAAACATGCCATTGCCGCTTGCAGATGGGAATGGCGGCTTCGTCCAACATTCGCCCGTTCAGCGCGGCAGTCCGCGACTGCTGAAAAGCCCAACCCAACAGGATTAATGAGCGTCCGCTTTCGGGGAGTGCCCTAGGTGCCCTGAGTGACTGAATATGGGTCGAGCCGGCTAGCGGGCTGAGATCGGCTTCAATTGACCCTGTGAAGCGACTTTAGCAGCCAGAACGCCATCCTCATAGATATTGAAAAGATGCCGCGAGTTGCCCTTCCAGTGTAGCGATGTCTTTTCCACTGACAAACCTGACAATACCACCGCTCTCCGCCAAAATCCTTTCACGACGAGATGTCGCGAGAGCCTCAGGTGTTACAAGAACGAGTCCATCGGCGGGTTCGGCTACAAGTAGAGCGCGCAGCTCACGTCCGGTCACAGCCTCAGGATGCGTCTTGGCCTCGACGAGGAACGTCTTTCCAGCAACGCTCACTTTGAAATCGGCCTTGTCAGGAATATCTCGAACGTCAGTGTTGACAGGACCTGCTTGTCGAAGCGCGGCTTGTACGACCGCTTCGTAAGCTAGATACTCCGCAAGAGCGTTTGATAAGGCTTCCGGACTGCTCTGACGTCTTAGCAGATATTCGGATTTACCGCCTGGCAAGGTGACCTTCAGATTGCGAGTTCCAAACAAGAAAAATCCGTTTGGCAGATAGTCTAGTGCTCTCTTCGCGAGTAGCGACGCGACCGAAGCAAGCAGGGGGGGCGCAACCGTCGCTAGGAATCCAGAGACGCTCATCGTCTATCCTTCAGGTAAGTGAGATAAACGCTGCTAACGTATAGCGCGGCACCAATGGCAGCGTGGACCGGTACATGGATTATAGTTAAAACTTTATTAGGCGGCTGTACGGACAGGAAGAAAGATACACCCCATAATAGAAGAAAGATAAACAGAATAATCAAGACAAGCTGTACAAAATCATGATCTTCGTAGTAGGCTACTTTATTTCCTTGGCCTGATGCCACGACCTTGCGGCGTTTTACACGCGTCAATGGCACTAAGAATGAAAGTGCAGCCACGCAGAGGGTCGGGCCAACAAACTCAAAGACATCTTTCTGCAAAAGAAAGCGGACGCCCATCTCGAAAAAGACAAGCAGCAGCGGAAATATGCCCACTAGCACCCGGTGCAACTCATTTCCTCCAGATCAATAGTTCCTGCCGCTCTCGGCGTACAGCGCGCCGAACGCGCCCGCAAGCGGAAGGCATGAGGAGAAGGCGGCTGACCAGCCGCGTCGCGATCGTGGAAAAGGCCTTTCTCCTCTCGATGGTCCAGGCAAGAGCGGGTCGGAGGTTACGAAACCAACTTTGCGGAAATTTCGCGCTCAAGCAGGTCTGCACAATGATGAACTGGGTCGAACGAGGTCGGTGCAGATGAATGGGCGTCTGAAGATGGGAACGGTAAGGAAGCCGCCGAACGATTGTTTTTGGGTCGAATGCGCTGGAGGCTGGGGCGAGAGCCACTCTCATGGGTGGCAAGAGAGAAGCCGATTAGAAGATGGCACAGTCAATCGCTTGAAACTAGCGTGCGGAGAGCGGAAATCAGCCTTGTGTGATGACCACAGTCTCAGGGTCGAACGTCAGTTCCTCGTAGCCGGCACTGGCAAGCTCGCTACCATTCAGGTCATCTGCGTCGGCGTCCACGCCGTCGTCGTTCTCAGCGAACAGTACCACGGCCTTTCACCACCCTTTGTGCTCTCATACCGCTCGTGCGAGCGGTTCAGTCTGGATTGGTTGCTGCCGGCCCGCGCACCGCATCCAGCAGAGACTTGCGCAGCTCTGCCGACCGCAGGGAGAGGTCCACCGCCACGAACCGCAGGCGGTGGTCCTGGATGGTGACGGCCTCGTCCATCACCTCGTCGACGGCAGGATAGAGCAGGATGCCTTCTGCCGCGTCGGCGACGTCGTCGCCGTTCCCGGCCTGTGATCGCAGGTACGCGTAGATCTGGTAGATGTGGCCGCTGTCGAAACCGGAACCCCCGTACTGCCGTGGCTTGAGCGCGTTCGTGAACTTGGTGTCGACGACGATGCGCCGCGATCCCCGCTCGAGGACGATGTCGGCGGTCATAGACGGGAGGCGGCCGGTCATCCCTGATGTCGGTTGCTTGGCCTGCCAGTAGAGGGACTTTTGTGCATTCACGCGCCAGCCATCCCGCCCGTGAAGCTCGTGTCGGTACAGGCCAGCGACGGCCTTTTCGAAGATGATCCTGAGCAGTGTCTCGTCTCGCTGAAGCCTCGTTGCGTAACCATCGTCGCCAGCCTCGCTGGGCAGTACCAGGTCCAGCGCCAGCCGCGAGGCAGCCACCATCAGCCTGTCGTCGGAGTCGTGCCGCGCGATGCGGTCTCGGGACATCTCTGCCCGCGTCGGCAACGCCGTGACCACCCCGGCTGCCGCAAGCACGCCGGCCAGCTGTCGGCAGTCCGCCGCCAGATCCGAGTTGTGTACGCGCCGCGACATCTGCTCCAGCGCCACCCTTACGAGCCTATTGCGCGGAGTGTTCTGCGTCAGGTCCTGGTAGCGGCACATCACCATACCGCGGCGAAGCAGCATGCCGCGTTCCGTCTGCAGCCAGTCGATGCGGCCACGCACCCGCGGGAGCGCCTCCCGCCGGTCGACGTATCCGCGCGACAGGCTGCGTCTGAGCCTTCGCTCCACGACGACGGTGAGCAGGCGGGCCAGCAGATCGTTGAGCTCCGCGTCTCCATCCACCCCCGCCTCGAGTGCCTCCCCGAAGCCGGCGAGGTCGGACGCGTAGACGAGCAGCATCCAGAGATTGCGGACGGGAATGCCGACATGGCTGCGCCATGCCGCACCGGTTCCTACCGCGTGCGCGTCCACCGTTTAGAGACCGGCCAGCAGCTTGCTGATGTGGTTCTCCGCCTCATCGGGCCGGTCGTACCAATACTCACGCAGCAGCGGCCCGACCTCGGCGTCGACGGTCTCGATAAACCAGTCCCGCCAGTCCTCGTCGGCGGGCCCCGGTGCCGCGAGTGGCGTCACGAAGCTGTGCCCCACCTGGAACTGCTCGCCAAGGGTGCGGTCGTCGGTGATCGCGTCGTTGAGGGCCCCCAGCCGCGCCGCGATTCCGTCGACGATTTCCGGGGAACATCCCATGCCAGTCGTCCAGGAGCGCCACGCCTTGTTCAGCGAAGGCTTCAGAGAGATAAAGGCAAACCGCCGGCGCAGTGCAAGGTCGACCAGCGCGAGCGACCTGTCCGCGAGGTTCATGGTGCCAATGATGTAGAGGTTCTCCGGAACGTGCACGCGTTCCCCGACAGTGCGGGGGTAGGTCAGACGGAGCGCCTCGGCCGGGCTGCGCTTGCTGTCCTCGATCAGCGTCAGCATTTCGCCGAGGATTTGGGCCGGATTGCCCCGGTTGATCTCCTCGATGACGATCACGAATGGCCGTGTAGGTTCCGCGCGGGCGGCGGAGACCGCGTCGAGTAATACGCCGTCGGCGAGCTGCAGCCCGCCAGCGCCGTCGGGTCGCCAGCCGCGCACGAAGTCCTCGTAGGAGAGCGAGGGCTGGAACTGAACAGCGGTTAGCCGTTCGGGATCGCGGGCGCCGAGCAGCGCGAAGCCGAGCCTCTTGGCGAGCCAGGTCTTGCCCGTGCCGGGAGGCCCCTGGAGGATTAGGTTCTTCTTGCGGCGCAGGAGTTCGACCGCGGCCACGACGGCATCACGCTCCATGAAACAACCATCGGCGATGATGTCGTCCGGTCCATAGGATGGCGTCTGGCCGCGTGATTGCGGTTGCAGTTCCGGGGTGGCGGCAGGTTGCTCGACGGCCGCATCTTCCTGCGGCTCGATGATCCAGCGCTCCTCAAAGTCGTCGGGCAGCGCGGCGGCATAGTCTTCCCCGTCCTCCGTCAGGCTGACGCGGCCGCCGCCCGGCCCTTCCTCGACCTGGACGAGGCCGGCGATCTTCGCCCAGGCGAAGATGTAAGATCCGGGCTGCGTGGACGTCCACGTCGGGACGAGGTCCTTCAGCCTCGTCGAGATGTCGATGGGGCGGAGCTTGGCCGGCTCCCGCTGGACCATCCGGAGGAGATGTCCCATCCCGAAGACGCGCCCGATCAGCGGTCCTCTGAGCACATTTGTCGGTTCTGAGGCCGTCAGCATCTCCTGTCCGCGTTCGGTCGGTCGGTAGGTGCTGCCCTCCAGCCGTAGAAGCCCTAAACCGCCCATCGCCTGCGAGATCATGTTGCCGGCGGAGCTGGCGTTCAGCTGGGTCGCCTCGCCGAGGATGATGCCTACGAGATCCTCGCGGTTGATGCCCTGTTCGGCCTCGCGGACCATGGCCATGAGCAGGGGGACGTTGTCCTTGACGCAGGCGAGGCTGCGCCGCTGGGCATTTGCGGGCAGGAGCGAGAAGGCAGGCACGGCGTTCGCCCGCCTGTCGGTGGTCTGGGTGGCGACGGCGCCTTTGTCGGGCGTGTTCGCGAACTCCTCCCACAGGAACCAGGCGAACATGGACTGCTCGACTTCGCCAACGACATCGGACGCCCGACCCAGCGCGTCACGCAGCTTCGCCTTGATCGACGGATGCTGGGCCATGAAGTCGCCGGACAGACGCTGCGCGCCAAGGAGGCGCTGCGCGGCCCACACCCGGGGTGCGTCCATTAGACACGTCACGTCGCCGGGGAACATCGCGGCCAGCATCCGCGCAAGCCGCGCCTTGGGTCGACGTGGCGTGTAGCGTGGGTGCACCTGCGTTAGAACGCTCTGGTAGAGATCGTCCAGCGCTGCGCCGCGCTGGTCGAGCGGCAGACCTTCGATCGAGCCGCGCGCCTGGAATAGGACGGCGGCAAGGCTCCTGTCGTTGTAGGCGCTGACGAGGGTGACCGACTGGCCTGGGCCGATGCTGGACACGGAGGGATCGTCCCAGAGGATCTGTTGGAACTTCGGGTGCGACCACGTCTTCTCGTCCGCCTCCTGCACGGTGCGTACCTGCTGGACGTAGGCGTCCCGCCAGGACGACCAGTCCGTGTCCAGCATGGTCCGGAACCGCCCGTCGAAGAGCTTGGTGAGTTCCGATGCGGAAGTTTCGGTCACAGGTTGCTCCAGGTCTATTCTGCCGTCTGTTCACAGCCTACGAGCCTGCTGCGGTACGGGGAAGCGGGTCGTTCCAGACGAGAACTTGAAGTGTAAATAACGACCGTGTCGGCAATGGACCGGTAGCGGGCTATGCTCAGCCGAGGAATGGAGGATGAATTGGTTTACCTGAAGGACCTGCGGGTCAGCGACCTCGAGACGTCCGCACGAGATATATACGACCTGACGCTCGGGTTGCGCGGCATCCGCGACACGGCCGATCGTGGTGGTCACGAAAGGCTGATGTCCGAGGCGGCGCGTTGGATCGCAGCGGCCGAAGCTCTTCGTGACGACATCCTCACCTCGCTCGAAAGCGAGCGAAGTTCCAACGTCTAATTGGACGCTGGTCGAGGCTGCAAGACTAATGCCGAGCACGTTGTCACCCCGTTTTATACCTTTGATGGGAACGTCGGAAGGCGGTGACTGATCATCTCGCGCGCTTCCGCCAACTTTGGGGTGCGGCCGCGGGCGCTGGCAGCGTGACGCGACCGTCTTTTTACGACGGCTCGATGGATTTCTTTGGACCGGGCCCTGCGGCGGGGCAAAGGCTGGCGCGTCTGCTGATCCTCCCGCGTTGCTTCCAGAGTCAGGACCCGTCGATGAGGGCGTGGCGGTGCGATTCAGGCTCCGCAGCGAAACCATGGATGAGCGACCTGTACTGGTTGACTGATGAGCAGATGGCGCGCCTGAAACTGTATCTCTCCAAAAGCCATGGCAAGCTGCGGGTCAATGACTGACGGATGCTCAGTGGCATCATTTTCGTCGATCGCAACGGACTGCGCTGGTGTGACGCACCGATCGCGTATGGTCCGCGGAGGCGCTGGGGTGAACGGCGGGTCTTCCTCCGCACCATGAAAGGTCTCGCAGCAGCAGAGACCGCGCCAGAGACGGCGATGATTGATGCGATTTACCTGAAGGCGCACCGCACGGCATCGAGCCTGGAAAAAAGGAATTTCGGCCGCCTGATCGGCTGCGGCGACGGTTCAATCCGGCGCTCGGCCTTTTGATGCGCCGACATTCGTGATTGATCTTCCCCAAACCGACTTCAAAGCGGCGTTTTGGTAGATGAACCAATGTCCGAACCTGGAGAGGCCAAAACGCCCGCCGAAGGGCGGGAAGTGGGTCACTGCGGCCGACAGAGGTAACCGGCGGCAGGGTGGGAACCTTGTCCGGGCGTCTTTCTATGGCAATTCGTCCGCAGCTTATTAGCAATCGGCAACCAATACCGAGTTGAGAGAAGCTGCAACCATGTGGGCAGGTTGGAGACGCTGTGGCTTAGCGCTTTCCACGTGTCCTGCATGCCGGGCAAGCCATCTCCCCTGCTGCACGAACACGCCATCGCGCTCGCGCGCCTGCTGGCGCGCGACATCGCGCGGTCACACCACGCCCAGCGCAGCGCCGCAGGCGGAAAAACGAAAGAACCTAGCCCTCTTTCGGAAGCATGATGGAGATTGCAGGAGGAAAGACGATGCGCTGCGCGGTTTATACGCGCTTTTCGACGGACAAGCAGGACATGCTGTCGATCGAGACGCAGCTGATGATGTGCCGGCGCGAGATCGAGCGGCAGGGATGGCGCGAGGTGGCGTGCTTCACGGATGCCGCGGAGTCGGCTGCGACGCTGCATCGTCCCGGCATGCAGGCGCTGCTGACCGCGATCCAGGCGGGCGACATCGACATCGTCTTCGCCGACGCGATGGACCGGCTGTCGCGCAGCCAGGCGGATATCGCCTCGCTATTCGAACGGCTGCGCTTCCGCGGCATCATCCTGGCGACGCGCAAGGAAGGCGTGGTCACTCCGCTGCACATCGGCATGATGGGGACGATCAACGCCGAGCAGTTGAGCGCGACCAGCGATAAGACCCGCGACGCGCTGGTGCGGCGTCATGCGATGGGCCGCAACCCGGGCGGCTCGGCCTATGGCTATGAAACCCGGGTGGCCTATGACGGCAACGGCGAGCGGATCCGCGGCCTGCAGCAGATCGTCCCCGCAGAGGCGGCCGTAGTGGTGCGGATTTACGAGGATTACGCCGCCGGGCTGTCGCCGATCGCCATCACGCGGCGCCTCAATGCCGAGGGAGTCCCCTCCCCGCGCGGCGGACAGCCGGGCAAAGGCAGGATCAAGCTGGCCGCATGGACGCCCAACACGCTGACCGGCAACGCCGCACGCGGCACCGGCATCCTCAACAACCAGCTGTACATCGGGCAGCGCCCGTACGGGAAGCAGACCTACCGCAAGAACCCCGACAGCGGGAAGCGCCACGCCTTCATCAACGGCGCTGACGCCGCCAAGAGCCTTGCCCCCGCCCCAGACCTTCGCATCGTACCAGACGCGTTGTGGCAAGCCGTGAAGGTGCGGCAGGCAGCCCTTGCGCGTGGCCCTCGTACGGCACCGGCCGCCCCTGCCCGGCCCTTTTTCGCCCAGCAGCGACCGAAGTACCTGCTGACAGGGAAGATGACGTGCGGCGTCTGTGGTGCGAGCTACGCCAAATCCGGACAGCATCGCTTCGGCTGCCAGGGCGCGGCAAAGAAGGGCCCGACCTGGTGCGACAACCGTCTGACGATCCGGCAGGATGCGCTCGACGCTCGGGTGCTGAAAGGCCTCATCACCGCCATGCTGCGCGACGACGTGGCCGCGGCATTCCTTGAGGAATATGCAGTAGAGACCCGCCGGCTTGAGGAGGCCAGCATCACCACGCGCCCCGAGCATGAGGCAGAACTCACCGAGGTCGACCAGCAGATCATGCACGCCAAGACCGCAATCCTTAAGGGCGTGGATCCGGCGTTGTTCGTCGACGAGTTGCAAAGGCTGGGCACGCGACGTACCGTGCTGATCGACGCGCTCGCTGCCGCCGAGCGTCCGGAAGAAGCCGAGTCGCTGCTCCATCCGGATCTCGGCCGCATCTATCGGGAGAAGGTCACAAAACTCACTGACGCCTACGAGGACGAGGCGCTGCGGGCACAAGTATTCGAGCGCATCCGCGCGCTTATCGAAGCGGTGGTGCTAACGCCCGAGGGCGGGAACCTGACGATCGAACTGCGCGGCGAGCTGGCGTCGATGCTGGAGCTGACCGGAAGCGAACACATGCAAAACGCCCCGGAAGCGGTGGCTTCCGAGGCGTTGCAAATCAAGATGGTTGCGGGGACAGGATTTGAACCTGTGACCTTCAGGTTATGAGCCTGACGAGCTACCGGGCTGCTCCACCCCGCGCCGAGGTGAGTGTTTGTGGATGGGTTCTTGTGTTTGTGCGAGCTGCAATGCCTGGCGGCGACCTACTCTTCCATCGCTTGAGCGATAGTACCATTGGCGCAGAGGGGTTTCACGTCCGAGTTCGGGATGGGATCGGGTGGTTCACCGACGCTATGGCCACCAGGCAATGGAGCCTGCACAAAGTGTCATCCCCGGCCTGTGAAGGCTGGGGAGACGGGTTCAAATCGATGCACTGTTTTACTGGCTGTGAGTGATCACCCTGCATCCAACGCTGTTGTTGGGGGTGTGTGCTCTCAAGCGCGAATAGGACGATTAGTATCGGTTAGCTTCACGCGTTACCGCGCTTCCACATCCGATCTATCAAGGTCGTGGTCTCCGACCGTCCTGTGAAATCTTATCTCGAGGGAGGCTTCCCGCTTAGATGCTTTCAGCGGTTATCCCGTCCGTACATAGCTACCCTGCTGCGCCGTTGGCACGACGACAGGTACACCAGAGGTACGTTCAACCCGGTCCTCTCGTACTAGGGTCAACTCCTCTCAAATTTCGACGCCCACGGCAGATAGGGACCAAACTGTCTCGCGACGTTCTGAACCCAGCTCACGTACCACTTTAATTGGCGAACAGCCAAACCCTTGGGACCTGCTCCAGCCCCAGGATGTGATGAGCCGACATCGAGGTGCCAAACAACCCCGTCGATATGAGCTCTTGGGGGTTATCAGCCTGTTATCCCCGGCGTACCTTTTATCCGTTGAGCGATGGCCCTTCCACGAGGGACCACCGGATCACTATGACCGACTTTCGTCTCTGCTCGACTTGTCAGTCTCGCAGTCAGGCGGGCTTATGCCATTGCACTCTAACAGCCGGTTTCCAACCGGCCTGAGCCCACCTTCGCGCGCCTCCGTTACTCTTTAGGAGGCGACCGCCCCAGTCAAACTACCCGCCACAGAGGGTCCCTGTACCGGTTTCACGGTACGAGGTTAGACAATAGACAACAACAGGGTGGTATTTCACCTGTGGCTCCACACCGGCTGGCGCCAATGCTTCAAAGCCTCCCACCTATGCTACACAGTTCTTGTCCACTGCCACTCTGAAGCTGCAGTAAAGGTGCACGGGGTCTTTCCGTCTAACCGCGGGTACTCCGCATCTTCACGGAGAATTCAATTTCGCTGAGCATGTCCTGGAGACAGTGGGGAAGTCGTTACGCCATTCGTGCAGGTCGGAACTTACCCGACAAGGAATTTCGCTACCTTAGGACCGTTATAGTTACGGCCGCCGTTTACCTGGGCTTCATTTCAGAGCTTGCACCCCTCCACTTAACCTTCAGGCACCGGGCAGGCGTCAGGCCCTATACGTCGTCTTGAAGCCGACTTAGCAGAGCCCTGTGTTTTTGCTAAACAGTCGCTACCCCCTGGCCTGTGCCCCCCATGAGAGCTTGCGCTTACATGGGGCCTCCTTCTTCCGAAGGTACGGAGGCAATTTGCCGAGTTCCTTCAGGACACTTCTCTCAAGCGCCTTGGTATACTCTACCAGACCACCTGTGTCGGTTTCGGGTACGGTCTATACGGTGGGGCTATTTCCCGGGACAGTTTCGAAGCCAGCTCAATCCGTTAAGAGCTGACAACACACACCATCCGTCACAC
>NZ_KE386571.1:3210394-3667894 GCF_000427645.1 Sphingomonas phyllosphaerae FA2 | reverse complement strand
GTCGGCCGTTACGGGCGCGCTGCTGCTGCGCCATCAGCCGAGCTGGCGGGTGGCGCCGATCGCGGACGATGTCGCCACCGAACTTCGGCCGTATAGCTGGTTGCTCGCCGCGACGGCCTTCGTCAGCTACATGCTGGAGCGGATCAACATCGAGATCGGGATCAGCCCGGCGGCGCAAAGCGCGACGCACGTGCTGGAGATCATCCTCCATCTCCTTGTGCTCGCGGGTGCCTTGCTGGCGCTCGGCCGGCTGCGCGCGAACCGTGCCGACGAGTCGGCGACCGCCCCGGCGCGCGCCGGGCTAGGCGCGGCGGCACTGTTCGCCTGGGTGCTGGCGCTGGCGACGCTGGCGGCGTTGCTGCTCGGCTTCCTGGGCTTCGCGCTGTTCACAATGAAGCTGGTCGGGTGGAGCATCGTACTCGCCACCGCCACCTATCTCCTGATGGCTGCCGCCGACGACCTGGCCATCACCTTGTTCGCGCGCGACAGTACGCTTGGCCGCGCCGTATCGCGCGGTCTGGGGTTGCGTGGGGCGGTGGTCGACCAATTCGGGGTGCTGCTGTCGGGCGTGACACGCGTGACGCTCGCGCTGATTGCGCTGGGGCTGTTCTTCGTGCCGTTCGGCGCAGGCAGCGGGATCGGCACCTTGGTCGCGCGGATCGGCTTGCTCGCGCAAGGGGTGCAGGTCGGCGGCATCGCGGTGTCACCGGGAGCGATCATTCGCGGCGTCGCGGTGCTGTTCATCGGGTTGACGTTGGTGCGTGCGTTCCGCCGCTGGCTGGAGGAAAAGTACCTGCCCGCCACCGATCTCGACGGATCGGCGCGCAACTCTGTGGCACTGGTCGCACGCTATGTCGGGATCGCGCTGGCGGTCATCTGGTCGCTCGCCTCGCTGGGGATCGGCGTCGAGCGCATCGCGCTGTTGCTGTCGGCGCTGTCGGTCGGGATCGGCTTCGGGCTTCAGGCGATCACGTCGAACTTCGTCTCGGGGCTGATCCTGCTTGCCGAGCGCCCGATCAAGATCGGTGACTGGATCCGCGTCGGCACCGATGAGGGAGACGTGAAGCGGATCAGCGTCCGCTCGACCGAGATCGCGCTGGCCGATCATTCCACGCTGATCGTTCCCAATTCGGAGTTGATCACCAAATCGGTGCTCAACAAGACGCTCGCCGGGCCGCTCGGCCGCATCCAGGTGCAGTTCTCGGTTCCGCTGGAAACCGATGCCGACCGCGTGTGTGCGATCGTGGCCGACACGTTCGCCCAAGAGGCCGAGGTGCTCGACGATCCCGCGCCGAAGGTGTTTGTCGATTCGATCGCCGACGGCAGGATCTTCTTCAATTGTTTCGGGCATGTCGCGTCGCCGCGCGTCGCTTATGCCACGCGCAGCGCGATCCTGACCATTCTGCTGCGGCGTTTCCGCGCCGAGGACATTGAGATTGGGACGATGCCGCAGCGGATGGAATTGATCAGCGGCCGACAAACTCCGGCGTAGCATCCTGTTAACCTTTTCACGGTAAAATCCGATCCGGGGAATTCAAACGCGGGGGACGCGCGTGCGCGGAGGGAAATGCTGGCGACTGTATCGCTGGTACGCCGACTTGGGGAGCGATCCGCGGCTGGCGGTTGCGCAGGCCGTGTCGCTCCAGCGGCAGTTGCCCTTCCTGTACGCCTTGCTGCTCGTCAATTCGCTGGCGATCGTCGTCACCCACCGCCATGTCGCGCCGTTTGCGATCAGCACGACCGTCCCGCTGTGCCTGTTCACGCTCAGCAGCCTGCGCCTGTTCCATTGGTGGCGGCGCGCGCACCGCACCGAACAGTTGAATGCCGAGGATGCGCGCCGCCGGCTTCGGATGATCACGTTGATCGGCACGTTTCTGGCCGCCGCCTATATCATCTGGTCGATCGCTCTGCTGGGATATGGCGACGCCATCCAGAAAGCGCACGTGATGATATACGTCACGACGACTGCGATCGGCTGCATCTTCTGCCTCGGCGCGCTGCCGCAGGCGGCGTTGCTGGTCGGGTTGATCGTGATCCCCAGTTTCATCGGCGCGTGCCTGGCGCGACAAGACATGATGTACACCGTCATCGCGGTGAACGTCGCGCTGGTGCTGGTCGTGCTGCTCCACGTCCTGTTCAACAGCTTCGACCACTTCCGCAAGCAGGTGATCGCACAGACCCGGCTCAAGCGCCAGCATGACGAACTGATCCGACTGAACCACGACAATGAGCGGCTGGCGCATACCGACAGCCTCACCGGCCTGCCCAACCGCCGCCGCTTTCACGACGACCTCGCCGAACTGGTCGCCAGCGGCGGGGCCGGGCCGTTCGCGGTCGGGCTGCTCGATCTCGACCGGTTCAAGCCCGTCAACGACACCTTCGGTCATCACGTCGGCGATATCCTGCTGGTCCAGCTGGCCGAACGGATGCGCCCGATGTTGTCGGGGGGCACGGGCATCTATCGGCTGGGCGGTGACGAATTCGGCGTGCTGATCCCCGGCAACGTGCGGACCGCGACGATGGTCGGCGCGCGGCTGTGCGCGGCGCTCGAAGAGCCGTTCGCGATCGGCGAGCTGACCGTGTCGGTCGGCGGGTCGCTGGGCATCGCGCAATTCCCGGACGCCGGGCATATCGCCACCGACTTGTTCGATCGCGCCGATTACGCGCTCTACCACGCCAAGCGCATGCAGGGCGGCGGGCTGTGCATTTTCACTCCCGATCTGGAAAGCGCGATCCGGCGGGACCGCGCGATCGAGGCCGCGTTGCAGGCGTGCGTCTTCGACGAGGAACTGCACCTCTACGGCCAACCGATCGTCGGGGCGCGCACCGGACAGGTCGAGGCGATCGAGTTGCTCGCGCGCTGGCGCAGCCCGATCGTCGGCGAAATCGCCCCCAGCGACTTCATCACCATCGCCGAGCGCTCGACCCTGATCCACGGCATCACGCTGGCGATGTTTCGCAAAGGATTGGCGGCGGCGCGGCTGCTGCCCTCCGACATCGCGCTATCGTTCAACATCTCGGCCTGCGACCTCCACTCGCCCGCGACGCTCGCTGCGATCGAACGCGAACTGTTCGCGTCGGGCGTGGCGGCGTCGCGAATCTGGATCGAGGTCACCGAAACCGCCGTGATGCGCGATCCCGCCGCGGCGGCGCGAGTGCTGCAACGCCTCAGACGATTGGGGATGAAGGTAGCGCTCGACGATTTCGGCACCGGCCATTCCAGCCTCAGCAACCTTCACCAATTGCCGCTCGACAAGGTGAAGATCGACCGCAGCTTCATCAACGATCTGCAGGCGCAGCGCGGCTGGGCGGTGGTGGAGGCGATGGTCGGCCTGTGCCGCGCGCTGTCGCTGGAGTGCGTGGCGGAGGGAGTGCAGACCGCCGAACAGCTGGAGACGCTGCTGCGCATGGGATGCGAGCATATGCAGGGCTTCCTGTTTACCGAGCCGTTGCCCGTCGCCTTGCTACCCGACGCTGTCCGCATCATCGGGCGCCGCGCCGCCGCCTGAGCGCCGCCCCGGCCTGTTTGTCGTTGGCATGACCGGCCGACCGGTTCGCGGCAACGCTGACGCCTTTCCCGCTACGCCGCAACGCTCTACCCCGCCGCCGATGTCGCGTTCCTTTGCCCCCACCTATCGGCTGCTCGCCGCCTTCTCGCTGGCGCATGCCGGGGCGGTGATCGGTTATCTGCCGTTCCTCTCGCTGTTGCTCCCGCTCAAGATCGATCGGCTGGCGGGGGAGGCGCGGATCGGCTGGTTGACGGTGGCGGTGGTGCTCGGCGCGGGGGTGGCGAGCGGGGCGAACATCCTTTTCGGCTGGCTCAGCGATCGGCATTATGCGCGAGGCGGCGGGCGGCGCGGCTGGATTGCAGGCGGGCTGGTCGCGCTCGCGCTTAGTTTCGCGGGAATCGCAATCGCCGCGCAGCCCGCGACGCTGATCGTTGCGGTGCTGGCGTTCCAGCTTGCGGTCAACGCCGTGCTCGCGCCGATGATGGCGATCATGGCCGACGAAATCCCCGACGATCAGCGCGGGCTGGCCGGCGGTTTGCTCGCCATCGGCCCACCGGCGGCGGGCGCGGTGTCGGCGTTGCTCGTCGCCGATGCAAACGGGACTGATGCTACGCGCCTCGCATTGATCATGGGACTCACGGTTGTGGCGATCCTGCCGCTCCTGGCGATCCGCCGCCCATCGATTCCGGCCGCACCTGCCCCGCCCGACGCCGCTCCCGCACATCGCCTTTGGGTGGCGAGCCTGTCGCGATTGCTGGTGCAGCTCGCGGGTGGCGCGCTCTCCCTCTACCTCCTGTATTACTTTCAGAGCATCGCGGATGTGGTTCCGCCGGCGACGCTGGCCGCGCGCGTCGGTACGCTGCTGACGATCAGCTATATTCTTCCGCTGCCGGTCGCCGTTTTCGCGGGAAGATTGTCCGATCAGGCGGATCGCCGCACGCCCTTTCTGGTCGGCGCGGCGATCGCCGCGACGCTTGGGCTGCTGGCGATGGCGACACTCAGCCATCCGCTCGGTGCGGCACTCGGCTTCCTCGTCTATTCGGTCGCCGCCGCGGTGTTCCTCGCGCTGCATCAGGCGTTTGCTGTGCGGCTTCTCCCCGATCCGCGCCATCGCGGCCGTGATCTTGGCCTCATCAACCTGTCGAACACGGTGCCGTCGCTGCTCGGCCCGCTGCTGACCTGGGCGCTGGCAACGCCCGGCGACTTCACGGTTCTGCTGCTGGTGCTCGCCGGGCTGACGCTGGCGGGCGGCGTACTGATCCTGCCGTTACGGCGAGTGCAAACGCAGGCAGGTCCCGCGTGACGGCCCGAAGACCGACTCGCCGCTACCGCCCGAGCGCCTCGACCAGCACCTGCACCTTACGTTGCCGCCACTGCGGGGTCGGTGCGACCAGCCAATAGCCCAGGCGCGACGGCTGCGCTTCGCCCACCACCACGACTCGCCCGACGGCAATGTCGCGTGCGGCGAGCATCTCGGGCACGGTCGCGCGCCCCAGCCCCGCCGCGGCGGCGTCGATCGCCAGCCCGGCATCGCCGACCCGCACCTGCCCGGCGCTGTCCGGCTCGGGCGCACCCGGCCACAGGATCACAGTGTCCGCAGTGCCCTCGGCGCGCGCGACCGTCACCAGCCCCTCGCTCTCGATCGCCTCCCCCTCGTGCGTACCCGGCCCCTCGCCCCAACGGATCGCAAGGTCGAGGTTGGCTTCGGTAAAATCCATCCCCTCGTCCGCCGCGACCAGCACGAAGCGCAGGTCGGGATCGGCCGCAGCAATCTCGGCGAGCCGCGGGAGCAGCCATTTCTCGGTCACGTCGCGCGGGGCGGCGATCGTCAGCGACTTGGACGATTGCCCGGCCTGCATCGCGCGCACCGCTTCCTCGAATTCGAGGAACGCCTGACGCAGCGGCGCGAGTCCCGCCTCGCCCTCCGGGGTCAGCTCCAGCCCCTTGGTCGTGCGGCGGAACAGCACGACGCCGAGCGTATCCTCGAGCGCGCGAATCTGCTGCCCGACCGCCGCGGGCGTCACCGCCAGTTCGTCGGCGGCGCGGGTGAAGGACAGATGACGCGCCGCGGCGTCGAGCACGCGCAACCCGTTGAGCGGCAGGTGCGTCCGCTTCACCGCTTCACTCCGCCACCGCCGGCGCGTGGAGCGCGAAGCGCGGGATCGCAACGTCGAACACCCGCCCGTCCTCGGCGACCATCCGGTAGCTGCCCTGCATCGCGCCGCTCGGCGTGGCGAGCGGACAGCCGGAAACGTAATCGTAGCTGCCCTCGGGCTGGATCACCGGCTGCTCGCCGACGACGCCTTCTCCCTCGACGGTGTGACGCGCGCCGTTACCGTCGGTGATGATCCAGTGGCGGGTCAGCAATTGCACCGCGCCCGCGCCGTCGTTCTCGATGCGGATATGATAGGCCCAGAACCACCGCCCGCGCCCCGGCTCCGACTGTTCGGCGAGATAGCTGACCGAGACGCGGACGGTGACGTCCTGAGTCGTGGCGGCGTCGGTGAACAACGCTTCCATGCCGGTCGCGGTGCTCACAACCCGACCTGCCGCAGCGCGCGGTCGAGATCGTCGATCAGATCCTGCGGATCTTCGAGCCCGACGTTGAGGCGCAGCAGCCCCTCGGTCACGCCCATCTCGGCGCGCGCTTCGGCCGAGACTCCGTAGTGGGTCGTCGAGGCCGGATGCGTCATCAGCGAGCGCGAGTCGCCGATGTTGTTCGAAATGTCGATCAGCTCCAATGCGTTGAGCAATGCGTGCGCCTGCGCGCGGTCCTCGACCTCGAATGCGAAAATTCCGCCCACGGCGCTCATCTGCGACATGGCCAGTTCGTGCTGCGGGTGGCTGGGCAGGCCCGGATGGAGGATACGCGGTACGCGCGCCTCGAGGAAGCGCCCGACCGCCAGCGCATTCTCCGACTGGCGGCGGATGCGTAGGTCAAGCGTTTCCAGTCCCTTAAGCACCACCCAGGCGTTGAACGCGCTCAGCGTCGGCCCGGTGTTGCGCGTGAAGGGCAGCAAGGTATTGTCGATGAAGTCCTGCGTCCCGCACACCGCGCCGGCCAGCACGCGGCCCTGCCCGTCCATCATCTTGGTCGCGGAATAGGCGGTCACGTCCGCGCCGAACTCCATCGGACGCTGGAGCGCCGGCGTGGCGAAGGCATTGTCGACGACGCTGGTGATCCCGCGCTCGCGCGCGATCCCGCACACCGCGCGCAGATCGACCACATCCATGGTCGGATTGGCGGGCGTCTCGAAGAAGAACACCTTGGTGTTCGGGCGCACGACATCCTCGAACGCCTGCGGATCGCGCGCGTCGACGGTGGTGCTCTGGATGCCGAACTTGGGCAACAATGTATCGACCAACCAGCGGCACGAGCCGAACGCGGCGCGCCCGGCGACGACATGATCGCCCTGTTGCAGCTGGCAGAGCAGCACCGCGGTCATCGCCGCCATGCCGGTCGCCATCGTCCGGCACGCCTCCGCGCCCTCCAGCAGCGCAATGCGCTGCTCGAGCATCTCGACGGTCGGGTTCTGGAGTCGCGAATAGGTCATGCCGGTTTGTTCGCCGGCAAAGCGCGCCGCCGCATCCTCGGCGCGATCGTAACAATAGCCCGATGTCAGGAACATCGCCTCGGATGTTTCGCCATATTCCGACCGGGCGGTGCCGCCGCGAACCGCGAGGGTCGCAGGGCGCCAGTTCTGGGTGATCGACCGATCCTGTCCGCTATGCCGCTTCATGCCCCCGCTTAGCCTCCGCGCACCCGCCAGAACAAGTCAAACCGTCACCATCGGGCTTGTCGGCGTCGCGCGCCTGTCGCAAGCCCGCGCGGGGCGTGGCGGAGGAAATGCGGCGGTGACGAGGGGCGAACGACAACAGGGAACGCCGCGACTGCTCGCGCTGGGCATCGCCGTGTTCAGCTGGCTAATATTCGTCTTTCGCCTGTCGGTGCCCGCCAAGCCGGTGTTCGACGAGGTCCATTACCTGCCCGCCGCGCGCGCATTGCTCACGCTGTCGGAGCCGACCAATATCGAACATCCGTTGCTTGCCAAGGAGTTGATCGCGGCGGGCATCCATCTGTTCGGCGATGTGCCGTACGGATGGCGCGTCGCCTCGACGCTGGCGGGCAGCGCGACGGTCGCGGGGGTGTTCGCGCTGACCCATTTGCTGACACGCCGCACGCGCCCCGCCCTGCTCGCCACCATCTTCGCGCTGCTCGGTTTCACGATCTACATCCAGGCGCGGATCGCGATGCTCGATACGTTCATGGTCGCGTTTCTGATCTGGGGCATCGTGTTGCTCAGTTCGGCGATCCGCGACGGCAGTGTGGCGCGGTGGAGCGCGGGCAGCGTGCTGATGGGGCTGGCCACCGCATGCAAATGGGCCGCTGCCCCCTATGTCGCCGCGGCCGCCGTCACTTTCGTGCTGATGCGGCGCGAACGGCCGCAGCGCTGGCCGGGGCTCGGCACCGTCCCGGCACTGGCGCTGCTCGGCGGGCTGTCGGTCGTTACCTATTTCCTGACCTTCGCGCCCGCGTTCTTCTACGCTAACGACGCGCTGACATTCCACACCTTGCCGCACTTCCAGTGGGATATGTACCTGCGCCAGACGCAGAAGCTGCCGCCGCACACTTATCAGTCGAACTGGTGGACATGGCCGCTGCTGATCCGGCCGATCTGGTATCTCTACGAACCCGTCGACGGCGCGCAGCGCGGCATCCTGCTGCTCGGCAACCCTGCGGTGATGTGGGGCGGGCTGGTCGCGGTGGTCGCCTGCTATCAGGCGTGGGTGCGGACCGGCGCGGCGCGGCTGCTTGCCCCCGCCGCGCTATGGACCTTCTCGCTGGCGATCTTCGCGGTGATCCCCAAGTCGCTCGGCTTCTATTATTATTACTATCCGTCGAGCGTGCTGCTGTGCGTGGTGCTGGTGGTGGCGATCGATCATCACCGCGCGGCGCTCGGACGGTGGGTCGAGCTGTTCCTGCTGCTGGTGTTCGCGCTGTGGCTGTACTTCCTGCCGGTGCTCAGCGCGCAGGCGCTTGCCAATCCGGCGGCGTTCCATCGCTTTACGTGGTTCAACAGCTGGGTGTGAGGCAAGAAGAAGCGGGGCTTCGGATCACGTCCGGGGCGACGGGGCGCTACCGATACCGTCCCCAGGTAAACCGCGACGACAGCGCGTAATTCCACACCGCGCCGACCAGCACGCCGAGCAATGCCGACGCCGCCCACGCGCCCTGCCGTACGTCGTGAAGGAACGCCGCCACCCCGACGTTCGCCACCGCCCCGACCGCGCAGACGAGGCAGAACGCCACCCAGCCGTCGAGCAGCGCGCGCGCGCCGCGCAGCCGTCGGTCGCGATAGGTCAGCGCATTGTTGAGGAAGAAATTGAACGTCATCGCCGCGAAGGTCGCGACGATCTGCCCGGTCAGGAAGGTCAGCCCGGCGACGACATAGAGAAGCGACAGCACGCTCATATGCACCCCCGCACCCAGCGCCCCGATCATCGAGAACATCGCGAAGCGCACCGGCACGATCCGCCCGAGCCGCCGATCATAAAGCGCGATCAGATATTCCATCGCGACGACGTGATCGAGCTTGCTCTCCCCGACCGCGCGGGTGCGGAAGACATAGGGCAGTTCGACGAAGCGCAGCGGGCGCGGCGATGCGCCGATGATGTCGAGCAGGATCTTGAAGCCAATCCCGCCGAGCTGCGGCACCAGCCCGCGCAACACTTCGGTGCGGATCGCGAAGAAGCCGCTCATCGGGTCGCTCAGGTCGGTGCGCACCACGTGTGCGGCGATGCGGGTCGCGAGCGCCGACTTGGCGACCCGGTCGCGGTCCCACTCGCCGGTCCCGCCACCCGCGACGAAGCGCGAGCCGATCGCGAGGTCGAGCGTCGGGTCGTCGCGCAGCGCGGCGAGCATCTTCGGCAGCAGCGTCTCGTCGTGCTGGAGGTCGCCGTCCATCACCGCGACGATCGGCGCGGCGGTGGCGCACATCCCCTCGATACACGCGCTCGACAGCCCGCGCCGGCCGATCCGCTGGATCACCCGCACGCGCGGATCGTGGCGGGCGAGGTCGCGCGCCGCCTGCGCGGTGCCATCGGGGCTGTCGTCGTCGACGAACAGCACCTCCCAGTCCAGTCCCTCCAGCGCTGCCGCCAGCCGCGCGACCACCGCCGCGACATTGCCGCGTTCGTTGAAGGTGGGGACGACAACCGCGAGATCGAGCATCGGTGCCGCTCCCTCATTGCGAGCGTAGCGAAGCAATCCAGGGCGTCCTGTTCCGGCCCTGGATTGCTTCGCTACGCTCGCAATGACGTGTCATGACGGCCCCGCTGTTCGGTAACGCGCCTACAGCGCCGCCAGCACCGCATCGCCCATCGCGCGCGTCGTCGCGGTGCCGCCGAGATCGGGGGTCCGCGCGCCGGTCGCCAGCGCCGCCGACACCGCCGCCTCGATCCGGTCCGCGGCCTCAGCCGCTCCCAGCGAGTGGCGCAGCATCATCGACGCGGACAGGATCGCCGCACACGGATTGGCCTTGCCCTGCCCCGCGATGTCGGGTGCCGACCCGTGGATCGGCTCGTACAGGCCCTTGCCCTGCGCATCGAGCGACGCCGAGGGCAGCATCCCGATCGAGCCGACGCACATGCTCGCCTGATCGGAAAGGATGTCGCCAAACAGATTGCCAGTGACGATCGTATCGAACGCGCCCGGGTTGCGGACCAACTGCATCGCGGCATTGTCGACGTACATATGGGTCAGCTCGATCTGCGGGTATTCCGCCGCGACCTCGATCACCACGTCGCGCCACAATTGCGAGGTTTCGAGCACATTGGCCTTGTCGACCGAACAGAGCTTGCCGCGCCGCTTGGCCGCGGTCTGAAAGCCGACATGCGCGATCCGGCGAACCTCGCTTTCGTCATAGCGCATCAGGTCGTGCCCCTCGCGCAAGCCGTCCTCGGTGGTGCCGCGACCCTTCGCGCCGAAATAGACGTCACCGTTCAGCTCGCGGACGATCACCAGATCGATCGCATTCGCCACCTCGGGCTTGAGCGTCGAGGCGTCCTCCAGCCCGACGAACATCTTGGCGGGGCGAAGATTGGCGAAGGTCGTCAGGTTCTTGCGCAGCCCGAGGATCGCCTGTTCGGGGCGCAATGCGCGTTCGAGCGAGTCGAATTCGGGGTCGCCGACCGCGCCGAACAGCACCGCGTCGGCGCGCTCCGCCAGCGCCAGCGTCGCGTCGGGGAGCGGATGCCCACTGGCGCGATAGCCCGCGCCCCCGACCGGCGCCTCCTCGAACACCAGCCCGAGATCGAGCGCGTCGAGCACGCGCCGCGCCTCGGCGGTCACTTCGGGGCCGATCCCGTCGCCGGGCAGGATTGCGATGAGCTTGCCGTGTGTCATGGCCGCAGCGCATGGCGCGCCCGCGCGCGTCACGCAACCGCCCTCTTCAATCGCTCGACCAGCCGCGCGCGCGCCGGCAGCGGATCGCGGCGGCGTTCGAGCAGCACGTCGCGCGCGAGGAAATGGCCGGTGATCGCCAGCGCCTCAAGCACTTGCGCGCCGTCCGCCGCGCCACCGTCACGGAGGAACGTTGGCAACGGGAAAAGCCGCGCTTCGTACCCCGCCGCCGCGCCGCGCGACACCGCCGCGCCGCTTTTCGGGCTGACAAAGGCGAGATCGTCGGTATCGCCGGTGGCGACGCATGTCGCGAGGTCGAGCCCAAAGCCGAGTTCGGCGAGCAGCAGCAGTTCGTAGCGCGCCATCGCCGCCGCCCAGCCGCGCGCACTGGGTGCTGCTTCGATCGCGTCGAGCACGCCGCCGAGCGCGTCGTAGAGATAGGGGTAAGGCTGCGCCTCGGGCAGCGCCGCCGCAGTCAGCGCGGTCAGCCAGTCAAGCCCCGCCGCCGGGAGCGCCGATTCGTGGAGCGCGGCGCGCGTGTGGATCAGCTCGCAGGTGAGTGCGGCGAGTTGCTCCTCGGTGCGCGCGCGCCATTCGCCGCGGATCAGGTTGCCCGGCTGTAGTACCGGTCGCAGTCCGCGCGCGTGGCCGCCGCGGACGTAGCCGGGGCGGACGCCATCCTCGCGCGTCAACGCCCGCGCCACCGCGCCATGCTCGCCGTGCGCGCGGACGGAGAGCAGGATGGCGTCGGCGGTCAGGTGCATGATGTGCCGTTATTCCCGCGCAGGCAGGAATCCAGACGCGCAGGTCTGTCGATAGAGGCGCGACCCCCAGAGGTTCTGGATTCCCGCCTTCGCGGGAATGACGAAGGGGCAACGGTATAGGTGAGGGCTACACCGGCCTCTCTCTCACCGCGCATGATAGAAATCATAAACCTGCTGCGCGACCGCGGCGCTCACCCCCGGCGCTTTGCGCAGATCCTCGAGCGAGGCGTTGCGCACCGCACGGCCGGTGCCGAAATGCATCAGCAGCGCCTTCTTGCGCGCGGGGCCGATCCCCGGCACCTCGTCAAGCGGGCTCGCCCCGATCGCCTTCGCCCGCTTGGCGCGGTGCGCGCCGATCGCGAAGCGGTGGACCTCGTCGCGCAAGCGCTGGAGATAGAAGAGCAACGGCGCATTGACCGGCAGGGTCAGCTCCCGCCCGTCCATAAGGTGGAAGACTTCGCGTCCCTCGCGGCCGTGGTGCGGGCCCTTGGCGACGCCGACCAGACAGACGTCCTCGATCCCCAGATCCTCCAGCACCGCCTTGGCGGCGTTGAGTTGCCCGCGTCCGCCGTCGAGCAGCACGAGATCGGGCCACGTCTCGCCATCGCGATCGGGGTCCTCCTCCAGCGCGCGCGAAAAGCGGCGCGTCAACACCTCGCGCATCATCGCATAATCGTCGTCGGTCGCGGCCTGTTTGATGTTGAACTTGCGATACTGGCCCTTGCGGAACCCCTCCGGACCGGCGACGACCATCGCGCCCAGCGCGTTGGTGCCTTGAATATGGCTGTTGTCGTAGACCTCGATCCGGTCGGGCGGGTCGCCCAGCTCGAACAGCTCGGCCAACTCGCGATGCAGCCGCGCCTGCGTGGTGCTTTCGGCGAGCCGCCGCTCCAGCGCTTCCTTGGCGTTGCGCGACGCCTGATCGAGCAGCCGCCTGCGCACCCCGCGTTGGGGCACGGTCATCTCGACCTTGCGGCCGGCCTGTTCGGAGAGTGCCTCGATCAGCACCTCGGCGTCGGGGAGCACGCGGTCGATCAGGATCGTCCGCGCGGGCGGCACCTCCTCGTAAAATTGCGCCATGAACTGCGTCAGCACCTCGTCCTCGGGCACGTCGGCGGTGTGCGCGGGGAAGAAGCTGCGGTGGCCCCAATTCTGCCCGCCCCGGATGAAGAACGCCTCGATCCCGATCAGCCCTTCGTGGCAGGCGAGCGCGAAAATATCAGCGTCACCGACGCCCTCGGCATTGATGAACTGCGTGCCTTGGATGAAGGTGAGCGCCTTCAGCCGGTCGCGCAGGATCGCGGCCAGCTCGAAGTCCATATTGGCGGCCGCCGCCTCCATCTGCGCGCCGAGCTTGGCCTGCACGTCGGTCGCCTTGCCGGCGAGGAACTTCTTCGAATCCGAAACCAGCTCGGCATAGCCCGCCTCGTCGATCCGCCCGACGCACGGCGCCGAGCAGCGCTTGATCTGGTACAGCAGGCACGGGCGGTCGCGGGTCTTGAAGAAGCCGTCGGTGCACGACCGCAGCAGGAACAGCTTCTGAAGCGCGTTGAGCGTGTTGTTGACGCTGCCGGCGCTCGCGAACGGGCCGTAATAATCGCCCTTGGCGCGGCGCGCGCCACGGTGCTTCTGAATGCGCGGGAACTGGTGATCGGCGCGCAACAGGATGAACGGGAACGACTTATCGTCGCGCAGCAGCACGTTGTACGCGGGACGGTAGCGTTTGATGAGCTGCGCCTCGAGCAGCAGCGCCTCGGCCTCGTTGTTGGTGGTGACGATCGTCATCGACCGCGTCTGCGCGACCATCCGCTGGAGCCGCTTGGACAGCCGGTCGACCTGAACGTAATTGCCGACGCGGTTCTTCAACGCGCGCGCCTTGCCGACGTACAGCACGTCGCCTTTGGCATCGTGCATCCGGTAGACGCCGGGCTTGAGCGGCAACGTCTTGAGCACGTTGCGGATCACGGCCACCCCGCCTTCCAGATCGGGCGCGTCGGCGCCGCGGATCGCGTAGGTGGCCTTTTCCTCGTTGAAGCGGTCGGGGGGGCCGTAGCTGCCTGTCATCCCCCGCGATCTAGGTAGTGCGGCGGGGTGGGGCAACGGGGTGCCGGCGAGTTAGCCGTCGCCCCTGCGGAGGCAGGGGCCTATGTCTGTGTCGTCCGTCGGGAGGGGCTGACACAGGGAGCGTGCTGCGTGTGTCAGACTGGCCGCGTCATTCGACAGACATGGGCCCCTGCCTCCGCAGGGGCGACGCGTGTTCTTACTTGCCCCCGGCCTTAACCCAATCGGCGATCTTCTTCTCCAGGACCGGCATCGGCAGCGCGCCGGTGTCGAGCACCTGCGCGTGGAAGCGGCGCGGATCGAAGCGCGTGCCGAGCGTCTTCTGCGCATCCGCCTTCACGCGCGAAATCGTCAGCTGGCCGATCTTATATGCCAGTGCCTGCCCGGGGATCGCGATATAACGCTCGACCTCGGCGGTCGCGTCGGTGCGCGACATCGGCGAATTGGCGAGCATGTAATCGATCGCCTGATCGCGCGTCCAACCCTTGGCGTGGATGCCGGTATCGACCACCAGCCGCATCGCGCGCAGCATCTCGTCGTTGAGCCCGCCCATCCGCTGATACGGGTCGGTTTCCATTCCGAGCTGCGGCCACAACGTCTCGGAATAGAGCGCCCAGCCCTCGACGTAGGCGGTGTTGCCGCCGAAGCGCATGAGCGCGGGCAGCGCGTCATTTTCCTGCGCAAGGCTGATCTGGAAGTGATGCCCCGGCACCGCTTCGTGCAGGTACAGCGTCTCCATTTCCCACATGTAACGCGTCGGCAGGTCGTAGGTGTTATAATAGAAGACACCGGGGCGCGAGCCGTCCGGCGTGCCCGACTGATAGGAACCCCCGGCATCGGTCTTCTCCTTGAACGCCGGGACCGGACGGATCTCCAGCCGCGTCTTGGGAATCAGCGAGAATTGCTCGCGCACGCGCGCATCGACGCGGCGGCCGATCGCTTCATAACCCTCGCGGAGCTGGGTCGCCGATGACGGCTGGAAGCGCTTGTCGGTGCGCAGGAAGGCGAAGAATTCGGGCAGCGTGCCCTTGAAGCCGACCTTGGCCTTTTGCGTCTCCATCTCGCGGGTGATCCGCGCGACCTCCGACAGGCCGAGCTTGTGGACCGCATCGGCCTTGAGCGGCAGCGTCGTGTTCGATTCGATCAGATAATCGTAGAGCTTCGCGCCACCCGGCATCGCCGACAGCCCAACGCTGTCGCGCGCGACCGGCAGATAATCGTTCTGGAGGAAATCGCGCAGCCGCTGCTGGACCGGGTTGAGCACCTCGGTGATCTGGCGCGTGTAGGCGGCGCGCAGCCGCGTCTGATCCGCGGTCGGGATCGCCTCCGGGAAGGTCTTGACCGGGCCGTAGAAGGGAGACGCCTCGACGCCGCCTGCGAGCAGATTGTCGAGCTGGCCGATCATGTTGCGGACCACCAGCTTGGGCTGGACGATCCCGCTCTTCATGCCCTCGCGGAAGCGCGCGATCGCGGCGTCGATCTGCGCGGCATATTGTGCGTTGCGCCTCAGGTTGTTGTCGTAATCGGCGACCGTCTTGAACGGTGCCGCGCCCTGCCCCGACGCCAGTTCGGGGTAGAAGGTATGCAGCCCGAAGAAATGGTCGAGCGGGCGGACGATCTGCACCGCGATCAGGTCGGGCGCATAGCCGCGCAGGTTCAGTTCGGCCTGCTGCTTGAAGACGTCATAGGCGATCTGGTCGACAGGGGTGAGCTTGGCGCGGTCGATCGTCGCGAGCGTCGCAAGATCCTGCTGCGTCGCCTCACGCTCGGCGGCGAGATGCGCGTCGGAAAAGAAGTCGCCGAGTTGATCGGCATAGCGCATGTCGCCGCGGAACAGCGCCTGCACCGGATTGCGGCGAAGGCTGCCTTCGTCGCTGTCGTGGAACAGCCGGCGGAGCCGTGTGTCGGCGCTGGTAGGAGCCGTGGCTTGAGCAGCGGGCGCCTGCGCCATCGTCGGTGCGGCGACCGAGGCGAGCAACAGGGCGGCGGTGATCGACAAACGCATCATGGGCTTCCTTCGGGTCGGATGTCGCTCGGCCGGTCCGTCATTGCGAGCGCCGTGAAGCGATGCAGGGCCGGATCAGGACGCCCTGGATTGCTTCGCTACGCTCGCAATGACGGATGAAGGTTTCTTGTCAACGCGGTATCGCCTTGGCCGCCGGCAGGTAGGGAAATTGCGCGCTCAAAGGCCGCCAAACGAAAACGGGCGCCATTGGCGCCCGCTCCGTTCTGTCCTCGAAGACCATCAGGTCAGTTCAGGCGTCCAACCCCGGAAATCGCGCGGTCGATCAGCGCGCGGTCGGCACCGGCATCGTGACGCTCGGCGATCAGCGCCGCGGCAGCCGCGGTCGCCGCCTCGGCGGTGCGTGCGCGGACCTCGGCGATCGCCGCGCGCTCGGCGGCGGCGATCTTGTCCTCGGCCATGCGGGTACGACGCTCCATCAACACCTCGGTGTCGTGCTTGGCCTTGGCCACGATCTCGGCCGCCTCGTGATGCGCATTGTCGCGCATCTTGGCGGCATCGGCCTCGGCGCCACGCGCCCGCGCTGCATATTCATCGCGCAACGCCTCGGCTTCCTTGCGGAGCGCGGCGGCTTCGTCGAGCTGGTGGCGGATCTCGCCGATGCGCTTGTCGAGCATCGCGCCGATCGCCGCCGGCACCTTCCACACGACCATGCCGATCAGCACGACCAGTGCGGCGATGCCGACCCAGCCGGTGTCGTTGAGGCCGAGCGCGGTCGGCGCGGCGTGCGATTCGCCATCACCGGCGCTGGTGCCGGCATGGATGCCGCTGCCGTTCGCCATGTCCTGATGCTCGAGCGGCTGCGCCTCGAGATCCTGCGCCAGCGTAGAGGGATTAGCCATGATTCAGCTGCCTGCGGACCGCCTCGTTGGCGGCGTCCGTGGGGACCGCGACACCCGACAGGCGCTGCA
The DNA here is from genome assembly GCF_000427645.1 of Sphingomonas phyllosphaerae FA2. Lineage (GTDB taxonomy): Bacteria > Pseudomonadota > Alphaproteobacteria > Sphingomonadales > Sphingomonadaceae > Sphingomonas > Sphingomonas phyllosphaerae. The sequence goes on along the minus strand of NZ_KE386571.1, from coordinate 3,651,224 downwards.
CCAGCTCCTGCGCGGCTTCGGTCGCGATCGTCTGTACGTTGACCATCGCCGCCGCCTTGGCATTGCCGATGGCGACGTCGTGATGCGCGATCCGCTCCGCCAGATCGGCGTCGGCGCTGCGCAATTGCGCCTCGGCGGCGGCCAGTGCCCGGGCCTTGGCGGCGGCAACCTCGGCCTGCGCCGCTGCCCGCGCGGCATCCATGTCGGCGTTCCATGCCGCTTCGGTCCGATCGGCTTCGACCCGTGCCGCCTCGGCGGTGGCAAGGTCCTGCGCGATCTGCGATTCACGCAACTCCATCACGCCCTGCACCCGGGGCACCATCATCTTGCCAATCCCGAAATACAGGATGCCAAAGGTGATGAGCAGCCAGAAGAGCTGCGAGGCATAGGTGGCGGCGATCTGACTGATTTGGGGCATGGGATCCGCTTCCTAGGTCAGCCCCGCCCGGTGCGGGCGGGGCCATGTCGTCGGCGTGGTTACGCGACGAACACCAGGATGATCATCGTCACGAAGGCGAGCAGACCCAGAAGCTCGGCACCGGCGAAGCCGATGAACAGGCGGCCCTGCTGGCCGTCGGCGGCACCCGGGTTGCGCAGCGCGCCTTCGAGGAAGGCGGCGAACACGTTGCCCACGCCCAGCGCGGCAATGCCCATGCCGATCGCAGCGAGACCGGCACCGAGCAGCTTGGCGGCGTTTGCGTCCATGATAATAACTCCCGTTCGAAAAGATTCAGTGGTGGAAAAGGAAACTCAGTGCAGGTTGACCGCGTCGTTCAGATAGACGCTGGTCAGCAGTGCGAAGACGTACGCCTGGATCGCCGCGACCAGCAGCTCCAGCAACGTGATGCCGATCATCAGCACGAAGCTGGGCAGCGACACGATCGCGATATAGCCCGGCCCGAGATTGATGCCGTTGATCACGAACGCCGCCAGCACCTTGAGCAGGATGTGCCCCGCGGTCATCGCGACGAACAGTCGCAGACCCAGCGAGAAGGGACGAACAAGGAAGCTCAGCAGCTCGACGACGAAGATCAGCGGGATCATCGGCAGCGGCGTGCCGTGCGGCACGAACAGGCTGAAGAAGTGGAAGCCGTGCTTGCCGAAGCCGACGATCAGCACGATCGAGAAGCTGATGATCGCCAACACACCGGTGACGGTCAGGTGGCTGGTGATCGTGAACGGGTGCCAGCCCGGCACGATGCCGACCGGCATCAGCCCCAGAACGTTGGCGAACAGGATGAACATGAACAGCGAAAAGACATAGGGAACGAAGCGCTTGCCTTCCGGCCCGACGTTCGAGATCAGCATGTTCTGGACGAAGCCGGTGAAGCCCTCCACCGCCGCCTGCCAGCGGCTGGGCACCAGCTCGCGCTTCATGCCCCCCAGCATGAACAGCCACAGCGCGACCAGCGTGATGACCATCCACAATGCCGAGTTTGTGAACGACAGATCATAGCCGCCCACGATCCAGGGCCGACCGAGCACAGGCTCGATCAGGAACTGGTGCATCGGATCGATCTTGCCGCCTTCTGCCGCCACTGCGAGGTTCCCGTTTGTCACATACGTCAAGCGCCCGGATCACCCGGACGCTTGCTCGTCAACCGAATGATTTGCCTGAACGCCACCGCGATCCCGAGGAACAGCATGACGATCAGTCCCCAGGGCGCAGTGCCGATCCAGCGGTCGATACACCAGCCGATCAGCGCCGATCCGACGAGACTTCCGATCAGGGCGGCGAGCACGCGATTGCCGAGCGAATACCCTGCATCCGCATCATCACGCACCGTTCCCTGCCGAATCGCTTCGTCCCGGCGCGCCTGTTCCAGTCGTCGATCGAGCTGGGCCAGGCGCGGGTCGTCCGCGTCGTGGAAATCCCGTCCGGAACCGTTCTCCGCCACGCAGCCACCCTCACCCTGGTTTTTTCTCGCCGGGGTCAAGGATGCGCGCAAGCGGCGAGCAGCCCCGCCAAGGCCCGGCCCGGTTAGACGGGGGGTTAAGGGGTGTCAACCGTTGCGAGCAAGGGCGGTGTGCCGATGCCACCCTCCCCGTCGCTCCTGCGGAGGCAGGAGCCTATGGCTGTGTCATGCCGGGAGACCTTTGACACGAGGAGGTCGGCGTATGTGTCAGATCACAGCGATGGACGGTACAGACATGGGCCCCTGCCTACGCAGGGGCGACGGCATGAAACGGGACTGCCTTCCGCCCTACCCCACCGTCAGACGCAGCGCGGGTCACGCTCCGGGGCGCCGGCACCGCGCGTTTCCCACGAACCGCCCGGCGTGCGATACTTCTCGCCGGGCTTCGTTTGCGCGATCAGGTTGCACCCGCTGGTGAAGGCGAGCTGTTCGACCGTCGCGCCCGACGCCTGCGCCTTCTGGGTGTAGGCGGCCTTGCGTTGAATGTTGATGTTGCTGACCAGCGCGCGCAGCGATGCCGATCCGCTACCCACCACGCCGAGATAGCCGTCGGGCTGCTCGCCGACCTGGCCCGCCTCACGCGCGGCGGCATAGGCGGGGTCGCGCTGCGCCCAGGCAGCCACCGGCACCGCAACCGCGGCCAGCGCGGCGATCAGGACAAGGCTCTTCATACGCATGGCTTAGAAAATCCCCGGATTCTGCTGGATCAGCGACTTGGCGTCATTGTCGAGACGGTACACCACTTCCTGCGTCACGTTGATGTTGAGGTTGATCTGGATCGGCTTGTCGGGGGCGGAGATATTTACGCACCCTCCCAGTCCGCCGGTCAGCGTCAGCATCGCCATCAAGGCATAGGTCGTGGGGCGCATCGCGTTCGTCAATCCTGTTGCGGTCATGGCCCAATGTCCCTCTTTAAAGGCGCCTCGCTTGCGGGCGGCTGAACGCCCGTTTTCCGGTTCTGCTCGTCGATCAAGGCTTGCAGGTTGCGCTTCACCAGCCGCTGCGGGTCGTAGAAGCTCGCCGCCGAATCGATCAGCCCGCGGAAGGGGGCGCGGATCGTGATGTTGAAGCGGATCGGCAGCCGGGTCAGCCGGCGGAGCAGGAAATTGCTCTTCGCGCCCGTGCCCTGCTTGATCCCGGTGAAGCTGACCCCGGTCACCATCTCGCCCGCGAGCGGCCCGTTCATCTGCACGTCGAGGCTGCGATAGGTCAGCGAGCGCAGCGACTGGAAGGCGAGATTGCCCCAGAAGCCGAGATCCTTCTCGGTCAGCTCGCCCAGATAGGCGATCGACCCGCCGCCGGAACGCGCGGTCAGCCGCCCGTCGGCGATCCGGCCGCCCTGCTGATCGAAGATCATCGGCAGCACGCCGTCGAAGGTGCCGGTAGCGTTGAGGTTCGAGAAGTCGAATTGTTGTAGGAACTTGCCGGCATCCATCCCGTCGACGCGAAAGGTCATGCGGCGTTCGGCGTCCGAGCCGAAATCAAGCAGGGTCGGATCGAGCGTCAACGTGCCGCCCGCGAACGGCCAGCGCGCGGTGTCGACCTGCACCTTCAGGTCAGGGAGCAAACGGTAGACGATCCGCCCGTCGGTGACCGCGATGCCGGGATTGATCGAGGTAACGGTCGCGACCTGATCGGGGGCGCTTACCAACCCGAGCAGATCGGTGAAGCGGATCGTTCCCGCCAGTCCGGTGACCGGCCCAAAGGCGGCGGCGAGGTTCATCGCATCGGTCGAGAAGGTGCCGGTGCTGCCAACACCCTGCGGCGTCCAACGAATCTCGCCCTGTCCGTGCATCGTCCCCGCGACATCGGCGATTACCCCGAAGGTGAGGCGCGTGAGCAATTCGGGCTGAAAACCCTTGGCGAAGGTGATCCCCGGCACCGTCAGGATCGCCTTGCCGCTGCCGCTCGACAGCCGGTGGTCGATCGCCAGTTGTGCGACTGGCGTGCTCGTGGTCGGCTCGACCAGCTGCCCGGTCGCACGGATCGTCCCGCCATCGAGCACGAAGGCGATGTCGCGTGCTGCCATCGGCTGAAAGCGCGGCGACGTGGCCGTGTCGGCGACGCGCAGCGTGCCGTCGAGCACCAGCCGACGGCCATCGAATCGCCACTTGCCCTCGCCCGCGCTCATCAACAGCGGCACCGTCCCGACCTGACCGCCGGCGCCGGTAAACGTGCCCTGCGCCCCCCCGCCGGTGACCTGACCCACCAACTGCGTTGCCGCGATCCGGGTCGTTCCGATCGTCGTCGCGACGTCACGAAGCACGAAGCGACGATCCGCGAGCCCCAGCGCCGCGCCCCCGACGTCGAGCGCAAAGGCCGATCCGCCGAGCGTCCCGGCGAGACGCGTCGCGCCGAGCCGCGCCCCGCCACGCACGCTGCCGCCGGCGATCTCGACCAATGCCGCGCCGGTTGGGCAGAACCGCAGCGCGCCACCCGCCAGGACAAGACTGGAAATCGCCAGCCGCCCGAAGCCCACCGGCGTACACGCCGGATTGACCGTCAATCTTCCGCGCCGGTCCCACAATGCCGCGATGGGCATTTGCAGCCGCTCGATACGGCCACCCGCCAGTGGGCCGCTGAGCGTCGCCTCGGTCGTGATCCGCGTTGCGCCCTGCCCGCCGGTCGTAAAGCGTACCGGCGACAGCGTCAGGGCCGCACCGTCGCGAGCGTAGGGCGCGATCTGCGCCGTTCCGCTGATCGCCGCCCCCGGCGCAGCTTGTGCAAGGCGCACCGTCGCGGTGGGGAGCCCGCCGCCGCCGATCGTCATCTGCCCGGCGAGTTGCACCCCCGCCGGATGCCCGATCGTCACCGCGCCGCCATCCAGCGCCGCCCGCGCGCCGCTCGCCGCCGTCATCGTCGCCCGCTCGATCGTGAGCAACGTTTGCTCGCCCGTCGCCAGCGCGAGTTCGGCGGCGACCTGCATGTCCCGGCTGGCGCGCGCCGCATCGCGGGCCGCCCCCGCCAGCAACGGTGCGACCGGCAGACCCGCCGCACCGTCGCCCAGCATCGCGATCCGGCGCTGCTCGTCGGCAGCGAGTGCGACATGCTGAGCGACGAGCCGGCCCGCCAGCGTCGCGCGGCCGTTCGTCATTCGCCATTGACCATGCCAGTCGGTGGCTCCGCTGCTCGCCGCGGCGGACTGCACCCCGTCCACCATCGCGGTCGCGACTCCGGTGGTGCGATCGGCATCGCCGCGAAAGCGTGTCGCGAGGTTGACGTTGCGGAGGGTCGCCGGGGCCGTCCGAACGCGCGCCGCGGTAACCTGCGTCCGCCCGAACCAGCGGTCGAATTGCGGGGACAGGCCGAGATCGAGGTCACCGGCCACCGACTGTGCCATCACGCCATCGCAGACGACCGCACCAGCGCGCGCTGGCCCGGCAAAGCGCGGTGCGGTCGCGGTGACCCGAAGCGCCACGTCGGCCCGAAGCGCACCGACGCGGCACCCCGCCACCGACAGAAGCGGCGCGGTGGCGACCAGCCGCCCGCGAAAGCCGTCGTTGAGCCGTCCCCGACCGCTCAACCGCAACGCCGCTGCGCCGTAAGGCGAGTCGAGCGCGATGCGCGCATCGGCTACGTCGACGTCGAGCGCAGGCAGTGCCACCGGTCCGCCCGACGATGCCGGCAGCAGCCGATCGATCGAACCCAGCGACAATTTGCCGTCGCGCAGCCGCGCCGCCACGCGCACATGCCCGGCGCGCACCGCCACCAGCTTCGGCCCCGAAAGGGTCAGGTCGGTCTGCGTCTCGACCCAGTCGGCGACCAGATCGGGCCGCGCCGGATCGCCGATGACCACATTGGTCAATCGTTGCCGCCCAAGCCCCAGATCGGCGATGTGGTAGCGCGCGGGGACGCCCTTTGCGGCCAGTTCCTTGTCGATCACCCGCGTTGCGATCGGCACGCGCGACAGCCATAATCCGCCGGCGGCCGCGAACGCCAGCACCGATACCGCCATCGCGATGCGCCGGCCTGCGTCGCTCACGCGCGCCCTGTCGGTTGCTGGCCTGCCTCGCTCATGGTGTCGCCGTCATAGGGCAGCGCGCGCGGGCCGCGCAATTGCGCGGCGCGGCGAACCGACCTACCCCGGCGCACATGGCCGACGACGAGACGCGCGCGCTGGACGCAAAGGGGCACCGCGCCCGGCTGCGCGCGCGACTGCTCGCCGATCCCGACGGGCTGCTCGACCATGAACTGCTCGAATATCTGCTCGCGCTGGCGATCCCCCGGCAGGATACCAAGCCGCTCGCCAAGGAATTGTTGCGCGAATTTGGCGGGTTGCCTGGCGTCCTCACCGCCGAGCCGGCGCCGCTGGCGCGGATCTCGGGGATGGGCGACACCAGCGTGGCCGCGATTCGAATCGCGCACGCCACCGCGATCCGGCTGGTCCGCACGCGCACGCGGGAAGCACCGGTGCTGTCGAACTGGCAGGCGCTGTCCGATTATCTTCATGCCGATATGGCGCACGACATGGTCGAACGGTTCCGCGTGCTGCATCTGAATACGCGCAACATGCTCGTTCGCGACGAGGTGATGGCGCACGGCACGATCGATCAAGCGGCGGTCCATGTACGTGAGGTCATCAAGCGCGCGCTCGATTTCGGCTCGGCGGCGCTGATCCTCGTGCACAACCATCCGTCGGGCGATCCCTCGCCGAGCCGCGCCGATATAGACATTACGCGCGCGATCATCGCGGCGGGCAAACCGCTCGATATCGCGGTTCATGATCATCTGATCGTCGGGCTGAACGGCCAGGTCAGCCTGCGCGCCAAGGGACTGATCTGACGATCAAGGCAGCAGGAAGCTGCCCTCGATCGTCGTCACGCACGTCCCGCTCAGCACGACCCGATCCTCCACGACGTGACAACCGATCCGGCCGCCGCGCGCGCTCGCCTGATAGGCGGAGAAACGCTCCCGCCCCAGCCGTTTGGCCCAATAAGGCGCGATAACTGCGTGCGCGCTCCCGGTGACGGGGTCCTCGGGAATGCCGAAGGCCGGCGTGAAGGCGCGCGTGACGATATCGCTGGTATCCCCGGGCGCGGTGACGATCACCAGCCATCGCCCCTGCGCAGCAAGCGCGGCCTGATCCGGCGAGCAGCCCCGCACCGCCGCTTCGTCCGCCAGTACTGCGACCGCATAGCCGCCATCATGCCACAGCGTCTCCACTGCCTCGACGCGCAACGCGGCCACCACACCGGGCAAGTCGCGCGGCACCGGAGCGAGCGAAGGTAGCGCCAGCGCGTAGCCAGCGCCCTCGCGCGCGACCTCCAGCACACCCGAGAGCCGCGTGCGGAAGCGTACCACTTCGCGATCCGGATCGGACGCGAGCACGACATGCCCTGCGGCGAGCGTCGCGTGGCCGCACAGCGCGATCTCGGCCGCGGGCGTGAACCAGCGCAGTTCGAAGTCCGCCACCCCGCTGGCGTCTGCCACCAGAAAGGCGGTTTCCGACAGGTTGTTCTCCTGCGCGATCCGCAGCAGCGTCGCATCGTCGAGCCAAGCCGGCAACGGCATCACCGCCGCCGGATTGCCCTCGAAGGGCCGCGCGGCAAAGGCATCGACCTGCGTGAACGGAATGCGCAATGTCTTACGCCTACAGACGCTTAGAGAACCAGTGCGGCGTCACATCCGCTTCGACCAAAGGATTGTCGGTATCGACATGCCCCTCTGGATCGAGATGGATCAGCGTCTCGACGCGCGGGAAGGTGTCGCGCAGCGCGCGTTCGACGCGCTCGACGATGTCATGCGCGTCACGCACCGATAGCGCCGCATCCACCTCCATGTGGAATTGCGCGAATTCGTGGCTGCCCGCGCGGCGCGTGCGGAAATCGTGGATACCGCGAATGCCCGGCTGGCGCGCGGCGACCTCCATGAAGGCCGCGCGCTGCGCCTCGGGCCATTCCTTGTCCATCAGCATGTCGATCGCCTGGCTCGACGCCTGAAAGGCACCCCATGCCAGCCACACCGCGATCGCGATCCCGAAGACGGGATCGGCGCCGGAAATGCCGACATATTGATCGAGCACCAGCGCCGCGATCACCGCGACGTTGAGCAGCATGTCCGACTGGTAGTGGACGTTGTCGGCCATGATCGCGATCGAGCCGGTCTTCCGGATGATGCTGCGCTGATAGGCAAGCAGCACGAAGGTCGCGACGATCGCAGCGACCGACACGCCGATCCCCAGCCCGGCGTCTTCGTTGGCGACCGGATCCGAAAAGCGGCGGATCGCCTGTACCGCGATCCCGATCGCCGAGGCGGTGATGAGCACGACCTGGAACAACGCGGCCAGCGCTTCCGCCTTGCCGTGGCCGAAGCGATGGTCGTGGTCCGCGGGCTCGGCGGCGAGCTTGACGCCATACAAGGTGACGAGGCTGGCGAGCAGGTCGAGGCCGGTGTCCGCAAGGCTGCCCAGCATCGCGATCGATCCGGTATGCCACGCGGCATAGGCCTTCACGATCAGCAAGGTGCAGGCCATTGCCACGCTCGCCAGCGCGGCGCGCATCGCAAGCGGGATGATGCGGCGGCGTTCGTCGCGGGTCACGGGAACAGCAATCCTTTGGTCCATCCGCCCTGTACGTCGGGGGTGAACACGCGCCGTTCGTGCAGGCGATGCGCGCGATCGTGCCAGAACTCGAAATGATCGGGGGTCACGCGATACCCGCCCCAATTGGCCGGGCGCGGCACGTCCTGCCCGTCGAAGCGAGCCTTCATCTCCTCGAAACGCGCCTCGAACGTCGTGCGGTGGTCGAGCGGGCGCGATTGCTCCGACGCCCATGCGCCCAGCTGCGAGTCGCGCCCACGGGTCGCGAAATAGGCGTCGCTCTCTTCGTCACTGGCGTGAGACACCGCGCCCTCGATCCGGACCTGCCGACGCAGCGACTTCCAGTGAAAAAGCAACGCCGCCTGCGAATTGGCGGAGAGATCGCCAGCCTTGCGGCTGCCGCGATTGGTGTAAAAGACGAACCCGTCCGGCCCGTGACCCTTGAGCAGCACCATCCGCACCGACGGGCGTCCGCGCGCGTCGGCGGTCGCCAGCGCCATCGCATTGGGGTCGTTCGGCTCGCTCTCGCGCGCCTCGGCGAACCAGCGATCGAACAAGGAGAAGGGATCTTCGGCCATGCCGGCGCTCTTACCGCCAACGGATCGAAAGGTCATCATCGTCGTCGCCACCACCTAGACACAGATCAACCCGCGGAACCGTGCGCTCGCCCGGCGATTGAATCGCCTTCGCAACGAGAGGCTGATCCGATGGCGGCGCGTGCATATTGGCAGGGGCAGATCCGGTTGGCGCTGGTGTCGATCCCGGTCGAAATCTACTCCGCCACGAAGTCCGGCGCGCAGGTCGCGTTTCACCAGATCCATGAACCGAGCGGGCAGCGGATCAAATATGAGAAGGTCGCGCCCGGCGTCGGCCCGGTCGACACCGACGAGATCATGAAGGGCTTCGAGATCGAGAAGGGCGAGTATGTTCTTCTTGAGCAGGACGAAATCGACGCGGTGAAGCTCGAGTCGAAGAAGACGCTGGAGCTGACGCAGTTCGTCGACGCGCACGAGATCGACGTGCTGTATTACGAGAAGCCCTATTTCGTCGTCCCCGCCGACGATCTCGCCGAGGAAGCGTTCATCGTGCTGCGCGAGGCGTTGCGCCGGACGAAAAAGGTCGGCCTTGGGCAACTTGCGATGCGCGGTCGCGAATATGTCGTCAGCCTGAAGCCATGCGGGCGAGGCATGATCCTAGAAACCTTGCGCTACGCCGACGAAGTGCACCGGGCGCAAGGGTATTTCCGTGACATTCCCGACGACAAGCCCGACTCCGAGTTGCTCGATCTCGCGGAGGCGCTGATCGAGAAGAAGGCCGCCGCGTTCGACCCAGCCGAGTTCCACGATCGCTACGTCGACGCGCTCAAGGACCTTATCGAGCGGAAGCGCAAGGCGAAGGGCCGCAAGATCATCGAGGACAAGGGCGATGATGGCGCTCGCTCGGGGTCGAACGTCGTCGACCTGATGGCGGCGCTCAAGAAGTCGATGGAAGGCAAAGGCGGCACCGCGGAGAAGACGACTCCGGCGCGCAAACCTGCCGCCCGCAAGCCCGCAGCGAAAAAACGTGCTTGAACGTCATAGCCGTAGTGGGAGAGCCGCGTGACCACCGATCCGCTCGCCTCCTATAATGCGAAGCGCGATTTCGCGAAGACCGCAGAGCCGGCCGGGACGCTCGCGCCGGGCAAGGGCAACAGCTTCATCGTTCAAAAACATGACGCTACCCGCCTGCATTGGGATTTCAGACTGGAGGTCGATGGCGTCCTGAAGAGCTGGGCGGTGACACGCGGCCCCAGCCTCGACCCGAACGAGAAGCGGCTCGCGGTGCGGACAGAGGATCATCCGCTTTCTTATCAGACGTTTGAGGGGACGATCCCGGCGGGCGAATATGGCGGCGGGACGGTGATGTTGTGGGACCGCGGGACGTGGTCGCCGGTCAAGGGCAAGAGCGCCGCCGACATCGACAAGGGGCACCTCCACTTCATCCTCGATGGCGAGCGGATGAAGGGCGAGTGGCTGCTGATCCGGTTGCGGCCGCGTGGCAAGGAACGCCGCGAAAACTGGCTGTTACGCAAGATCGAGGATGCCCAGGCCGGGGGCACCGACACGCTGGTGGAGACGGCGCTGACCAGTGTCGCGACCGGGCGGACGATGCAGGAGATCGCCGAAGGGAAGCGCGGCCCGACCCAGACGAAGGCGGCCCGGAAGCGCAATTCGGCCAAGGCGCCGGACTACGAACCGCCGCAGCTCTGTACGCTCGTGGATCACGTTCCGACCGGCGCGGAGTGGATACATGAGGTAAAATACGACGGCTATCGCGCGTTGGTCGCGGTCGGGGGCGGCAAGGCGAAGGTTTTCACCCGCAGCGGGCTCGACTGGAGCGACAAATTCCCCGGCATCGCCGAAGCCGCCGCCGCGCTGCCCGCGACGACCGCGCTGATCGATGGCGAGATCGTCGCGTTCAAGGATGGGAAACCCGATTTCTCGACGCTGAAGGATGCGATCGGCGCGGGCGGTGCGATGACGCTGTTTGCGTTCGACCTGCTCGAACTGGATGGCGAGAATCTGCGCGACCAGCCCAATGTCGCGCGCAAGGAGCGGCTGCGCGCGCTGGTCGGCGACGGAGAGGAGCGGCTGCGCTTTTCCGAACATATCGTCGGGTCCGGCGAGCAATTGTTCGAGACGATGTGCCGGGAGGGTTATGAGGGAGTCGTCTCCAAGCGGGCGGACGCGCCGTATCGCGGGCGACGCACCCAGTCGTGGCTGAAGATCAAGTGCATCCGGCGGCAGGAGTTCGTGATCGTCGGCTGGCTGCCCTCCACCAAGTCGCGCGGGCTGCGGTCGTTGCTGCTGGGGGTGCATGACGGCGATACGCTGCGCTATGCCGGCAAGGTCGGCACCGGGTTCGATGCGGCGACGATCGACGATCTGCGGACGCGGCTCGACCGACTGGCGCGCAAGACCGCGACGGTGGATGCGCCGCGCGCCGCCGTGAAGGGCGCGCACTGGGTGAAGCCCGAGTTGGTCGCCGAGGTGGCCTTTGCCGAGACCACGCCCGACGGCGTGCTGCGCCATTCGAGCTTCATCGGGCTGCGCGGCGACAAGCCGGCGGCGGAAGTGGTCGCCGAAGCGCCCGCCCCCACACCCAAGGTCGAGTCGCGGATCAAGGTCACCAATCGCGACCGCGTGATCTTCCCGGAGGGCAAGATCACCAAGGGGCAGTTGGCGGATTATTACGCCGCGGTCGCGGGCATCATGCTCCCTTGGGCCGGGCATCGGCCGATCAGTCTGGTGCGCTGCCCGCAAGGCCGTGCCCGGCAATGCTTTTTCCAGAAGCACGACGCGGGATCGTTCGGCGATACCGTGCATCAGGTGCCGATCCGCGAGAAGGACGGCAGCACCGAGAACTATTTGTATGTCGAGGATGCCGACGGGCTGGTCGCGTGCGTGCAAATGGGGACGATCGAATTCCACGGCTGGGGATCGCGCGTCGATGCGCTCGAACGGCCCGACCGGATGGTGTTCGACCTCGACCCCGACGAAGGGCTCGGCTTCGAGGAAACCAAGCGCGCCGCCGTGCACCTGAAGGAACAGCTCGCCGAACTCGGGCTGGTCAGCTTCCCGCTGCTGTCGGGGGGCAAGGGGGTGCATGTCGTCGTGCCGCTCACCCCCAAGGCGGAATGGCCAGCGGTGCGCGACTTCGCCGAGCGCTTCGCGCGCGCGTTGGCGCATGCCGATCCCGAGCGGTTCGTGGCGGTGATGAGCAAGGCCAAACGCAAGGGGCGGATCTTCATCGATTATCTGCGCAACCAGCGCGGCGCGACCGCGATCATGCCCTATGCCGCCCGCGCGCGCGCCGGTGCCCCGGTCGCGGCACCCGTGTCGTGGACCGAATTGCGCGATCTCGACAGCGCAGCGCACTGGCATGTCGGCGAGGCAGAGGCGTTGATCGCGCGCGCCAACGGGCGCTCGCTGAAGGGCTGGGGCGTTGCCGATCAGGTGCTGCCCGACCTTTAAGGGGGCGGTCGATTCCGATTGCTTAACCAGACCGCGGCATTAGGGTCCGCCCCGGTTGGCTAAGGAGGAACCGCTGGCCACGCAGCCCCTCTTCGATACCGGCACCCTCGCCCGCCGCCACTTCGACGATTACGCAGGCACCTCGTCCGACACGATGCGCGCCGGTGCCGCCGCGCCGTGGCTGGCGGTGCTCGAGGAATTGTCTTCGGTCGCGGGCGACGATCTCGGCCATGCGCGCGAGCGGGTGCAGCGGCACGCGATCGACATCGGCACCGGCTTTCGCATCATCGGCGAGGACAGCGAGCGGCCGTGGCCGGTCAGCCCGATGCCGCTGCTGATCGAGGCGGCGGAATGGGCACATATCGAGCGCGGGGTCGTCCAGCGCGCCGATCTGTTCGAGACGATCCTCGCCGACCTCTACGGCCCGTCCAGGCTGGTGGAGCGCGGGCACTTTCCCGCGACGCTTGTCACCGGCAGCCCGTTCTTCCTGCGGCCGCTGGTCGGGCTTGCGCCGCCGGGCGGGCACCATCTGCATTTCGTCGCGATCGATCTGGGGCGCAGCCCGTCGGGGGAGTGGCGGGTGCTCGCCGACCATCTGCGCGCGCCGACCGGAGCGGGCTATGCGCTGGAGAACCGGCTGGCGGTCAGCCGCACGCTCGGTGGGTTGCAGGCGCGGCTCAACGTTCGCCGCCATGCGCCGTTCTTCGCCGCGTTCCGCGAGGGGCTGGCGGCGGCGTGCCGGCGCAGCGACCCGCGGATCGGTTTGCTAACGCCGGGGCGCTACAATCCCAGCTATCCCGAACAGGCGCATCTGGCGCGCTATCTGGGGCTGTTGCTGGTCGAGGGCGACGATCTCGCCGCGCTGGAGGACCGGCTCTACGTCCGCACAATCGCGGGGCTGAAGCGCGTTGATGCCTTGTGGCGGCGGCTCGATCCGCGGCTGCTCGACCCGCTGGCGTTCGACTCGCATTCGCGGATCGGCGTGCCGGGGCTGATCGACGTCTGGGCGCAGGGCAATGTCGTGCTGGCCAATGCGCCGGGCGCGGGCGTGCTGGAAAGCCCGGCGTTCGGCGCGTTCCTGCCGCAGCTGAGCACGCGGCTGACCGGCGCGGACCTGATCCTGCCGAACATCGCGACCTGGTGGTGCGGGCAGCCGCGCGAGGCCGCACATGTCGCGGGCGAGTTCGGGTCGATGTTGCTGTCCCCGGCGTTCGGGGCACGGACTTTGGGGCTGCCGGGCGACGCGCCGGTGGCGGGGGCGGACCTGACGCCGGAACAGCGCGCGGCGTTCCTCGACGACCTGACGCGGCGACCGCAGGATTATGTCGGGCAGGAGATCGTCCGGCTGTCGACGATGCCGGTCATCATCGAGGACCGGCTGGAGCCGCGGCCGTTCACGTTGCGGGTGTTCGCGGCGCGCGACGCGCAGGGCCACTGGCAGGTGTTGCCGGGCGGGTTCGCGCGGATCGGCGAGCATCCCGACCCGCGTGCGGCGGTGCTGGGCGAGGGAACTTGGTCGGCGGACGTCTGCGTGCACGGCGCGGAGCCGGTGTCGCCGGTGTCGTTGCTGCCCGCACCCGATTCGCTGCACGTCCGGCGCAATCCGGGGACGTTGCCGAGCCGGGTGGCCGACAATTTCTTCTGGCTCGGACGCTATCTGGAGCGCGGCGAGGCGTTGCTGGCGGCGATCCGCGTCATGCTGGGCCATTCGATCGACGCCGACACTGGTGCAGCCCCCGACGAGGCGACGATCGCGAAGCTGGTCGCCGAGATCGTCGACAGCGGCGCGGCCCCTGCCCCGGCCAGCTTCCGCCGCGCCGACCTGATCGCGTTCGCGCGCACGGCAATGGAGGCGCGCGACGGCTGGCAATCGGTGGCCGCAATCAACACCCATGCGCAGCGGATCGCGGGCGGATCGCGCGACCGGCTGTCGGTGGACATGGTGCGGCTGCTCGACGCGCCCTTTCCGACGCATCGCGGGATGCTCGACCGCGCCGGATCGCTTCAGCGCCGCTATGCCGCGATCGCCGGGCTGTCCGCCGAGCATATGGGGCGGACCGCGGCGTGGCGGTTCCACGATCTCGGGCGGCGGATCGAGCGCGCGCGCGCGATCACCCGCGCGGCGCGGATTTTCGGGATGAGCGGCGCGTCGGCGGGCGATCTGTCGACGCTGCTCGATCTTGCCGACAGCCAGATCAGCTATCGCCAGCGCTATCTGACCGGTATCGCGCGGGTGCCGGTGGTCGACCTGACCGTGCTCGATCCGGGCAATCCGCGCGCGCTGGCGTTTCAGGTCGAGCGGGTTCGCGAGCATCTCGCCGCGCTGCCGGTGCTCGACGACGACGGCATGGCCGAGCCGCAGCAGATCGAGGCGACGGAGCTGCTGGCACTGGTCGCTCCGGCGCAGGCGGCGCTGCTCGATCCCGAGACGCTGTCGGAGGTCGAGCATCGTTTGTTCAGGCTGTCCGAGGCGATCGCGCGGCGGTATTTCCTGCAGGGCGCAGAGCCGTTGCGGGCGAGCGGGTTGACGCTGGCGTGAGCGACACACTCTTACTTCGTCATTGCGAGCGTAGCGAAGCAATCCAGGGTTGGACCAGGACGCCCTGGATTGCTTCGCTACGCTCGCAATGACGAATGGGGCCTGATCGATGCGTTATGACATCCGCCACATCACCCGCTTCGACTATGGCAATGCGGTCAAGTTCGCCCGCTGCAATCTGCGGCTGAAGCCGATCGACTGGCCGGGGCAGAAGCTGGAGGACTATGCGCTGCACGTCGCGCCGTCGGGGCGGACCACCGCCGCCTACGCCGAGGCCGGGCTGGCGCATGTCACGCGGCTGGTGGTCGACGAGCGCGTCCGGCGGCTGACGATCGAGAGCGTCGCGCGGATCACCGTCGACCGGCTGGTGCCGGTGCCCGACGCGAGCGACCCGATGATCGCCGAGGTCTGCGCGCTGGCGCGGGCGTCGAGCGACGTGTCGGCGGCGGGGCCGGCAGCGTATCTGTTCCCCTCCCCGCTGATCCCGCTCGACCGCGCGATCGCCGATTATTGCGCGCCCGACCTGTCGCCGGACCGCAACGTGCTGGAGGCCGGGATCGCGCTGGCGCGGCGCATCCAGCGCGACTTCGCGTTCGATCCCGCCGCGACGCTGGTCGACACGCCGCCGCACGAGGCGTTCGCCAAGCGCAGCGGCGTCTGTCAGGATTTCGCGCAGATCATGCTGACGGGGCTGCGCGCCGCCGGACTGCCCGCTGCTTACGCGTCTGGCTATATCCGCACGATCCCCCCGCCCGGTCAGGAGCGGCTGGTCGGCGCGGACGCCACGCACGCCTGGGTGCTGATCTGGTGCGGGCCGCAGCGCGGCTGGGTGGGGGTCGATCCGACCAACGGCATCTGGATGGCGGGCGACCATATCGTCGTCGCGATCGGGCGCGACTATGCCGAGATCGCGCCGGTCGACGGCGTGGTGCTGGGATCGGGGGCGCAGGCGATGGAGGTCAGCGTCGATGTCGCGCCGATTGCGGAGCGCATCGAGGAGCCGGCGTAACGATTGCGCTTCGCGCATCACTGCCCCACATAGGCGAGTAACACACCAACCGGGGACGACATGGCCGATCCATATGCGACGCTGGGCGTGGCGCGCGGCGCCAGCGAGGCGGAGATCAAGAAAGCGTATCGCAAGCTCGCCAAGGAGCTGCATCCCGACCGCAATCGCGACAATCCCAAGGCGGCGGAGAAGTTCGGGCAGGTCACGGGTGCCTATGACCTGCTGACCGACAAGGACAAGCGCGCGCGGTTCGACCGCGGCGAGATCGACGGCGACGGCAACCCGACCTCGCCGTTCGGCTTCGGCGCGGGCGGGCGCGGACAGGCGGGCAATGGCGGGTTCCGGCCCGAAGGCTTCGACATGAGCGGGATGGGCGGCGGTGCCGGCGGCCCCGACATGAGCGACATCTTCGAGGGGCTGTTCGGCGGCGGTCGCGCGCGTGGCGGTGCTGGCGGCAGCGGCGGATTCGCGAGCGGCTTCGGCAGGCGGCAGCCGCCGCCGAAGGGCGGCAACGTCGCCTATTCGCTGCGCGTGCCGTTTACCGACGCCGCGACGCTCGCGCCGCAGCGGGTGACGCTGGCGAGCGGCAGCACGATCGACCTCAAGCTGCCCGCCGGGGTCGATACCGGCACGCAGATGCGGCTGGCGGGCAAGGGTGACGACGGCCCGGGCGGCCCCGGCGACGCGATCGTGACGATCGAGGTCCAGCCGCACCGCTTCTTCACACGCGAGGGCGACGACGTGCGGCTCGACCTGCCGATCACGCTCAAGGAAGCGGTCGAGGGCGGAAAGGTGAAGTGCCCGACGGTCGACAAGCCGGTGATGATCACGGTGCCGACCGGGGCAACCTCCGGCAAGACATTGCGTTTGAAGGGAAAAGGCTTTCACCGCAAAGGCGGCGAGCGTGGCGATCAGCTGGTGACGCTGATCGTCGACGTGCCGGCGGACGATGCGGCGCTGAAAGCGTTCGTCGCCGGCTGGGACGGTGGCGGGAACCCGCGTGCGGCGATGGGCGTCTGACCGTGCGTGACCGACGCCCCGCTATCGTTGACGCCTGAAGACCGCGGGCGCCACCACGGCGCCGCGCGGCGTCGGCTCGACCGCCAGCTCGCGCGCGTCCGCCCCGGCGCCTATGCGTGGGAGGTGTTCAAGCGCGCGGTGATTGGCGTGTGGACCGACGGGTTCATCTACGCCGGCAACCTCGCCTATCTCGCGCTGATGACGGTGTTTCCGTTCTTCATCGTCGCCGCGGCGGTGGCGTCGCTGTTCGGGCAGAGCGACGACGTGCAGCGGGGGCTGGCCAGCTTCCTGTCGGTGCTGCCGCGCGACGTGGCGGAGGTGTTGCGGACGCCGATCGCCAATGTGTTGCAGGCGCGGACCGGGCCGTTGTTGTGGTTCGGCGCGCTGGTCGGGCTGTGGACGGTCGGCAGCTTCGCCGAGACGATCCGCGACATCTTCCGCAAAGCCTATGGCACCCGCTCGTCGCAGTCGCTGTGGCGCGCGCGGCTGGGGCTGAGCGTCGCGATCATCGCCTCGGTGGTGATCGCGCTGTTCGCGTTTCTGGTGCAGGGCATCCTGACCGCTGCCGAGCAGTTCATCTATCGCCTGCTGCCGGTGGCGCAGCACGTCGCGGAGTGGCTCAACATCGCGCGGCTGGTGCCGGCGGCGATCATGTTCGGCGCGCTGTACATGCTGTTTTACTCGGTGACGCCGGGCAAATACCGGCGCAGCGACGCGCGCAAATGGCCGGGCGCGCTTTTCACGACCCTGTGGTGGGTCAGCATGACGGCGGGGCTGCCGTGGGCGCTGTCGCAGCTCGGTGGCTACGACCTGACCTATGGCAGCCTCGCCGGTGTAGTCGTCATGCTGTTGTTCTTCTATCTGATCGGGCTGGGACTGGTCTTCGGCGCGCACCTCAACGCGGCACTGGCGGAGCCGCCCGAACCGGTTGTAGAGGGGACCGGACAGGGTGAATCATAATGCAGGTATACGCGTGAACGGATTGATGGCGGGCAAGCGCGGGCTCATCATGGGGCTGGCCAACGACAAGTCGCTGGCGTGGGGCATCGCCAAGAAGCTGAGCGAGGCCGGCGCGGAGCTCGCCTTCTCCTATCAGGGCGCGGCGATGGAGAAGCGCGTGCGCCCGCTCGCCGAGCAACTGGGCGTCGCGCGGCTGTTCGATTGCGACGTATCGGACATGGACGCGCTCGACGCGACCTTCGCGGCGCTGGCCGCGGAATGGCCGACGATCGACTTCGTCGTTCATGCGATCGGCTTTTCGGACAAGTCGCAGCTGCGCGGGCGCTATTACGATACAACGCTAGACAATTTCCTGATGACGATGAACATCTCGGCCTATTCGCTGGTCGCGGTGGCGCAGCGCGCGCGGCGGATGATGCCCGAGGGCGGGTCGATCCTGACGCTGACCTATTATGGCGCCGAGAAGGTGATTCCGCATTACAACGTGATGGGCGTGGCCAAGGCGGCGCTGGAGACGAGCGTGAAGTATCTCGCGGTCGATCTCGGCCCCGACAATATCCGCATCAACGCGATCTCGGCCGGGCCGATCCAGACGCTGGCGGCGCGCGGGATCGGCGATTTCAACTATATCCTGAAGTGGAACGAGCTGAATTCGCCGCTGCGCCGCACCGTGACGATCGAGGACGTCGGCGGCGCGGGACTCTACATGCTCTCCGACCTGGCGAGCGGCGTGACCGGTGAGATCCACCATGTCGACGCGGGCTATAACGTGATCGGGATGAAGGCCGAGGACGCGCCGGACATCGCGCTGGCGTGAGCATCGCGGGCGTGACGATCGCGATCCGCCCGGCGGCGAGCGGCGACGTCGCCGCGATCGACGCGCTGCTCCGCACCGTCTTCCCGCGCGCCGACGAGGCCGATCTGGTCCGGCAATTGTGCATCGACGGCGACATGGTGCTGATGATGGTCGCGGTTGACGAGGACGCCGACGAGAACGGGGGCGCGCTGGTCGGCGCGGTCGCGTTCAGCCGGATGACGGTCGAGGTCGGCGGCAAGGCGATCGCTGCGGTGGCGCTCGCCCCGGTCGCGGTCGCCGAGGATTATCGCCGGCAGGGCGTGGCCGAGGCGTTGGTCCACGCCGGGATCGAGCGGATCGAGGCGGCGCGTGTCGTGCTGTGCTTCGCGCTGGGCGAGTCGGCTTTCTACGCGCGGTTCGGCTTCCATGCCGATTATGCGAAGAACTTCGCCTCGCCTTATGCGGGCGAGCATCTGATGGCGTTGCCGGTGCAGGGCGGGTTGATGCCGTGCGGCGAGCGCGGGGTGGCGGCGCACGCGGCGGCCTTCGCACGGCTCGGCTGAGCGGGCCGCGACGCGCAAATACCTTTCCTCAATTACGGTAAGTTAAGCACCGATTCTTACAAGCCTGCGGCATGGATCACCGTTCCGATCGGCTGTTACTAATGGCGCAGGCCGGCGTCGGCGTCGCCGCGCTCGCGATCATGAGCCTGTACCCGCCGGCCGAGGGGCGCATCCTGCTGATCCCGATCGTCGACCGTGACGTCAACGCCACCGCGCGGCTGGCGCTGTCGTCGGGGGCTGCGTTGCTTGGCGAGGGGCCGCTGCGAGGATCGCTGGTGGTGGTGGGAAGCCGCGCGCGGATTGCGGCGCAGCTTCGACCGTGGCGCGCCGTGATGTTGGCCGCCCCACCCGCCGGCTGTGGCGCCCTATCCCGACAGGCGACCGTCGCATGAGCACGGCGATCGATCCGCTCGACCGGATGCGCCTGTACGGCGTCAGGGGCTGGGCTTGGGCGGGCTGGATCGTGCTTGCCGGATTGTGCGTGGGCGACCTGCTGATCGGCGGCGGCAAGCTGCCGGTGGTGCTGGCGATCGGGCTGCTCGCCAATATCGGGCCGACCGCGATGGTGGTGCTCGGGCGGCACGATGCGGTCGCGCGCGCGATGATGGGGTCGCTGGCGACGGTGTTGCCGGCGCTGCTGGTGTTCGTCCTGCAAGGGCGCGTTTGGCAGATGGACGCGCACATGTATTTCTTCGTCGCGATGGCGGCGCTGCTGGTGCTCGCCGACTGGCGGCCGATCCTGCTGGCGACCGGGCTGACCGCGGTGCATCATGTGCTGCTCGAATGGTTCGCGCCCGACTGGGTGTTCGACGGCAACGGCGACCTGACGCGGGTGCTGTTCCATGTCGTCGCGGTCGGCTTGCAGTTCGGCGCGCTGACGGTGGTGACGCTAATGCTGGAGCGGCTGTTCGCGGCGCAGGAGCGCAGCCTGCAACGCGCGCGCGAGCTGACCGCGATCGCCGAGGAGGGCCGGCGTGCCACCGAGAGCGCGCTGGAGCAGGCGCGGCTGGCCGAGGATCGCGCGGGGCGTGAACGGCGGCGGCGCGAGGAACAGGCGGCGCAGCTCGCGAACGACCGGCGGGGCGAGCTGATGATGCTGGCGGGCGAGTTCGAACGATCGGTGACGTCGATCGTCGGCGGGATCGCGCAGGCGAGCGAGCGGCTGGAGCAGGCGGCGATCCAGCTGGAAGGCGGCACCGCCGCGGCGCGCGGCGACGCGGTGTCGGCGGCGACGAGCGCCGGCGAGGCCGCGACCGATATCGGGCAGGTCGCCGCGTCGATCCGCGACCTGACGCGCTCGATCCAGACGATCGCGGTCGCCGCCGAGCGACAGTCGCAGCTGACCGACGGGGTCTGCACCGCCGCGCAGCGCAGTGTTCAGACCGCCGCGATGCTGGAGGAGCAGGCGGTGCAGATCGAAGGCTTTCTCGCCGACATCCGCCGGATCGCGGCGCAGACCAATTTGCTCGCGCTGAACGCGACGATCGAGGCGTCGCGCGCGGGCGAGGCGGGGCGCGGCTTTGCGGTGGTCGCGGGCGAGGTGAAGGCGCTCTCCGCCGACACGACGCGCGCGAGCGACCGGATCGGGGTGCTGATCGCGGGCATTCGCGAGGGGGTGGCGGAGACCGGCGAGAAATTGCGCACGGTGACGCAGGCGGTGGCCGAGGTTTCGGGGGCGGCGCGCGGGATCAAGGTGGCGGTGGACGAGCAGCGCAGCAGTGCGCTGGCGGTGGACGGCGGCGCGGCGCGCGCGGCGGATCTGGCGGAGGCGATCGGCGGCGGGATCGGCGCGTTGGTCGAGACGGTCGGCAAGGCGTCGACGCTGTCGGCGACGGTGCGCAACAGCGCGAGCGCGCTGGCGACCAGCGCGCGCGATCTGCATGGGTCGACCAATCGCTTCGTGGCGTTCCTGACGTGCGAGCGCGCGGCGGCGGAGTGAAGGGGTTATTGGTGCCCCGGACTTGATCCAGAAAGACGGCCAATTTCTCGTCATTCCCGCGAAGGCGGGAATCCAGACGCGTAGGTCTGTCGATAGAGTCGGGAGGTCAGAGGTTCTGGTTTCCCGCCTTCGCGGGAATGACGGGCAAGGCGATGCGGGGGCCCGGGTCAGCCCAGAGACGACGGGGTGATGGCGGAGAGCTGTGCCGGTTGGGTCCAGCGCTGCACCGCTTCCAGTGCGATGCCCGCCAGATTCTGGGTGCGCTTTATGTAGCGGATGCGCAGCCGGCCGGCGGGGCGCGGGAGCGACTGGAAGCGCTCATAATGGTCGCGGTACGCGGGCGGGCAGCGGATCGCGCCGTGCGCCTGCGCGATCACCGCCGCGGCGTCGCCGAGCAACACCGCTTCGGCGAGCCCCAGATCGTTGGCGAGCGTCAGCGCGGCAGTCAGCGCGAGCCACTCGGCCTCCATGCTGCTGCCGGGGCCAAGGTCGCGACGCATGTACGTCCGCCCGCCTGCGACCAAAGCATATTCCATCCCGGCGGGCGAATAGCCGCCGTCGAAGAAGATTTTCATGCCGCCCGCCACGCTCCCGGCGCGAGATCGCCGAGCGACCAGTCGCCGACCCGCCAGCGGATCAGCCGCAGCGTCGGGTGGCCGATCGCGGCGGTCATGCGGCGGACCTGCCGGTTGCGGCCCTCGCGGATCGTCAGCGCGATCCATGTGTCGGGGATGCTCGCGCGGTAGCGGATCGGGGGCGTGCGCGGCCACATTTTGGGCGCGTCGAGCGGTTCGACCTCGGCGGGCCGCGTCATGCCGTCCTTGAGCATGACACCGGTGCGCAGCGCGGCCAGCGCGGCAGCGTCGGGGACGCCCTCGACCTGCACCCAATAGGTCTTGGGCAGCTTGAACTTCGGGTCGGCGATCCGCGCCTGCAACCGGCCGTCGTCGGTGAGCAGCAACAGCCCCTCGCTGTCGCGGTCGAGCCGGCCGGCGGGGTAGACGCCGGGCATTTCGATGAAGTCCGACAGCGTCGCGCGCGTCGTCGGGGAACCGCGATCGGTGAACTGGCTCAGCACGTCATAGGGCTTGTTGAACAGGATCAGCGTCATGCGCGCGCGATCTGCTGCGCCACCGCCTCCGCGACGCGGATGCCGTCGACCGCCGCCGACAGGATGCCGCCGGCATAGCCCGCCCCCTCGCCCGCCGGATACAGGCCGCGGGTGTTGAGGCTCTGCATGTCCTCGCCGCGCGTGAAGCGCACCGGCGACGACGTGCGCGTCTCGACCCCGGTCATCACGACATCGGGATGGTCGTAGCCCTTGATCTGGCGGCCGAACACCGGGATCGCCTCGCGCATCGCCGCGATCGCGAAATCGGGGAGGACTTCGGCAAGGTCGGTCGGGGTCACGCCGGGCTTGTACGACGGCACGACGCTGCCGAGCGTCGTCGAGGCGCGGCCGGCGAGGAAGTCGCCGACGCGTTGCGCAGGGGCGTGATAGGTCGAGCCGCCCGCGACGAACGCCTTCGCCTCGATCTCGCGTTGCAGCGCGAGCCCGGCGAGCGGGTCGCCGGGATAGTCGCGCTCGGGGTCGATCGCGACGACGAAGCCGGAATTGGCGTTGCGTTCGTTGCGCGAATATTGGCTCATGCCGTTGGTGGCGACGCGGCCTTCCTCGCTGGTCGCGGCGACGACGGTGCCGCCGGGGCACATGCAGAAGCTGTAGACCGTCCGCCCGTTCGAGCAGTGATGCGAGATGTGATATTCGGCCGCGCCGAGCACCGCATGCCCGGCATCGGGGCCGAAGCGCGCGCGGTCGATCCACGATTGCGGGTGCTCGATGCGGACGCCGATCGAAAAGGGCTTGGCCTCGGCATGGACGCCAGCCTCGACCAGCAGCGCGAACGTGTCGCGCGCGCTGTGGCCGATCGCCATCACGACATGCTCCGCCTCAAGATAGCCGCCGTCGTGGAGGTGCAGGCCCTTGATCCGGCGCTCCCCGCCCTGCTCCGCGACGTCGAAGCCGGTGACACGGGTCGAGAAGCGATATTCACCGCCGAGTTCCTCGATCGTCGCGCGCATGCTCTCGACCATCGTCACCAGCCGGAAGGTGCCGATATGCGGGTGCGCTTCGGTGAGGATCTCCTCGGGCGCGCCGGCCTTGACGAATTCGGTCAGCACCTTGCGGTTGAGGTGGCGCGGATCCTTGATGCGGCTGTAGAGCTTGCCGTCGGAGAAGGTCCCTGCCCCGCCCTCGCCGTACTGGACGTTCGACTCGGGATTGAGGACGCTGCGCCGCCACAGGCCCCAGGTGTCCTTGGTCCGCTCGCGCACCACCTTGCCACGTTCGAGAATGATCGGACGGTAACCGGCCTGCGCGAGAATCAATGCGGCGAACAGCCCGCATGGCCCGGCGCCGATCACCACCGGGCGCGGCGCGCCGTCGTTCGCGGGCTCGGGCGCGCGGTAGCGGGTGTCGGGGGTGAGCGAGACGTCGCGGTCGCGGCGGTTGCGCGCGAGCACCGTACCCTCGTTCTTCACCGCGACGTCGACCGTGTAGACGAGCTGGATGCGGCCATGTTCGCGCGCATCGTTGCCGCGCCGCGCCACGGTGAAGCGGATCAGGTCGCGCGGGGTGATGCGCAGCCGCTTGACGATCGCGGCGGGCAGCGCCTCGTCGGCATGGTGGAGCGGCAGTTTCAGGTCGGTGATGCGGATCATGGCGGCGGGGCTTTAGCGGGGTTCGCTGGGCGAGGCGAATGTTGCGAATGTTGAGACGATAAAGGGGGTATTCGTCGGGTCGGCGGCTTGGGAATGAATAGCCGAAGGCGGATGGTGTAGGACATCACCACTACGTCATTGCGAGCGTAGCGCGGCAATCCAGGGCGTCCTGATCCGGCCCTGGATTGCTTCGCCACGCTCGCAATGACGGACGTTGGCGTCACCGCCAGCCCAGCGCCGGGGCGACGTGGCGGAGGATGTTCTCCAGCACGTGCGCGTTGTAGTCGACGCCGAGCTGGTTGGGGACGGTCAGCAACAGCGTGTCGGCCTCGGCTACGCCCTCGTCGGCGCGGAGCTGCTCGATCAACTTCTCGGGCTCGGCGGCGTAGGAGCGGCCGAACACCGCGCGCATGTTGTCGATCACGCCGATCTGGTCGCCGCCGCCGTCGCGCCCGAAATACGCCCGGTCGCGGTCGTCCGTCAGCGCGAAGATCGAGCGCGACACCGAGACGCGCGGGGTGCGGGTGTGGCCCGCCGCCTTCCACGCCTCGCGATAGGCGCGGATCTGTTTCGCCTGCTGGACGTGGAACGGCTCACCGCTTTCGTCGGCCTTCAGCGTCGAGCTTTGCAGGTTCATTCCCATCTGCGCCGCCCAAACCGCGGTGGCGTTCGACGCCGAGCCCCACCAAATCCGCTCGCGCAGGCCTTCGGCGTGCGGCTCGAGCCGGAGCAGGCCCGGCGGGTTGGGGAACATCGGCTGCGGATTGGGCTTGGCGAAGCCCTCGCCCTGCAACAGCCGCAGGAACAATTCGCTGTGGCGGCGGCCCATGTCGGCGTCGCTTTCGCCGGCGGCGGGGGCGTAGCCGAAATAGCGCCAGCCCTCGATCACCTGCTCGGGCGAGCCGCGGCTGATCCCGAGTTGCAGCCGGCCGCCCGCGATCAGGTCGGCCGCGCCGGCATTCTCGGTCATGTAGAAGGGGTTTTCGTAGCGCATGTCGATCACGCCGGTGCCGATCTCGATCGTGCGCGTCCGCGCGCCGACCGCCGCGAGCAGCGGGAACGGCGAGGCGAGCTGCTGCGCGAAATGGTGGACGCGGTAATAGGCGCCGTCCGCGCCGAGTTCCTCGGCGGCGACGGCGAGGTCAATCGACTGGAGGAGGACGTCGCTGGCCGAGCGGGTAGCGGAGCCGTGCGCGTTCGACCAGTGGCCGAAGGAGAGGAAGCCGATCTTTTTCATGTTCAATCCTTTACTCCCTCCGTTCGTCCTGAGGAGAGGCTGAGCCCGTCGAAGCCTCGTCTCGAAGGGCCTGCGCGCGCGGCTGTGCTTCGAGACGGCATTTCGACTTCGCTCAATGCCTCCTCAGCACGATCGGGGGTGGGGTGTGAATGCGGTGAGCCGCTAGGGCGTCAGGCCGCCACCTTCTCGTCGAAGCTGCGGCGGGCCTCCTCGACGTGCGGCATGTTCTCGATCGTCCAGCGGTACAGTGCCTTGAACGGCTGGTGCAGCGAGCGCCCCAGCGGCGTGATCGCATATTCGACCGCGACCGGCGACGCCGGGATGACGCGCCGCGACACCATGCCGTTGCGCTCCAGCCGGCGCAGACATTGCGTCAGCGCCTTTTGCGTCACGCCCTCCAGGTGGCGGCGGATTGCGTTGAAGCGCATCGGCCCGGCATCGAGCACGGTGAGCACCATCATCGACCATTTGTCGGCGATCTGGTCGAGCAGCGCACGGCTGGGGCAATCGACCGAGAAATGCTGGCAGACGTGCGGCGGCGAGAGCGTGGCGGTTTCCATGAGTATACCTAGTCGATCGCAGGTGCGTTATTGACCTCAGGTTTCCGATATATACCTGAAGGGTCACAATCACAAGAAAAGGCGCCGTGGATGTCCTCCGCTTCGGTCGATACGTTGTTCCGTCCCTTCTCGCTCGGCTCGCTGGAGCTGCCCAACCGCATCGTCATGGCGCCGATGACGCGCACGATGGCGCCGGGCGGCGTGGTCGGCGAGGCCAATGCCGCTTACTACCGCCGCCGCGCCGAAGGCGGCGTCGGGCTAATCCTGTCCGAGGGCACGGTGATCGACCGGCCGTCGTCGCGCAACCATCCCGGCATCCCGTTCTTCCACGGCGACGCCGCGCTGGCGGGCTGGAAGGGCGTGATCGACGCGGTGCACGCGGCGGGCGGCAAGATGGGGCCGCAGATCTGGCACACCGGCGCGACCAATGGTCCGCCCGCGGGTGACTGGGCGCCGCCGCAGCCGGTCGAGAGCCCGTCGGGCTATAATGCGCCCGCGGAAGCGCGCGGTCAGGCGATGAGCGACGAGGACGTCGCCGACACGATCGCCGCCTTCGCGCGCGCGGCGGCGGAGGCCAAGGCGCTCGGCTTCGACACGGTCGAGATCCATGGCGCGCACGGCTATCTGATCGACCAGTTCTTCTGGGGCGGCACCAACCAGCGCAACGACACTTACGGCGGCGCGACGATCCGCGAGCGGTCGCGGTTCGCGGGCGAGGTGGTCAAGGCGGTGCGCGCGGCGGTTGGCCCCGACATGCCGGTGATCCTGCGCGTCAGCCAGTGGAAGCAGCAGGATTATCGCGCGCGGCTCGCCGAGACGCCGGAGGCGATGACCGATTGGCTGCTGCCGCTGGTCGAGGCCGGCGCGAACGTGCTGCATTGCTCGCAGCGGCGGTTCTGGGAGCCCGAGTTCCCCGAGCTGGACGGCGAGGGCGGGCTCAACTTCGCGGGCTGGGCCAAGAAGCTGACCGGCGCGACGACGATCAGCGTCGGCTCGGTCGGGCTGTCGGGCGAGTTCCTCGCGGCGTTCGGCGGCGAGGGATCGACCAGCACCGATCTCGACCGGCTGGTGGCGCGGATGGAGCGCGACGAATTCGACCTGATCGCGGTCGGGCGTGCGCTGATCAGCGACCCGGAATGGGTGGCGAAGGTGCGCACGGGCGATGCCGCGGGGCTGAAGGGCTTCGAGGCGAGCGCGTTGGGCGAGTTGGTGTGACCTTGAACGGCACGCGATAATCGCGATTGCCTCCCCCTGCGCGGCCGATATCATGGCCGCTCAGGGGGAGCTTTCGAACGATGCGATGGTGGACGACGGCGGCGGTGTGCGCACTGGCCGCAGGGACGGCGAACGCGAGCGAGACGCCGCTTTATCAGCCCGCGCCCGACTGGGTGAAACCCGCCCCGCCGATCACCCCCGCACAGTTGACGGCGGCTGCGCCGGTCTTGGTGTTGCTCGACACGCAGCAGCGGCTGAAGGACGGGCAGGTGTGGCGCTATGTCGACACCGCCACCCGCGTCGCCTCGCCCGAGTTGATGGCGCAGGCCGGGATGCTGGCGATCCCGTGGCAGCCCGATCAAGGCGATTTCATCGTCCACCGCGTCGAGATCATCCGCGGGGCCGAGCATATCGATCTGCTGGCGGGCGGGAAGCGCTTTACGGTGCTGCGCCGCGAGACGAGCCTGGAACAGCGCGAGATCAACGGCGTGATGACCGCCAACCTGCCGATCGAGGGACTGCGGATCGGCGACGTGGTACACACGACCATCTCAATCACGCAGACCGACACGGCGCTGAAGGGCCAGATGCAGGCGCAGGCCGGGCTGGTCGTGGCGCCGCAGCGCGCCGGCTATACCCGCACCCGTTTCCTGTGGCCCGCCGACACCGCGATGCGCTGGAAGGTGCAGGCCGAGGGCGTCAAGCCGGTCGAGACGAGCGCGGGCGGGATGCGCGAGCTGGTGATCGCGGACGCGCTGCCCAAGCAACCCGACATGCCCGGCGACATGCCCGCGCGCTTCGTCCACCCGGCCTTCGTCGAGGTGGCCAGCTTCGCCGACTGGGCGGCGGTGGCGCGGACGATGGCGCCGCTCTACGCCACCGACGGGCTGATCGCGCCGGGCAGCCCGCTGGCCGCGGAGGTCAAGCGGATCGAAGCCGCCGAGCGCGACCCGGTGAAGCGCGCCGGACTGGCGCTGGAGCTGGTGCAGGAAAAGATCCGCTACCTCTATAATGGCATGGCCGGGGGCAATTACACGCCACAGGCGCCGGCGCAGACCTGGACGCTGCGGTACGGCGACTGCAAGGCCAAGACGCTGCTGCTGCTGGCGCTGTTGCATGCGATGGACATCGACGCCGAGCCGGTGCTGGCGCCGGCGCAGGCCGGGGACGTCTTCACCGACCGCCTGCCCTCCCCCGGCGCGTTCGACCATGTGCTGGTGCGTGCGACGATCGGGAACGAGGTGCTGTGGCTGGACGGCACGATGAACGGCACGAAGCTGACCGATCTGCGCGACGTGCCCGCATTCCGCACCGTCCTGCCGCTTCGCGCCGCGGGTGCGACGCTGATGCCAGTGCCGTTCCGTGCCCCCGCGCGCCCCGATGGCGACATGACCGTCGTGCTCGACAATCGCGCCGGGGTGACGCTGCCCACGCTCGCGACCGTGACGATGAAGATGCGCGGGCCGGCGGGTGCGATGCTGGGGCTGGTCGCGACGCAGGCGACGCCGGAACAGACGCGCGAGATGGCGCAGGCTGCGCTTACCCCGGTCCTGGGCGAATTGTGGGTGGTCGATCAGTCGCTGGCATTCGATGCGGACACCGGCGTCGGCACGCTGACCGCCAGCGCGATCATTTCGACGCAGTGGAAGGAGGAGCGCGGACGGCGGCGGCGGCTGTCGCTCGATCGCACGCTGGACGACCTGTCGTTCACGCCGGATCGCGGCCGCCCGGCATGGCGCGCGATCCCGGTCGCGCTGGGACAGCCCTCACGCACCGTCTTCCATCTTCGCGTCGAGATGCCCGGCGACGGCAAGGGCTTCGACGTGGAGGGCGCTCGCAGCTTCGACGCGCCGCTGGCGGGTCGCACGGTGAAGCGCACCGTCGCGCAGAGCGGCACGACCATCAGCGTCGACGACGATGTGGCGCTGATCCAGCCCGAGGTCGCCGTCGAGGCGATTCCGGCGGAGCGCGCGCGGGTGGCGCTGGCGCGGACCCGCAAGCTGGAGGTCGCCGCCCCCGCGTCGCTGCGCGCACACATCGCGGAAGTGATGAGCGCACGGCAAGGCGACCGGCTGAAGCCGCTGGAGGCCGCCTATGCCAAGGCGATCGCCGCCGAGCCGACCGAGGCGGGCGCGTACCAGAACCGCGCCAATTTCCGCACCGGCATCTTTGATTTTGCCGGGGCGATCCCCGATTTGACCAAGGCGATCGAGATCGCGCCCGACGCGGACCTGTACCTGCGACGTGCGAATTCCTATGCGATGACCGGCGACACGAAGCGGCAACGCGCCGATCTGGACGAGGCGCTGGCGCTGAGCCCCGACGCGGCGGGCGCGACGATGCAGATGGCGCGCTTCATGCTGGATCACAGCGAAAAGGACGCCGCGCTGGCGATGCTGGACGAGCGGATCGCGGCGGGCGGCAGCGAGGTGCCCAATTATATGTCGGAGAAGGCCAATCTGCAGGCTCGCGCCGGCGACGCCGCCGGGGCCGTGGCGACGATGGACGCCGCGGTCGCGGCCAACCCCGGCAATGCGCAACTGCTCAACAGCCGCTGCTGGACCAAGGGCACTGCGCGCATTCAATTGGAGAGCGCGCTAAAGGATTGCACGCAGGCCATCGAATCCGGCGCGCGGCTGGCCGCACTCGACAGCCGCGCGATGGTCTATTTCCGGCTCGACCAGCTCGACGCCGCACTGGCCGATCTCGACGCGGCGCTGGAGGACGAGCCGGACCTGCCGGCCAGCCTGTTCCTGCGGGGCGTGATCCGCAACCGGCAGGGAAAGCGGGCTGAGGCTGCGGCCGACCTGCTGGCCGCGCGGACGATGTGGCCGTTGGTGGATGCGGAATATGCGCATTGGGGCATCAAGCCGTGACGGACCCCATGCCGCCATCCGTGCGTAGGGACCGTACATCCCGCGCACGGAGAGCGACATGACCGACAAGCAACCGATGCAGGCCGATGGCGAGGGCACCGCGCCGCACGATCCCGATGGCAGCGGCGAAGTGGCGAGCCGGCGCGACAGCAGCGGCGAAAGTCAGGGCGGCGCCTATCCCAACCCGCATACCGGCAAGGAAGGCGGGCACTTTCAGGGCGGCCAGACCGAGCGGGGCTATCACGGCGGCAATCAGGCCGGCGAGGAAAAGGACGGGCCGCAGCCGAACGCGCCGTCGACGGAGTGAGGGACGCCCTACGTCCGTCATTGCGAGCGTAGCGAAGCAATCCAGGGCCGGATCAGGACGCCCTGGATTGCTTCGCTACGCTCGCAATGACGGCCGAGGTCAGTAACCAGCCGGCAGGCGCTGGCCCTGATTACCGTCCGCCTCACAGGTATCCGGATGCTTGCGACATTCCTTGTCGCGCTTTTCCTGCTCCTTGCGCATCTTTCGGACGTATTTCTCGTCGCGCTCCTTCGGGCTGGTGGTCATCAGATCGGCGGTCTTGCCAACGGCCTTTACCGGCAGCGTCGCGACGTTCCACGCGGTGCGCACGCACCCGCTGGTCGCCAGCAACACCGCGCCCGCCATCATCACTTTACGCACCATACCGACCTCCCGCCTTCCTGCGTCGCATAGCAGCGCAAAGCTGAACGAATCGCATGAGAATCGTTCGCACGGACCTCCCCTCGCGCGCCGACGTTCTTGGCGGGTCAGCGAGAGGCGGAACACATGCACTTCACGATCAATGGCCAGTCGCACGAGGCGGAGGTGGATGTCCGTACCTCATTGCTCGACCTGTGCCGCGAACATCTGGGGCTGACCGGCTCCAAGAAAGGCTGCGACCACGGGCAGTGCGGCGCATGCACGATGCTGGTCAACGGGCGGCGGATCAATTCCTGCCTCACGCTGGCGGTGATGCACCAGGACGACGAGATCGTAACGATCGAGGGGCTGGGCACGCCCGAGAATCTCCACCCGCTGCAATCGGCGTTCGTGCGGCATGACGGCTATCAATGCGGTTATTGCACGCCGGGGCAAATCTGCTCGGCGGTCGGGATGCTCGACGAGGCGAAGAAGGGCTGGCCGAGCCACGCCTCCGCCGATCTGACCCGCGCCGACCTCGACAACGCCGAGATCAGCGAGCGGATGAGCGGCAACATCTGCCGCTGCGCCGCCTATCCCAATATCGTCGACGCGATCCGTGAGGTCGCCGACGCCAGCGCGAAGGTGGACGCATGAAGACCTTCGACTATGCACGCGCCGACAGCGTCGAAGCCGCCACGCACGCGGGCGGGCGGTTCATCGCCGGCGGCACCAATTTGCTCGATCTGATGAAATTGCAGGTCGAGACGCCCGAGAAGCTGGTCGACATCACCCGGCTCGATCTGAACACGATCGAGGAGCGCGAGGATGGCGGGCTGACGATCGGCGCTTTGGTGCCGAACAGCGATCTCGCCGCCGATCCGCGCGTGATCGAGAAATATGAGGTGCTGAGCCGCGCGCTGCTGGCGGGCGCGTCGGGGCAATTGCGCAACAAGGCGACGACCGGCGGCAATCTGCTTCAGCGGACGCGCTGCTATTATTTCTACGACACCGCCGCCGGCTGCAACAAGCGCCAGCCGGGCAGCGGGTGCGAGGCGATCGGCGGGTTCAACCGCATCCACGCGATCCTCGGCACCAGCGATCAATGTATCGCGACGCACCCCGGCGACATGCCGGTGGCGATGCGCGCGCTCGACGCGGTGATCGTCACGCAGAAGGCGGACGGCGACAAGCGCCGCGTGCCGATCGGCGACTTCTACCGGCTGCCCGGCGACACGCCGCACATCGAGAACGTGCTGGAAGCGGGCGAACTGATCACGCATGTCGAGCTGCCCGCGCCGACGGGTGGGCGGCATCTGTATCGCAAGGTGCGCGACCGCGCGTCCTATGCCTTCGCTCTGTTCTCGGTCGCGGCGGTGGTGACGGTCGAGGACGGCGTCATCACCACGGCGGCGCTGGCGTTCGGCGGGGTCGCGCACATGCCGTGGCGGAACCCGGCGGTCGAGGCGGCGCTGATCGGCAAGGCACCGTCCGACGCCGCCTTCAACGCCGCGGCCGATGCGCTGCTCGACGGCGCGAAGGGCTTCGGCACCAATGATTTCAAGATCCCGCTGGCGCGGCGTACGTTGATCGCCAGCCTGCGCGAGGTGACGCAATGACGCTGATCGACAAGGTGCTCGGGCGCGAGGATACCCGCTCGCTGACGATGAACGAAGCGCATCCGCACAGCTGGCTCGATGCGGGTACGCAGGGCGTGATCGGCAAGCCGCTCGACCGCATCGAGGGGCCGCTGAAGGTGTCGGGCAAGGCGACCTATGCCGCCGAATATCCCGCCGAACGGCTGAGCTATGGCGTGCTGGTGCGCGCGCCGTTCGGATCGGGGAAGATCACCGACGTGGTCGCCGACGCCGCGCGCGCGCTGCCCGGCGTAATCGACGTCATCACCGATTACCCCAGCTTCATCCGCAACCCGCAGCAGGGCGGCGAGAAGAAGGCGCCCACGCAGGGGGTCGAGAAGGTCGATTACCACGGCGAAATCGTCGCGATCGTCGTCGCCGAGTCGTTCGAGGCGGCGCGCGATGCCGCGGCGCAGGTCGAGGTGACCTACGAGCCGCGCGAGGGCCATTACGTCTTCGCCGCGCACCGCGATCAGGCGGACCGCCCGCCCCCCGACCAGATCCCGCCGCATATGACGAAGGGCGATCTCGACACGGCGATGGCGGACGCCGCGTTCACGATCGACGCGACCTATACCACGCCGAGCCAGAATTCCGCGGCGATGGAGCCGCATGCCTCGATCGCCGAGTGGAAGGACGGCTCGCTGGTCCTGCACGGCAGCTATCAGATGGTCGCTTCCGACCAGATGCAGCTCGCAGCGGCGCTGGGGGTCGGCAAGGACAAGGTGCGGATCATCTCGCGCTATGTCGGCGGCGGGTTCGGGTCGAAGCTGGGCATCGCGCCCGAGAGCGTTGCGGCGGCGATCGCGGCGAAGCGGCTCGACCGGCCGGTGAAGGTCGCGATGGCGCGCCAGCAGGTGTTCGACGCCACCGTCCGCCGCTCAAACACCGAGCAGCGCATCCGGCTGGCGGCGGACGCGCACGGCAAGCTGACCGGGCTGGGGCATGAGACGCTCGCCAGCAATCTGCCCGGCGAGGATTATTTCGAGCCGGCCGGGATCGGCACGCAATTCGCCTATGCGGCCGAGAACCGGCTGATCGATCACAAATTGGTGCGGCTCAACTGGCTGTTGTCGGGGTCGATGCGCGCGCCGGGCGAGGCGGTCGGGATGCTCGCGCTGGAAGCGGCGATGGACGAACTGGCGTACAAGGTCGGCATCGACCCGATCGAACTGCGCCGCCGCAATGAGCCGGCGATCGATCCGACCAACGACGTGCCCTTCTCGACGCGGCAGCTGATCCCGTGTCTCGACAAGGGCGCGGACTTGTTCGGCTGGTCGGACCGCAAGGCCGAGCCGGCGAGCGACCGGCGCGGCGAGTGGCTGCACGGCGTCGGCGTCGCAGCGGCGGTCCGGTCGAACATGCTCCAAAAATCGTCGGCGACGGTCGAGTTGACCGCGGACGGTCGCGCGATCGTCTCGACCGACATGACCGATATCGGCACCGGCACGTACACGATCCTCGCGCAGATCGCCGCGGAGACGCTGGGGCTGCCGCTCGACCGCGTGATCGTCCACCTCGGCGACGGCGCGGCCCCGCCCGCGGCCGGGTCGGGCGGATCGTGGGGCGCGGGCTCGTCGGGATCGTCGGTCTATCTGGCGTGCGAGGGGCTGCGCGAGAAACTCGCCAAGGCGATGGGTGTCGAGGTCGGCGCGATGACGCTCAAGGACGGGCGCGCGATCGGCGAGAACCGTGCGGTCGACATCGCCGAACTGGCCGGCGACGGCATGACCGTCACCGGCACGATCGCGCCGGGCAAGCAGGAGAAGCTTCACCGCCAGGCCAGCTATGGCGCGCATTTCGCCGAAGTGAAGGTGAACGTGACGACCGGCGAGGTGCGCGTCGAGCGGATGCTCGGCGTATTCTCGGCGGGGCGGATCCTCAACGAGAAGACCGCGCGGTCGCAATGTCTCGGCGGGATGACGTTCGGTATCGGCGCGGCGCTGACCGAGGAGCTGGTCCATGATCCGCGCAACGGCAAGGTGGTGAACCGCGATCTCGCCGAATATCACGTGCCGGTGAACGCCGACATCCCGCAAATCGAGGTCGCGTTCCTTGATGAGCGCGATATCCACGCCAATCCGATCCACGCCAAGGGGATCGGCGAACTGGGCATCTCGGGCGCGGGCGCGGCGATCGCCAATGCTATCTACCATGCGACCGGCGTGCGGGTGCGCGACTATCCGATCACCTGCGACAAGTTGCTGGCGGAGTTGCCCGCGGTTTGAGGGATGGCGGGTCCCCCTCCTTTCGTCGCCCCGGACTTGATCCGGGGCCCCGCTTCTTTTTCGCGGCGGAGTGAAGAAGAAGCGGGATCCCGGATCAAGTCCGGGATGACGGGGAACTTGGGCAGGGGTAGCGCAAAAGCCGCAATGACGTGGCTCCTTGAAAGACGATAATGGCAGACAATGATTCCGTCCTCGCCGCCGCTGCCGCCTGGAAGGGCGAGCCACTGGCGCTCGCCACCGTGGTCTCGACCTGGGGCTCGGCGCCGCGGCCGCGCGGGAGCCACATGCTTGTCCATGCCGACGGGCGGTTCGAGGGGTCGGTGTCGGGCGGGTGCGTCGAGGGCGATATCCTCGACACCGCCGCGCAGGTGATCGCGGGCGCGCCGTTTGCGGTGAAGACATACGGCGTCGCCGACGACAGCGCGTGGCAGGTCGGGCTGCCGTGCGGCGGCGAGATTTCGGTGATGGTGCAGCCGGTCAGCGCCGAGGGCTTCGACCCCGAATTGTTCGACCGCATCGCCGCGGCGCGCGCGGCAGGCAAGTCGCTGACCGTCACCACCGATCTGTCCACCGGCCACGCCGATCTGCGCCCGCAGGAGACGGGTGAGGTGTTCGTCAATCGCTACGATCCGCCGCGCCGACTGCTGATCGTCGGCGCGGTGCAGATCGCGCAGAGCCTCGCCGCGCTCGCCGCGACGCTGGGGATCGAGGTGGTGGTGATCGACCCGCGTGGGCGGTTCCTGACCGAAGAGCGCTTCCCCGGCGTGACGCTCGACGACCGCTGGCCCGACGAGGCGGTAGCGGCGTGGAAGCCGGGGCGAGCGACCGCAGTCGTGACGCTGAGCCACGACATCAAGATCGACGATCCCGCGCTGATCGCCGCGCTGGCCAGCAACGCCGCCTATGTCGGCGCGCTGGGCAGCCGCCGCAGCCATGCGGCGCGGCGGGAGCGACTGGCGGCGTCGGGCGTTGACCCGCATCAACTCGACCGCATCGATGGCCCGGTGGGCATCGACATCGGCGCGATCGGCCCGGCGGAGATCGCATTGTCGATCGCCGCCGCGATGGTGGGAGCCTTTCATGATCGCCGTTGAAGATACCGTCCTGATCCTGCTGGCCGCCGGCCGTTCCGATCGGTTCGGCGAGGGGAACAAGCTGGAGGAGCAATTCCTCGCGCGCCCGCTGGGGCTGCACGTCGCGGTCGCGCTGGAGGACATGCCGTTTCGCGAGCGGATCGCCGTCGTCGACGGCTGCACGATCGATTACGCCTCGCATCATTTCACCGTGCTGCACAACGACGCCGCGGACCGCGACATGGCCTCGTCGGTGCGGATGGGGGTCGATTGCGCCCGCGCGCGGGATGCCAAAGCGGTGCTGATCGCGCTGGCCGACATGCCGCGCGTCACCGCGGCGCATATCTATCGGCTGTTCGATGCCGCCGCCGATCTCGACGGGCAGGCGGTGGTGGCGTCGAGCGACGGCACCACGCCGCGGCCACCAGTGCTGTTCGGGTGTAACCGGTTCGAGGAAGTGCTGGCGATCACCGGCGATCAGGGCGCGCGCGATCTGATCCAGGCGGGACGGCATGTCGTCGCGAATGCCGCCGAGCTGATCGACGTCGACACGCCCGAAGATCTGGAGCGGCTGCGCGAGCTGGTGCACGCGCCAGAGGCGTTGATGCGCCCCGATTCGCACCTGCTGCGCGCGGGATCTCGCGAGGAACGTCAGGCCGCGATCGACAAGGCCGACTGACGCGCACGTCAAGCGCTTTACCGGCGTTAACCATCCTTTTACTGTCTTCCGCTACCGACACCCTTTGGTGCAAGTGGCAGACCTGCGATGACGAACCCCGGAACCAGCGTCAGTAAGTCCCTGTTCGAAATGGCACTCGACGCGCTGCCGGACGGCGTCGTGTTGATCGATGCCGATCGGCGCGTGATTTACAGCAACGCCGCGCTGATTCGCCAATGGGGCGTGCCCGAGGAAATCGCGGCAACGCGCGACGAGCATCTGATGCTCGGCTACGCCTGTCAGCAGCTCGTCGACCCCGCGCAATTCCTGAACGAAGTCGATCGCGTCACCCCGACGAACGAGCCGGTCGAGGACGAATTGTTGCTGCGCGACGGGCGGATCCTGATGCGGCGCAGCGTGCCGTTCGTCACCGACGGCGCGTTCGCGGGGCGGCTGTGGGTGTTCTCCGACGTGACCGAAGCGCGGTCGGCGCGGCTCGATCCGCTGTGTGGCATTCCCAACCGGCGCGCCTATTCGGCCGACTTCCCCGCCTTTGCCGAGGCGGCGCCCGACGGGTCGGTACGATCGGTGGGGATCGTCGATGTCGATAACTTCAAGGCGTATAACGATCTGTACGGCCATGCCGCGGGCGATCTGGTGCTGCGGCAGATCGGTGCGCTGCTGCGCAAACGGATCGCGCCGGTCGAGGACATGGCGTTCCGCATCGGCGGGGAGGAGTTTCTTGTCGCGTGTCGCGTCGCGGAGGAAGGCGATGCGGTCGCCTTTTTCGAGACGTTGCGCGCGGCGGTCGCCGGGCTCGACCTGCCGCATGACGGCAATGTGCCGCACGGCAAGGTGACGATCTCGATCGGGGTCGGCACGTTTCGCGAGCCGCAGCCCGCCAGCGACCTGTTCACGCGGGTCGATGCCGCGCTGTACCGCGCCAAGCGCGATGGCAGGAACCGGATCGCGCGCACCGACACCGAGGCGCTTCGCGCCGCCGGGTGACGCGCCGCCGCTATTCGTGGCGGAGCGCGTCGATCGGGTTGAGCGCCGCCGCGCGCCTTGCAGGGAAATAGCCGAACACGACGCCGATCACTGCCGAGATCGCAAAGGCGATCATGTTGATCTGCGGGTCGAACGTCCATGGCACGTCGAGCAGCGGGGTCAGCCCGGCGATCACCGCCTGCGCGATCACGAGCCCGATCAGCCCACCGAGGCATGACAATACCACCGCCTCGACGAGGAATTGCAGCAGCACCTCGTTTGCGACCGCGCCGATCGCGAGCCGGATGCCGATCTCACGCGTGCGTTCGGTGACGCTGACCAGCATGATGTTCATGATCCCGATGCCGCCGACCACCAGGCTGATCGCCGCCACCGCCGCGACGATCCGCGTCAGCGCGGTGGTGGTGCCGGTCAGCGTGTCGCTGATCTGCTTGGTATCGAAGATGTTGAAATTGTCCTCGCGTCCGTCGGTGATCGTGCGGCGCTCGCGCAGCAGGTCGGTGATCGCGGACTGTACCCCGGCGGTCTGGTAGCGCTGGTCGACCCCGACCAGCATCAGCCGGATGTCGCGGCTGCCGGTGAAGCGGCGCTGGACCGCCTTGATCGGCATGATAACGACATCGTCCTGATCGCCGCCGAACCCGGCCTGCCCGCGCGTGCTGAGCGTGCCGATCACGTCGCAGCTGACGTCGCCGAGCCGGAAGCGCTCGCCGACCGCCTCGCCGCCGCGAAACAGGTTCTGGCGGACGGTATTGCCGATGATGCACACCGCCTTGCCCGCCTGTTCCTCGGGCGTCGTCCAATAGCGTCCGCTGGCGAGCGGCCATGGCTGGACCTGAAAATAGGCGGCGGTGGTGCCGTTGATCGTCGTCGACCAGTTCGCGCCTTCGTAGATCGCGGTCGCGCTGGCCTGTGCCTGCGGGGCGACCGCGGTGACGCCGGCGACCTGCGTCGCGATCACGGTGACGTCCTCGGGGGTGAAGTCGGGCGGACGGGGTCCGCCGCCGCCGCGGCCGAAGCCCTGCCCGGGGCGGATCTGGAGGATGTTGGTGCCGAGCGCGGCGATCTGCGACTGGACCGCGGCGGTGGTGGCCTTGCCGAGCGTGACCATCGTCACCACCGCACCGACGCCGATGACGATGCCAAGGATCGTCAGGAACGAGCGCAGGATGTGGCGGCGGATCGAGCGCAGCGCGAGGAGGAGCGTGGTGCCGAACATCAGACGCGCACCGGCGTTGCGTAGAACGGCGCGGCGCCATGTTCCGATTTTATTGAGGGAGTGCCTCGGCCCGTCAATGTCGTGGCCCCGGACTTGATCCGGGGCCCCGCTCCTGTCGGCGCGGAACGGAAGAAGCGGGGTCCCGGATCAAGTCCGGGACGACGGGAGGGGGAAGGTCGGAGGGTCACGACACCTTCTCCCCCTGCGCGTGTTGCGTCTCGATCCGTTCGACCAGCCCGTCCTTGAAATGGACGACGGTGCGCGCGAAGGCGGCCATGTCGGGTTCGTGGGTGACCATCAGCACGGTGATGCCGCTCTCGCGATTGAGGTCGGTCAGCAATTCCATGATCTCGACCGAGCGTTCCGAATCGAGATTGCCGGTCGGCTCGTCGGCGAGCAGCACGTCGGGGCGCGTGACGATCGCGCGCGCGATCGCGACGCGCTGCTGCTGGCCGCCCGACAGTTCGGCGGGGGTGTGATCCCACCAGCGGTCGAGCCCGACCTTCTCCAGCGCCGCCATCGCGGTCGCGCGGCGCGCGCGCTTCTCGTCGCCGCGATAGAGGAGCGGCAGTTCGACATTCTCGAGCGCGGTGGTGCGGCTGAGCAGGTTGAAGCCCTGAAACACGAAGCCGAGATAGCGGCGGCGCAGCAACGCGCGCTCGTCGCGGTCGAGCGTCTCGACATGGTGCCCGCGAAACAGGAACGTCCCCGCCGAGGGCACGTCGAGGCAGCCGAGGATGTTCATCGTCGTCGACTTGCCCGACCCCGACGGCCCCATCACCGCGACGAAATCGCCCGCCGCGATATCGAGGTCGACGCCCTTGAGCGCCTGAAACTGCGTCGCACCCTGACCATAGACCTTGGTCACGCCGCGCAACGCGATCAGGGGCGCAGCCTCACTGGCCACGCGACCGGCCGCCCTTCGCCGCCCCGCCCGCCGCGCCCGCGCTCTCGCCCGCCGCGAGCTGCCCGGTGATGACCTGCTGCCCCGGCTGGAGCGCGCCGGCGGTCACCTCGGTCAGCGTGCCGTTGGTGTCGCCGGTCGTTACCTGCACCGGCTGCGGCGTGCCGTCCGCACCCTTGACGTAGACGGTCTGCGTCGCGCCGCGCCCGAGCGTGGCGCTGCGCTGTGCGGCGTTGCGGCGCGGCGGCCCGGCGAGGATCGTCCCGGTGATCCCGCCGCGCTTGCCGCCGGCCGCCGTCGGCTTGAAGCGGAAGGCGGCGTTGGGGACGAGCAGGACGTTCTGGCGATCGGCCGTCACGATGTCGGCGGTCGCGGTCATGCCGGGGCGCAGCTGCAAGGTCGGGTTGGCGACGGTCAGGTCGGCGGCATAGGACACCACCTGCCCGGTCGTGCTGGTGCTGCTGGTGCTGCTCGACGAGGAGGATGTCGCGCTGCTGACGGTCAGGTTCGAGCCGAGATCGACGCGCGTGATCGCCGCCGGGAAGGTCTTGCCTGGGAAGGCGTCGACGGTGAAGGTCGCCTTCTGCCCGACCTGCACCTCGCCGACATCGGCCTCGTCGATCGCGACCTCCAGCTTCATGCGCGTCAGGTCCTCGGCGATGACGAACAAGGTCGGGGTGTTGAACGACGCCGCGACCGTCTGGCCGGGATCGACCTGTCGTGCGAGCACGACACCATTGACCGGCGAGCGGATGATCGCGCGCGCGCGCTGCGTCTGCTGCTGCGACAATTGCGCGCGCGCGGCGGTGACGTTCGCCTCGGCGACGTTGAGCGCGGCGCGGGCGCGCTGCGCATCGGCCTGCCCGGTCTGAAGCTCGGTCTTCGACGGGACGCGGCCCTTCGACAGCCGATAGACTTCGTTGAGCCGCGCGAGCTGCGCCTGCGACTCGGCGAGCGTCGCGCGGGCCTGCGCCACCTGCGCCTCGTTGGCGGCGAGCGTCGCCTTGGCGGCGTTGATCTGGTCGTCGATCTGCTCGGGGTCGATCAGCGCGAGCGGCTGCCCGGCGGTGACGCGGTCGTTGACGTCGACCACCACCTTGGTGACGAGCCCCGACAGCTGCGAGCCGACCGTGACCTGATTGGTCGGCGCCAGCTTGCCGGTCGCCGAAACCGAGACGGTCAGTCGCCCGCGCGTCACCGGGGTGGTGGCATAATCGACCTTGTCGGGGTCGCCGAACACGCAGCGCGACAGCAGCAGCCCGACCAGCACGACCGCGGCGAGCACCAGCACCCATTTGCCCCAGCGCCGCCACGCCGGCTGCGGCTTCACACCGAGGAAATCGTCGAGATTGGGGTCGGCCATCAGGGATTTCCGTCCGTAGGGGCTGGCATCGGGGCGGGTTGGGCGAG
Source organism: Sphingomonas phyllosphaerae FA2 (assembly GCF_000427645.1). Taxonomy (GTDB): domain Bacteria; phylum Pseudomonadota; class Alphaproteobacteria; order Sphingomonadales; family Sphingomonadaceae; genus Sphingomonas; species Sphingomonas phyllosphaerae. Next base: position 3,610,539 of record NZ_KE386571.1, on the reverse strand, counting down.
CGTCGGCGCGGGGGCGACGCGCGGCGGGGCGGTCGGCACAGTGGTGCTGTCCCAGCCGCCGCCGAGCGCGGCGAACAGCTGGACCAGCGCGGTCGCCTCGTCGGCGCGCGCCTGGGCCGCGCTGTTGCGGGTGGTGAGCAGCGTCGCTTCCTGCTGGCTGAGCGTCGTGAAGTCGCTCAAACCGCTGCGGTATTGTTCGCGCGACAGCAAGGCGGCGTTGCCGGCGGCCTCATAGGCGACCGCCAGTTCGCGCTCACGGCGGTCGGCGGTGTCGAGCGCGACGACGGCGTTCTCGACATCCTCCAGCGCGGTCAGGACGGTGCCCTTGTAGGCGGCGAGCGCGGCGTCGGCGGCGGCCTCCTGCCCGCGTACCTGGCTGCGCAACCGGCCGCCGTTGAAGATCGCCTGCGTCAACCCCGCGAACAGCCCGCCCGTCACGGTGTCGAGCAACGAGCCGACGGTATTGGCGCGCGCGTTGATGTTCCCGCTGAACGTGAAGTTTGGATAGAGCGCGGCCTGCGCCACCCCGATCTGCGCGGTGGCGGCGGCGAGCGCGCGCTCGGCGCCGCGCACGTCGGGACGCTGGCGGAGCACGTCGGCGGGGATGCCGATCCCGGCGGGCGGGGTGCCGGTCGGGATCGCGCGCACCTCTGCGAGCAATGGCTTGAGCGCGCCGGGTGCCTGCGCGGTCAGCACGCCGAGCCGCGAGACGGCCGCGTTATATTGCTGTTCGAGCGTCGGGATCGTCGCCGCGGTCTGCGCGCGCTGCTGCCGCGCCTGTTCCTGATCGAGCGATGAGACGAGCCCGGCCTGAAGCCGGAACCCCGCGATCTCGAGATTGTCTTCCTGCAACGCCAGACTCGCGCGGGCATTGGCGAGCTGCTGCTGGTAGAGCCGCGCGAGGATGTAATTGCGCGCGGTCTCCTGCTGGACGGTCAGCAGCGCGGCGGCATAGTCGAACCCCGACGCCTCGTACTGCGCACGGCTCGCCTCGATCGTGCGGCGCACCTCGCCGAACAGCCCGAGCTGGTAGGAGGCGCTGCCGCCGACCGAGAAGTTGTTCGCGCCGCCACCGCCGCCGATGTTCTGGACGGTGCCGTCGGGCAGCGTGATCGTCTGCCCGCCGCCGCGCAGCGTCTCCGAGCGGCTGTAGCCGGTGTTGCCGCTGAGCGTCGGGAGCAGGTCGGCGCGGCTCTGCACCAGCGCCTCGCGCGCCTGCCGCAGCCGCGCCACCGCCTGCGCGACATCGGTGTTCGCCGCCGACGCCTGCTCAACCAACTGCCCGAGCACCGGATCGTCGAACCGCTGCCACCAGCGCGTCAGATCCTCGGGCGTCGGCGCGGCGCGCACCGAATAGCCGGAGGGCACCGCCAACTCGGCGGCGGCGGGCGGACGATAATCGGGGCCAACGGAGCAGCCGGCCGCCGCCAGCGCCATCGTCGTGCAGAGAAGAACGCGCCTCATATCGTCGTGCATGACGCACGCATAAGGCACGCGTCCAGCGCTAATATGTCGCGATATGTCGCGGCGGCATCATTCCAGCTCGAGAATGACCTGATCCACCGCGAGACTGTCGCCGGCCTGCGCCTGCACCGAAGCGACGGTGCCGGATTTCTCGGCGCGCAGGATGTTCTCCATCTTCATCGCCTCGACCACCGCCAGCGCCTGCCCGGCCTCGACGCGGTCGCCCTTCGCGACATCGAGGCGGACGAGCAGCCCCGGCATCGGCGCGATCAGGAACTTCGACAGGTCGGGCGGGACTTTCTCGATGAGATGCGCGGCATAAGGCGCGACATGCGCGGGGAGGACGCGGACCTTGTGGCTGTTGCCGCGCGCGGTGAGCGTGAAGCCGTCGCGGCCCTTGGCGATCGCGACCGTCAGCGGGTCGTCACCGTCGACCTGCGCAGTGCGTGCGCCGGGGGTGTAGGCGATCGTGGCGTCGAGCGGGGTGCCGTCGACCGTCACGCGGCCGTCGCAGATCGTCACTTGGTGATCTTGGCCGTCGACGCGCGCGACCCAATCGGCGGGCGCGGACAGGACGAGACCGAGCTGCCCGTCGACGAGCCGCGCGCGCGTCACCTGCGCGTGCGCCGCGACCGCGCCGACGGCAGCGAGCGTCGTCAGCAATGCGGGCGTGGCGGGCGCGCCTTGGAAGCCGTCGGGATATTCCTCGGCGATGAAGCCGGTGGTGATGTTGCCCGAACGGAAGCGCGGGTGCTGCATCAGCGCCGAGAGAAAGTGCAGGTTGGTGCCGGGTCCTTGAATCGTGAACGCGTCGAGCGCGGCGACCTGCGCGTCGATCGCCGCCTCGCGGGTCGGGGCCCAGGTGACGAGCTTGGCGATCATCGGGTCGTAGAACATGCTCACCTCACCGCCCTCGGCGACGCCGTCGTCGACGCGGATGCGAACCGCGTCCTCCCCGCCCCCGCCATCATTCCCGCGAAGGCGGGAATCCAGACCCGCGGACGCGTCGGCCCCATCGGCGACATAGGTTCTGGATCCCCGCCTGCGCGGGGATGACGGGTCATTGTCGGTGATCGCCGGCGGCGCATACCGCACCAGCCGCCCGATGCTCGGCAGGAAGCCGCGATACGGGTCCTCGGCATAGACGCGGTTCTCGATCGACCAGCCGTCGAGCCGCACGTCGTCCTGCCCGAACGACAGCTTTTCGCCGGCCGCGACCCGGATCATCTGTTCGACGAGATCGAGCCCGGTGATCTCCTCGGTCACCGGATGCTCGACCTGTAACCGGGTGTTCATTTCGAGGAAATAGAAGCTCTCGCCGGTCGTATCCGCGCCCGAGACGATCAGCTCGACCGTGCCTGCGCTGTAATAGCCGACCGCGCGCGCGAGCGCGACCGCCTGCTCGCCCATCGCCTTGCGCATTGCGGGAGTGACGAACGGCGACGGCGCCTCCTCGACCACCTTCTGGTGGCGGCGCTGGATCGAGCATTCGCGCTCGTTGAGATAGACGATGTTGCCGTGCTGGTCGCCGAGCAGCTGGATCTCGATGTGGCGCGGGCTCTCGATGAACTTCTCGATGAACACGCGGTCGTCCCCGAAGGACGCCAGCCCCTCGCGCTTGGTCGCCTCGAAGCCGTCGCGGACGTCCTGTTCGGACCACGCCAGCCGCATCCCCTTGCCGCCGCCGCCCGCGCTGGCCTTCATCATCACCGGAAAGCCGATCTCCGCGGCGATCCGCACCGCCTCGTCGGTGTTACCGATTTCGCCGAGATGACCGGGAACGACGTTGACGCCCGCCGCCTTGGCGAGCTTCTTCGACTCGATCTTGTCGCCCATCGCCGCGATCGCGTTCGGCGGCGGACCGACGAAGGCGATCCCGGCCTCGGCACAGGCGCGCGCGAAGCTCTCGCGCTCGGAGAGGAAGCCGTAGCCGGGGTGGATGCAGTCCGCGCCGGTTTCCTTTGCGGCGAGCAGGATCAGCTCGGCCTTGAGATAACTGTCCGCCGCCGGCGCCGGTCCGAGCCGCACCGCCTCGTCCGCCATCAGCACATGCGGGCTGCGCGCATCGGCATCCGAATAGACCGCGACGGTGGCGATGCCCATCTTCTTGGCGGTGCGGAACACCCGGCACGCGATCTCGCCGCGATTGGCGACCAGGATCTTTTTGAACAACGGCCTCTCCTGTTTTCGTTCTTCGTCGCCCCTGCGCAGGCAGGGGCCTATGTCTGTGTCGTCATTCGGTGCCGGCTGACACAGGCACGTCGCGGCGGTGTCAAACCGCGCGCGTCATTCGACAGACATGGGCCCCTGCCTGCGCAGGGGCGACGGTGGCTCACTCCGCCGCCTCGCACACCCGCATCGGCTCGGGCGCTTCCATCGGCCGCACGCCGAGCTTCGCGAACAGCGCGGCGTCGGCGCTCTCGCCGCGGTTGCCGGCGGTCAGCAATTTGTCGCCGGTGAAGATCGAATTCGCACCCGCCATGAAGCAAAGCGCCTGCGTCGCCTCGCCCATGCTCTCGCGCCCGGCCGACAGCCGCACCATGCTCAGCGGCATCGTGATCCGCGCGACCGCGACGGTGCGGACGAATTCGATGTCATCGATCTTCGCGAGCGGCGTGTCGGCGAGCATGTCGCCGAGCACCGTGCCCTTGACCGGCACCAAGGCGTTGACCGGCACGCTCTCCGGGTGGCGCGGCAGCGTGGCGAGCGCGTGGACGAAGCCGACGCGATCGGCGCGGGTTTCGCCCATGCCGACGATCCCGCCGCAGCAGACGTTGATCCCCGCCGAGCGGACGTTCTCGAGCGTGTCGAGCCGCTCGCCGAACGTCCGCGTGGTGATGACGTCGCCGTAGCGCTCGGGCGAGGTGTCGATATTGTGGTTATAGTAATCGAGCCCGGCCTCGCCGAGCCGCTGCGCCTGCGCGGGCGTCAGCATCCCCAGCGTCATGCAGGTTTCCATCCCCATGCCGCGCACGCCCTCGATCATCTGGATGATCGCGTCCATGTCGCGATCCTTGGGGTTGCGCCACGCCGCGCCCATGCAGAAGCGCTGCGAGCCGGCGTCCTTCGCCTCGGCGGCGCGCTGGAGCACCGCCTGTACGTCCATCAGCTTGGTCGCCTTGACCCCGCTCTCCGCCGCGACCGACTGCGAGCAATAGCCGCAATCCTCCGGGCAGCCGCCGGTCTTGATCGACAGGAGCGTGCAAAGCTGCACCTCCGACGGCGCGTGGTGCGCGCGATGGACGGTCTGCGCGCGGTACATCAACTCGTCGAACGGCAGGTCGAACAGGTCGGCGATCTCCTCGCGCGTCCAGTCGTTGCGGGTCGTCGTCTCGATCAGCGTTGCCACATCAGGTCCTTCAATTGCGTGGTGCGCTCCTTGGTCAGCCGCGCCAGACACTGCAAGCGTGCCATCGGCTGGAGCGAGCCGCCGGCGAACTCGCCGCCTTCGATCGTGCACTGTTTGTCGCGGAACGTCAGCCACGCGCGCTGGCTGGCGAGCGTGGCGGCGGCATAGCCGAAACCGTCGCGCGCGGTGGCGTCGCGGCGCTTCATCGCGGCATAGGTGCGCGGCCATTGCGCGTTCATGGCGGTGTCTGCGGCCTTGTAGCTGGCGGCGGCCTGTTCGTTCATGTCGGCCTGCGTCTGCGCGGTGGCGGGGGTGGTCAGCAGCGATGTTGCCAATGCCATCATCCCCAACACTGCCGTCGCCCCAGCGGAGGCCGGGGCCCAGTTGGGGGACCTTTCCGCATCTCGCGGGCCGCCCGCAACTGGACCCCGGCCTTCGCCGGGGTGACGTGGTGTGTTGGGGTGAGGTGTCGCGCCCATCACGCCGCCTCCCCCTGCGGGGGCATGTTGTGGCCGAGCAGCCGCAACACTTCCTCCGCCGCGGTGATCAGATTGGTGCCCGGCCCGAAGATCGCCTGCACGCCCGCGTCGAACAGCGCCTGATAATCCTGCGCGGGGATCACACCGCCGGCGATCACCTTGATGTCGGCGCGGCCAGCGTCGCGCAAATGGCCGATCAGCTCGGGGATCAGCGTCTTGTGCCCGGCGGCGAGGCTCGACGCGCCGACGATGTCGACGTCCTTCGCCAACGCCAGCACCGCGGCCTCTTCCGGTGTCTGGAACAGCGGCCCCGGCACGATCTCGAAGCCGAGGTCGCCGAACATACTGCTGACCAGATTAGCGCCGCGATCGTGCCCGTCCTGGCCCATTTTCGCGACCAGCATCCGCGGTTTGCGACCGAGCCGGCGCTCGGTGGCGGCGACGCCGTCCTCGAGCCGCGCCCAGCGGGCGTCGTCGACATAGGCGCCGCCATAGACGCCCTTCACCGGCGTCGGCTGCGTGCCGTAGCGGCCGAAGACGTCCTCCATCGCCGAGGAAATCTCGCCGAGCGTGGCGCGGGCGCGTGCGCAGTCGACCGCGAGCGCGAGCAAATTGGCGTCGCCGCGCGCGCCCTCGCGCAACGCGTCGAGCGCGGCGCGCGCCGCCGCCTCATCGCGCGCCGCCTTGACCTGCCGGATGCGGCGGACCTGCGCCTCGCGGACGGCATGATTGTCGATCGCGAGGATCTCGACCGGATCCTCATTGTCCTTGCGGTATTTGTTGACGCCGACGATCACGTCCTCGCCGCGGTCGACGCGCGCGGCGCGCGCGGCGCTCGCTTCCTCGATCATCGCCTTGGGCCAGCCCGCCGCGACCGCCTTGGCCATCCCCCCCTCGCGCTCGACGCGCTCGATGATCGCCCAGGCGTCGTCGACCAGCCGCTTCGTCAGCGCCTCGACATAGTAACTGCCGCCGAGCGGATCGACGACATTGGTCATGCCGGTCTCTTCCTGGATCACCAATTGCGTGTTGCGCGCGATCCGCGCCGAGAAGTCGGTCGGCAGCGCGATCGCCTCGTCGAGCGCATTGGTGTGGAGCGACTGCGTCCCGCCGAGCATCGCCGCCATCGCCTCGATCGTCGTGCGCATGACATTGTTGTACGGGTCCTGCTCGGTCAGCGAGACGCCGCTGGTCTGGCAATGCGTGCGCAGCATCTTGCTGCGCTCGTCCTTCGCGCCGAGCTGCGTCATCACGCGGTGCCACAGCACGCGCGCGGCGCGCAGCTTGGCGATCTCCATGAAGAAGTTCATGCCGATCGCGAAGAAGAAGCTGAGCCGCCCGGCGAATTTGTCGATATCGAGCCCGCTGGCGACGCCGTATTTCACATATTCCATGCCGTCGGCGATGGTGAAGGCCAGTTCCTGCACCTGCGTCGCGCCGGCTTCCTGCATGTGATAGCCGGAGATCGAAATGCTGTTGAACTTGGGCATCTCCGCCGAGGTGTAGGCGAAGATGTCGGAAATGATCCGCATCGACGGTTCGGGCGGGTAGATATTAGGTGTTGCGGACCATGAACTCCTTGAGGATGTCGTTCTGGATGGTCCCGTCGAGCAGTTTGCGCGCAACGCCCTGTTCCTCGCCCGCGACGATGAAGAAGGCGAGGATCGGGATCACCGCGCCGTTCATCGTCATGCTGACGCTCATCTGATCGAGTGGGATGCCGTCGAACAGGATCTTCATGTCCTCGACGGTGTCGATCGCGACCCCGGCCTTGCCGACGTCGCCGGTGACGCGCGGATGGTCGCTGTCGTAGCCGCGGTGCGTCGCGAGATCGAACGCGACCGACAGCCCCTTCTGCCCCGCCTTCAGGTTGCGGTGGTAGAAAGCGTTCGATTCCTCGGCGGTCGAGAAGCCGGCATATTGGCGGATCGTCCACGGGCGACCGGCGTACATCGACGCGCGCACCCCGCGCGCGAACGGCGCGAAGCCGGGCAGGCCGGGGTCCCAGCCCTCCACATCGGCGGGTGTGTAGAGCGGCTTGACGTCGATCCCCTCGGGGGTGTGCCACGTCAGGTCGCGGCCCTTCACCTCCTTCGCGGCGGCGGCGGCCCAGCTTTCGGTGCCGGTCGGCGCGGGCGTGCCGATCGCCGCCGCCGCGCCGCTGTCTTCGCCGAGATTGCGCTCTTCGGTCATGCTCAGCGGCCCTCGAACACCGGCTTACGCTTCTCGCCGAACGCGCGCACTGCCTCGGCGAAGTCGCGGGTATGGCCGGCGCGGGTCTGGTTCTCGCGCTCGACCGCCAGCGACTGGTCGAGGTCGAGCGACAGTGCGGCGGCGACCTGCTTGCGGATCATCCCGATTGCGACCGACGGCCCGGCGGCGAGCTTCGCCGCCAGCTTCCGGGTTTCGGGGAGGACCTCCGCATCGTCGACGATGCGCGTCACCAGTCCGGCGGCGAGCGCGTCCTCGGCGGCCACGCGCTCGCCGAGCAGCGCCATTTCGAGCGCCTTGGTGCGCCCCGCCGCCTTGGCGACCAACCATGTCGCGCCCGCGTCCGGCACCAGCCCGATGTTGACGAACGCGAGCAGCACATAGGCCGAGCGCGCCATGACGCTGATATCGCCGAGCAAGGCCAGCCCGAGCCCCGCGCCGACCGCGGGTCCGTTGATCGCGGTGAGGAACGGCACGTCGAGCGCGGCGACCTTGCGGACGAACGGATTGTAGCTGGTGTCGAGCGATTCACCGAGGTCGCGCGGCATCGGCGCGCCGCCATCGCCGACGAGATCGGCACCCGAACAGAACGCCCCGCCGGTGCCGGTCAGCACGATCGCGCGCGCGCCCTGTTCGAGCGCGGCGTCGATCGCCGCGGTGAGTTCGGCGAAGACGCGCGGGGTGAGCGCATTCATCCGCGTCGGCCGGTCAATCGCGAGCGTCGCGACGCGATCGGTGAGGTCGAAGGTGATCGTCTCGTAGCTCAATGCGCGCCCTCCTGCGGCGTTTCCATCAGTTCGACCAGCACCCCGCCCATGTCGCGCGGGTGAACGAAGACGATCGGCGTGCCATGCGCACCGATCCGCGGCTCCCCGAGGATCGTCGCGCCCTTGTTCGTTAGTTCGGCGACCGCGACGTGGATGTCGGGCACCTCGAAACAGACGTGATGCTGTCCGCCGGCGGGGTTCTTCTTGAGGAAGCCCGCGATCGGGGAAGTGTCGTCAAAGGGTTCGATCAGCTCGATCTGCGTATTGGGCGCGTCGATGAAGCACACCTTCACGCCCTGCGCGGGCAGGTCGAACGGTTCGCCGATCGCGTCTGCGCCGAGCAGCGTCCGGTAGGTCTCGACCGCGCGGGCGATCGACGGCGTGGCGATGCCGACGTGGTTGAGGCGGCCTAACATCACCGCGACTCTACCGTCATTGCGAGCGTAGCGAAGCAATCCAGGGCAGCGCGCGGTACTCTGGATTGCTTCGCTGCGCTCGCAATGACGATAGGGGCGTGTGTCATGTCGTTATCCATGGGCGATCTGCTCGTAGAGGTCGTGCCAGCCGGGGTTCATTGCCTCGATCAACGCAATCTTCTTGGCGCGTGATCCTGCCTTGATTTGCTTCTCGCGGGTAATCGCCGCGTCCATCGTGTCCGCACTCTCGAACCAGACCAGCGTCTTGCAACCATGACGTTGCGTGAAGCCCGCAACGGCTCCCTCGCGATGCTGCCACACGCGTTGCGCGAGGTTCGAGGTGACACCGGCGTAGAGCGTGCCGTTTCGTCTGCTGGCCATGATGTAGACCGCCGGCTGCTTCACGCCTCAACCTCGTCATGGCGAGCGTAACGAAACTGTCCGGTGTTCCGCGCCACGCCCTGGATTGCTTCGCTCCGCTCGCAATGACGGCTGTTACAGCGGAATATTGTCATGCTTCTTCCACGAATTTTCCAGCGCCTTGTTGCGGAGCTTGCGCAGGCCGAGCGCGATGCGGCGGCGGGTGGAGTGGGGCTGGATCACCTCGTCTATGAAGCCCTTGCTCGCCGCGACGAACGGGTTGGCGAAGCGCGCTTCATATTCCGCGGTGCGCTCGGCGATCTCCTCGGGCGTGCGACCGCGGAAGATGATTTCGACCGCGCCCTTCGCGCCCATCACCGCGATCTCGGCGGTCGGCCACGCATAGTTCAGATCGCCGCGCAGATGCTTGGAGGCCATCACGTCATAGGCGCCGCCATAGGCCTTGCGGGTGATGACGGTGATCTTGGGCACGGTGGCCTCGGCATAGGCGAACAGCAGCTTGGCGCCGTGCTTGATGATGCCGTTATGCTCCTGCGCGGTGCCGGGGAGGAAGCCGGGCACGTCGACGAAGGTGACGATCGGGATCTCGAACGCATCGCAGAAGCGCACGAAGCGCGCCGCCTTGCGGCTGGAATTGATGTCGAGCACGCCGGCCAGCACCATCGGCTGATTCGCGACGAAGCCGACGGTGCGCCCCTCGATCCGCCCGAAGCCGCAGATGATGTTGGCCCCGTGCGCCGGCTGGATCTCGAAGAAGTCGCCCTCGTCGACGACCTTCGCGAGCAGCTCGTGCATGTCGTACGGCTGGTTGGCGTTGGCGGGGATCAGCGTGTCGAGGCTTGGCTCGGCGCGATCCCACGGATCGTCGGTCGGACGCTCGGGCACGCCCTCCCGGTTCGAGGACGGCAGGAAGTCGATGAAGTCGCGCGCCGCCAGCAACGCCTCGATATCATTGTCGAAGGCGACATCGGCGACGCTGGTCTTCGTCGTGTGCGTCACCGCGCCGCCCAGCGCCTCTTGGCTGACGACCTCGTTGGTGACGGTCTTCACCACGTCGGGGCCGGTGACGAACATATAGCTCGAATCCTTCACCATGAAGATGAAGTCGGTCATCGCGGGCGAATAGACCGCCCCGCCCGCGCACGGCCCCATGATGAGGCTGAGCTGCGGCACCACGCCGCTGGCCAGCACGTTGCGCTGGAATACCTCGGCATAGCCGCCGAGCGACGCGACGCCCTCCTGGATGCGCGCGCCGCCCGAATCGTTGAGCCCGATCACCGGCGCGCCGACCTTGAGCGCCATGTCCATGATCTTGCAGATCTTCTGCGCGTGGCGTTCGGACAGCGACCCGCCGAAGACGGTGAAGTCCTGCGAAAAGACGAACACCAGCCGGCCGTTGATCGTCCCCGATCCGGTGACGACGCCGTCGCCGGGGACGATCTGGTCCTGCATCCCGAAGTCGGTGCAATTGTGCTCGACGAACATGTCGAGTTCCTCGAAGCTGCCCTCGTCGAGCAACACGTCGAGGCGTTCGCGCGCGGTCAGCTTGCCCTTGGCGTGCTGCGCATCGACGCGCTTCTGACCGCCACCCGCGCGGGCGGCGGCGCGGCGGCTTTCGAGTTCGGCGATCGTCGATGACATTCTTCTCTCCCGGACGCGGCGAGCGTTGTGCCCGCCGGGCGGCGGCGGGGCAAATGTGAAGTTGCGAACTTGCGAAGGGCCACCTTGCAAACCACCGTCGCTCCTGCGTAGGCAGGAGCCTATGGCTGTGTCGTGCTGCGCGCCGGGCTGTCACGGCGAGGAAGGCTGGTGTGTCGACGATCCGCGAGCACGATACAGACATGGGCCCCTGCCTTCGCAGGGGCGACGGTGGCCTTCGCGACGGTGGCGGGCGGCGGGGCGACGGGAGGTGAAGGCGCGGCTTTATGCCGGGGCGCAGCTGCGCGCGTTGCGGGGGGCGGCGCAGCTCAACCAGCGGGCGATGGCGGCGCGGCTCGGGCTGTCGGTCAGTTATCTCTCGCAGCTCGAAAGCGACGAGCGCCCGCTGACCGCCGCGGTGAGCGCGGCGCTGGCGCAACATTTCCCCGCCGCACTGGCCGACATCGAAGGCGCGATCCCGGCGCGGCGGCTGGTGGCGCTACGCGAGGCGCTGGCCGATCCGGCGGTCGCGCCGCTACCGCCCGAGGAGGTCGCGCGACTGGCGGAGGAACGCCCGGCGCTCGCCGACCGGTTGATCGCGCTCCACGCCGCCAAGCGCGCCGCTGAGGAACGCGTCGCGCTCGCCGAGGAAGCGCTGACCGCCGGAGTCGGCGCGCGCCTGCCGTGGGAGGCGGTGCGCGACTGGTTCCACGAGGCGGGCAATTACATCGACCCGCTCGATCGCGCCGCCGAAGACTGGGCACGGGCGCATGAGACGACCCCGATCGACGCGGCGCTCGCGGCGCATGGCGTAACGCTACTGTCGGAGGCACGCGAGGATGCGCCGCTGGCGCGGTTCGACGGCGCAGTGCTGCGCCTCAACGCCGCGCTGCCGCCGGAAAGCCGCCGTTTCCTGATCGCGCATCGCATCGCCGCGCTGGCCTTCGCCGCGCCGATCGCGGCGATCGTCGCTGCCTCGGGACTGGCGCAACCGGAGGCGCGCCGGCTGCTCGCGATCGGGCTTGCCAATTACGCGGCGGGGGCGATGCTGATGCCCTATCAGGCTTTCCGCGAGGCCGCGCGCGCGCTGCGCCACGACATCGACCGGTTGTCGCGACATTTCGGGACCAGCTTCGAACAGGCGTGCCACCGGCTCTCGACGCTCCAGCGGCCCGGCGCGGCGGGCATCCCCTTCTATTTCTGTCGCGTCGACATGGCGGGCAACATCACCAAGCGCCATTCGGCGACGCGGCTGCAATTCGCGCGCTTCGGGGGTGCCTGCCCGCTGTGGCACGTCCATGAAGCGGTCGCGATCCCCGACCGTATTCTGGTGCAGCATGCCGAGACGCCAGATGGGGTTCGTTATGTCTCGATGGCGAAGGGGCTGGTGAAGCCGTCGGGCCGCTTCGCGCGCGCTCCGCGTCGCTATGCGGTGGCATTGGGGTGCGAGGCGACCCATGCCGCCGACTTCGTCTATGCCGATGCGGTCGACCTGCGCGCCGCGACCCCGATCGGGATCAGCTGCCGCCTCTGCCCGCGCACCGATTGCGACCAGCGTGCCTTTCCGCCGACCGATCGCGCGATCGCGGTCGAGGCCGACGTGCGCGGCATCGTGCCCTACCGCGTCATATAGGGCCGGTTCGCACCTAACTTAACGCGATCTCAAGCATTGCCCAAGTATCACTTGGCCCGATCAATTTCGATTCGGTAGAGGCCGTGGTAATGAAAAATCTTGCGATTGGCCGCAAACTCTTGCTCGCATTCGGTATTCTGGCGCTGGTGGTCGTGACGATCGCCGGCATGTCGCTTTGGACGCAGGGCAGGCTGAACCACTCGACCGAAGTGCTTGGCAAGGAACGCCGAGACAAGCTGGTGGCGATCGCGACCGTCAACACAGCGACCTCGGACTACCGGATCGCCGAGGCGACGGTGATCCTGTCGCTCGAACCCGGCAAGATCCGCGAAGCGGACCAAGCCGCCACCGCGCAATTGGCGCTGATCGACAAGAACCTCACCTTCCTCGACAAAGCGGTGACCAATCCGAAGGCGCGCACGTCGCTGGCGCGGTTCCGGCAGCTATGGACAGCGTTCATCGCACGCTCGGAGGTCACGCGTCAGCTTGGCGCCGCCAATCGCAATGAAGAGGCGACCCAGGCGTTCCGTGCCAGTCAGCCGTTGTTCGATCGCGCCAACAACGAAGCCTCGACGTCCCAGGACATTCAAGTGGCGTTGATGGACAAGGAAATGGGTGAGGCGCGCTCGCTCTACTCGCTGTCGCGCGTGCTGTCGCTCGGGCTGGTCGTCGCGGCGCTGGCGCTCGCCGGGTTCCTGCTGCTCGCGCTGATCCGCGGGATCGCGACCCCCATCAAGGCGATGACCGAGGCGCTCGGCAAGCTGGCCGGCGGCGATCTGAACGCGCAGGTCGCGGTGGACGAACGCGCCGACGAGGTCGGGCAGCTCGCCAAGGTGATGGTGCAGTTCCGCAACCAGCTGGCCGCCGCCGAACGCGCCAAGGCAGAACAGACGGCGCTGATCGTCGACAATATCGGCCGCGGGCTGAGCGCGCTGGCGCAGGGTGATCTGACCGCGCGGATCGATGCCGAGCTGACCGGGCCCTTCGCCAAGCTGAAGACCGACTTCAACGAGGCAATGGCCGCGGTATCGGCGGCGATGGCCGCGGTGACGAGCAGCGCGACGGGCATCACCAACGGCGCCAACGACATCCGCCAGGCGTCCGACGATCTGTCGCAGCGCACCGAGCAGCAGGCCGCCTCGCTGGAGGAAACCGCCGCGGCGATGCACGAGATCACGACGACGGTGAAGGAAACCGCCGAAACCGCGACGCGCGCCGACGCGGTGGTGGTCGAGACGCGCCGCGACGCCGAAGCATCGGGCGACGTCGTCCGCCGCGCGGTCGAGGCGATGAACGGCATCGAACGCTCGTCGAGCGAGATCAGCGAGATCATCGCGGTGATCGACGGCATCGCGTTCCAGACCAATTTGCTGGCGCTGAACGCCGGCGTCGAGGCGGCGCGCGCGGGCGACGCGGGCAAGGGCTTTGCGGTGGTCGCAAGCGAAGTGCGCGCGCTGGCGCAGCGCTCCGCCGACGCCGCCAAGGACGTGAAGACCAAGATCACCGCCTCCACCGAGCAGGTCGATCTGGGCGTCGGGCTGGTCGCCGAGGCCGGCGCGGCGTTGCAGCGGATCACGTCGCGGATCGGCGAGATCAGCACGCTGGTCGGCAGCATCGCCTCCGCTGCCGAGCAGCAGGCGACGGGGCTTCAGCAAGTCAATACCGCCGTGTCCGAGATGGACGGGGTGACGCAGCAGAATGCCGCGATGGTCGAGGAAGCCACCGCTGCAGCGCGCAGTCTGGTCGAGGAAACCGACGTGATGGCGCGCGAGGTCGGCCGGTTCCGGCTGGCGACGGGCGCTGCGGGTTATGCCGCGCCGACCGCGTCGCCGGTCCACCAGATGCAAGCGCGCGCGGCACAGGCCGGCGCCCGGATCGCTGCCACCGCACGCAGCCGGGGCAGCGCGGCGGTGGCGGTGCAGGAGGATTGGTCGGAGTTCTGAGCGGGGCACACGGGCCCTATCGCCGTCGCCACGGACGTGATCGGGCGACGCCGCACCACCGCCGTCGCCCCGGACTTGATCCGGGGCCCCGCTTCCTGAGTGTGTGATCAACCGGCCCGAACCGCACCCACCACCACCCCGGCGAGCGCCGGGGTCCAGGTCGCAAGGTCACGCAGACGAAGCGCAACGCGCATCGTCAGCGTCCCTCAACTGGGCCCCGGCATTCGCCGGGATGGGGCTTCAGCTTCGACGGCTCATGCTCTGGCGTGGCGCACAGAAGAAGAAGCGGGGCCCCGGCTCAAGGCCGGGGCGACGTAGCGTGTGGGGCGGCGTGGCGTGTGGGGGCGACATAAGGCGCAGGTCGGCGCGGCCTATTTACGCTCCCACGCCTTCGTCCCACCGATCCACGTCTCCAGCACTTTCGTCTGGCGCAGGTCGGCCGGCGTCGCGGTCATCGGATCGCGATCGAGCAACAGGAAGTCGGCGCGCTGTCCGGGGGCGAGCGTGCCGAACTTCTGCTCGGCGAACCCGGCATAGCTCGCGCCGCCGGTATAGGCCCACCACGCCTGTTCGCGCGACACCGCCTGTTCGGGGTGCCAGCCGCCGACCGGCTGACCATCGGCATCGGTGCGCGTGAATGCCGCCGCCCAACCCGCCCATGGGTCGGGCTTCTCGACCGGAACGTCGGACCCGAACGCCAAGGTCGCGCCGTCGTCGAGCAGCGTCTTCCACGCATAGGCGCCCGCCAGCCGCGCCTGCCCCAGCCGCGCCTCGGCCATCAGGCGGTCGCTGGTCTGGTGCGTCGGCTGCATCGAGGCGACGATATGGTATTTGCCGAATGCCGCCATATCGACCGGATCGACGATTTGCGCATGTTCGATCCGCCAGCGGCGGTCGCCCTTGTACGTCTCCGACAGTTCGGCGATCGCGTCGAGCACCTGTTTGTCGGCGCGGTCGCCGATCGCATGGACCGCGACCTGATAGCCGTCCATCGCGGCGCGGCTCATGATGTTCTGCAACTGGTCGTCGGCGAGGAAGCCGAGCCCGCGCTGCCCCGGCGCATCGGCATAATCGGCCTTCAGCCACGCGCCGCGCGATCCGAGCGCCCCGTCGGCGTAGAGCTTGACCCCCTCCAGCCGCAGCCGGTCGTCGTACAGCCACGGCGTCGGGCCGGTGCCGCCGATCGTCACCGCAGTGTCGATGCCAAGCCCATAGGACATGATGCGGACGCGCAGCGCGTTGATGTCCCCCATCCGGCGATAGGTCATCCAGTCGTCGACGCTGGTCCCCATGTCGGCGACCGCGGTGACGCCGTAACCGAGCAGGATCTGCTGCGCCTTGAGGAAGGCGGCGGTCCGGTCCTTGGGGCTGACCTTGGGCACGACGCGCTCGACCAGTTCCTTGGCGCGATCGATCAGCACGCCGAGTGGCTTCTCGACGCGCCCGCCCGCGGGGGCCTGCGTCGCGGCGGTGACGCCGGCCAGCTTGAGCGCGGCGCTGTTCGCCCAGCCGGCATGGCCATCGGCGCGCGCCAGCCACACCGGGCGGTCGCCGACCACTGCGTCGAGATCGGCGGCGGTCGGGAAGCGGCCGAGCTTCCACACTTCCTGGTTCCAGCCGCGCCCGATGATCCACTGCCGGTCCGGGTTGGCGCGCGCGTAGTCGGCGATCTTCGCCTTGGCCTCGTCGAGCGAGCGCGTGTCGGACAGGTCGAGCGTCAGCGCCGCCAGCCCCAGTTCGATGACATGGCCGTGCGCGTCGATCATCCCGGGCACCAGCACGCGCCCCTTCATGTCCGCACGCCAGTCGTAGCGCGGGCCGGGGTTCTTCTTGGTCGGCTTGGGCGGTTGTTCGTCGGGGGCGATCAGGCGGACGACCCGTCCTTGCGCGTCGATCACCATCGCCTTGAAGCGCACCACCTGCCGGTCGCGGTTGAGCGTCAGGCCGTTGACGTTGTCGATCAGCGCGTCGGCACCCGCGGGCAGCGTCGTCGCAAGGCCGGCGAGCGCCGCCAGCGTGGCGGTAAGATGGCGTCGGTTCATGTCCGCTGCCATATGGAAGCGGCACGACTTTGGCGAGGGATGTCATGCGGCGGTTGATGGGGTTGATCTTGCTGGCCTTGGCGGCGACGGCGACGGCGCAGACGAAGGTCGCGGCAAAGACCGCCACGCTCGATTTCTCGTACATCTACCCCGACGCTGCGGCGCGGATCGCCCCCTTGCGCCGCTGGCTGGAGGAGGACCGGGCGTGGCTGCGGACGCGCACCGCGAAGATGGCGGCGGCCAGTCGCCGCGACGCGCTCAAGGAAGGCTATCCGTTCCGCAGGGACAGTGCGAACCGCGAGTGGAAAGTCGTCACCGAAACCCCGCGGCTACTGAGCCTGTCGGGCGAAACCTATCGCTTCACCGGCGGCGCGCACGGCAACACCGCGCGGGAGCCGCTGGTGTGGGACAAGGCGAAAGCGCGGCGGGTCGACCCGCGGGCGATGTTCGAATCGCCCGCGGCGATGCAGCGCGTGCTGGGGCCGGCTTGGTGCGTGTGGCTGAAGGGCGAGCGGCGCAGGCGGCTGGGGAGCGATCCGGGCAGCGACGACATCTTCCCCTGCCCGCCGATCTTCGACCTGACGGTGCTGCTCGGCTCGACCGACCGCCGCGCCATCGACCGCATCGGGCTGGTCGCAGGCCAATATGTCGCAGGATCCTATGCCGAGGGGATGTACGAGATGACAGTGCCGGTCACCCCGGCGCTGCTGGCGATCGTGCGCCCCGAATGGCGCGCGGCATTCGCCACCAAATGTCGTCGCCCCTGCGCAGGCAGGGGCCTATGTCTGCGTCGTGCCGCGGATCATCTGACACGATGAGGATGGCTTATGTGTCGATCGTCCCGACACATTCGAAAGACATGGGCCCCTGCCTGCGCAGGGGGGACGGTGGGGAGTAAGCCTACCGCCCCCGCAACTCCTCCACCGCTCGGTCGAGCACCGCGCGCGCCTCGTCCGATCCCTCGACGATCCGCAACACCTCCGCACTCATCGCATCGAACGCCGGGTCGGCGGCGAGCGCCTCCCCCAGTTGCTCGCCGAGCAGCCCGCGCACCACCGCGCGGCGGAAATCGCGGTCGGGCAGGTCGCGGATCGCCGCCAGCGCTTCCATCCGCTCGTGCGGCGATGCGGCGCGCTCCCCCACCGGTGCGGTGCCGCGCGTCGTCGCGTGCTCGCTCCGCCGCAACCGCTCGCGCAGGATCAGCAGGACGCGGTCGGTGATCCCGATCGTCGTCACGTCAATGCACCCGCCCGCTGCCGAACTGCCCCAGCAGCAGGCTGGTCGCGGAACTCGCCTCCGTGGTCGCTGCGACGGGTGCGGGAATGTCGATCACGCGGTCGACGATCAACTGGATGTCGCGGTTGAGCGGCGGGTTTTCGACGTTCGCCGCCATCCCGCGCCGCAGATCCGCCACCGCGGGCACGAATTCATCGCGGATCAGATAGGTCAGCCCGCCGACGAACAGCCGCAGATAATGGTCCTCGGGCAACAGCGCGAGCGGCCCCCAGGTCGACAACGCCTCCGCGGCCTCGCCCGAGGTCAGCTGGAAGAAGCCGAGCTGGAACCGCGCGATCGTGAAATCGGGCGCGAGCGCCACCGCCTGCTTCAGCGAGGCCAGCGCCTCGATCGGCCGCCCGATCCCGGCCAGCACCGACCCGCGCAGGAAGTGCAGCCGCGGATCGTCGGGTGCCTCGGTCAGCCCGCGGTCGACGATCGCCAGATCGGCATCGTCGGACGCCGCCACTGCGTCGACCACTTCCTGCATTCGCGCATCGCTCAGCAACGTCATTCCCTTCATCCTCGATGGTGCCGCAACCAGCGCCGCAGCCGCTCGACCGCGCTGCGATGCAATTGCGAGACGCGCCCGCGGCTCAACCGCAGCAGCTCTGCGATATGCGCGAAGCTCATGCCCGTTTGATAATGCTGGCGGATCACGGTCTGCTCGCCCTGCGGCAGCCGGTCCAGCGCCGCCGCCAGCGCCGCCTGCGTCTGCCGCCACGCCAGCCCTTCATAGGCTCCGGGCCGCGCGTCCGCGTCATCCTCGTCGGCCAGCATCCCCGTCCCCTCCAGCATCAACCCGATCGCCAGATCGACGACCAGATCCGCGAGCGTGGTCAACGCGTCCCCGCCGCCGTCGATCTTCAACGTCCGCAGCCGTTCCTGCTGCATCCGGTAGCGGCGGCTCAATTGCGCCTCGATCTCGGTCATCCGCGTCGCGCCGTCGGCGACATTGCCCGCGATCCGCGGCCGCGCATAGGCGCCGAACGGCACGCCCTGCAGCGGATCGAAGCGATCGATCGCCTGCAACAGCCCCTCATAGGCGAGTTGCTCCAGATCGCCGCGCTCCACCGCGCGCCGCCGCCGGAAATGCCGCGCCGCCACCGACCGCGCGAGCAGCAGGTAGCGGTTGAACAACGTCTCGCGCGATCCGACGTCCGCCTCGAACCGCGCGCGCCGCCACAGCGACGCCTCCGCGCGCTGCGGATCGAGCACCACGTCCAGCCCGGTCGCGCGCGGTCGCTTCACCGGAAACTGCCGAGCACGCCCTGGATGACGAGGCTCCAGCCGTCGATCAGCACGAACATCAACAGCTTGATCGGTAGCGAGATCGTCGCGGGCGGCACCATCATCATCCCCAGCGCCAGCAGGATCGCCGAGATGACCAGATCGATCAGCAGGAACGGCAGCAGGATGACGAAGCCGATCGTGAACGACACGCGCAGCTCGTTCATGATGAACGCGGGCGCCAGCTTCAGCAGCTCGACCTGTTCGGGCCGCGCGGGCACCGGGACATGCGCGACGGCATAGATCGCGGCGATGTCGCTGTCCCGCGTCTGCGCCAGCATGAAGTCGCGCAAGGGTGCCGATCCGCGCACATAAGCGTCGCGCAGGTCGATCTGCCGCGCCAGAAACGGCTGCACCGCGCGGTCGTTGAGCGCGGTCAGCGTCGGCGTCATCGAGAAAGCGGTGAGAAACAGCGCGAGGCTGACCAGCACCGGATTGGGCGGCGTCTCGGGCATCCCGAACGCATGGCGCACCATCGACAGCGTGATGACGATCCGCACGAAGCTGCTCATGCTGATCAGCACCGCCGGCAGGATCGCCAGCATCGTCAGCATGATCGTCGTGCGCATCACGTCCGACGTGCCCGCCGGCATGTCGAGCGCGGTCATCGCCATCGTCGCCGCGGTCATGCCGCCGGCCCCTCGTCGACGTCGCGCTCATGCAGAACCGACGCCGCGCCGGCTTGCACGAGCAGCAGATATTCGCGCCCGGCATGCCGCACGACCCCGATGTCGGCGTGGAGCGTCAGGCGGCGGACCTCGCCGATCTCGATCGCGCCGCGCGCCTCGCCGATCCGTCGCCATGCGAGCGGCGCGCCGCGCTGCCGCAACAACAGGATTGCCAGCCCCGCGACGGCGATGCACAGCAGGAACGCCAGCACGATCCGCGCGACCGGGATGTCGGGCGCACCACCGCCGCCCAGCCGCGTCGCCGCGGCGGCTGCCACCCAGATCACGGCGCGATCTCGGTCAGCCGCACCCCGAACCGGTCGCCGACCGCGACCAGCTCGCCACGCGCCACCGCCGCGCCGTTCAGCCGCAGCTCGACCGCGCGATTGAGCGGCGCCTCCAGCGCGACCACCGCCAGCGGCGCGAGCGCCGCCAGTTCGGCGACGGTCATCCGCGCCGCGCCGACGAACGCCTCCAGCTCGACCTCGACATGGTCGATCATCCGCGCGGCCAGCGTCCGCGCCATGGCATCATTCGTTTCGGTCGGTGCGGTCACGGCGTCTCTCGATCGACAAGGGTCAGGGTCAGATGATCGTCATGCTCGACGATCGCGCAGCGCAGCGGTCCGGCGACGCCGTCGATCGCCAGCGGCGCGGGCGCGTCGAGCGCGCGGTCGAGCACCACGACGTCGCCGCCCGCCAGTTGCGTCAGCTCGACGGTGGTCACCCGCGAGCGACCGACCAGCGCCGCCACGTCGACGCGCTGCGACGCCATTGCATCGGCCAGCGCGACGAGCGGTACGCCGTCGACCTCGGGCAGCGCCGCGCGCACGCGTCGCACGATCGCCGCTTCCTCGACCGCGACATGGAGAACCGCGGCGCGCGCGGCATCGACGCGCCATTGCCAGCGCCGCGCCGGCGCGACCTCGCCCGTTCGCCACGCCGCCGCGCCGACCACCTTCGCCAGCCGCGCGCGGAGATCGGCGAGACACGCCGCGACCACCGACGCGATCGTCGTCCGATCGCCCGCGGTCGCGTCCGCCGGCACCGCCCCGAAGATCAGCTCGGCTAGCACCGCCTCGGCGTCCGCACCGACCACCAGCGCGACGCCCTCGCTCACCCACGGCGTTCCCGATGCCAGCGTCTCGACCGGCCCGCTGGCGGGGCGCACCGTCGGCGCCACGCCGACGAACCACGCCGCCGCCCAGTCGCCGACCACGCGCCGCACCGGCAGCTCGTCCACCGCGCGCGCGATCGCCGCCGCCGGCAGCCAGGGCTCATATGCGATCGTCATCGTCAGCCCTGCCCGCGGATGCCGAACAATTGCTGGATCATCTCGTTCGACACGCTGATGATCTGCGACGATGCCTGAAAACCGCGCTGGACCAGGATCAGGTCGGAGAATTCCAGCGTCAGGTCGACGTTCGACGCCTCCAGCCGCCGCGACTGGATCGTGCCGACGCGCGGATCGCCGCTGGCGAGCACCTCGCGCGTCGCATCGGACGCCGCGCCGAACAACCCGCCCGCGCGCTGCTGCAAATCGGCGGTGTTGCGGAAGTCGACGATCGCCACCTTGCCCAACGCCTGCTTCTGCGCATTGGAATAGCCGATCTCGATCTCGCCCGCGGCGTTGATGCCCAACGTCGTGTAGGTGCCCGTCCCGTATCCGTCCGACGACGCGACCCGCAGCGTCGACACCGATCCGCCCGCGAACGACGTCACCCCGCTCGAAAAGTCGAAGCTCGCCGTCGCGCCCGATCCGGCGTCGGTGAAGTCGAGCTTCGCGGTCGCCGGATCGACGATCCCGCCGTTGAACGTCAGCGTCTTGGTATCGACGGTCGCGCCCTTGTCGTCGGTCACCTTGACCGACCAGTTGCGCGCGGTGCCGGTGCCGCTCGTCTCGCGCGTGAAGGTCGCGGTCCACACATGCTTGCCGCCGCTGGAATCGTAAACCGCGATATCGCCGATCGCGAGCGGCTTGGCGGTGTCGAGATCGGCGGACAGGTTGTCCGCGAACGTCACCTTGCTCGTCGGCTTCGGCGCGCTGGTGCGTGACAGGTCAACCGATACCGGCCTCGCCAGCCCCGAGGCATCGCGCGTCGCCAGTTGATAGTCGGTGCCCGACAGCACGATCCGCCCCTGCCGGTCGACCTCGAAGCTGCCGGTGCGCGTATAGGCAACCTCGTCCCCGCGCAGCAGCATCAGCAGTCCGTTGCCCTGGATCGCCAGATCCAGGTCGCGGTCGGTCTGCTTCAACTCGCCCTGTTTGAAGTCGAGCCGGCTCGCCGCGCCACGCACCCCGCTGCCGCCCGATGTGGCGGTGCCGTCGCGCGATCCGCCGCTCGCGCCCAACACGTTCTCGAACGAGACGGTCGAGCCCTTGAACCCCTGCGCGTTCAGGTTGGCGACGTTGTTGCTGATCTGCTGGAGCCCGCGCGAATAGGCCGCGAGCCCGCTGAGGCCGATATAGATCGAGCCGAACATCGATTGTTTCCCCTCTACCGGATCTGCGAGACGCTGCCGAGCGCCAGCCCGGCGATCGTGCGCTTGTCGTCGGTCTCGATCGTCAGCTTCGGCTCGCCCGATGCCAGCGCCACCGCGGTCACCTTGCCGCTCACCGTCACGCCGTCCGCCAGCAGGTCGATCGTCCGCCCGAACAGCCCGGCCGCCTGCATCGTGGCCTGCGCCGCGACCAGCGAGGCGAGCCGGTCGTTGCCGGTCTGCCCGATCTGGATCTGCGAGAATTGCGCGAGCTGCGAGACGAACTGGAAATTGTCCATCGGCTTCAGCGGGTCCTGATAGGTCAGCTGCGTCAGGATGATCTTCAGCAGCGAATCGAAGCCGAGCCCGAACGCATTGGTCGCTGCCGCCTGCGTGGTGCCGCTGCTCGCGCCACTGGTGCCGACCGGCGTGGTCGCGGAAATCGCCTGCATCATCTCTCCCCCTGTTGCCGCCCGCCGCCGACGCGACGCACGAACCGCATGTCGCCGAGCATCAGCCCGTGCCGTGCGAGCAGCCGCCGCACCGCCTGCTGCACCCCCGCCTCGTCCTCGCGCGCGACATCGCCGGCGATCGCGACGGCGACGCCGTTCTCGGCATCGGTCAGCGTGACCTGCACGCCGGGCGTGGCCGGCACGCGCGCACGCCGCACCGCAGCCGCCGGCTCGGTCGCGATCGCCGCGAAGCGCGACGGCCGGGGCGTCACGACCGGCGTCGCCACCCCAGCGCGCGCGACCGGCACGCTATGCATCGCTGTGGCGACCGGCGTGGTCGCGAGCGGAGCCGGGGCATGATCGTCCCGCACCCCCGCGCCCGGGATCGGTGCCGAAGGTGGCGACTCATCGATCGCAGGAGCAGCACCCGCCGCGACCTCGGGCGCGACGACCGGGGCCGGCGCGACCGGCACGGCATCCGCCGTCGCCTGCACCTCGACGTTCGCACCCCCCGGAGCCGGCACCGTTCCCGTTTTCAGCAAGCCATCCGCATCGAACCGCTGTGCCAGCGCGCGCATCGTGCCGTTCGAGAACGGCCGCTCCGCCTCGTCGCTCAGCCCGTCGTCCGCCCCGGCACTCGCCAGCCAGTCCGCGAACGATCGCCCGTCCGCCACCGCGCCGTCGACCGGCGGCACGACCCCTGCCGCGCGCCCGGCAGCGACCATGTTCTGATCTACCCGCATCACCCACCCCTCCGTTGCAGCAACCGGGTGAGCATCAGGTCGGCGACCGCCTCGTCCTGCGCCCGCGTCGCCTGTTGCCGCAGCCGCCGCGCCACGGCGTCACCGGCCCGTCGCCGCCCCTCGGCGTCACGCCAAGCGTCCGTTGCGTGCGACAGCGCCGCCGCCGCGCCTGCCGCGTCCTGCCCGCACGCTGCAACGCGCTCCTCCGCGGTTAGCAGCGCCGCCGCTAGCGCAAGGTCGTGCTGCGGATCGAAGCGACCGGCCGCCCGCGCACGATACCAGTCCGCCGCCCCCGCCTGCGCCGCCGCCGTGGCGTGCGCCGTCGCCGTCTGCGCCGCCGCCACCGCCTCGCCCGCGGCGGCATGATCGCGCACCGCCAGATCGCACGCGACCGCCTGCAAGTGCTGCACCGCGCGCAACCGGTGGAGCTGCCCCCGCGCCGTCATGCCGCGGCCGCTCTGGCGGCCTGCACCGTCGCCGCGAACGCCACCGCCTCGTCGGCCCCTTGCCGCAGGAACCCCGCCAGCCGCTCGCGCGCCGCCACCGCGCGGTCGATGCGCGCGTTCGATCCGGCACGATAGACGCCCGTCTCGATCATCAACCGATTCTCCTCATGGTCGGCGAGCAGCGCGACGATCGCCCGCATCGCCGCGGCGTGATCGGGCGCCGCCAGCCGCCCCGCCTGCCGGCTGACGCTGCGCGGCACGTCGATCGCGGGAAAATGCCCCTGATCCGCCAGCGTGCGCGACAGGATGATGTGCCCGTCGAGCAGCGACTTCATCACCTCGACGATCGGGTCGTCGACGTCGTCGGTCTCCGCCAGCACGGTCATGATCGCGGTGATCGCACCCTGCCCGCGCACCGCGCCGCAGCGCTCCACCACCTGTGGCAAGGCCGCGAAGACGTTCGGCGTATAGGCGCGCACCGTCGGCGGCTCGCCCGCCGCCAGCCCGATCTCGCGCAACGCCATCGCCAGCCGCGTGATCGAATCGATGAACAGCAGCACATGCTCGCCCCTCGCGCGCCAATATTCGGCCAGCGTCAGCGCCTGATCGACCGCCCGCGCACGCATCGCCGGGCTTTCGTCCGAGGTTGCCGCGACCAGCGTGAACCGCGCGCGCCGCGTAGCGGTCATCTCCCACAGACCCGACACCTCGCGCCCGCGCTCGCCGACCAGACACAGGATGCAGCGGTCGCATTCGATCTGCCGCGCGAGCTGTTCGACGAGGCTGGTCTTCCCCACCCCGCTCGCCGCGAACACGCCGACGCGCTGCCCGACCCCCAGCGTCAGCAGGCCATCGATCGCGCGCACCCCGGTGACGAGCACCTGCGACGGATTGACGCGGTCGAGCGCCGCCGCGCCGCACCGCGCCGCGCGAGACGCGGCGAGGATCGCGCCGCCCCCATCGATCGGCCGCCCCAGGGCATCGACCGCGCGCCCGGCAAAGCCGTCGCCCACCGGCCAGCCGCCGGTGTCCGCCGCCGCCGTCACCCGCGCGCCGAGCCGCAACGCGCCCGCGCTCTCCAGCGGCACCAGCGTAATACCATCGTCACGCGCCGCCACCACCTCGGCGACCACCGACCGCCCACCCCCGACAGCGACCGTGCAGAGCGTGCCCAGCGCCAACTCCGGCCCATCGGCATGGAGATGCCCTGCACCGACGGCATCGACATGCCCGAACGCCGCCACGCTGCGCACCTCCGCCAGCCGATCGAGAAACGCGTGCCGCGTCATGCCGCGCCACCCAGTTCGCGCAGCGCGTCCTCGAACGCCGTCCATTGCCGCGAGGGATCGATCTCGACCTGCCCCAGCCGCAGCGCGATCCGGCACGCCCCCGCCGGCAGCGCGGCGTCGCACGTCACGGTCGCTGCGGGCAGCCCGACCGCCGCCGCCAGCCCCGCCGCGTCGGCGAAGTCCGCGGCGCTGACCGTCACCGCCACGATCGCATGCGCGCCGATCTGCGCCACCTGCTCCGTCAGCGCGCGCGTGACCAACTCCGCCCAGTCGTCGCACTCGCCGAAAATCCGCCCCAGCACCAGCGTCGCCAGTTGCGCCGCCAGCCGGTCGGTCGCCGCCAGCCGTTCGCGCCACGCCGCCTCGGCCCTGCCGATTCCGTCCGCCAGCAGCGTCACGCGCCGCTTGTCGTCGGCAACCGCCTCGGCCAGCCCGGCGCGACGCGCCTCGGCGATCGCCGCACGCGCCGTCACCGCCGCGCGCTCGGCGGCAAGCCGCTCCGCCGCCAGCGTTGCCTCGAGCGCCGCCACGCGGTCCTCCCATGCGACCAGCGCAGGATCGCGCACCGCGACCCGCTCCGCCACCATATTGCGCGGCAACCGGTCCACCGCCAACCCGGCCAATTCGTGCTTGATGATCCCGCTCACCGCGCACGCCCCGGCGCGAAGGCGCTGCCAGCTGCCTGCAACAGCGACCGCCCCGCGGTTCGCTCGCCGGCTGACGCCGCACGCCCCACCACCGCCAGCAGCGCCGCGCGCGCCTCGGCGGTCATGCCGCCCTCCCCGGCTTCGCCCGCCGCCGCGATCAGCGCAGTCATCCACGCCGAATACTGCCCGGGCGCCGCGGGTTCGGACCGATCGTCGCGCAACGCCGCCAGCACCCGCTCACGCTCCGACGCATCGAGCGCCGCGATGATCGCGTCCCGGTCGCTGCGCGGCAGCGCCGCCAGTTCCTTCACGAGCGCACCCAGCATCTCAGGCCGCCGCCTCGCCGGACGCCAGCGCGGCGCGCACCCGCGCGACCATCGCGGCGCGCTCCGCATCGTTCAGCATGCGCGCACCACGCCGCCGCACCGCCGCCGCGGTCCCCGCCCCGAACACCAGCAACAGGCCGAGCGCGATGCCGACCGGCGTCCAGTCGATCCCCGCCTTCGCCTGCGCGCCAACACCAGGCGCGGGCACCGCGACGGTCTCCACCGCCGGTGCCGCCACCGGCGACGGCCCGACGCCGACCCGGAACACCAGTTCGTCGCCCGCCGCCTCGTCCAGCGCCACCGCGCGCACGACGGCCTCGCGCGCTACCGCCGCATCCTCGTCATTCAGCGGTGCCGGCGTCGCGACGATCACGCGCAGCCGGAAATTGCGCCGCGCTTCCCCCTCGCTCCACCCTGCCGCGCCGTCGCCCAGCGCCGCGACCGTCACCTCGGCCTCCACGCCCGGCAATGCCTGCGTCAACGCCGCGCGCACCCGCGCCCGGTAATAGCCACGGACGCTGCGCTGCTCCTCGGCCTCGGGCGACAGGTCGGGCGTATCGACCGCGCTGGCGCTCAACACGCGCCCGCTGCCGTCCAGCACCACCACGTCCGCCGCGGTCAGGTCGGGCACCGCAAAGGCGACCAGTTGCTGCACCCCGGCCACGCGCCCGACGTCGAAGCTGCGTCCCGGCTTGATGACCAGCTCCACCGCCGCCTTGGCGTTGCGGCGTTCGGCGCGGAAGATTGTGCGTTCGGGCACCGCCAGATGCACGCGCGCGCTCTCCACCTCCGCGATCAGCATGATCGAGCGTTCCAGCTCGCCCTGCAACGCACGCTGGTAGTTGATGCGTTGCGCGAAATCGGTCAGCCCCATGTCGGACTTGTTGAACAGTTCGAACCCGACCCCGCCCTTCAGCGCGACGTCCGATCCCGCCACCGCCACCCGCGCGCCATCGGCCTGATCCTCGCGCACCAGCACGCTGGTGCCGCCGTCGGCAAGCCGATACGCGATCTCCTTGGCGTCGAGCTGCGCCACCACCGCCGCGGCGTCGCCGGGGCGCATCTGCGTGAACACCGGCACGTAGCCGACGCCCAGGAACAGGAAATAGCCGATCGCCAATGCGCAGAAGAGCAAAGCGAACAGGATCGCGATCAGCCGCGGCGACGGCCGCCGCGCGGGGGCGGGATCGTCGCTCACAGCTGCATCGTCATCAGTTCGCGATAGCCGTCGAGCAACCGCCCGCGCACCTGCATCGCCAGTTCCACCGACAGCCGCGCCTCCGCCAGCGCGAAGGTCACCTGATGCACCGGCACGCCATCCTCCAGCGTGAAGCGCCGCACCAGATCATCGGCCGCCGCCACCTTGCTCTCCACCCCGCGCATCCCCGCGGCGAGCAGGTCGGCGAACCCCGGTCCACCCGGCGCCGCCACCGGCGGCGGCGCGCCCAGCATCGTCAGCACCGGCGGCGTCGCCAGCACGCCCTCGATCGCGCCCACCGGCGCCATCATGCCCGCCCCAGTTCGAGCGCACGGGCATACATCTGCCGCTCGATCGACAGCGCGGCGAGGTTCGCCTCATACGCACGCGACGCGCGGATCAGCAGCGTCATCTCGCCGGCCTGATCGATCGCGGGCAGGTCGACGAAGCCGTCCACCCCCGCCGCCGGATCGGTCGGATCATACACCCGCCGCCGCGCGCCGGGCACCGCCTCGACGCCCAGCACCTTCACGCCCCGCGCCCCGCCCGACCGCGCCAGCGCGTTCGCGAAGGTCGCGTCCGGCCCGGAGATCACGCGCATCGCGCGATACGGCGCGCCGGACGCGGTGCGGCTGGTGTTCATGTTCGCCAGGTTCTGCGCGATGATCTGGAGCCGCTGCCATTCGACATCCAGCCCCGACCGGCTGATCGCCATCGCCTCGCTCATCACCGACCTCCCGCGATCGCGGTGCGCGCGATGTCCAGTTCGCGCGCCATGATCTCGACCATCGCCGAATAGCGCCCGGCGGTCGCCGCCGCGGTATCGAGGTCGAGGTCGGTGCGCGGCTCGTCGGCGACGCGCGCCACCGCCGCCGCCTCGATACGCGGCGTCACTGCGGCGATCGCCGCCGGCCCGTGCGCCGCCGCGCTGCGCAGACTGTCCTCGAACGTCACCCGCGAGGCGCGAAAGCCACGCGACCCCGCATTGGCGATGTTCGCCGCGGTCACGTCCATCCGCTTCGCCAGCCCGTCGAGCGATTTGGCGAGCAACGCCGCCGAGATCGGTTCCACCGCTTCGTCTCCCCTATTGCACCAGGATGGCGGCGTGCAGCGCCCCACCCGCCTTGATCGCCTGCAACACGCTGATGATGCCGCGCGTATCGACCCGCGCGCGCGACAGCCCCTGCACCAGATCGGCGACCGTGGTGTTCGGAAAGCTGACGACGGTGTTGTGCGCGCGGTCCTCGACGGTCAGCTTGCTGTTCGTCACCACCAGGCTGCCGACATTGTCGAAATCGCTGGCGAACCCGTTCAGGAAGCCGGGTTGCGACGCGCTGCGCTCCCCGGTGATCGTCACCTTCAGGTCCCCCTGCGCGATCACGACGCTGCTGATCCGCACGTCGCCGCCCGCCACGATCGTGCCGGTGCGCTCGTTGATGACGACGCGCGGCACGCGCACCGGCTCGACCGCCACCTGCTCCAGCCGCGCCATGAAGCCCGCGAACTGCGCGCGGTCGCCGTGGAAGGCGATCCGCACCTCGTCGGCGTTGCGCACGCTCGCCACCCCGCCGCCCAGCCGGTCGTTGACCGCCGCCGCGATCCGCGCCGCGCCCTCGAAGCTCGGCTCGCTCAGCACGAAGCCGACGCTGCCGTCACTCCCCAGCAATTGCGCGTCGACCGCGGTCTCGACGGTCGCGCCGCCCTCCAGGATCGCGGTGGTCGGGAAATTGCGCTGCGTGCGGTTCAGGTCGTTCTTGAAATCATACCCGCCCGCCAGCACCGGCCCCTGCGCCAGCGCATAGGTCCGCTGGTCGGGCCCTAGCAGCGGGGTCATCAACAGCGTGCCCCCCGCCAGACTGCGCGCATCCCCGACCGACGACACCGCGATCGTCAGCCGGTCGCCGACATTGGCGGAGGCGGGCAGCGTCGCGGTGACGATCACCACCGCGACGTTGCGGCTGTTGATCTCGTCATCGGCGACGGTGGTGCCCAGCCGCTGCAACACGTTGCGCAAGGTCTGGCGCGTCACCGCGTTGCGCCGCGTGTCGCCCGATCCCGCCAGCCCGGTGACCAGCCCGTATCCGATCAGCGCATTGTCGCGCCAACCGTGGAACCGGCCCAGCCCGCTCAACGGCACCGGCGCCGCCGACGCGGGGGCTGCCGCCATCAATAGCGCCGCCAGCGCGAACGAAGCGATCCGCGCCATCGCTCAGGCGAGCCCCAGCCAGCGGAACAGCCGCTGCACCGGCCCCGGCTTCGCGCTGCCCGCGACGAAGCCCTTACCGTCGTACAGGATCCGCGCATCCGCGATCCGCGACGACAGAACGCGATTGTCGCCGCGCACGTCCTCGGGCCGCACGCGCCCCTCGATCCCGATCGTCGACGCCTCGCCGTTCAGCCGCATCGCCTGCTGCCCCGCGACCCACAGGTCGCCGTTGGGAAGCACGCGCTGCACGCTGACCGTGATCTGCGCGACCAAGCGGTCGCTGCGCGTCACCGCGCCGCCGCCGCTATGCCCGCCGCCGAATTGCAGCGCGCCGCGCTCCTCGACCCCGCCGCCCGCGATCTGCCCGCCCACGTTCGTATTGCGCTTCGAATCGCTGCGCGTCGCGTTGCTCGATTCGGCGGTTTCGTAGACGAGCACGGTCAGCAGATCGCCCGCGACGCTCGCCTTGCGGTCGCTGCCCATCGCCGACCAGTTGGTCGGCCGATAGATGTCCTCCGCCAGCGGCGTCGCAAGCAGGCACAGGATCGCGATCATCGCGCGTCCGCCTGCACCGGCGCAGCGAACACCCGCCCCGCCCCGTCGCGCACGAACACCCGCCCGCCGGCCCGCGCCGGCTGAAGCGCCGTGACGCGGCGCTCCACCGTCACCACGCCCGCCCGGGCGATCAGCGTCAGCGCGTCGCCCGGCGCGACCGTCGGCTTATCGGGTGCGAAAGCCGGTGCCGTTACCCGCGCCGCGAGCGTCCGCCGAAAGCGCATCGCCCGCACCGATCGCGCCGACAGGCTCGGCACCGCACGGCGCATCAGCGCCGCGAGCGCCGCCCCGCTCAGCACGATCTCGCCCCGCCCGGCGGGCAGCCGCGCGATCGCCACGGCCCCCGCTGCCCCGCGCGCCTCGGGCCGCACGTCGCGCACCCGGATCGTCGCATCGGGCAGAGTCACCGTCACCGGCGTCACGTCGATCACGACCGGCGCAGCCCGTTGGCGATCGCCATCAACTGGTCCGCCGCCTGCACGATCTGCGCATTGGCGGCATAGGCGCGCTGGACGAGCATCAACTGCACCATCTCGCTCGACATCTCGACGTTCGAGCGTTCGATCGAGCCCTGCACCAGCGTGCCCGTCCCGTCCTCGCCCGGCGCGGCGGCGCGCAGCCGGCCCTCGTCCTCCACGCGGTACAGCCCGCCGTCGAGCGCGCCGAGCGCACCCATGTCCTCGGGCGTCACCAGCATGATCTGCCCCACCTCGACCGGCGCAGCATCGGTGCCGGTCACCGCGCGCACCATCCCGTCGCCGCCGATCGTCAGGCGGCCCGCGTCCTGCGGCACGGTGATCGCGGCCTTCAGCGGATAGCCGTTCGCCGCCGCCGCCAGCATCCCGTCCTCACCGATCTTCAGCGCGCCGCCGCGCCACAGCAACGTCTGCCCGCCCGGCGCCATCAACTCGATGAAGCCGCGCCCCTGCACCGCGACATCCATGTCGTGCCCGGTCGCCTGCAAATCGCCGCCTTCGTCGATCGCCGCCGCGGCCTGCGCCATCACGCCGGCCGCCGCGAACGGATCGTTCAGCGTCGCGCTCGAAACGTCCGGGTCGCCGCGCGTCGCGATGATCGAGGCGAAGCGCACGTCGGCGCGCTTGAACGCCGGGGTGTTGGCATTGGCGATGTTGTTCGAGATCACGTCGAGCGCGCGCTCCTGCGCCTTCAGCCCGACCGCCCCGACGTAGAAGGCGTCGCTCATCGCGCGGCCTGCCCGAAGGCGGTGATCGCCTTGCCCAGCAATTCGTCATAGACCTGGATCAGCCGCGCGCCCGTCTCCGCGCTGCGCATCGCGCCCATCATCCCGACCATCTCGTCGCCCAGCGAGACGTTCGACGCCTCCAGCGCGCCCGCGCGCACCAGCGGCGTGTCGATCGTCTCGGCCGCTTCCTCGGCGATCGCGAAGACGCCGCCGTCGATCGCGACCAGATCGTCGGCCCCGCGCGCCCTGACGACCGCGACGCGCCCGATCGGCCGCGTCCCGTCCAGCACCGTACCGTCCGCCGACACCGTGGCGGCGCGTGCGTCGATCGTCAGGTCGCCGCCGCCGCGCTGTTGCAGGATATAGCCTTGCGGGCTCGCCAGATGCCCGTCGCGGTCCAGCGTGAACGCACCCTGCCGCGAATAGACGATCCGCTCCCCGGCGCGCAGCGCGAAGAAGCCGTCGCCGCTGATCGCCAGGTCGAACGGTCGCGACGTCTCGGTCAGCTTGCCGTCACGCAGGTCGACGCGCATCCGCGCCAGCGTCGCGTCGAACAGCTCGTTCGCCGCCGCGCTGCTGCGCACTTGCCGCTTGTACCCCGGCGTCGATACGTTCGCCACGTTGAGCGCAGCATTGTCGATCCGCTGCGATGACATGCGCATCATCGCCGCGGCAGCGTCCACCAGCCCTGACATGCCCCCGGCTCCCCCCGATTTCGCACCTTTAGGGGACCGGATCGCGGCGTTTCAGTCAACGCGACGACGCCGCAGGAATGGCGGCAATTGCCCCGCCGGCCGCCGCAAACGGGGCAGCGCGGGGCTGGTCTATTGTCGGCGGACGTGCTCGCGGACGCCTCGGCGTGAGTGGGCACCTCGCCGACTAATCAGGCGCGGCCGTTTCGGAACCGGTCCGTTTCCGATCCACTCCGTCATAAACCGGTCGCGCGCGGCACCCGTGAAACCGACGCCCCGGCTCCTTACCTATGCGACGAACCCCCGGCTCCACCGCTGCGAAGGAACGAGCATGACCGAATACACCAAGACCGAAGAAGCACTGGCGAAGCTGACGCCCGAGCAATTCTACGTCACGCAGCAGAGCGGCACCGAGCGCCCCGGCACCGGCGAATATCTCGGCAACAAGCGCGCCGGCATCTATGTCGACATCGTCTCGGGCGAGCCGCTGTTCGCCTCGGCCGACAAATACGAATCGCATTGCGGCTGGCCCAGCTTCACGCGCCCGATCGACGCCGCGCGCGTTACCGAACTGCACGACGCCACGCACGGCATGGTCCGCACCGAGGTCCGCTCGGCGGGTGCCGACAGCCACCTCGGGCATGTGTTCGAGGACGGCCCGCGTGATCGCGGCGGCTTGCGCTACTGCATCAACTCTGCCGCGCTGCGCTTCGTGCCGCGCGAGGAGATGGAGGCGCAGGGCTATGGCGCGTATCTCGATCAGGTCGAGGACGTGCGCTGACTTGACCTGACCGCTGCGCGGCGCTTTGACGCCGCGCTTTCGGTGAGGGGCGCGATGAACGATTGGGACGAACGCGCGGCACGCCGCGCCGAAGAGCGCGAGCGGCGCGCGCAGGAGCGGGTGGCGAGCGCGCTCGCGCGCACCGAACAGCGCGCGATCGATCGCGAGGCGGCGTCGCGGCTCCGCGAGGAAGCGCGTGTCGCCCGCCGCATTGAGGAGGAGCAGCGCCGCGCCACGCTCGCCGAGGAACGCGGCGCGCGCCCGCGCCGCCGCCAGAGCACCGGCGCGCTCGCCCGCACCGGCGAACAGCGCCTCGATCGCGACACCCGCCATTATGCCACCGACAAAGACCCGTCGCGCATCCGCACGCTCGCAGCGCGCGGCGCGACGCCGGAGGCATTGGCGGCGGTGTTCGGCGTTTCGATCGAGGAGATCGAGGCGGTGCTGGCCGCGGACTGATCTTGCCGCTACCTCGCTGCGCATGACCGACGATCGCGACGCCCGCCACAACGACAAGATGCGCCGCGTGCAGGCCGCGCGCCGCGTGATGATGGAGGGCAAGACGGTCGAGAAGGGCCTGCTGATCGTCCACACCGGCGCGGGCAAGGGCAAGTCGACCGCCGCCTTCGGCATGGCAGTGCGCGCGATGGGGCACGGGATGAAGGTCGGCGTCGTCCAGTTCGTGAAGGGCGCTATGACCACCGGCGAGAAGGCGATCTTCGACGCCTTTCCCGAGCTGATCGAATTCCGCACGATGGGGGATGGCTTCACCTGGGACACGCAGGACCGCGCGGCCGACGTGGCGAGTGCCCGCGCGGCGTGGGACGAGGTGCAGCGGATGCTCGCCGATCCGGACATCGCGATGGTGATCGCCGACGAGCTGAACATCGTGCTGCGCTACGATTACCTTCCCGTCGACGAGGTGGTGGCGGTGGCGACCGCGCGCGCGCCGATGAAGCATCTGGTCATCACCGGCCGCAACGCGCCCGACGCGCTGATCGCGGCCGCCGATCTGGTCACCGAGATGACGCAGGTCAAACACCCGTTCCGCGCCGGCGTGAAGGCGCAGGCCGGGGTGGAGTTCTAATCGTTCGTCATTCCCGCGAAGGCGGGAATCCAGACGCGCAGGTCCGTCGATAGAAGCGAAACGTCAGAGGTTCTGGATTCCCGCCTTCGCGGGAATGACGATGCTCCGCGCAATTGACCCGCGCCCCGCCCCCGGCTAGGGCGCGCGCCGCGACAGGTTCCCCCTGACCGGGGATCAAAAGGGAACGGGTAAACCCCGGCTGCCCCTGCAACTGTAAGCGGCGAGCCCGCGCGCCACACGCCATTGGCCCCGCACCGGGCTGAGAAGGCGGCGCGCATCGGCGATGACCCGTGAGCCAGGAGACCTGCCTGTTCGTGATCGTCCTTCGCTCGGCCAGGGTGCGCCGAACGGACGGGAAGGCCGCACGGCGCAAAGCCGGCGGACGGACCCAGCGTGACGATAGCCAACCGCCGTGGGCGGTCGACGCCGCGAGGAAGCTCGCGCGCGGCGGCACGCCCCCGGCTTCACGTCGTCACAAGGGGTTACCAATCGTGTTCCATCGTCTCGCCGCCCTCCCTCTGCTCCTCTGCTCCACCGCCGCGCTCGCGCAAGAAGCGCCGCGTCCCGATGCCGCCGCCACCGACACCGGCGCGGACATCGTCGTCGCCGCCAATCGCGCGCCGGTCGACGCCGATCGCGTCACCGCCTCGGTCACCGTGCTCGACAAGACCGCGATCGACCGCGCGCAGGACCTGTCGGTGGCCGACCTGTTGCTGCGCACCCCCGGCGTCTCGCTGTCGCGCAACGGCGGCTATGGCACCAGCACCTCGCTGCGCATGCGCGGCGCCGAGTCGGACCAGACCGTCGTCGTCATCGACGGGGTCAAGATCAACGACCCGTCCTCGCCCGGCGGCGGCTATAATTTCGCCAACCTGCTGATCGGCGACGCGTCGCGGATCGAGGTGCTGCGTGGGCCGCAGTCGATCCTGTGGGGCAGCCAGGCGATCGGCGGCGTCGTCAACATCGTCACCCCACTGCCGACCGCCGCGCTCGAAGGCAGCATCGACCTCGAAGGCGGCTCGCGCGAGACGGTCAGCGCGCGCGCCGCGCTCGGCGGCACCACCGGCCCGCTGGCATGGCGCGTCGGCGCGCAGACGTTCACCACCGACGGCATCTCCGCGCTCAAGGCCGGGACCGAGCGTGACGGCTACACCAACCAGAACGTGCAGGCGCGCGCCGTCCTCACGATCGCCCCCGGCATCAGCGCCGACCTGCGCGGCTCCTACGCCAACGGCCGCAACGACTTCGACGGCTTCAGCGGCGACACCCCCGAATATGGCCTGACCCGCGAGTTCGTCGGCTATGCCGGCCTCAACATCGACCTGTTCGACGCGCGGCTCCGCAACCGCGTCGGCTATGGCTATACCGACACCGACCGCGACAATTACAACCCCGATCAGGTCGAGCAGACACAGACCTTCGCCGCGCTCGGTCGCAACCATCGCCTCGAATATCAGGGCACGCTCGCGGTGACCAAGGGTGTCGACGCGGTGTTCGGCGTCGAGAACGAGGTCAGCCGCTTCAGCACCGCCTCTTCGGACTTCGTGCCCCCCTATGCGCTCGGCGCCCCCGCGCGCGGCCGGGCCGAGCTGACCAGCTTCTACGGCCAGCTCAACGTCTCGCCGCTCGACGGGCTGACCATCAACGGCGGCGTGCGCCACGACGATCACAGCCGCTTCGGCACGCAGACGCTGTTCGCGGGCGGCGCGAACTGGGTGCTGCCGACCGGCACCGTGCTGCGCGCCAGCTACAGCGAGGGCTTCAAGGCACCGACGCTCTACCAGCTCTTCTCGGAGTACGGCAATCAGGCGCTCAATCCCGAGCGCGCCAAGGGCTGGGAAGCCGGGGCCGAGCAGCGCTTCATGGACGGGCGCTTCGCGCTCGGCGGCACCTATTTCGAGCGCCGCAGCCGCGACCAGATCGTCTACACCGGCTGCAACCCCGGCACCACCGATCCGCTGTGCTTCGTGCCGGGTTCGACCACCGAGCAGCGCTTCGGTTACTACCAGAATGTCGCCCGCGCCTTCGCGCGCGGCGTCGAGGCGGTCGCGCGCGCGCAGGTCGGCGAACACCTCAGCCTCGATGGCAATTACAGCTGGGTGCTGTCGGAGGACCGTTCGCCGGGCCGCACCTTTGGCAACTGGCTGCCGCGCCGCCCGCGCGACACCGCCAATGTCGCAGCCACCTACACGTTCGCGGAGTCCGGCTCGCTCGGCGTCGCGGCGCGCTTCGCGGGCAAGTCGTTCGACAATGCCAGCAACGCCACCCGGCTCAACGGCTATACGCTGGTCGACCTGCGTGGCGAGCTGCCGCTGTCGCCCACCGTCCGGTTGTTCGCACGCGTGGAGAATCTGTTCGACGAGCGCTACGAGACGATCGCCCGCTACGGCACGCTCGGCCGCAGCGTCTACGCCGGCCTTCGCGGGCGTTTCTGATCGGGCGGTGGTGAACAGTCGGCCCCCCTCCCTCCGTCGCCCCGGACTTGATCCGGGGCCCCGCTTCTTCCTGGCGAAAGGGCGGCCTACCTGTGCGTCATTGCGAGCGGAGCGAAGCAATCCAGAGCCGGACCAGGACGCCCTGGATTGCTTCGCTACGCTCGCAATGACGGTACTCCACGCAAACGCCCACACCCCCGAAGGCCGCTGACATGACCCTCGTCCCCGTCGAGGACGGCCCCGCCGTGGTCGCCTGCAACAGCTGCCGCCATTCCGCGACCGCGCGCGACGGGGCCGATGGGCAACGCGGCGGCGCAACGCTCGCCGCCGCGCTGCGCACGGTGCAGTCCCGCGACCCGCTCCTCGAAACCATCGCCGTGCAGGAAATGCCCTGCCTGTTCGCCTGCGACCGGCATTGCACGATCCACCTGCGCGCGCCCGGCAAGATCGGCTATGTGCTCGGCGGCTTCACCCCCGACGAAACCGCTGCCGACGCGATCATGACCTTCATGCGCCATTATGTCGAAAGCGCCACCGGACAGGTGCCCTATGCGCTCTGGCCAGACGGCGTGAAGGGTCACTTCATCGTCCGCGTGCCCCCCGCCGGGCACGTGGTGACGTGATGCGTATCGACTCCGTCGCCGCGTTCGACGCCGCGCTCGCCGAACTGCCCGCGCCCGACGCCGCGACGCGCGCCGCCGCTGCGGCACGACAGGCGCGGCTGACCAAGCCCGCCGGCTCGCTCGGCCGGCTCGAGGAGATCGCCCTGTTCATGGCGGCGTGGCAGCGCGACTCCCGCCCGCGGCTCGACGACGGCCGCGTCGTGATCTTCGCGGGCAACCACGGCGTCGCCGCGCGCGGGGTCAGCGCCTTTCCCCCCGCCGTCACCGCGCAGATGGTCGCCAATTTCCGCGAAGGCGGCGCGGCGATCAACGCGCTCGCCGCCGCCGCCGGCCTGTCGCTGACCGTCGTCCCGCTCGCGCTCGACCAGTCGACCGGCGACATCACGCACGAGGCCGCGATGAGCGAGGCGGAATGTCTCGACGCGCTCGATGCCGGCGCGGCGGCGGTGCGACCGGGCACCGACCTGCTGATCCCGGGCGACATGGGGATCGGCAACACCACCCCCGCCGCCGCCTTGTGCGCCGCCAGCTTCGGCGGCAGCGGCGCGGACTGGGTCGGCCCCGGCACCGGCGTCCACGGCCCGGCGCTCGCCGCCAAGGTCGCGGCGGTCGATGCGGCGCTTGCCTGCCATGCCGAGGCAACGACACCCTTCGAACGCCTCCGCCGGCTGGGCGGGCGGGAGATCGCCGCGATCGCGGGCGCGATCCTCGCCGCGCGCCACGCACTAATCCCGGTGCTGCTCGACGGCTTCATCGTCGGCGCCGCGCTCGCCCCACTCGCCGCCGCGCGTCCGCGGATCGTAGATCATTGCCTCGCCGGCCATGTCTCCGCGGAGCCGGGCCATAAGCGGCTGCTCGACCGGCTCGGCCTTACGCCATTGCTCGCGCTCGACATGCGGCTCGGCGAGGCGAGCGGCGCGGCGGTCGCCGCCAGCATCGTCCGCGCCGCCCTCGCCGCGCACGACCAGATGGCAACCTTCGATCAGGCAGGCGTGGCAGAGGCGTGACCGAGGCGCGCACCGTCCACCTGCTGCGCCACGGCACGACGGAACGCCCGGGGTTGTTGCTCGGACACGTCAACGTCAAGGTGACGCCGCAAGGCATCGCCGATTGCGCCCGCATCGCCGCCGGGGCGGCGTTCACGCAGGTGGTAAGCTCCGACCTGTCGCGCGCCGCCGATTGCGCCACCGCGCTCGGCGCGCCGGTCCACCACGACGCGCGCTGGCGCGAACTCGATTTCGGCGACTGGGACGGACGCGATCCCGCCACGCTCCCCACCGACGCACTCGCCGCCTTCTGGCGCGACCCCGATGCCGCGCCGCCCCCGCACGGCGAACGCTGGTCGGCACTGGTCGCGCGCGTAACCGCCGCCCTCGCCGACCTCCCCGACGCGACGCTGGTCGTGACGCACGGCGGCGCGATCCGCGCCGCGCTCGCCAGCGCCTGCGGCTTCGACGCACGACAGGTCTGGGCGTTCGACCTGCCCTGCGCCGCGCTACTCACGCTGCGGCTGTGGCCCGATACGGCGCAGGTCGTCGCGCTGCGTGTGTGAGCGTGGGTTTCAGCCGGTCGGTCCCGCGAATCCGGGTCGAAGTGACGTACCGACCCGGCCCACGGCCTTTATTCCTTTCCCGAAAACGATGGTCATTTGGGAAAGAGAATGAAAGCAACCGACGTAGGCGGTACGGCCGAGACCATGCAGGCTGTGCGGTAGCAGAGGCGTTGATGGCGGTCACGTTGAGGTTGCAGAAGGTGACGGAGGCTGACCCGGAACGTGGTTGGGCACCGGCTGAGTTCTACGACATTGTTGCTGGCGGCGAAGTTGTTGGCACGATCCAACTTCGCCTCGGCAATACTGATTACATGCGCCTGTATGGCGGACATGTGGGATACAAGGTCGAGCCGGAACATCGGGGGCGCGGCTATGCGAGCCAGGCGCTGACAGCATTGGTGCCGATCGCTCGGGGCCACGGTTTCGACGAAATCTGGATCACCGTTCGGCCCGAGAATACCGCATCGTGCCGCACGCTGGAGAAGGCCGGAGCCAGCTTTGAGGGGACGTTAGCGGTCCCGGCCGACAGCGACCTGTATGCACGGGGCGATCTCCACATGCGGCGCTATCGTCTATTGGTGTAGCCGGCTTCGACACTTTCCAAAAACGAACCAGCAAAAGGGAAAAAGGGCGGTTCGCTCACGGCAGCATCACGCATTGAGGCGAAGTTTTCCGAAAGTCGTTCCCCAATGCATTTTCCCGTAATCCACGGCCAAGCTACCGCGCCCTTGCATCACGACTCGCGTCAGCCGAACTGAACCCATGACCCGCCTCTGGCTCGCCTTCGCCTTCCTCACCCGCTTGCCCGTGCCGCGCACTACCGGCACGCAGCAGGATTTCGCCGCCGCGATCCGCTTCTACCCGTTGGTCGGCGCGGTGATCGGCGCGCTGGTCGCCGCGGCGGCGTGGCTCGGCGCGCGGCACGATCCGTGGACCGGCGCGCTCGCGGGTCTGGTCGTCTGGGTGGCGGTCACCGGCGCACTCCACCTCGACGGGCTTGGCGATGTCGCGGACGGCGTCGGCGCGGCGCATGGCGACCACACGCGACTGCTCGCGGTGCTGCGCGACCCGCACGTCGGCAGCTTCGCCACCGTCGCGATCGCGCTCCAGCTGATCGCCAAGCTCGTCCTACTCCGCGCGCTCGCCGGTGACTGGCGCGTGGCGCTGATCCCGTTCGCTGCGCGCATCGCGCCGCTGGCGTGGGCGCGCTGGGTCCCGCCGCTCGGCAGCGGGCTCGGCGCGCAGGTGGCCAGCGCAGTCCGCCCGCGCGACCTGACCGGCTGGCTCGCGCTGCTCGCGCTGGCGGCGGTCGCCGCCCCGCCGCTGCTCGCCGCGCCGCTGTTCGTCGCGATCTATGCCAAATGGTGCCGCCACCGGCTCGGCGGCATCAACGGCGACGCGCATGGCGCGGGGATCGAGCTGGTCGAAAGCGCGCTGCTCGCCGCCTTACTCTGCGGCTGATCCACGCGCGACCGCGAGCAACGCGTCCAGATCGAGATGCCGCTCCAGCGCCGCCGCGATCGCGTCCAGCGCGGCATCGACCGACGCGGCGTGATCCGGCCCGTCTCCCGCCGCCGCCAGCCACGCGCGCCGCTGCGCCGCCAGCCCGAACAGCCCGTGGACATAGGTACCGGCGACCAGCCCGTCGGCGCTCGTCGCGCCATCGTGTCCCCCGTCGTCATAGCGCGCCACCGCCCGCGCCGTATCCGCGCCGGTCGTGGCACCGAGGTGCATTTCATAGCCATGAAACGGCGCGCCGCGCGCCACCCCGCGCACCTCGCGCAGCATTTTGCTGCCCCCCAGTACGGTATCGACCGCCAGCAGCCCGAGCCCCGCCACGCTCCCCGCCGGCCCCTCCAACCCCAACGGATCGGCGACCGTCCGCCCGAGCATCTGATACCCGCCGCACAGCCCCAGCACCGCGCCGCCCCTGCGCCGATGCGCGAGCAAGTCGATGTCCCAGCCCTGCTCGCGGATGAAGACAAGGTCGGCGATCGTCGCCTTCGACCCCGGCAGCACCACCAGCGCCGCCTCCGCAGGTAACGGAGATCCCGGCGGAATCATCGCCACCTCGATCGTGGGATCGAGCCGCAGTGGATCGAGATCGTCGAAGTTGGCGATATGCCGCGTCACCGGGCACGCCACCAACACCCTACCGCCTGGCCGCGCCCGCGCGCGCTCCAGCACCACCCCATCCTCGCTCGGCAGCCGCGCCGCGTCCGTCAGCCACGGCACCACCCCGAACCCGCGCCACCCGCTCCGCGCCTCGATCGCGCGATAACCGTCATCGAACAGCGCCGGATCGCCCCGGAACCGATTGATAATGAAGCCCCGCACCATCGCCGCATCCTCGGCGTCGAGCACCGCGCGCGTCCCCACCAGCGACGCGATCACCCCGCCGCGATCGATATCGCCGACCAGCACCACCGGCACATTGGCGGCGCGCGCGAACCCCATGTTCGCGATATCGCCCGCACGCAGATTGATCTCGGCCGGCGACCCCGCCCCCTCGACCAACACCAGATCGGCCTGTCGTTCCAGCGTGTTGAAGCTGTCCAGCACCTCGGCGAGCAACCCCTCCCGCCCCTTGCGCCACCGCGCCGCCGCCAGCGTCCCGCGCATCTTCCCGCGCACGATCAGCTGCGAGGTGCGGTCACCCTGCGGCTTGAGCAGCACCGGATTCATGTCGACATGCGGCGCGACCCGCGCAGCGATCGCCTGCGTCGCCTGCGCGCGCCCGATCTCGCCGCCATCCGCGGTAACCGCCGCATTGGTCGACATATTCTGCGGCTTGAATGGCCGCACCGTCAGCCCGCGATTGGCATAGGCACGGCACAGACCCGCGACCAGCACCGACTTGCCGACGTCGGAGCCGGTCCCCTGCAGCATCAGCTTGCCCATGCCGCTATCCCCGCCAGAACCCACAACAATCCGCACGCGCGGCCGTACACCGCCAGCGCGCGCCGCACATCGTCGGCGCACGCCGCCGCGCGCCCGTCCCCGATCCACGATTTGTCCGCGATGACGCCGTCATAGGCGATCGGCCCCGCGAGCCGCAGCCCGAGCACCCCCGCCATCGCCGCCTCCGTCCAGCCGGCGTTCGGCGAGGCATGGTTGCGCGCATCACGCCACATCACCCGCCACCCGCCCCCGCCGGCCACGCAGATCAACACCGCCCCCACACGCGCCGGCAGCAGATTGGCGACATCGTCCAGCCGCGCCGCCGCCCAGCCGAAATCCCGCCAGCGTTCCTCGCGATGCCCGATCAGGCTATCGGCGGTATTGACCGCCTTATACGCCCACAATCCCGGCAAGCCCCCGACCAGCAACCAGAAAAGCGGCGCGGCGACCCCATCGCAAAAGCTCTCAGCCAGACTCTCGATCGCCGCGCGCGCCACCCCCGCCTGATCCAGCGTCGCCGTGTCGCGCCCGACGATCATCGCCACCGCACTCCGCGCCACGGGCAGGTCGCCCCGCGCCAGTGCCAAGGCGACCGGCCGGACGTGCACGTAGAGGCTCCGCTGCGCCAGCCCCGGCCACGCCAGCAGCGCCACCCCAGCCCAACCGAACCCAAGCGCCCGCACACCCCATTCGGCAAGCAGCGCGACAACAATCGTCAGCGCCACCACAATCGCAATCGTCGCGACGCCAAGCAGCCGACGCGGCAACCCCGGACGATTCCACCACTTTTCCAGCGCCCCGATCACCCTCGCGATCGCGCCGACCGGATGCCCGACCCGCGCATACAGCCACGCCGGCCAACCGACCGCGACGTCGATCGCCAGCGCCGCCAGCGCGACCGGCTCAGCCATCGGCGGCCAAGGCGGCTTCCAACCGCCCGAACCCCGCGCCCGGCAGGCCGAGCCGCAGCAAATCCGGCCGCTCCTCGAACGGCCGCGTCAGAACACCGGCCGCCGCGAGCCGCGCAAACACCGCCCCCGCATCTTCAATCTCGACCAGCCGGAACAACGGACACGCGCCACGCGCCATCAACCCGCGCTCGGCCAGCAACGCATCGAGATCGACCGCCTCTGCCACCAGCCGCAACCGCATCCGCTCCGCCCATGCCACGTCGCGATACGCCGCCGCGCCATACGCCAGCGCCGTCGCCGACACCGGCCAGTCCCCCAGCAGCGCCGCGATCCGCGCCACCACCGATCGCTCACCGCCCACGAACCCCAGCCGCACCCCAGCCAATCCGTAGAACTTCCCGAACGACCGCAGCACCACGACCGGATCGTCCGCGCGCAGCAACGGCAACACGCTCGCCCCCGCCAGCGCATCCGCAAACGCCTCGTCGACGATCAGCATCCCGCCGCGCTCCCCCAGCGTCCGCGCAACCGACAGCAACACGTCAGGCGCGATCAGCCGCCCGTCCGGATTGTTGGGGTTGGCGAGCAGCACCGTCCCACCGCCCGCCGCCACCGCTTCGATCCGCGCCGCCGCAATCGCCTCGGCGCCCGGCAACGCGTCGCGATGCGTGCGATAACAAGGCGTCACCACATGCCACGGTCGCGGCAGATCGAGCGTCGCCAGCAGCCGCAGCGCCAGCTCGCTCCCCGGCACCGCCGCCAGCGCACCCGCAAACCCGAACGCCGCGCCCGCCGCCGCCAGCAGCTCCGCCAGCGCCTCACCCGATGGCAGCCGGTGCTGGTCGATCGCCACCCCCGCCGGCGGCGTCCACGCATAGGGGTTGATCCCCGTCGACAGGTCCAGCCACGGGCGCGGCGCGTCGGGATACAGCCGGGCCGCAGCTTCGATACGGCCGCCGTGGAAGGTCAGATCGCGCGACATGGGCCTCGAATTACGGCAAGGATCGCCTCCATCCGCAATAGCATGGCGACAGGCAAGGACCAAGATGACCGACGATCCCTGGCGCATCCGACTGGTGCTGGGCGGCGCGCGCTCGGGCAAGAGCCGCCATGCACAGGCGCTGGCGGAGGCGTGCGCCGCGCCGTGGCGGTTCGTCGCCACCGCGCAGGCGTTCGATGCCGAAATGGCGGAGCGGATCGCGCACCACCGCGCCGACCGCAGCGCCGCATGGGCGACGATCGAGGCCCCGCTCGCGCTCGCGGAGACAATCGCGGCGGTCGGCGACGGCGTGCTGCTGGTCGATTGCCTGACGCTCTGGACCTCGAACCTGCTGCTCGCCGATGCCGACATCGACGCCGCGACCGACGCGCTCGTCGCCGCGCTGGCGCAATCACGCGCGCACATCATCCTCGTTTCCAACGAGGTCGGCTGGGGCATCGTCCCCGACAATGCGCTCGCCCGACGCTTCCGCGACGTGGCGGGCCGGGTCAACCAGCGCGTCGCCGCCATCGCCGACCGCGTCGATCTGGTGGTGGCGGGCTTACCTATGACGTTGAAATAGAACGCGTTGACATTGCGGCCCGCGATCCGCAGCCTGCTCGCGATAATTCAGGGAGGTGAGGATGGAGATCGGACGCCGCACGCTTATCGCGGCCGCGCCGTTGCTGGTGGCGGGAGGGGCCTGCGCACAGCCGTCGCAGCGTAAGCTCGGCTATGCGATCGTCGGGCTCGGCGGCTATGGCCTCGGCAGGATCATCCCCGAGTTCAAGAATTGCACGCACAGCCGGCTGGCGGCGGTGGTCAGCGGCGACGCGGCAAAGGCGAAGAAGGTCGCCGCCGAACATGGCCTGTCGGACAAGGCGATTTATTCCTACGCCAATTTCGACAGCATCCGCGACAACCCGGATGTCGACATCGTCTATGTCTGCCTGCCCAATTCGATGCACGCCGAATATACGATCCGCGCCGCCAAGGCCGGCAAGCATGTGATGTGCGAAAAGCCGATGGCGATCTCGGTCGCGGAATGCGAGGCGATGATCGCCGCGTGCAAGGCCGCCAAGCGCAAGCTGATGATCGGCTATCGCTGCCATTTCGAGGCGACGAACATCGCGGCGATGCGGCTGGCGAAACAACCCGACACCGGCAAGATCCGCTATGTCCGCTCCGAACATGGCTTCACCGCTGGCGATCCCAATGCGTGGCGGTTGAAGAAGGCGCTGGCGGGCGGCGGGTCGCTGATGGACATGGGCGTCTACAGCCTGCAGGCCGCGCGCTACATGACCGGCGAGGAGCCGATCGCCGTCACCGCGCGCGAATCGACCGACCGCAATGACCCGCGCTTCCGCGAGGTCGAGGACATGATCGAGTGGACGCTCGAATTTCCGTCCGGCGCGCTGGCGGGATGCCAGTCGATGTATTCGGCCAA
Organism: Sphingomonas phyllosphaerae FA2; assembly: GCF_000427645.1. Classification (GTDB taxonomy): domain Bacteria; phylum Pseudomonadota; class Alphaproteobacteria; order Sphingomonadales; family Sphingomonadaceae; genus Sphingomonas; species Sphingomonas phyllosphaerae. Next base: position 3,566,029 of record NZ_KE386571.1, on the reverse strand, counting down.
CCAGAACCGCATCCTGCTGATGGGCAGCAAGGGACGCGTCGAGCTGGAACCCGCCACCCGCTATGACGGCAACCGGCTATGGACCGGCCGCGACGGGCGCGAACAGGAAATCACGCCCCCGCCCGGCCCCGGCAAGACCCAATTCGCCGGGCAGCTCGATCATCTGTCGCAATGCGTGGTCGACGGGCGCGAACCGATCGTCTCGGGCGAGGAAGGATTGCGCGACATCCGCATCGTCGAGGCGATCTACCGCTCCGCGCGCGAGGGGCTAACGATCCGGTTGACATAGGCCCGTCGCCCTGGCCCTGATCCGCGGCCAGCTTCTTTGTCGACCACCGAAAAACAGGCCTCGGATCAAGTCGAAACCTCACCCCCTCTCCCGTCATCCCGGACTTGATCCGGGATCCCGCTTCTTCTCACTTCGCTCGCCAGGAAGAAGCTGGGCCCCGAATCAAGGCTCTCCTGAGCTTGTCGTAGGGTCCGGGGCGACGAACAGGGGTGACCGGGTTCAAAACAACGCCGACCCGGTGCGAAGGGCCTGAATGTCGATCGGCCCTGCCCCCCCCGACATTGCGCGCGTAGCGAAGCAACGGGGGGCGGGGGTTCAGGCGGCTGCGGCATCCATCAGCCACGCACGCGCCGCCTGCACATCGTCGAACAGCGTCATATATGGCTGCTTCATCACGCGGCGCACCTGCGCGCGCAGCACCGGGGAGACCGCGACCATCGCGATGCGGCTCGCCTTCGGAAACGGCCGCATGTGATCCGCCAGCGCCGCCAGCGTATCCTGCATCTGCGCGCCGCACGCGCTCATGTCGATCATCAGGCGGTGACCGGGCCGGACGCGTGCGTCCAGAAAGCGGCGCATCAGTTCGTGCTTGTAAACCAGAACGTCGGCGGGGGTGAACGTCCGGTGCCAGCGGATCTCCAGCAGGTCCGCCATGGGATCGAATTGGAACGAATACATGGTCGCGGCCATGGCAGGTGCAGGTTTCCAGTCCATGAAGACGCCGCACAGATCGAGGCGCGCGCCGGCACCGACGGCCCGGTGGAGGAAGCGCCGGGCGCGACCACCGCCACACTGTCCGGCCTGCCGGCGTGCACCGGGCTGGCGGGATTGCGTCGCTCCGCTCGCACCGACGCCCGCCCGAATTTGCCCGCCCGCCCCCACGCTGCTACCCGCGCGCCGACTCCCTTATTCCTTGAAGGACCGCGCGCATGATCCCCCGCTACTCCCGCCCCGACATGGCCGCGATCTGGGAGCCGGAGGCGCGCTATCGCATCTGGTTCGAGATCGAGGCGCACGCCACTGACGCGCTGGCCGAACTGGGCGTGGTGCCGAAGAGCGCCGCCGAAGCGCTATGGGCGTGGTGGGCGACCAACCCGCGGATCGACGTCGCCGCGATCGACGCGATCGAGGCGGTCACCAAGCATGACGTCATCGCCTTCCTGACGTGGGTCGCGGAGCAGGTCGGCGACGAGGCGCGCTTCATGCACCAGGGGATGACCTCCTCCGACGTGCTCGACACCACGCTGTCGGTGCAGCTCGCGCGCGCCTCGGACATCCTGCTCGCCGACCTCGACCGGCTGCTCGAGGTGCTGGAGCGCCGCGCCAAGGAGCACAAGCTGACCCCGACGATCGGGCGCAGCCACGGCATCCATGCCGAGCCGGTCACCTTCGGGCTCAAGCTGGCGCAGGCCCATGCCGAGTTCCGCCGCAACCGCGCGCGGCTTGCGATGGCACGCGAGGACATCGCGACGTGCGCGATCTCGGGCGCGGTCGGCACCTTCGCCAACGTCGACCCGCGCGTCGAGGCGCATGTCGCCGACAAGCTCGGCCTCGCGATCGAGCCCGTCTCGACGCAGGTCATCCCGCGCGACCGCCACGCGATGTATTTCGCGACGCTTGGCGTGATCGCCAGCTCGGTCGAGCGGCTCGCGACCGAGGTCCGCCACCTGCAGCGCACCGAGGTGCTCGAGGCGGAGGAATATTTCTCGCCCGGTCAGAAGGGGTCGTCGGCGATGCCGCACAAGCGCAACCCGGTGCTCACCGAAAATCTCACCGGCCTCGCCCGAATGGTGCGCGGTTACGTCACCCCCGCGCTCGAGAACGTCGCTTTGTGGCACGAACGCGACATCTCGCACTCTTCGGTCGAGCGTTACATCGGCCCGGACGCGACGATCACGCTCGATTTCGCGCTCGCGCGGCTCACCGGCGTGGTCGACAAATTGCTCGTCTATCCCGAGCGAATGCAGAAGAACCTCGACCGCATGGGCGGGCTGGTCCACTCGCAGCGCGTGCTGCTGGCACTGACGCAGGCCGGGGTCAGCCGCGAGGACGCCTATCGCCTCGTTCAGCGCAACGCGATGAAAGTATGGGAATCGGATGGCGCGCTGTCGTTGCAGGAATTGCTCAAGGCCGATCCCGAAGTCACCGCCGCGCTCTCGACCGCCGAGATCGACGAGAAGTTCGACCTCGGCTACCACTACCGCCATGTCGACACGATCTTCGACCGCGTGTTCAGCGCCTGACACGGCTTCCTGCCGTCGTCCCGGATTTGCCGGGGCGGCGAGAGGGGGGGGCGTGACGGAAAGGCTGATCGTTAAAATTCAGTCACATCGACCGATGCAATTTGTGCAAGTGCGAATGCGTTGTTCGATTGTTGCGCCGTCAAGCAATAAACTCCATCTGCCCGTTTGCCGGTATGACCCGGCAAACGGAGACCAACCCCATGCGTATGTTCGAAACCGCGGCCAGCACCGTGCTGGTTCTCGCGGCTCAGGCGCTGGTGGTCGGCGTCGTGTTCACCACGCTCTGACCCATCGGCATACCGCCCCTCTGACGGGGGGCGGATCGCCGCTCTTCTCCGCTTCATGAAAGTGCTGGGTGCCGTCCTTGCCGGGGGCCGCGCGACCCGCTTCGGCAGCGACAAGGCGCTGGCCGCGCTCGACGGACGCGCGCTGCTCGATCATGCGATCGCCAGCATCACCCTGCATTGCGACACGATCGTCGTCGTCGGCCGCACCGATGCGCCTGTCACGTGCATTCCCGACCTGCCCGTCTCGGACCTCGGCCCGCTCGGCGGGATCGCGGGCGCGCTCGCCTACGCCGCAGATCACGGCTTCGACGCGGTGCTGTCCACCGCCTGCGACACGCCGTTCCTGCCTCTTGAGGTCGTCGCCGCGCTACGCGTCGCTGCGCCCGCCTATGCCGCGGAAGCGCCGACGGTCGGGCTGTGGCCGGCCATTCTCGCCGAGCCGCTGCTCGCGCATCTGCTCGCCGACAAGCCCCGCGCGATCCGCCGCTGGGCGGAGACGATCGGCGCTTCGGCGGTCCTGCCCGGCGTGATGCTCGCCAACATCAACACCCCGGACGATCTCACCAACCTATCGTCATCCCGGACTTGATCCGGGATCCCGCTTTTTCTTTCCACATAGAAGAAGTAGCGGGGCCCCGGATCAAGTCCGGGGCGACGGAACGAGGCCAGCGCAGCTTACTGATACCCGCCCTCTTCCTCACGTTCCTCGGCGGCTTCTTCCTGCGCCTCTTCCATCGCCTGCGCCTGATCGTCGTCGTCGCGCTTTTCGGGATCGGTCATCATGGTCGCATCTCCTTGCCAGCCACCAACCGACCGCAGCCCCAAGCGATCCCCGCTACTTCAACGCCCGCCGCACCGGCGGCACGATCCGCCGGACGATGATCGCGACGCCGCGCGGGTCCGGGTGCAGCCCATCCGCCTGAAACAGCGCGCGCCGCCCTGCTACGCCGTCGAGGAAGAACGGATACAGCGCCACGCGATGCTTCTTCGCCAGCGCCGGATACATGCCCTCGAACGCGCGCGCATAATCGCCGCCCATGTTCGGCGCGGCGCGCATTCCGGCGAGCAGCACCGGGATGTTCCGCGCGCGCAATTCGGTCAGGATCCGGTCGAGGTTCGCCTGCGCCTGTGCCACCGGCAGCCCGCGCAGCATATCGTTCGCACCCAGCTCGACGATCACCAGATCGGGCCGCGCCTTCAGCCCGCGCAGCCCCCAGCGCAGCCGCGCGCGCCCCTGCGCCGCGGTGTCGCCCGCCACGCCGCCGTTGCGCACCGTCGCCGCGACACCCTGCCGCCGCAGCTCGGCCTGCAATTGCGCGGGAAAGCCCTGCGCCGGGGGCAGCCCGTAACCCGCCGTCAAACTGTCGCCGAAGGCCCATATCAACGGCGCCCGCGGGTCGGCCGAGGCCGGCGCGGCGAGCAACAGCAGCAGGATCGGATGGACAAGCCACCACCACCCTCCGTATCGACGTGTTCGTGACCGGCTTTCCATCCGCTTCAGATAGCGTTCCGATCCGGGCGCGCAACGTGCGCCTCGCGCTTGGCAAGCCGCCCGCGCGGGTCGACATCCTGCACGGCATCGACCTGACGGTGGAAACCGGCGAGACCGTCGCGCTGCTCGGCGCGTCGGGGTCGGGCAAGTCGTCGCTGATGGCGGTGCTCGCCGGGCTGGAGCGGCCGAGCGCGGGCGAGGTTCAGGTCGTGGGGCTCGACTTCACCAAACTCGACGAGGATGCGCTGGCGGTCGCGCGACGCGGGCGGATCGGGATCGTGTTGCAGGCCTTCCACCTGCTCCCGACGATGACCGCGCTCGAAAATGTCGCGGTGCCGCTGGAGCTTGCCGGCGAATCCGACGCCTTCGACCGTGCCCGCGCCGAACTGGCGGCGGTCGGACTCGCGGCACGCACCGGCCATTATCCCGCGCAACTCTCCGGCGGCGAGCAACAGCGCGTCGCGATCGCGCGCGCCTTGGTCGGACGCCCCGCGCTGCTGTTCGCCGACGAGCCGACCGGCAACCTCGACACCACCACCGGTGCGGCGATCATGGACCTGTTGTTCGCGCGCGCCGCGGAAGCCGGCACGACGATGCTGGTCATCACCCACGACCCCGCGCTCGCCGCCCGCTGCGCCCGCGTCGTCGAGCTGGCCGACGGCCGCATCGTCGCCGATACGCCCCGCGCGTGAGCATTGCTACCACCCTCGCCTTCCGCGACCTGCGCCGCGGCGGGCGCGGGTTGCTGTTGCTTGCGATGTGCCTGTTCCTCGGCACCGCCGCGCTCGCCGGGATCGGCAGCCTGTCCGCCGCGATGCTTGCCGCGCTCGATGCGCAGGGCCGCGCGATGCTGGGCGGCGATGTCGAGCTGGTCGTCTCGCAACGCCGCGCCACCCCCGAGGAACTGGCTGCCTTCACCGCCGCCGGCCCGGTCGCGGAGGTGGTGTCGCTGCGCGCGATGGCGCATAAGGGCGATCAGGATACATTGATCGAGCTGCGCGGGGTCGACGATCGCTGGCCGCTGGTCGGGCGGTTCCGCCTCGCCCCCGGCGCGCTGGCATCGCGCCCCCATGGCGCACAGGTCGCGATCGCCCCCGCGCTCGCCAACCGGCTCGGCGCGCGGGTCGGCGACACGATCCGGCTCGGGACGCAGCCGTTTCGCGTCATCGGGCTGATCGCGGAGGAGCCCGATAAGCTCGGCGCCGGCTTCTCGCTCGGCAGCCCGGCGCTGGTCGACATGGCCGGGCTCGACGCCAGCGCCCTGCTCCAGCCCGGCAGCCTGTATCGCAGCGGCTATCGCATCGCGCTCGCCGATCCCGCGCGCGCCGAGGCGGTCGGCAAGCGGCTCGCCGCGCGCTTCCCCGATGCGGGCTGGACCCCGCGCACCACCGAAAATGCCGGGCGCGGCCTGCGCGGCGGGATCGCGACGCTCGGGCAATTCCTGCTGCTCGTGGGGCTCGCCGCGCTGGCGATCGCCGGTGTCGGGGTCGGCAGCGGGGTGACCGCCTATCTCGCGGCGCGCACGAAGATGGTCGCGACCCTCAAGGTGCTCGGCGCGCGCTCGACGTTGATCGCGCGGCTCTTCCTGATCGAGCTGGCGCTGGTCGGCGCGGCCGGCATGCTGCCCGGACTGGCGCTCGGCGCGGCGGTGCCGTGGATCGTCGCGCGGGTGGCGGGGGACGCGCTGCCGATCACGCCACGGCTCGCGCTCTACCCGCTCCCGCTCGTCACCGCCGCCGTGCTCGGCACGTTGGTGGCGCTGCTGTTCGCCCTCCCCGCGCTGGCGCAGGCGCGCCGGGTTCCCGCTGCGACCCTGCTCCGCGACGCGCTCGCCGACGCCGGCCGCCCATCATGGCGGGTGCTCGCGGCGATGGCGGCGCTGCTCGGGGCGTTGGTCGGGCGCGCTGTGTGGTCGGCGGCGGATCATCTGCTCGCCGCCGGGTTCGTCGCCGCGATCGCCGGGCTGGTGCTGCTGCTGTGGCTGGTCGGGATCGCGCTGCGCCGCCTGCTCGCGCGGCTGCCGCGTCCGCGTGCGCCGCTGCCGAGGCTCGCGCTCGCCAACCTCCACCGCCCCGGCGCCGCGACCGACCGGTTGGTCGTCGCGCTCGGGCTCGGCTTCTCGCTGTTCGTCGCGCTCGCCGTGATCGACGCGAGCCTGTCCGCCGAACTCGCCGGCAGCGCCCCCGCGCGCGCGCCGCGCTTCTTCGCCGCCGACGTGCCGGCAGAGGAAGCCAAGACCTTCCGCACTGCCGTCCTTGGCGCCGCCCCCAACGCCCGGATCGAGGCGGTGCCGTCGCTGCGCGGCGCGATCGTCGCGATCAAGGGTGTGCCGACGACTCAGCTAAAGACGCTGCCCGCCGACGCCTGGGTGCTCCGCGGCGACCGCACGCTGACCTGGTCGGCAACCGTCCCGCCCCGCAATCAGGTCGTCGCCGGCCGCTGGTGGCCCGCCGATTATCACGGTCCGCCGCTCGTCTCGATCGAGGATCGCGCCGCGCAGGCGCTCGGCCTTCGGATCGGCGATACGATCACCGTCTCGGTACTCGGCGTCGACGTGCCCGCGCGGATCGCGGCGCTGCGCAAGATCGACTGGCGGGGGCTCGGCCTGAATTTCGCGATCGTCTTCTCGCCCGGCTATATCGAGGAAGCGCCGCATAGCCTGCTCGCCAGCGTCTATGCCCCGCCCGCCCGCGACGGCGCGATCGCGCGCAGCGTGGCGCGCGCGATGCCCGCGGTCACGCTGATCCGCACCGGCGACGTGATCGGACAGGTGTCGGCGCTGCTTGGCCAGATCGCGACCGCAGTGCGCGTCGCCGCCGCGGGAACGGTGCTCGCCGGGCTCGCGGTGCTGGTCGGCGCGGTCGCCGCCTCCGGGCGCGCGCGCCGCTACGACGCGGTCGTGCTCAAGCTGCTCGGCGGGAGTATGCGGCAGGTGCTCGCGGCGCAGGCGATCGAATATGCGCTGCTCGCCGCGCTGCTGTCGGCGGTGGCGCTGGTCGCGGGGGGCGCGGCGGGCTGGTACGTCGTGACGCACGTCTTCGACATGGCCTTCGAACCCGACTGGCTGCGCGTCGCGGCGACTTTGGGGTTGGCGAGCGCGGTCACGATCGGGATCGGCGTCGCGGGCAGCATCCCGGCGTTGCGTGCGCGCCCGGCGCAGATGCTGCGGACACTATAGACGGGGCACAACCGCCACCTTGAACCGTCGCCCCGGACTTGATCCGGGGCCCCGCTTCTTTGGCAACGGTCGTAAGTTAGCGGGGCCCCGGATCAAGTCCGGAGCGACGGCGAAGGGGACGGCTCGATCAGCGTCAGGACGTTGACGATCAGCCCGCGCATCGCCGCATGGGCGCCATCCGCATCCCCCGCCAGGATCGCGTCCCGAACCGCGGTATGCTCGGCGATATTGGCTGTACGCCCGGCAATCTGGTTGGTGAAGCGGATCGAGGTGCGCAGCGCGGTGCTCACCATGTCGCGGAACTGAAGGAAGAAGGGATTGTTCGACGCGCGGAGGACCGCGACGTGGAAGGCGATGTCGGAATCAAGCGGATCGTCCTCGCCGCGCTCGGCGGCGACCATCCGCGCCAGCCCCGCGGAAATCCCTGCCTGCTGCTCCTCGCTGGCGCCACGCGCGGCCAGCGCCGCCGCCTCCGGCTCGACGCCCGCACGCAATTCGTTAAAGTGGCGCAGCAGGTCGATCGACGCCTCGCGCTCCAGCAACCACCGCAGCACATCAGGGTCGAGCAGGTTCCACGCTTCTTCGGGCAGGACGAACGTCCCCTGCTTCGGCCGCGCGCCGAGCAGTCCCTTGGCGGCCAGCATCTTCACCGCCTCGCGCGTCACCGAGCGGCTGACGCCGTGCTCGCGCACGATATCGGCTTCGTTCGGGAACGACTTGTCGGTATAATCCCCGACGACGATCGCGCGGCCCAGCGTCTCGTGAAGGCCATAGGTCAGGTTACGACCGAAAGCGTGCTGCACCGACGACATTCTCCCCTGCGCTGCGCCAACACGTCGCGCAACGGTGACAGCGTATCGCGCCAATCCGCTCCCGCCCAGCAGATAATCCGCCATTTGTCTCATAATAACATGTGCAATGCAGCATTCGCACTTGCGAAAACCGCCTAAGCGGACATATTGTCCGGTTAGGTAAGCCGGGCGTCGCGGCGGCGTGCCTGCAACAAGCGGAACGAAACAGATGGCAGAAGCGGCCGACCTCTCGAACGAACCCGATGCCGGCGGCGACGATGCGCCCCCGGCGCAGCAGCCGCGTCGCAAGCTGAGCGGGCGCGCCAGGACGATCCTGATCGTCGTGGCGCTGGCCGTCGTGGCGCTGGGAACGGTCTGGTACCTGCGCTATCAGGCGACCGGGCAGTACATGCAGGACACCAACGACGCGCAGGTGCGCGCCGACATGGTCGTCGTCGCACCACGCGTCGCGGGGTACGTCGCCGAAGTGTTCGTCACCGATAATCAGGACGTCCGCGCCGGCCAGCCGCTGGTCCGCATCGATCCGCGCAATTCGCAGGCGCAGGCCGCGCAGGCCGAGGCGCAGATCGCGGTCGCCGACGCACAGGCCGACAGCGCCCGCGCGCAGGTCCGCGAACAATATGCCGCGATCGATCAGGCGCGCGCGCAACTCGCCTCCGCGCGCGAGAAGGCCGCGCACGACGCCGCCGAGGTCGCGCGCTATCGTCCGCTCGCCGCCTCGGGCGCGGAAACCCGCCAGCAACTCGCGCAGCTCCAGCTCGCCGCGCAGCAATCCGCGCAGGCGGTGCGCGCGCAGGAAGCGGCGGTCGCGATGCAGCAGCGCCGCGTCGCCACCTACGAGACGCAGATCAAGCAGGGGCTCGCGCAGGCGCAGGCCGCGCGCGCACAGCAAAGCGCCGCCAGCGTCGACCTCAACGCCACGCTGATCCGCGCCGCAATCGACGGGCGCGTCGGCGACAAGACCGTCAACGTCGGCCAATATGCCGGCACCGGCACGCGGCTGATGTCGCTGGTCCCGCTCGACAAGCTCTATATCACCGCCAATTTCAAGGAGACGCAGCTCGCGCTGATGCGTCCCGGCCAGCCCGCGGAGATCAAGGTCGATGCACTCGACGGGATCGTGCTGAAGGGGCGTGTCGCCAGCTTCTCGCCGGGCACCGGCGCGCAATTCTCACTGCTGCCGCCGCAGAACGCGACCGGCAATTTCACCAAGATCACGCAGCGCGTGCCGGTGCGGATCGCGCTGGAGGCGACGCCGCAGACCCGCCGCCTGCTCGTCCCCGGCCTGTCGGTCGAGGTCACCGTCGACACGCGCTCGGCAAAGGACGAGATCGAGCGGCTGCGCGACGAACAACGCAAGGCCAACCGGCAGGAGCGCTGACGATGGCCAGCGCGGCCCCCGGCGCTTCGGTCGCGAAGCGCAGCCACCTGCCCGCGGGCGGGGCGGAGCGTGCCGATCTCGCCGCATGGCTCGCGGTCGCGGCGGGCACGCTCGGCGCGTTCATGGCGACGCTCGACATCTCGATCGTCAACTCCGCGCTGCCGACGATCCAGGGCGAAATCGGCGCGAGCGGCACAGAGGGGACGTGGATCGCCACCGCCTATCTGGTCGCAGAGATCGTCATCATCCCGATGGCGGCGTGGCTGGAACGGCTGCTGGGGCTGCGCACCTTCCTGCTGATCGCCGCGATCCTGTTCACGATCTTCTCGGTGATTTGCGGCGCGGCCGACACGCTGCCGCAGATGATCGTCGGCCGGATCGGTCAGGGCTTCACCGGCGGCGCGATGATCCCGACCGCGCAGACGATCATCGCGCAGCGCCTGCCCCGGTCGCAGCAACCGATCGGCATCGCCGCCTTCGGGATGACCGCGATCATGGGGCCGGTGCTCGGCCCGCTGATCGGCGGCTGGCTGACCGAGAACATCAGCTGGCACTATGCCTTCTTCCTCAACGTGCCGATCTGCGGCATCCTCGTCCTGCTGCTGCTGATCGGGCTGCGCCACGAACCGTCGCGGCTTCATTTGATCCGCGAGGCCGACTGGCTCGGCATCGCCGGCCTCGCGCTCGGGCTCGGCGGGCTGACCGTCTTCCTCGAGGAAGGACAGCGCGAGCAATGGTTCTCCTCGGAGCTGATCCGCTACATGTTCGCGGTGACGGTGCTCGGGTTCGGGCTATTGCTCGCCGGACAATTCGTCTCGCGCCGGCCCGTCATCAAGCTGCGGCTGCTGCTCGATCGCCAGTTCGGCTCGGTCGCGATCATGGGGCTGGTGCTCGGCGTCGTCCTTTACGGCACGTCCTATGCGATTCCGCAGTTCCTTGCCGCGATCGCCAATTACAACGCGCTGCAATCGGGCAAGGTCGTGCTGCTCGCCGGCATCCCCAGCCTGTTCATGATGGCGATCGTCCCGATCCTGCTGGTGCGTGTCGACATCCGGCTGGCAGTCGGTGCGGGGCTGCTCATCATGGGCGCGTCGGCGCTGCTCGACGCCAATCTGACGATCGATTCGGTCGGCAGCGACTTCACCGAGTCGCAATTGCTGCGCGGCGTCGGGCAGATCCTGGCGATGCTGTTCCTCAGCCAGGCCGCGATCCGCTCCGTCCCGCCGTCAGAGGCCGGCGACGCCTCCGGGCTGTTCAGCGCGATGCGCAACCTGGGCGGCAGCTTCGCGCTGGCCGGGATCGCGATCCTTCAGGACCAGCGCTCGTGGTTCCACGCACGCCGGATCGAGGAGTCGCTCAACGCCAATTCGGTGCGCGTGCAGGACTATATGGCCGCGACCGCCAATTCGCTCGGCGGCCCGCAGACCGCGGTCCGCGCGCTCGGCCAGCAGATACAGGGGCAGGCCTTGGTCATGACCTATAACGACATCTTCTGGATCATGGGCATGGGCACATTGGTCGTCCTCCCGCTCGTCTTCTTCCTTCGTCCGCTTCCCAGGGGCGCCGCGCCGGCGGCGATGCACTGATGCGCCACGCTCTCCCGCTTCTCACGCTCGCGCTGCTCGGCGCATGCACCGTCGGCCCCGACTACAAGGGACCGCCCGCGGTCGCCTCCGACGCGGTGACGCGCGGCACATTCGTCCGCGCCGCCGACCCCGCGCTCACCCCCGCACCGGGGCTTGCACGCTGGTGGGAGACGCTGAACGACCCGACGCTCGACGCGCTGGTCGACGACGCGCTGGCGCACAGCCCGACGATCGACGCCGCGCAGGCCAATTTGCGTACCGCGCAGGAGCAATATCGCCAGCAACGCGCCGCGCGGCTGCCATCGGTCAGCGCCAGCGCGGTGTACCTGAACGCGCGGCTGCCGGGCACCAACCTCGGCGGCGCGCAGCAGGGCGGCGGCAACAGCGACACCACGCTCGACTTCTACAATCTCGGCGCGATGGCCTCGTGGGAACCCGATCTGTTCGGCGGCGGTCGCCGCACGCTCGAACAGCAGCGCGCCACCGAGGGGCAGCGTTTCGCACAGCTCGCCGACGCGCAGGTCACGCTATCGGCGCAGGTCGCGCAGGCCTATGTCGCGCTGCGCGACGCGCAGGCCCGCGCCCGCCTGAACGCGCAGTCGAGCGCACTACAACGCCGCCAGTTGACGCTGGTGGAGCAACGCTACGCCGCCGGCACCGCCTCGCAGCTTCAGGTCGAGCGGCTCCGCAACCAGCTCAACAGCACCGATGCGCAGACCATTCCGCTTGCCGCGCAGATCGACGAATACAAGGGCCAGCTCGCGGTCCTCACCGGCCGCGCGCCCGGCACGCTCGACGCGACGCTCGCCACCGTCGTCGCGGTGCCGCTGCCCCCGGCGGAGGTCCCGATCGGCGATCCCGCCGCGCTGATCCAGCACCGCCCCGATATCCGCGCCGCCGAACGCGCGCTGGCCGCAGGAAACGCGCAGATCGGCGTCGCCACCGCGCGCAAATTCCCGTCGCTCAACCTGCTCGGCATCCTCGGGCTCGGCGGCACCGGGATCAGCGACGTGCTCGATCCGTCGAAGCTGGCGACGGTCGCCGCGCCGATGCTCAACTGGTCGTTCCTCGACTTCGGCCGCAACCGCGCCGCGGTCCGTCAGGCCGAGGCGCAGCGCGATGCCGCCGACGCGCAATATCGCCAGACCGTGCTGGAGGCATTGCAAGATGCCGAGACCAGCCTCTCGCGCTTCGGCAACGCGCGCCAGCAACTCGCGCAACTGTTACTCGCCGAACAATCCGCCACCCGCGCCGCCACGCTCAACGCGCAGCGCGTCGACGCCGGCACCAGCACATTGGTCGATCAGCTCGATATCGAGCGGCAGCGGCTGTCCGCGACGATCGGCGCCGAACAGGGCCGCGCGCAACTCACCAACAATTACATCGCGGTCCAGAAAAGCCTCGGGCTCGGCTGGACCGACCCGGCCGGATCAGCGCGGCCGTAGCCCGGCCATCATCAGCGCCAGCGCCTCCTCCAGCAAGGTCTGACGGCGTTCGACCGGCGCGGGGTTGATCAGCGCGCCCAGCATCCGCATCGCGATCGCCAGCTCGTGCGCGCCCATCGTCGGCGCCAGCGTCCCGTCGCGATGCGCACGTGCGGCAAGCGGCACCAGCAACCGCTCCAGCCGCGCTTTCAGATCGTCGAACGCCTGACGATTCTCGCCGTCCAGCGGCATGTCGATCGCCAGCCGCGCGAACAGCGCCGTCGTCTCGCGCCCTTCGGTCACCAGCTTGGCGAGCGCGCGGTCGAGCGACAACGTCGCGTCGATCAACGGCGCCATCCGGTCGATCTCGCGCTCGAACACCGCCAGCGCCAGCGCCATGCGGTCCTTGAAATTGCGGTAGAAGGTTCCTCGCCCGACCCCCGCGGCGTCGGCGACTTCCTCCAGCGGCACGAAATAGCCCGAGCGCGCGAAACAGGCGCGCGCCGCCTCGATCAGCGCGCCGCGCCGCGCCAGTGCGTCGCGCCGCATCGCGCGCGCGCCGGCGGTCGTGTCCTCGGTCATCACTCCACCAAACCGGTCAGCGCCGCACGATATCCGTCACCTCGCGACGACGCGCACCGGCACATGCCCGATCTTGCGCGCCAGCCCGGCCGGATCGGTCAACTTCACATGCCCGACGCGCCATTGCAGGTCGCCCTCGCGCCGCGCCTGCTGCAACATGCGGTTGACGTGCACCGAGGTCAGCCCCAGCGCATCGGCCAGCGTCTCCTGCGTCAGCGGCAGGTCGAAGCCATTGCCGGTGGCGCTGCCGCTCAGCGTCAGGCGCTCGTGCAATTCCAGCAACAGGTCGCTGATCCGCTCCTGCGCGTTCAGCCGCCCCAGCCGCGTGATCTGCGCCAGCAGATGCCCCTCGTCCATCGCGCGGCTGATCGCATAGGCGGTGTGGAGCGGCGACCCGGCCTCGGCCTGCGGCAGCGGACAGACCAGCGCGTCGGACATGGCGACCACCGTCGACACTGCCAGCGCATGCGGATGATCGCACGCGCCGATCAGGTCACCGGGCAACAGGAAGCTGAGGAACTGCCGCCGACCGTCGGGCAGCAGCCGCACCCGTGCCGCCCAGCCGGACAGCAGCAGTTGCGGCTGTACGATCTCGCGTCCCTCGGTGATGATGTCGCGCCGCACCCGCACCGCACGCGCCTCCTCCATCGCCAGTTCCAGCGCCGCCATCGCCGCGCCGTCGAGCGGCGCCAGCGCCATCAGGCGGGTCACCGCCATGCCGGGCGCCTCGCTGCGCAGCTGTCCACGGATCATGTTACTCTCTCCAGTCCACACAGCGCGCGCACCGCGGCGATCACCGCCGCGCTGTCGAAGGGTTTGATGAGCAGCGGCACGTCGCGCAGCCACTCGGGAAGCGTCCAGCCGTCATAGCCGGTGAGGAACAGGAACGGCACGCCGCGTGCCTGCAACTGCTCCGCGATCGGATAGCACATCGCGGTACCAAGATTCACGTCCAGCGTCGCGACGTCGATCGGCTCACGCTCGATCAGCGTCAGCGCATCGGCGACGCGGCCGACCGGCCCGACGACGACCATGCCCTGCGCTTCAAGCGCCCGCTTCAGGTCGGAGGCGATGAAATATTCGTCCTCGACGATCAGCAGGCGTCGGCCGTTCAGGGTGATGGCGTCGGTCAGAATGGTCGTCCTTCCTCTTGCAACGGCAGCGCGATCTCGCACCGGACTCCGCCGCCCACGAACGTCAGCCGGGTTTCCGCACCATATTGATAAGGCAACGCCTCACAAATCAATTCCGTCCCAAAACCTTGACGGCAAGGGGAAATTGCAAGGGCAGGCACCCCCTTCTCCGTCCAGGTCAGCCGCACCCTCCGTTTACCATCCCGGTCGCCATCGGTCGACCATGCGATGTGAAGCAGCGCGCCGGGACACTTCAGCGCACCGTATTTGACCGAGTTGATCGCCAGTTCGTGGATTGCAAGCCCGATCGCCTCCGCGGCACGCGGCGGCAGCGGCACGTCCGGCCCGGCGATCGTCACCGCCTCGCCATCCGCGACGCCGACGCTCAGCAATTCGTCGCGGATCAAATTCTGCAGGTCGACGTTCCCGCTCGCGGTCTGCGTGACGATCGCCTGCGTCCGCGCCAGCGCGTCCAGCCGCCCGCGGAAATGGTCCGCCACATCCTCCAGCGCCCCGCCCGCCTCCACCGTCCGCGAGAAGACCGACCGCACCACGGTCAGGATGTTGCGCACGCGGTGCTGCAACTCGGCGACCAGCCGCCGCTGTCGTTCTTCCAGCAGGTGCATGTCGTGGACGTCGGTGGCCGCGCCGAACCAGTGGGTCGCCGACGACGCCTCGTCGCGACGCGGCACCTGGCGCATCAGGAACCAGCGATACGCGCCGTGGCGATCGCGCAACCGTACCTGATGCTCCAGCGGCTCGTCGCGTGCGAAGGAGCGCCGGAACGTCGCTTCGGTCGCGACGCGGTCTTCGGGGTGCACTGCCTCCAGCCACCCCCAATCGGCGGCCTCGCGCTCGTCCTGCCCGGTCAGGTCGGCCCATTGGCTTTCGCTCATCTTGTTGTTGCCGCTCTGGTCGGTCCGCCACAGCATCGCGGGGACCAGCTCCATGCTCACGCGGCGCATGTCCTCGCTTTCGCGCAGCGCCAGCTCGGCGCGCTTGCCGCCCAGCGCCTGGACGATCGCCGGCGCCAGTTCCTCGGCGGCCTCGCGGTCGATCTCGCGGAAGCCGCCGACGCGATTGCCCAGCCCCATCACCCCGATCAACCGCCCCCGTCGCCGCAGCGGCACGCCCAGGAACGACCGAAGCGGCGGGTGCCCGTGCGGCGTGCCGATCGCGTCCGGGTGCGCGGCAGGGTCGTTGGCGATCAGGCTGGCGTCGTCCAGGATGACGCGCCCGTACAGGCCGTGCAGGTCGAGGTGCGTGGGCACGTGCTGCTCGGCCCCCTCGGGCCACGCGCGGCGGAACACCGTCCAGGCGCGGTCGCTGATCGCCAGATCGTGCAGCCGGTCGCGCGCGGGGGTCAGCTCCGCCATGAAACTGAACGATGCGCCGGTCAGGTCCTCCGCGACCGCGAGGCACAGCCGGCCGAGCGCCTCGTCGCTGGTCGCGCCCAGCGCCTCGTGGAAGATCCGGTTGATCGCCTGCAGCACCGCATTCTTGCGCGCCAGCGTTTCGAGGAGGTCGGTCTCGTCGTGTATCTCGGCCTTCACCGCCGCCTCCCTGCCGGTTGCCGTCTGCGCCGCCGGTTCTGGACCAAAGCGGCGGGGTTAGCGACCCGAAATGACGATCAGCGCGCCTCGCCCGCCAGATAGCGCGCCAGCGGGTCGATCAGCTCCTCGGGGATGCGCCGCGCAATTACCGGCATCACGTTCTGCGGCAGCCGCGCGTCGATCTCCTTGCCGTCGCCTTTCCAGTAGCGCAGCCGCGCCGCGATATAGGTGGCGCGCTGCCCGACCAGCAACGGCTGCGGCTTGCCCGCGCCGTGGCAGCTCGCGCAGGCCGGCAGCTGGCGCTCGGGCAATCCGCGCTCGACGATCACCCGCGCCCGCGCGTCGCCGCGCGGCACGGCATCGGCGCGCAGGCCCGGCAGCGCCGCGAAATGCGCCGCCAGTTCGCGCCGCTCGTCGGCAGTCAGGATCGCCGCGGCATTCGCCATCACCGCGCTCGCGCGGCGTCCGTCGGCATAGGCCGCCAGCGCCGCCTCCAGATAGCGCGGGTGTTGCCCGCCTAGGATCGGAATATCCGGCTGCCCCCGCCCGCGCCCGTCCGCCCCGTGACAGGCGACGCACCCGGAAAGCACGTTGCTGCCCAGCGCGCGGACGTCGGCGGTCCCCGCACCCTGCGCCTGCCCGCTCAGCGCGCGATACTGCGCCGGGGTCATCTCCGGCAGACGACGGACGAACGCCACCATCCGGCGGATCTCGTCGTCGCGCTTGTCCGCGCCCCACGTGGGCATCCCCGAATATTTGACGCCGTGGCGCAGGATGTAGAACAGCTGCCCGTCGCTCCATTGCCGCGCATTCACCGCCAGATCGGGCGCGGGCGGCATCGCCTTCTGCATCACCGGCGACGGCCGCTGGCCCGGCGCGCCGTGACAGCTGGCGCAGGCGGCGGCGAAATGCCCCGCCGCGCTGACCAGCCCACCGTCGGTCGCGATCGGGTCCTTGGGCGAGTCGAAGAAGCTGTGCGTCTTTACCGAATTGCGCATCGTCCAGTGCAGGAACCACTCGGTCACCGCCCAATGGCCCGACGACGCGGCGATGTTGAACACCCCCGACCAGGCGAACAGCAGCCCCGCCAGCACGATCCCCAGCAACCCGGCGACCACGCGCTTCCATGTCAGCCGGATCGTCATGCCGCCGCGCGCTCCCTCAACATCGTGCCGAGCAGCGCCAGCCCACCCAGACAATAAGCCGCCCCGCCCACGACGAGCATGACGACGCCGCCCAGTTGCTGATCCGCCAGCGCGTCCAGCCCCGGCGCAGGATGCATCGCCATCATCGCGTACAGCGGTCGCGGCGCGAGCCCGATCAGCGCGCCGAGCAAGGTCATGTGCATCGACGTCAGCAACAACGCCGCGACCCCGCCCGCCGGATGCGCGATCGCCGCTCGCCACAGACCGACACCGACGCCCAGGAACATCGCCTGCTCGACGATCGCGACCGCCGGATGCATATCCGCCAGCCCGCGCAACACCGGCGCATGCCACGCCCAGACGACGACGAACTCCACGGTCGCCCACGCCAGCGGCCCACCTGAACCGTCGCCCTGCCCCCCACCGTCATTCCCGCGAAGGCGGGAATCCAGACGCGCGGACGTCTCGATAGAGGCGCGAACGTCAGCGGTTCTGGATTCCCGCCTTCGCGGGAATGACGGGAGTTGTGCCGTCATGCCCCACGCCAGCACCGGCGCCGCCACCGCGACCACCCCCATATGCGCCGCCATATGCCCGGTCATGCCGAACCCGGCGAACCCCAGCACCGTCGCCGCCAGCGCCACCAGGAGCCCCGCCGCGATCACCGGCAATCCGTCAGCATCAGCGCCGGCACCGCGGTGAAGATCACCGCCACGAAGCTCAGCCCCGCCAGCAACAGCGTCGACACCGCCAGGAACCGCAGCCGGTCGATATCGGTCCCCTGATCGTGCGGCGCAGGATCGCCGGGCGTGCGCGTCTGCACCCACGCGATCCACCCGGAGGCAAGGATGATCGCCTCCGCCACCAATGTCCCGATCACGAACGCCACCGTGAACCGGGGAAACGCCCCCAGCTTGGCGCAACTCACCGCCACCCAGAGGTAACAGAACAGGAAATGCACCGCCCACACGCTCGGCGGGACGATCAGCGTCCACAGCGTGACGCGCAATTGGCGCAGCCGATGCCGGACGCCGCGCCGCTCGGGGCCATGCGGGGTTTCGTTCTTCATGCCGCCCCCGGAAACAGGCCGATCGTGGCGTAGGTGACGAGCGCGGTCAGCGCCATGAAATGCTGGTAGACCGTGATGTTACGAACATCGGCGTCATATTTGGGCGTCATCTTCCCCGCCAGACTGCGCGCCAGTGTGTAGAGCTGCATGATCGCCCCCACCCCCGCGTGCGCGGTGGTCCAGATCACCAGGGTCCAGACGATCGCCGGATAGACGTGCAGCTTCGGCGCCAGCCCCGACAGCCACGGCCCCGCCAGCCCCGCGCCGATCGCCGCCAGCGACGCGACCGCGCCCAGCGCCAGCAACGCGCGCGCCGCGCCGACCATGCCGCGCCGGTTCGTCTCGCGCGCCGCGATCGTCATCAGCCACCCCGCCAGCGACACCGCCAGCGCGACCATCGGCCAGAACGCCCCCGGTCCGTCGAGCCCCACACCGCTCGGCGGGAAATCCTCATGGCGCGTCCAGAAGAAGAAATAGCCGAACACCAGCCCCGAGAACGCGGTCGCATCCGCCATCATCGTGATGAACATCGCCCACCACCCGCTCGCCGAAGCGCCGGAAATGTAGAGCGGCAGTTCGATACCGTGCCCGATCGGCTTGCTGTCCTTCTCCGGGATCTCGGCAGTGCCGGTCCACAGCCACCATAGCACCATCCCCAGCGTCGCCACCGCGCCGACCAGCGCCGCCCAATACAAATGATAGGTGGTCAGGATGAACACGCTGCCCAGCGCGATCGCGGTCAGCATCGGCTTGATGCTCGGCCCGCCCAGCCGCACCACCTGAACCGGCCGCGCATCAAGCACGCTCGTGACGATCGTCTCGCGCCGCCCTTCCTCCGCATCGGGCAGGAAGAAGCGGCCTTCGTCGACCTTCTTCACGAAATCCGTCTGGTCCCAGATCGGATAGCGGCTCTCGATCAGCGGGACCGAGCGGATGCCCCAATCCTCGTCATCGGGATGCGCGAGCCATTCGAGCGTCCCCGCCGCCCACGGATTGCGCGGGCTCTTCCGCCGCCGCGGGCTCAGCGCCAGATCGACGCACACGATCGCCACGCCTGTCGCGAACACCCACGAGCCGATCGTCGAGGCCATGTTGAGCCCGCCGATCCCCAGTTCGGCGGGATAGGTGAACACCCGCCGCGGCATCCCCAGCAGCCCGGAGAAATGCATCGGGAAGAAGGTCAGGTTCGCACCCACGAACAGAAACCAGAAAGCGGTGCGCCCCAGCTGGTCGGACAGCTTCTTGCCGGTGATCAGCGGCCAATAATAGTAAAGCCCGCCGAACAACGGGATCAGCGTCCCGCCGATCAGCACGTAATGCAGATGTGCGACGATGAAATAGGTATCGTGCGCCTGCCAGTCGAACGGCGCGATCGCCACCATCACGCCGGTCAGCCCGCCGATTACGAAGATCGCGAGCGAGCCGGTCACGTACAGCAGCGGCGTCGACCACACCACGCGCCCCGCCCACAAGGTCGCGATGAACGCGAAGATCTGGATGCCGGTCGGGATCGCCACCGCCTCGGACGCGGCCGAGAAGAACGCGAGGCTGATCTTGGGCAGCCCGGTCGTGAACATGTGGTGGACCCACAAGCCGAACGACAGGAACGCCGTCCCGACCGCCGCCAGCACGATCCACGGATAGCCGAGCAGATGCCGCCGCGCGAAGGTCGGCACGATCATCGCGAACAGCGCGATCGACGGCAGGAAGACGATATAAACCTCCGGGTGGCCGAAGATCCAGAACAGGTGCTGCCACAGGATCGGGTCGCCCCCCTTCGCCTGATCGAAGAACGGCCAGCCGAGCAGCCGCTCCATCTCGAACAGCACGTCGCCCGCGATCAACGGCGGGAAGGCGAACAGGATCATCACCGCCACGACCAGGATGTACCAGGCGTAGAGCGGCATCAGGTTCAGCCGCATCCCCGGCGGGCGGCACTTCAGCACGCCGACGATCAGCTCGACCGCCGCGGCCACCGACGACACCTCGATGAAGCTGAGCCCCAGCATCCAGATATCCGCGCCCAGCCCCGACAGGTCGGTGCGGGTGGTGAACGGCGGATACATGAACCACCCGCCGTCGGGGGCCACGTTGAAGAAGATCGAGCCGGTGACGAACACGCCGCCGATCAGGAAGCTCCAGTAACCGAACGCCGACAGCCGCGGGAACGGCAGGTCGCGCGCGCCCAGCAATTGCGGCAGCAGGATGATCGAAACCGCCTCGAACATCGGCACCGCGAACAGGAACATCATCATCGACCCGTGCAGCGTGAACAGCTGGTTGAAGGTCGCAGGGCTGACGAGGTCGTTTTCGGGAACGGCGAGCTGCGCGCGCATGATCATCGCCAGCACGCCCGCGAACAGCATGAAGCCGAACGCGGTCAGCGTGTACCAGACGCCGACCTGGTTGTTGTTGGTATCGGTCCAGCGGAAGAACCAGCCGGTCGGCGGTTTCCACACCGCGCGAAGCCGTTCTTCCTGCGCGGCGCGCAGCGCCGGATCGTCCTGCGCGTGGAGACTCATTTCGATTGCTCCAGCCAGCGCGCGATCGTCGCCGCATCCTCGTTCGTCAGTTGCGGATAGGCGGGCATCCGCGCGCCCGGCTTCACCGTCGGCGCCTGCTTGATGAAGCGCACGAGATTGGCGTGGGTCCGCCTCTGCATCCCCGCGCCCAGCGACGCGCGGCTGCCGAGATGCGTCAGGTTCGGACCGATCGCCGCCTCCGATACGCCCGCGACCGTATGGCAGCCACCGCAGCCATTCGCGGCGAACAGTCTTGCCCCGTCACCGCCGACCGGCGCGGGCGTTCGACGCGCCGCCAGCCACGCATCGAACGCGGCCGGCTCCATCGCCACCACGTCGAATGCCATCAGCGCGTGGCTCAACCCGCAGAATTCGGCGCATTGCCCGCGAAATCGCCCCGCGCGCGTGGCATGGACGACCAGCTTGTTCGTCCGCCCCGGCACCATGTCGAGCTTGCCCGCCAGCCCCGGCACCCAGAAACTGTGCAGCACGTCGCCCGCCTCGAGCAGCAGCTCGACGTTACGCCCGACCGGCACGCGCAGTTCGTTGGAATCGTCGATCGCCGCCTGCCCGGCGGGCTGGTAGCGGACCCGCCACCAGAATTGCTCGCCGGTGACGGTGACGCGCAGATCGTCAGGCTTGACGGCGATCGGCCGCATCGCCGGCAGCGTCGCGATCAGCAGGGTCAGCAGCACCACCGTCGGCACGACGCCGCCCGCCCACAGCACCAGCCGCATGCCCTGCTGATGCGTCAGCGCGCCCTCGCGGCTCCGCTGCGCCGCGAACATCAGCCCGCCGACCGCTGCCGCGATCACCACCGCACCCAACACCATCCAGCCGGTCAGCCCGGCGAGCCACGCGGCCTCACTGCCGAACGTCGTAAATGCGGATTGTCGCCCCGAACCGAAAATCGTCTGCCCCCTGCCCTATCCTACGTTAAGAGCCGGGCGGTTCCTTTGTTCCTGCGCCGATGGTGACGTTGTGTTGCTGCCCTCCCCGCCCACCCGTCATTCCCGCGAAGGCGGGAATCCAGACGCGCAGGTCTTCGTGATAACCGAAACGTCCGAGGTTCTGGATTCCCGCCTCCGCGGGAATGACGGGTGGGCGGAATGACACCCGCCGAGCGGGATCACATCCCGCGCCCCGCCGTTACCGCCTGCGATGAGCAACCGAACCGATCACCCGTGGTGGGAACGCGGCACCATCTATCAGATCTATCCGCGCTCGTTTCAGGACAGCGACGGCGACGGCGTCGGCGATCTCGCCGGGATCGAGCGCCGGCTCGACCATGTCGCCGCGCTGGGCGTCGATGCGATCTGGCTCTCGCCGATCTTCCCGTCGCCCATGGCCGACTTCGGCTATGACGTCGCCGATTATTGCGGGATCGAGCCGCTGTTCGGCGATCTCGCCGCCTTCGATCGATTGCTCACCGCGATCCACGCCCGCGGGCTGAAAGTCCTGCTCGATTTCGTGCCCAACCACAGTTCGGACCAGCATCCGTGGTTCGTCGAGAGCCGCGCCAGCCGGCACAGCGCGAAGCGGGACTGGTATATCTGGCGCGATCCCGCCTCCGATGGCGGTCCGCCGAACAATTGGATCAGCGATTTCGGCGGCTCGGCATGGGAATATGACGCCGCCAGCGGCCAATATTACCTCCACGCCTTCCTCAGGCAGCAACCCGACCTCAACTGGCGCAACCCCGAACTGAAGGCGGCGATGCTCGATGCGATGCGCTTCTGGTTCGATCGCGGTGTCGACGGGTTCCGCATCGACGTGCTGTGGCACATCGTGAAGGCGGAGGGCTTTCCCGACAATCCGCCCAACCCCTATTGGCGTCCCGGCATCACCGAGCGCGATCGGCTGATCCAGCAGCATTCGACCGACCAGCCCGAGGCGCACGCGATCGCCGCCGAGATGCGCGCGCTCGCCGACAGCTATGGAGATCGCGTGCTGATCGGCGAGATCTTTCTCCCGAATGACCGCCACGCGCGTTGGTACGGCACCCCCGAACGCCCGCAGGTGCATCTGCCGTTCAACTTCCAGCTGATCGAAAATGCGTGGGACGCCGCGACCCTGCGCGACATGATCGCCGCCTATGAAGCGAGCCTCCCCCCGCACGGCTGGCCGAACTGGGTGATCGGCAGCCACGACGCCCCGCGGATCGCCGCCCGCGTCGGTGAGGCGCAGGCGCGGGTCGCGGCGATGCTGCTCCTCACGCTGCGCGGCACGCCGACGCTCTATCAGGGCGACGAACTCGGCATCGGCCAGGTCGACATTCCCGCCGACCGCATCCGCGATCCGCAGGAGCTTCGCCAGCCCGGCATCGGCATCGGCCGCGACCGTTCGCGCACGCCGATGCCGTGGGACGCCTCACCCTTCGCGGGCTTCTCGACCGTCGAGCCGTGGTTGCCGCTCAACCCCGATTGGCCGACGCGCAACGTCGCCGCGCAGGAACAGGACCCGCGCTCGATGCTGACGCTCTACCGCCGCCTGCTCGCGCTGCGCCGCGCGCATCCGGCGCTGGCGGTGGGCGACTTCCGCCTGCTCGACGCGCCCGACGGCGTGCTGGTTTACGAGCGCCGGCACGGCGACGAGCGGCTGCGGATCGCGCTCAATCTGACCGACTCGTCAAAACCGCTCCCGTTCGCGCCCGAGGTGCTGCTATCGACGCTCGATCCCGCCCCGGACGGGGTACTTCGCGCCAATGAGGGGGTTATTTCCCGCTGATCATTGTTCCCGGCCGCTCACACGCGCGCACGGAAGGGCGTAAAATCGGTTCCCCGATCATACACATCCAGCCCCTCGGCCCTCTTCAACGCGCCCACCACCCAGTAGGTCAGCGGCGTCAGCAACACCTCCCACCCGACCTTCAGCGCCCATTGCGTGAACAGCACCACCACCACCAGATGCGGCGTCCACCCCTCCGCACCCCAGAAGGCCAGCGGATAAAAGATCAGGCTATCAATACCTTGCCCCGCGATCGTCGATCCGATCGTCCGCATCCACAGGTGCCGTCCCTCAGTCAGCACCTTCATGCGTGCGAGCACATAGGAATTGACGAACTCGCCGGCCCAGAACGCGCACATGCTCGCGAACACGATCCGCGGAACCTGCCCGAATACAACCTCATACGCCGCCTGGTTGCGCCAGTCGGGCGCCGGCGGCAGCGCGACGACCACCCACGCCATGCCCGCCATGAACAAGGTCGCGGCGAACCCGACCCAGATCACACGCCGCGCCCGCGCATAACCATAGACCTCGGTCAGCACGTCGCCGATGATGTAACTGATCGGAAAGAACAAAATGCCCGCGCCGAACGGCCAGTCGCCGATCCCCGGCAACCGCACCTGCGCCACCTTGCCCGCGCCCAGCACATTGGAAAGCAACAGGATCGCGACAAAGGCCGCCATGACGAGATCGTAATAGCGCAGCCGCCCGGGCTCGACCCGGTCCGCCGCGATCGGGGTGATGTGCGTCGCCTCGGCCATGACCAGATCATGCCCCCCATTCCTTCGCGCGACAATCCGCGCTAGGCGCATCGGCGGGCGCCCGTAGCTCAGTTGGATAGAGCAAGGAGCTTCTACCTCCTTGGTCGGGGGTTCGAGTCCCTCCGGGCGCGCCACTTCCTGTCTTAAGCTGCCGCCCCGCCGTCAGAAGGCAAAGCTCATCGTGCCGATCGCACGGCGCGGGTCGCCGATCGCCACACCGTAAGGGTTTACCGCCGAAGGATAATAGGTTTTGTCGAAGACGTTCTTCAGGTTGAACTGAAACGTCACCCGTCGCCCGGCCAGTGCCGTATCATAGGTCACGAACGCGTCCGCCACGACATAATCGTCGAGCCAGAAGCTGTTGGCGTTATCGCCCGGCCGCCGCGCGACATAGCGGCCGCCCGCCCCGATCCGCAGCCGGTCGTCCCCCGCGATCGCCCCGACGTCATAGGCGATCGACAGCGACGCGGTATGCGGTGCGACGTTCGCCAGTTCCTTGCCCGCGAACACCGGGTCGTCGGTCGTCCGCGCGTGGGTATAGGCATAGCTGCCGATCACGCTCAGCGCGCGCGTCAGCTTGCCCGAGACGTCGAACTCCACCCCGCGCGAGATCGCGCGGCCGGCGGTGCGATAGTCGGTCAGCGACGTGGCGGGATTGAACTGGGATACCAGCACGTTGCGCTTGTCGATGTCGTAGAGCGCGACTGTCGCCGACACGCGACCCGGCACGTCGAGCTTCGCGCCGACCTCGAACGACCGGCCACGTTCCGGCGCGAACGCGGAGGTAATCGTCACCCCACCGGCGAGCGGCGCGATCGTCGAGGTCGGCTTGAGCGAGCGGGTATAGCTGGCGTAAAGCGATACCGCTTCCGCCGCACGCCACACGAGCCCGGCCTGCGGCACGAACTCCCAGCCGTTGAGATCGGTGTTGGCGGTGAATGGCCGCCCCCGCCCGGCGCGCTGGTCGAACCCGACCAGTCGTCCGCCTGCGACTATGATCCAGCGCTCGCCGAGGTGGATCGAATCCTGTCCGAACAGCGAGTAATTGTAGAGACGGTCGGTCTGGTCGCTGTCGCTCGCAGATACGGTCGTCGGGAACGGTTCGCGGCCATAGACGGGCGTCAAATAACTGAAGGTGTTGCGAACTGCCTGACGGATCAGGTCGCGCCGATAGTAGCGGCGATATTCTCCCTCGCCGCCGACGATCACGTCGTGGCGCGCACCGAACAGGTCGAACCCGCCGTCGACATAGGCCTGCGCATAGACGTCGGTGCTCAGCGAGCCGATCGTTGCGTCGTTGCTTCGCGTCAACGTGCCTCTTGCGACATTGACCCCGGTGACGCGCAACTGCCCCGCGTCATACGCCTCGCTGTTGAAGCTGGTCGCGAGATGCGCCGCCCAACCACCGCCGAGCCGGTGATCGACCGCAAGCTGGACGAGATGGCTCGACCCGGACATGCGGTTGTTCGGATCGTCGAGCCGCTGCCGCCGCGGCATCGCCAGCGGGATGAGCGTGCGCGGGTCGAGTGCGGTCCCGCGATCGAACGGATAGTCGAAGCGCCGGTATTCGTACCACAGCACCGCCTGCGTCGCACCGCCGTACCAGCCGAGCGACGGCGCGATCAGCGTGTCGCGGCGCTCCCCGAAATTGCGCCAATAATCCTCGTCCTGATGGTCAATGACAAGCCGCCCCGCCAGATCGCCGGCAATCGGCCCGGTCACATCCGCCATCGCCTCCAGTCCGGCACGCGCGTTGGCATAGCTCGATCCGGTCAGCGCGACGTTCAAATGCGGGTCGAGCAGCGGCTTGCGCGCGACGATGTTGATGATCCCGCCCGGATCCATGATGCCGTACAGCAGCGAGGCGGGGCCCTTGAGCACCTCGACGCTCTGCGTGGCGGCGTTGAACGCGCGGCCCTGCACCACCGGCATGCCATTGTGCATGACCGATCCGTCGCGATTCCCGCCGAACCCGCGCTTCAGCACCGTGTCCTGTGTCGCGGCCAGCGTATTGCCCTGCGTGATGCCACTGACGTTGGTCAGCACGTCGTCGAGGTAGCGCGGCCGCTGGTCGCGGATCACCTGCGCTGGCACGATATTGATCGCCTGAGAAGTCTCGAGCGGGGTCGTCGACGAACGCAGCGTGGAGGCGTCCGGTGCCGGCTTGTAGCTGTCGTCGGCGGCTTTCGGAGCGGGCGACGCCCGTCCGGTGACGATGATATCGCGATCGGCGCCACTCTCGGCCGTGCCGGACGCATCGGTCGCCGCCGCCTGTGCCGCGGACGCGATGGTCAGGCCTGCGACCAACAGGCCGCTGGTGAACGTCTTCATGAAAGCCCCTTCCCTCACCCTCGCCATACATTGTTGATACAGGTTCGCAATAGCGGTCAGTGCCGGAGATGCGCTTTGTCGATCCACATCGCGCGCCTGATCACCTATGTCGGCAGGATGACCCACTCCCAACCGACCTGCATATTCGATGTCGTGATCGTCGGCGGCGGCCATGCCGGTGCGCAGGCAGCAGTGGCATTGCGGCAGGAGAAGTTCGCCGGCACGATCGCGATTATCGCTGCCGAACCCGAGCTTCCCTACGAACGTCCGCCACTGTCCAAGGAATATCTCAGCGGCGACAAGAACTTCGAGCGGCTGCTGATCCGGCCCGCCGCCTTCTGGGCCGAGCGCGCGGTCGACTTCCTGCTCGGCGAGCGGGTCGTGACCGTCGATGCGGAAGCGAAGACGGTCGCGACCGAGAAGGGCCGCATCGTCGGATATGGCGAATTGATCTGGGCGACCGGCGGCGAGCCACGCCGGCTGACCTGCGACGGGCACGACCTGCGCGGCGTCCATGCGATCCGCACCCGTGCGGATGTCGACCGGCTGCTCGCCGAACTGCCCACGGCGGAACGGATCGTCGTGGTCGGCGGGGGCTATATCGGGCTGGAGGCAGCGGCGGCGCTCATCAAATTCGGGAAGGCAGTGACGCTCGTCGAGACGCTCGACCGCGTGCTCGCACGCGTCGCGGGCGAGGCATTGTCACGCTTCTTCGAGCAGGAACACCAAACGCGCGGCGTCCGGCTGCTCCTGTCGTCGGGCGTGACCTGCATTGAGGGCGATGGCGCGGTCACCGGCGTACGGCTGGCGGACGGCACACTGCTGCCCGCCGATATCGTCATCGTCGGCATCGGCATCGTCCCCGCGGTGGAGCCACTGGCGGCGGCGGGTGCTGCGACCGGCAACGGCGTGCTGGTCGATGCGCAATGCCGCACGACGCTGCCCCACGTCTTTGCGATCGGCGATTGCGCCGCCCATGCCAATGCGTTCGCCGGCGGCGCGACGATCCGACTGGAATCGGTGCAGAATGCCAACGATCAGGCGGTCGTAGCCGCGCGTACAATCGTAGGCCGCCCGGCCAGCTACGACGCGGTGCCGTGGTTCTGGTCGAATCAGTACGACCTGAAGCTCCAGACCGTCGGCGTGTCGAGCGGCTTCGACACCGCGGTGGTGCGCGGCGATCCCGGGACGCGCTCCTTCTCGATCGTCTACCTGCGTGACGGCCGGGTGATCGCGGTCGACGCGGTCAACGCGGTCAAGGACTATGTTCAGGGCCGCGCCCTGGTGGCGAACGGTGCCTTCATCGACCCCGCCGACCTCGCCGACGCGACCCGCCCGCTGAAAGAACTCGCCTGACCGCCCGCGGTCGCCCGCGCAAATTCACCTAAACTCCGGCCCGATCCTCCCGACAAGCCCCTCGACAACGGCATTCGCCGGACACTCGAAGGGGCAATTCGATGGTGGCGGTATTCACGGGCGCGGAGCGCGGTCTCGAACGTGGCTCGGGCACAATCCTCGGCAACGCGGGGCTGGTCGGCAACAGCGCCTTCGGTCAGGCGGGGCTACAGGTGTTCGCCAACGCCGCGAACGGCAATCTGGTCGTCCGCCAAAGGGACGCCATGCTCGTCGGGCGTGGCCCTCACGCCGACGTCACCCGGACCTACAACAGCCAGGGCGGCAACGGGAACCTTGCCGGCAACAACTTCTGGGGTGCCGGCGAGCAGCGGCTCAACATCACCGGCGTCACCGCCACCGGGGGCACGGCGACACTGGGTCGCCAGGATGGATCGACCGTCTCCTTCGATTGGGACGGGTCGAAATTCGTCTCCACCGATGGTGCCGGCGCCTATGACACGCTGCGCAAACAGGCCGACGGCTCGTATGTCTTCACCGACGGTGCGACGCTGACCACCGAATTTTACGGACCGGATCAGGCGAACGGGTTCCAGCGCTTGTACAAGCGTGTCGACGCCGCGGGCAATGCGCTCACCTTCGCCTATGACCCCAATGTCGCGACACGGCTGACGTCGATCACTGCCGACAACGGCGACTCGATCACCTTCACCTACGACACGGCCGATACCGCACGCCCGCTCAAGCTTCTGGCGACGACGGTCCGCTTCACCGATACCGCCACTAATCAGGTCAAGCTGCACACCACCCGCTATGGCTACGACTCTGCGGGCAATCTGACGTCGACCACCTGGGATCTCACCCCG
Organism: Sphingomonas phyllosphaerae FA2; assembly: GCF_000427645.1. Lineage (GTDB taxonomy): Bacteria > Pseudomonadota > Alphaproteobacteria > Sphingomonadales > Sphingomonadaceae > Sphingomonas > Sphingomonas phyllosphaerae. Next base: position 3,537,295 of record NZ_KE386571.1, on the reverse strand, counting down.
GACGACAACAGCATCGCCGACGGCAAGATCTATCGCGTGGATTACACCTACGCGGACGGCAAGCTGTCGCGGATCGCCGGGTCGGACGGCAGCCAGCTCGACATCGGTTACAGCGCGGGCAAGGTTTCGACGGTGACCGAAACGGTCGGCGCCAGCGTGACCCGCACCACCACGATCGCGATCGGATCGAGCGAGAGCACTGTCACCGATGCGCTCGGACAGGTCACGCGGATGACCTACAACGCCGACGGCACGCTGGCATCGATCGTCGCGCCGCCGGCCGTCACGGGCGCGGCCGCGCAGGTCACCAGCTTCACCTATAACGCCAGAGGCGACGTCACACGCGTCACCGATCCGCTGGGGCGCATCACCAGCTTCACGTACGATGCGAACGGCAACGCGATTTCGGAAGTCGACCGGCTCGGCGTCACCGTCACGCGCACCTTCGACGCACGCAACCGGCTGCTGACCGAAACACGGATCAGCTCCGACGCAAACTCGCCGGGGGCAGCACACACCGACCGTTACGTCTACAACGCCGCCGGGTTGCAGCGCTTCGCGATCAGCGGCGCGGGCCGTGTGACCGAGCGCCGTTACGACACGTACGGAAACGTCAGCGTCGCGCTGACCTACACCGATCAATTCTACGACCTGACCAATCTGTCGACCTCATCCGCGCCGAGCGAGGTGGACATGGCCAATTGGGTCAAGGGGCTGAGCGACCAGACCTCGGTCGAGCAAACCGTGTATCAGTACGACATCCGCGGCAACGTCATCCGCCAGCTCGACTATGCGGCCTCGACCTCACCGGGCGTGCCGTCGGATGCGGAGAATTATCGCGAGATCGTCTATCGCTACGATCAGGCCGGGCGGCTGGTGGCGCGCACCCAGACCGGCGAGAATACTGAAACCTTTGTCTATGACGGCCTCGGCCGGCTCGTCGCCTCGACCGACGTGAACGGCGGCACGACGAATGTCCTCTTCGACGATGCGGCAACCAAGACGATCGTCACGCTTGCCAACGGTCTAGTGCGCACCTCGACCTACAGCAAGACCGGTGAGCTGATCGCCAGCAGTGAGGCGGGCGACCTTATGCCCTCTGCGGAGACGATCGTCGTCAACGATCGACTGGGCCGCCCGCGCGTGACGTTCAGTCCGCTCGGAACCAAGAGCTTCATGCTCTATGACCGGGTCGGCCGGAAGGTCGCCGACGTCGGTGAACTCGGCGAGATCACCGAATATCGGTACGATAATGCGGATCGTCTGATCGCGACGATCCAATACGCCACGACGCTATCGGCAACCGCGCTGGGCACCATCGCGGACGTCAGCCTCTCCCCCGACATCGCCGACATCCGGCCCCCCGCCAGCACCTCCGATCTGTGGACCTGGCAGGTGTACGACGCCAAGGGCCGGGTGACCGAGACGATCGACGGCGCCGGCAATGTCGTCGCCAACAGCTATGACGCATCCGACCGGCTGGTGATGGTCCGCGACTATGCGACGCAATTGACCGCGGCGCAGCTCGCAACCCTGCGCACCACACCGCCCAGCGTTCAGGTCCTTCCCACCGAGACGACCGCAGATCGGGTCACGCGCAGCTTCTACGATGCCGACGGCAACCTGATCGGTTCGCTCGACGGCGCCGGCTATCTGCAGGTCATGACCTACGATGCGGCCGGCAACCGCATCGCCGAAACCGCTTACGCGCAGGCAGCCGGTCAGTCGGTCCGCGCGAGCGGCACGCTCGGCGAGATCGTCGCCACGATCACGCCGGGCAGCGCCGATCGCACCACGCGCTACGTCTACGACCGGCAAGGCTTCCTGCGGTTCGAGATCGATCCGCTGAACCATGTCGTCGAATATACCTATGCCAACTGGCCCGGTGGGACCGTCAACGGCAAGGTTCGTTCGACCATCAGCTACGCCGGGGCGATCGCAACGCTCGGCAGCTACACGCTGGCATCGGTGCGCGCCGCGCTGTCGACCGCCAACCTGACCTACAGCGGCGCCAATCGCACCAGTTTCGCGATCTACGACGCGGCGGGTCGGCTCGGATACGCGATCGCAGCGGACGGTGCGGTCGTACAATATCGCTACGACACGATGGGCGACGTCGTGTCGACGACGCGCTTCGCCACGCTACGCCCGACCTCCGGGCGCCCGACCCATGCCGAACTCGATACCTGGGCGACCAGCAACGTCAACGCGACGCGCGACCGCACCAGCCGCAATTACTATTCGGACGCACGTCAGCTTCGCTACGCGGTCGACGCCGAGGGCTACGTCACCCGCAACGATTACGACGCCGCCGGACGCCTGATCGCCACCGCACGTTTCCCGAACGCGGTGACGGTCACCGACACCACCACGGCATCGGCGCTGGCCGCAGCGCTGACGGGCACAGCGGCGACGACGACTTACGGCTATGACGTCATGGACCGGCTGCTGGCGCGGCGCGATCCGAACGGCATCTTCCACAGCTTCGTCTACAACGCCAACGGCACCATCGCACAGGACATCGTCGCGCAGGGCTCGGGCGACGAGCGTCGCACGCAGTTCGCCTATGACGGCGCCGGTCGGGTCATCACCACCACCGACGCGCTCGGCACCAGCGCGCAAACCGTGCGCCAGACCAGCTACAACGCCTTCGGCGACGTGCTGACCGAAACCGATCCGCTGGGCCGCACCACAACTTACGCCTTTGACCGTCGTGGGCAGCTGCAAAGCCGCACGGACGCCAACGGCGGCCTGGTTTCGTATCTCTACAATCCGTTCGGCGAGCAGACCGCGATCATCGACGCGCGCGGCAACCCGACCTTCAGCAACTACAATAACGACGGTCAGCTGGTCGCCACGCTGGACCCAGAAAACTACGTCACGAACTACACCTACAATCCGTTCGGTGAGGTCGCGACGGTCACGCGCCGGGCGAACAAGGCGATCGAGCGCCAATATGCGCCCGGCGAGACGCCGTCTGCCGCCGCCTTCAACGTGATCGCCAGCACGGCCGACGCGGTCACCAGCTTCGGCTACGACAAGCTCGGCCGCATCACCACGACGACCGATGCCGAGGGCTTCGTCGAGACGACGCTCTACAACGCCTTCGGTCAGGTTCAGAAGTTCACGAACAAGCTTGGTGGCGGGACCGACTATGTCTACGATCGTCGTGGGCTGCTGACGGCGGAATATGTCATCGCGCCGGTCTACAACGCCGCGGGCGAGCAGACGGCCACCGGCTATTACGCGCATCAATATCGCTACGACGCGCGCGGCAATCGCACCCGCGACACCGAAGCCGCCGGCCTGCCCGAACAGCGCGTCACCAACTACGCCTATGACTCCGGCGACCGGCTGATCAGCAAGAGCGGCAGCGCGGTCGGTGTCGGCTTGCCGGGGCAGACGACGACGGTCACACCGACCGAAACCTACACCTACGACGCGCGGGGCAATCGCACCTCGATCACCGATGCGGTCGGCGCGCGCACCCAATTCTATTACGACAAGCTCGATCGCGTGATCGCCGAGCTGCGGACGTACGGCGCGACGGGCAATTACATCGGCTCGACCGCGAGCAATGTCGGCGTCCTGACCTATCACGCCTATGACGCGAACGGAAACCGCATCCGCACCCGCGTCTTCGATACACCCGTCACGCTCAACGCGCCCGGCAGTGGCGCGCCCGCGGCACCGACCGGCGATTATCGCGAAACCCGCTACGCTTACGACACGCTCAACCGCCTGACGACCACCACTGCGACCGGAATCCGCACCGGAGCGTGGAACGGCACCCAATATACCTCCGCAGTAACGTCCCTGGTCACTACCCAGCAGTACGACGCCAACGGCAATGTGGTCCGCACCGCCGCGCCCGATGGCGGCCAGACCTTCTCCTATTACGACCGTGCCGGGCGCAAGATCGCCGAGGTCGACGCGGAGAATTACCTCACCACCTGGACGCGCGATGCCGAGGGCAATGCGGTGCTCGAACGCCGCTCCGCCGCTCGCGTGTCCTCGCCCGCGGTCGGGACGGTGCCCACGCTCGCCGCGAACGACGCCGCCGACCGCGTGTCCGCCTTCACCTACGATCGCAAGGGACAGCGCCGGACCGAGGCACGCCGCAATGTCTTGGCCTCCACCGTAAATCCGACCACCGGCGCGCTGGCGACCGTCACGACCACCGCGACGATCAGCTACAGCTACAACGCGCTCGGCGAGGTCACGCGCAAGACCGAGGCGACCGGCGATTACGTCGACTATACCTATGACACGGCCGGCCGCCTGACCCGCGAGACGCGCGCGCCGTTCGCGGACCAGACTGCGACCACCGTCCGCCCGACCGTCGACTATCGCTACGACGGGCTCGGCGACCTCGTCCGTACCGTCGAGGGGGGTACGCGCGTCACCAGCTACGTCTACGGCGCGGGCGGGCGGTTGCAGTCGAGCACAGACGCTGGCGGCACCACGCGCAACTATTTCTACGACGCGGTCGGTCGCAAGGTCGGGGAGAGCTACACACGATCCGGCGAACAGGAGGCGTATACCTACAAATACGACGCCGCCGGCCAGCTCACCTACCAAGGCTACGGCACCTATACCCAGGACAACGGCTGGTTCACGATCGGCAGCAGCACGACGTTCCAGTACAATGTCCACGGCGACATGGTCGCGCGCGCGGTCAACGGCGTGGTGCAGGAGCGGATCGATTACGATGGCGCCGGGCGGATCTGGCGCAGCAACAGCGACGACGGCGTCACGCGCGTCTACGTCTACGACGCCGCCGGCAACCAGACGCTGAAGATCGAAAGCGACGGCGCGGACCTGTCGACGCTGACCGTCGACCAGGCGCTCGCGCTCACCACCAACCAGGGCGCGGTGGCGATCGGCCTGGGCGGAATTGGCAAGACGGTCGCGACCTTCACCACCTACGACAAGCGCGGGATGGCGACCGCCACGATCCTGCCCGCGCGCAGCGGCAGCGCCGACACCAGCGCCTCCACCGCGCGCACCTACAATGCGTTCGGCGAGATCGCTTCCGACACCGACGCGCTCGGGAACGTCACCAGCTATACCTATAATGCGCTGGGCCGGCGCACCGTCATCACCCATCCCGTCGTCGGAGTGACGAGCGAAGCTGGCGTCACCACCCAGACCAACCCCATCGAGCGGATGTTCTACGACATCTCGGGTCGGCTGGTCGCGACGCAGAACGCCAATGGCGCGACCACCACGCGCGCGCTTCAGGCGGGCACCGGCTACGGCAAAGGCGATCCGCTCGTCAGCGCGGAATGGCGGCCGGACGGCAGCGTCACCCGCAACGCCTATGACGTCTTCGGCGACCTGCGCATCACCACCGATGCGCTCGGACAGCAGCAGAAGATGACCTATGATGCGATGGGCCGCTTGGTGCAGTCGACGAGCGTCGACGGATCGATCGATGGCTATGCCTATGACGCGCTCGGTCGGCGCGTCTCGCACAGCAACTCCGGCTATCAAACGGTCGAAGGGACGTCGTATGACGTAGAAGGGCGGGTCATCGCGGCAAGCAGCTTCGGCGGCGATGGCACCACGACCACCTATACCTGGGACGCCAATGCCGTCACGACCGGGCTGGGGGCGTTCGGTGCTTGGGTCGAGACCACGACCTATGCCAACGGCCGCACGATCGTGGAGGCCACCGACAGCTTCGCGCACCTCGTCACCCGCACCGATTTGGGCAGCCACGTCTTCAGCTACGGCTACGACTTGGCGGGGCGGATCAAGGCGATCACCACCGCCGACGAACAGACCCGCTACAGCTATGCCAATACCGGGCTGGTCAGCACCGTCTCGGTCGGGCGCGGCGACGGCACGACCGTCGGCAGCGACTTCCTCACCACCGACTACGGTTACGACAAGCGCGGGCTCAAGACGTCGGAGCTGACCCGCCACCACAAGGTGAAGGAGGAGTTCCAGAACGGCGTCCGCACGACAGTCGACACCAGCGAGACGCTCCAGAACGCCACCGCCAGCTATGACGCGATGCGCCGCATGACCGCGTGGAGCGATGCGGTCGACCGCGACGGCGCGCAGGCAAACCCCGCCAACCGCATCGCCTATCTCTACGACGCGGTCGGCAATATCCGCCGCGCAGAGGTCACCTACAACAACCTCGACCCCAACGGCGCGTTCGTCGCGGGCGGTTATCAGGACCAGTGGTTCCGCTACGATGCGCTGAACCGCGTCGTCACCAACAAGGGCGCGCTGGTGAACGGCGCGATCCAGCGCGGCGCGATCGGCAGCGACGTCACCTATGACGCCGCCGGGCGCCGCGCGACCGTCACCACGACGGTCGCGGGCACCACCCGGCGCGAGAGCTACAGCTACCTGCCCGAAGGGCAGCTGTCGGGCGTGGCGTTCGGCACCGTCGCGGCCGACGGCACCTATCAGAGCGGCGGCACCTCCAGCCTCGCCTATGACGGCGCGGGCCGCCTCACCCGCCAAATCGACAGCGACGCGAGCGGCGTCGCCTACGACCGCAGCGTCACCTACAACGAGAAGGGCCAGGCGCTCTCCGAAACCGTGACGCAGCGGCAGGGCAGCGACACGATCGTCGCCAACACCATCACCGATTACGGCTCCGGCGCCGGCTATGCGCTGGGCGCGCCGGTGACGGTCACCACCTCGGGCACGCGCAACGGTCAGGCGACGACGACCAGCCAGACCAGCTTCACCTACGAATATTTCGACGGCCCGCTGCAATCGACGATCACCTACAAGCCCGACGTCAACGGCTCGGTCAGCAACCTCACCCAGATCAGCTACACCGGCCAGGGCGTGCTGTTCTCCGCGCAGATCAGCGACGCGCGCCCGCGCAGCGTCAGCTATCAGGCCGATGCGCTGGGTCAGGTGATCCGCCGCGACGAAAGCGACAACCGCCCCGCGACCGGCGACCCGCACGAATTGTGGTTCCGCTTCGACGGGCGCGAACTGGGGCATGTCAGCAACAACGGCACGCTGGAGACCGACTATGCCACGTCGGTCGCCACCCGCACCGCCACGCAAGGCACCGGCGCGTTCCGCAACGGCGCGACCACCGGCACCGCGGCGGCCGAATTCGGTTCGGACTTCCAGCCGATCACCAGCTACGACCAGGGCAGCGCCGGGGGCATCTACACCGTGCGCAACGGCGACACGTTGCAGAGCATCGCGCAGCGGCTCTATGGCGACGAGACGTTGTGGTACAAGATCGCGCAGGCCAACGGCCTGTCGACGCAGACGCAGCTGATCGAGGGCCATATCCTCAACCTGCCGCGCGGCGTGGTGCGCAACGCCAACTCCGCCACCAGCTTCCGCCCCTACGACCCCAATGCCGTCGTCGGCGACATCATCCCCGACGAGACCAGCCCCACACAGCCCCAGCCGCAGGTCCGCAAGAAGAAGAATAAGTGCGGCATCCTCGGCGCGATCCTGTTGGCGGTGGTCGCGGTGGTCGTGACCGCCGGGGTCGGGATCGCGCTGGGTGGAGCGCTCGGCGGTGGCATCGGCGGCGCGATCGCTACGGGCGCGGTTGCAGCAGCAGCGGGCTCGGTCGCCAGCCAAGTGGTCGGCCTCGCCACGGGGCTTCAGGACCGCTTCTCCTTCAAGGGCGTGGCGCTCGCCGCACTGGCGGGTGGCGTGAGCGCAGGCTTAGGCAAGATACCGGGACTCTCCGGTGCCGATGGCAGCGTCAGCTTCGCGCAGGGTGTCGCCCGCGGGGCGCTGGGCAATGCGCTGACGCAGGGGGTCGCCGTCGTCACCGGACTGCAATCGCGCTTCGACTTCGCGGGTGTCGCAGTCGGCGGGGTCGTGGGCGGCGTGGTGGCGGGTGTGTCGCAACGCATCAACCTGCCCGAGCCCGCAGGCCGTCTGGTGACCGGCACCGCCGCGTCGATCGCAGGCGCAGCGACACGCAGCCTGATCGATGGCTCCAGCTTCGGCGACAACATCGTCGCGGCATTGCCGGATGTGATAGGGAACACCATCGGCGACATCGTGGCGGGCGCGCTCAAGCCCGAGCGTCCTACGCAAACCGCGATGGCCGGAACGCGCCTGACGGGGAGCGGCGGCATCCTCTCCGGTCTTGCCTCGGGCGTGACCACGGCGGTTCAAGCCTCCGACGTCCAGAACCCCGAGATCGTCGTGGTTGCGAGACGAGAGAAGGAGGGCTTCTTCAGCCGCATTTGGAACCGCATCGAGCGTGGTGTCGACAGTCTTCAGGACTTGTGGCGGGGTGCCGACCGCCTCGTCAGCCAGATCAGCATGAGCATCACCCGGCCGGTGGAGGAGCTACGCCGATCGATACCGGGCGTGAACCTGTCGCTCGGCGGCAATCGCCTTCAGATCGGTGCCGGCCTGAGCGGCGTTCGCTTGAGCGGCCAAGGCTACAGCGTGGGCACATCGGCTGCCGGCACCTACGTCACGGCAGGGAGCGGCAGGATCGTGGCGCTGGCGGATGGCGGCTTCAGCGCTCGCGCCGGGGACGCGTCGCTGTCGATCCGAAACGGTGAGTTCGTGGCGCGGACGGGAGATGCGAGCATCGCCAGCATGGACGGCGGGATCGTCGCGCGCGCGGGCGGCGTCTCGGCCTTTGCCGGGTCCACCAACGCCCTCGCCTTGAGGCTACCAGCGACAAATATAAGCTATTCCCCGATCGCTGCGATCGCGGCACCGATAACTCAATCCGTTGGTAGCCTTCGATCGCTTGGCCTCAAAGATGCACACCACGTCATCCAAGATGCTGCGGTTCGAGATTTACCTGGATATGACTCAAGGCTTGCTCCGGGGGTCCAATTGGAAGGCCCCTCGACACTTGAAGGTTCTGCTCACTACAAGGCTACGCAGGCGCAACGTGTGGCCGGGGGTGGCACTTACGGGGCAGAACGACAGATCGCTTACGGCGCTCTCCGGGCGGCTGGTCGCTCAGATGCCGAAACAAGACAGGCGCTTCGAGAAGCTGATGCTTACTTCGCTAGCATCGGAGTAACGGAAGATACACCCACACGCATTCCCGGGAACCGGCGCCCTTAAGGAAGAGCTAATGACCCCCGACGCAATCGAAAAAGTTGTCTTTCGCCTTTTAGAGGCACTCGCAGATGGCGAATATGCCACCGCCATCCGTAAGTGTTCCAACTCAAGGCTGACAGCAGACGATTTAGATAGAACAATAAGCATTTATGGACGTACAATCATCAAGCCACCTCTACACCTTTTTGAGCACTTGGATTGCGTCGCAATCCAGGGTCGCGCCGATCCTGCATGGTCAGTCCGTGCACCACTATGGACATTAGAGGAAGGCCGGTCTGACCTTACCCTTGAATTAACCGTCACCGAAGTGAACCGCAGCCTATTTACTGAGATTGACGACCTAAAGGTGATGTAATTATAGCACAGGTGCCGCGCTCGCTCATCATATGACGATTACGTTGCGCTACAGCTGGAGCATGGTTTGAGAACGCCATCAAGGGTCACCACCTCGAGCACGCGCAACGGTCAGGCGACCACCACCAGCCAGACCAGCGTGACCTGAAAATATTTTGACGGCCCGCTGCAATCGACGATCACCTACAAGCCCGACGTCAGCGGCTCCGTCAGCAACCTTACCCAGACAATTAGCGCGATCACGACCGGCATCAGCGAGACGGTCAACACCTCGCGCCGCACGATTCCTCCATTCCGGTGCCGACAATCGCTGCTTCAGTCCGGATCGTCGCTATCCATCAACACGGCCGAGCCAATGCAGCGGCGCATCAGATCCGGGGGGACGAAAGTGGGCGAAGACCGGGCACTCAGCCTGCTGAACAACATGCTGTGGAACAGTCTGCTCGTCGTCGGGCCGGTGCTGCTCGCCACGTTGCTGGTCGGACTGATCGTCAGCGTCTTTCAAGTTACGACGCAATTGCAGGAAGTCACGCTCAGCTATGTGCCGAAGATCCTCGTCGCCGCTTTCATGCTGATCGCGATCGGGCCGTGGATGATGGGGCGCGTGACCGGGTTCGCGGGGGCGCTCTACCAGTCGATCCCCGCGCTCGCGAACTGACGTGGGGGCGCTGGCGGATCAGGCGATTGCGACCTTGCTGCTGACGTTGCGCATGGTGCCGACGCTGGCCTTCGCCCCGCCCTTCACGCTGGTGCGCGTGCCGGCGGGCGTGCGCGTGTTGCTGAGCATCGCGCTGGCCGGCTGGCTGGTCGCGGGCGCGGCCGGCGCGACCTGGCGGTCGGATGCCGCCCACGACGGGGTGATCGTCGCGGCGGCGGGGGAGCTGCTGCTCGGCATCGGGCTGGCGCTGTCGCTGCAATTCGCGTTTGCCGCGTTGCTGACGGTGGGGCGCGCGCTCGATATCCAGGCCGGGTTCGGGCTGGCGGCGCTGGTCGATCCTACCACGCGCAGCCAGCTGCCGCTCGCCGGCACGGTGTTCGCTTATGCCGCCGGTGCGGTGTTCTTCCTGGGTGACGGGCCGGTGCGGCTGCTCGCGATCTGGGCGGCGTCGGTGCAGGCGGTGCCGCTCGGTGGCGGGATGGTCGCCGGGGATATAGGGCCGGCGCTGGCGCATCTGTCGGGCGGGTTCGTCATCGCCTGCGCGCTGGGCGGCGCGATCATGCTGGCGTTGTTCATGGTCGATCTGGCGATCGCGTTCATGTCGCGCACGCTGCCGCAGATGAACGTGCTACTGCTCGGCTTTCAGGTGAAGACGCTGGTGATGCTGGCGCTGCTGCCCGCCGCGATCGCCGCCGGGGGCACGGTGTTCGTCCGGCTGCTCGACGCCGCGCTGCTGGCTGCGCCCGATCTCGTCGCGGTGCGCTGAGCGATGGCCGAGGGGCAGGACCAGAACCGGACCGAACAGGCGACGCCTTTCAAGCTGAAGCGCGCGCGAGAGAAAGGGATGGTGGCGCGCGGGCTAGACCTCGGCTTCGTCGCCGGGCTGATCGGGCTTGCGGCGTTCGTGACGATCGGCGGCACGGCGCTGATCGCGTTGCTGTCGGTGCAGATGCGCCGCGCGCTGGGGCCGGGCGTCGCAGCCGCGGCGGAGCCGGGTGCCGCGACCAGCCTTGCCGCGCGCGCACTGTGGCCGGTGCTGCAACCGGTGGCGCTGTTCGGCGGCACGGTGATCGCGATCGTGCTGATGGTCGAAATCGTGCAATTGCGCGGGCTGTTCTTCAGCGCGACCCCGCTCAAGCCCGATTTCACGCGGCTCAACCCCGCCAAGGGGCTGAAGCGGCTGTTCTCGATGCGGATGCTCAAGGAAGCCGCCAAGAGCGTCCTCAAGATGGCAGGCTATACGATCGTCGCATGGCTGGCGGTGCGCGCGGCGCTGGCGGGGACGGCGGCGCGCATCACTGATGCGCCACGGCTGGTGGAGGCGCTGGACCGTGGCGCGATGCGGTTGCTGGTGCTGTTCATCCTCGCCGCGGCCGCCTTTGCGATCCTCGACCAGATCCTCGCGCGCGGCGATTTCGCCAAGCAGATGCGGATGAGCCGGCGCGAGGTGACCCGCGAACATCGCGAGCGCGAGGGCGATCCGCGGCTGCGCGCCAAACGCAAACAGGCGCACGCCGCCTTCGCCAAGCAAAGCAAGGGGCTGGCGAACCTGCCCGGATCGGATCTGATGATCGTCAACCCGCATCATATCGCGGTCGCGCTCGCCTATCGCCCGGCCGAACACGCCGCCCCGATGGTCACCGCGATGGGGGCCGACCGCCACGCGCTGCAACTGCGCGCCGCCGCGCGGCGACTCGGCATTCCGATCGTCGAGCAGCGTGCGCTCGCCCGCGCGTTGTTCCGCGACAGCGACATGGGGCGCGAGATCGCGGCGCATCACTATCACGCCGTGGCCGAACAATATTTCCGATTGGGGAGGACGCGCGATGATTGATCGCCTGATGCGCAACAATCGCGATCTCGCACTGGTCGGCGCGATCTTCCTGATCCTGCTGATCCTGTTCGCGCCGATCCCGGCGGTGATGCTCGATCTGGCGATCATCGCCAATTTCGGGCTGGCACTGACAATCCTGCTGCTGACCTTCTACGTCGCCAAGCCGGTGGAATTCTCGACCTTTCCCTCGCTGCTGCTGGTCGCGACGCTCTATCGCCTCGCGCTCAACGTCGCGGCGACGCGGCTGATCCTGACCGGGGCGAGCGCGGGCGAGGTGATCGGCTCGATCGGCACCTTCGCGGTGCAGGGCAATTTCGTCGTCGGGCTGGTGGTATTCGCGATCCTCGTGGTCGTGCAGTTCATCGTCGTCACCGCGGGCGCGCAACGCGTGTCGGAAGTGGCGGCGCGCTTCACGCTCGATTCGATGCCGGGCGCACAGATGAGCATCGACGCCGATCTCAACATGGGGCTCATCGATCAGACGGAGGCGGTGCGCCGCCGCCGCGGGCTGGAGCGCGAGGCGAGTTTCTACGGCGCGATGGACGGCGCGTCGAAGTTTGTGAAGGGCGATGCGATCGCCGGGATCATCATCCTGCTGATCGACATCATCGCCGGCTGGATCGTTGGCGTGCTGCAACTCGGGATGGAATGGAGCGACGCGCTCCAGCATTTCACGCTGCTGACGATCGGCGACGGGATTGCGGCGCAGCTGCCTGCGCTCATCATCTCGGTCGCGACCGGGATCATCGTCACCCGTTCGTCCGCCGACCGCGAATTGTCGACCGAAGTGTTCAGCCAGCTCGCCTCGGTCCCGCGCATCCCGCTGATCGTCACCGCGGTGCTGATGGCGTTGCTGCTGCTGCCGGGGATGCCGAAATGGCCGATCGTCGCGATCGGCGGGCTGGCCTTCCTGGCGTGGCGGCGGCTGGGGCGGATCGCCACCGCCGCCGAGCCGGATGCCGACGCCGCCGCGGCGTCCACCGATCAGCCCGCCGCGATCGACATCCGCCTCGGTGCCGAACTGGCCGAGGCATGGAAGGTGCAAGAGCCGATCCTGCTCGAACGGATCGAGGGCCTGCGCCGCTCCGCCGAGCGCAGCTTCGGCATCGCCTTCCCCGCGGTCGCGATCGTCGATGGTCCGGGGCTGGGCGGCTATGGCTACGACATCCGGCTGTTCGGCGCGCGCTTCGCGATCGGCGAGGCGCGCCCCGACCGGCTGCTGGCGATCGGCGCGCCCGGAAAGCCGCCCACCCTGCCCGGCATCGCCACCACCGACCCCAGCTTCGGCCTGCCCGCCACCTGGATCGAGCCGGTCCACGAGCCTGCCGCGCGCGCCGCCGGGCTGACGGTGGTCGATCCGATCACCGTGTTGATGACGCAATTCTCCGACGTCGTGAATGGCGAGATGGCGACGTTGCTCACCCGCCCGATCGTCACCCATTTGATCGAGCAGGTCCGCACGCGCCAGCCGGCGTTGATCGAGGAACTCATCCCCACCACGCTGGGCGTCCCCGACCTGCAACGCGTGTTGCAGAACCTGCTGGCGGAGGGCGTCTCGATCGCGAACATCGACCTGATCGTCGAGCATCTCGCCGACCTTGCGCGCCAGCACCGCGACCCCGGCGATTTGACCGAACAGCTGCGCCAGCGGCTCAGCTACGCGATCTGCAACCAGTTGCGCGGCGACCATCACGAACTGGCGGTGCTCAGCCTCGATCCGCGCATCGAAAACCAGATCAGCGCCGGGCTCGCGAGCGGCGCCGTCGCCGGGTTGCCGATCGAACCCGGGCTCGCCGAACGGCTGATCCGCCGCCTGTCGACGATGACCGAGGCGATGCACAAGGAAGGGCGCGCGCCGGTGCTATTGTGTGGCGGCGCGCTGCGGCGGCATCTGAAGGCCTTTACGCGTCGATCGATCCCGCGCCTGTCGGTGGTATCGGTCGACGAGATCCCGGTGCGCATAACGCTGCGCTCGTTCGATATCGTCAAGCTGGAGGGCTGACCCCGATGACTGTCACCAACGCCCCGACCGAAGCCGAGGCATCGCTCGCGACCTTGCTCTCCTATCTGGCGGTCGATCCGGCGAACCCCAGCCTGCTGCTCGACACCGCCGAGGCCGCGCTTGACGCCGGGCAGGTCGATCAGGCGCGCGCCTTGCTCGATCGCCTGTCGGGCGCGGATGCCACGCTGCCGCGCGCGCGCCATCTCGCGGGCCTCCTAGCGCTGCGGTCGACGCGCTTCGACGAGGCCGCCGCGACCTTCCGCACGCTCATTGCCGAGGGTCACGACGACCCTGCGCTCCGCTTCAACGCCGCATGGTCGCTGACGAAGGCCGGGGACGTGAGCGCGGCGGCCGACGTCCTCGACGACGCGACCGCGCGAGCGCTGCCACAGGCTGCGGCGCTGCGGGTCACCCTGCTCCACACCACCGGCGATCTGGATGCCGCGGAAAGCGCCGGCCGCCACTATCTCACCATCCACCGCGACCATCGCGCGCTGGCCGCCGCGATGTCGACGCTGGCGATCGATATCGAGGACGAGGCGCTCGCCGCCGAATGCGCGGCGCTCGCCCCCGATCACCCCGATGCGATCGCCACGTTCGGCACGCTCGCGCTCGGCCGCGACGATCCCTCCGAAGCGGAGGCATTGTTCGATCAAGTGCTCGCGCGCGCGCCGCACGTCCCGCGCGCGTGGATCGGACGCGGCCTCGCCGGGCTGATGACCGGCAAGACCGAACAGGCATCGGCCGATCTCGATCGCGGCGCGACCTTGTTCGGCGATCACCTCGGCTCGTGGATCGCCGCCGGCTGGGCGCATTTCGTCTTGCGCGATTATGCGACCAGCCGCGCGCGTTTCGACCATGCGCTCGCGCTGGACCAAAATTTCGCCGAGACGCACGGCTCGCTCGCAGTGCTCGATATCCTCGACGGTAATTTGGAGCGCGCGCGCGAGCGGGTCGCCATCGCGCTACGGCTCGACCGCGAATGCTTCTCCGGCGCACTCGCCACCGCGCTGCTGGCGACAGGTAGCGGCGACGCTGCTGGCGCGCGCGCGATCATCGAACGGGCGCTTCATACACAGATTGACGGCAGTCAGCGCACCGTCGCGCAGTCGCTCGCCAAATTGGGTATGATGTTGCGTTAGGATCTACCCTCGATCGGCAGAGGTTCTCTGGCGCCGTAGCTCTCAATGGTTCTGTTGCAAGAAAGGGCGCGTGCGGTCGTAACGGCGTTGCGGTTACGTTCATATCTTGGTCCGCCGAGCCGAACCGGCGGGCACGGGCAGGTGTTCCTTTCGTAACGACCTTCCGCTACGCCTCCACCATGGCAACCCAGCTCGTGACACCGCCCGCCCTGCCCGTTTCTATCGACGACGTTCGCGCCGCGCAGATCCGGATCGGCGACGCAATTGTCCGCACCCCGACGCTGATCAGCCAGACGCTGTCGAAGCTGACCGGCGCGACCGTCTACCTTAAGTTTGAAAATCTTCAGTTCACCGCCGCCTACAAGGAGCGTGGCGCGCTCAACACCTTGCTGCAACTGTCCGACGAAGCGCGGGCCAAGGGCGTGATCGCGGCGTCGGCGGGCAATCATGCGCAAGGGCTGGCGTATCACGGCAACCGGCTCGGCGTGCCGGTGACGATCGTGATGCCGCGCAATACGCCGGTGGTGAAGGTGGTGCAGACGCAGGGGCACGGCGCGACCGTGATTCTTGAGGGCGAGAATTTCGACGCCGCCTACGCCCATGCGCGGGTGTTGGAGGCGGAGCGCGGCTTCACCTTCGTCCACCCGTTCGACGATCCGCGGATCATCGCCGGACAGGGCACCGTCGCGCTGGAGATGCTGGAGGAGCATCCCGAGATCGATCTGCTGGTGGTGCCGATCGGCGGCGGCGGACTGATCTCCGGCATGGCGACCGTCGCGCGTGCCGCTGGCCGTCCGATCGAGGTGGTCGGCGTCGAGGCCGAGCTGTATCCGTCGATGTACAATCGCATCAACGGCACCGACATGCCGTGCGCCGGCGATACGCTGGCCGAGGGAATCGCGGTCAAGGAGCCGGGCGGG
This sequence comes from Sphingomonas phyllosphaerae FA2, assembly GCF_000427645.1. Lineage (GTDB taxonomy): Bacteria > Pseudomonadota > Alphaproteobacteria > Sphingomonadales > Sphingomonadaceae > Sphingomonas > Sphingomonas phyllosphaerae. The sequence goes on along the minus strand of NZ_KE386571.1, from coordinate 3,521,340 downwards.
ATCACCGCGCAGATGGTCGCGCAGCTCGTCGACGATATCGTGCTGGTCTCCGAACGCTATCTGGAGGAGGCGCTGAGCCTGTTGCTCCAGATCGAGAAGACCGTGGTCGAGGGCGCCGGGGCGGCGGGGCTCGCCGCGCTTCTCGCGCATCCCGAACGGTTCCGCGGGCGGACGATCGGCGTCGTGCTGTGCGGTGGCAATATCGACACGCGTCTGCTCGCCAATGTGCTGCTACGCGATCTGGCGCGGTCGGGGCGGCTGGCGCGGTTGCGGTTGCGGCTTCAGGATCAGCCGGGCGCGCTCTATAATGTGATGCGCGTGTTCGATCGCGAGCGGGTGAACATCATCGAAATCTATCACCAGCGCGTCTTCACCACCCTGCCCGCCAAGGGTCTGATCACCGATATCGAATGCGAGGCGCGCGACCGGGCGCATCTCGACGGGCTGATGGTCGGGCTGCGCGAGGTAGGCTTTGAGGTGAGCACCGTCGAGCTGGCCTGAAACGGTCTACCGCTTTCATGGTAAAGCGGCTTTTCACCGGACAGGCGTCGTCGCATATGAAGGCATCGAGGCGTCGGCGCTTCGCGGTGAAGATGGGTGGTCACATGGGCAGCGCAGGAAAGGGTCGGCACGCATGACGGCACCTTTCCGCTTTCCGCGCTTCTTCGTCACCAGCCCGCAGCCGTGCCCGTATCTGCCCGGCCGGCAGGAACGGAAGGTTTTCACCGAATTGTCCGGCCCGGAGGCCGGCGAGCTGAACGACGCGCTCGGGCGGATCGGCTTCCGCCGCAGCCAGTCGGTCGCGTATCGCCCGAGTTGCGCGGGCTGCTCCGCCTGCGTCTCGGTGCGGGTGCGCACGCACGAGTTCGAGCCCAACGCCACGCAGCGCAAGCTGATGCGCCGGCACGCCGATCTGGATGTATCGGCGTGCCGTCCGTGGGCGACTGACGAGCAATATACGCTGATGCGCCGCTATCTGTCGGCGCGGCATCCCGGCGGCGGGATGGCAGCGATGGACGAAGGCGACTTCGCCGACATGATCGAACATTCGCCGGTCAATTCGGTGGTGGTCGAATATCGCGAGCCGTCGGACGGCGGGCGACCGGGCAAGCTGGTCGGCTGTTGCCTGACCGACCGGCAGGCGGACGGGCTGTCGATGGTCTACAGCTTTTTCGACACCGATCAGGACGCGCGACCCGCGCTCGGGAATTACATCATCCTCGATCACATCGCGCGCGCGCGCGAGGCGGGGCTGCCTTATGTGTACCTCGGTTACTGGGTGAAGGGGTCGCAACGGATGGCGTATAAGACACGCTATCGTCCGATCGAGATGCTCGGCACGCATGGCTGGGTGTTGATGCCCGACGAAGCGATCGAGCCGCTGACCGTTTGATCCGCGTCGTTCCGGCCTTGATCCGGGACCCCGCTTCTTCCCGATCGGAGCAGAGAAAGCGGGATCCCGGATCAAGTCCGGGGTGACGAATTACGCCAGCGCCCGCACCTCACACGCCGCGCGGATATCGGCGGCGAGCTGGTCGACGCGCGCCGGGTCGGCATCCCATGCAAACATGAAGCGCGCCCCGCCGCCGATGAAGGTGTAGAAACGCCAGCCGCGCGCGCGGAGATCGTCGAGCACCGCATCGGGGGCGATCAGGAACACCGCATTGGCCTGCACCGGGAACAAAAGCCGCACCGCCGGCAGATCCGCCACCCGCGCCGCGAGCCGTTCGGCGCAGGCGTTGCCGTGCTCGGCGTTGCGCAACCATGCGCCGCTCTCGATCAGCCCGATCCACGGCGCGGACAGGAAACGCATCTTCGAGGCGAGCTGCCCGGCTTGCTTGCATCGATAGTCGAAGTCCTCGGCGAGCGCGCGATCGAAGAAGATCACCGCCTCACCGATCATCAACCCGTTCTTGGTGCCGCCGAAGCAAAGCACGTCGACCCCGGCCTCCCAGGTGATCGCGGCGGGCGTGCAGCCGAGCGCGGCACAGGCATGGGCGAAGCGCGCGCCGTCCATATGCAGCTTCAGCCCCAATTCGCGGCACACCGCCGAGATCGCGCGCACTTCGGCGATCGAATAGACTTGCCCGGTCTCGGTCGGCTGGGTGATCGTGACGACGCGTGGCTTGGGAAAGTGGATGTCGGAGCGGCTGCCCGCGAGCGTACGGATCGCTTCGGGGCTCAGCTTGCCGTCGGCGGATGGCGCGAGCAGCAGCTTGGAGCCGTTCGAGAAGAATTCGGGCGCGCCGCATTCGTCAGTTTCGACATGCGCCGCCGACGAGCAGATGACGCTGTGATAGCTCTGGCACAGCGAGGCGAGCGCGAGCGAATTGGCTGCCGTGCCATTGAAGACGAAGAACACCTCCGCGTCGGTCTCGAACAGTGTCCGAAAGCTGTCGGAGGCGCGCTGCGTCCAGCCGTCGTCACCATAAGCGACCGCCGAGCCGGCATTGGCGGCGAGCATCGCGTCCAGCGCCTCCGGGCAGGCTCCGGCATAATTGTCGCTGGCGAATTGCTGGGGCTCGGTCGTCACGGTCGCTGATCCTGTTGCTCGATTTCAGGCATCAGGGGTCGAAGACGATATGTGGCGAAAGGTCCCGTTGGTTGCCGGTCCGGCCACATCCCCCCATCGCCGGAGGCGCCACCTTGCTCGGGAGCAGGTTGGCGTCGAACTAGGTCGACTCTTGATGTTGGCGCGAGTGGTATACGATCCGATGCGTGCGGTCAATCCTGCCCGCTGACCTGCACCTCAACGTCGAGGCATTCGCGGCCCTCTCCCAGCCGCGACCCCGCGACCGGGGAACAACCCGCAGCGTCGAGCGCGACCGCGACGCGGACGTGATGCGCCTCGGGCGAACACCCGAGGGTCGGGTCGAATCCCACCCAGCCGAGCCCTTCGACCCACGCCTCCGCCCAGCCGTGCGGCGTCGCGCGACCACCGGCCAATATGTCACAATATCCGGTGACATAACGTGCCGGAAAAGCGGCGGCGCGCGCGGCGGCGACAAACATCTGCGCCAGATCGCGCGCGGTGGCGGTGTCGCGCGCGAAGGCGGCGGTGACGGCGAGCCCCGGCTCGGGGCGGCCGTCGACGACCTCGAAGCGACGGTGCAGCGCGGTATTGAGCGCATGGAGTGCGGCGATTCGGGCACGCCCCTCGACCTCAGCCTGCGCAAAGGCGGCGAGCGCGGGTTCGGCGTGCGTTGCAGGCGTACTGCGCAGGTACAGCGCGGCGGGCAGCGGCTCGAACGTGCCGTGGAGCACGCCGCTCGACGAACTGGTCACCACTTCGCCCGAAACGCTGATCTCGATCCCCGACAGCGGTCCCTCGGCATAGAGCATCGTGGTAATGTTGCCGAAGCCGTCGCGATGTTCGCGCAGCCGCGCGTCGCAGTCGATGTTGATGTTCCACGCCGCAACCGTCTGGTCGTGCGTGTTGCGCGGGGTCATCCGCAGCAGCTGCACCACGCGCCCTTGCGGTGCGGTGAAACGATAGGTGGTGCGGTGGTCGATGGTCAGGCGCATCAGTGGAACTTGAACTGGCGGCCGATCGCGTCGTGCAATTGCGCATTCTCGACGATCAGGGCCTGAAGATGCTGGTGGAGCCCGGCGGCGATCACGTCGCCGGTGCGGGTGCGCGCGACGCGGGCCTGGCGGGTGCGCGCCATCCGGTCGGCCTCGCCCTGCGTGCCGCTGGCGCGGGCAAGCGCGGTGAGCGCGGCGACTGTTTCCTCGATCGATGCGGCGAGGCTGCGCGGCAGCTCGGCGCGGCTGAGCAGCAGGTCGATGACGTTGGTGGGATTGAGGCCGTCATTGTACAGCCAGCGATAGGCAGTGACCGCCGAGACGGTCTGCAGGATCGTCGTCCATTGGTCGCGGTCGACCGTGCCGCCGACGCGCTCGCCCTCCGGCAGCAGGATGTGATATTTGACGTCGAGCAGCCGCGCGGTGTTGTCGGTGCGCTCGACCGCCTGCCCCAGCCGGATGAACGAGGTCGTCTGGTTGCGGAGCATCCGGTGCACCGCGCCCTCGAATCCGCGCGTCTCGGCCTTGACCGCATCGACCACGTTCAGCGTCGCGGTGGGGTCGAGCCGGGTCATGCGCTGGTCGAAGATCAGCCATGCGCCGTTGATCGCCTGCCACGCCTCCCGGCTGAGCGCGGTGCGCACCGCGCGGGCATTGTCGCGCGCCATCGCGAGGCAGCGCAGGATCGAGCCGCGATGCGCACTGCTGTCGAGCAGGAAATGCGCGACCTCCTCGCGGGTCAGCGCATGGCCACCCGCAGCGAAGGCGTCGGCGGTTTCGCTGACCGCGAGCGCGGTGCGCCACGCATCCTCACCCGCCGAGCGCGGGGAGAGCACATCGAGGCGCAGCGTCGCTTCGATCAGCCGCGCGAGGAAATCGGCACGCTCGACATACCGACCGAGCCAGTAGAGCGAGGCGGCGGTGCGGCTGAGCATCAGCCCTGCCCCGGCCCGAGCGTCTGCGTCATGGTGCCCCCCGCGCCCGACATCGTCTGGGTCATGCCGCGTGGCTCGTCCATGAGCACGAAACTGTCCTTGGTCCCGCCGCCCTGCGACGAATTGACGACCAGCGACCCTTCGCGCAGCGCGACGCGGGTCAGCCCGCCGGGAACAACCTGCACGCCCTTTGCGCCGGTCAGCACGAACGGGCGGAAATCGACGTGGCGCGGCGCCACGCCTTGCTCAACCAATGTCGGGACGGTCGACAGCGCCAGCGTCGGCTGCGCGATATAGCGTTCGGGCACCGCAATCAGCGCGGCGCGAAAGCGCTCGATCTCCGCCGATGAGGCGGTCGGGCCGACGAGCATTCCGTAGCCGCCCGAGCCATCGACCAGCTTGACGACCAATTCGCCGAGATGGTCGAGCACGTATTTGAGCGCCTGCGGTTCGCGACAGCGATAGGTTTCGACGTTGGGCAGCCGCGCATCGCTGCCCGAGTAATATTTCACGATCTCAGGCATGTAGCTGTAGATCGCCTTGTCGTCGGCGATGCCGTTGCCTGGCGCATTGAGGATCGCGACATTGCCCGCCGCATAGGCCGCGATCAGCCCCGGCACACCGAGCATCGAATCGGCACGGAAGACGAGCGGATCAAGATAGTCGTCGTCGACGCGACGATAGATGACATCGACGCGCACGCGACCCTCGATGGTGCGCATGTAGACGACATCGTCATCGACGACGAGGTCGGCGGCCTCGACCAGCTCGACACCCATCGAATCAGCGAGGAAGCTGTGCTCGTAATAGGCCGAATTGTAGTGGCCGGGCGTCAACACCACGCAGGTGGGCTTCCCGCCGCAGCCGCGCGGCGCCACCGAACGCATCGTCTCCAGCAACCGATCGGGATAGCTGTCGACCGCGGCGACGCGGAACTTGGCGAACAGTTCGGGGCAAAGCCGCACCATCGCCTCGCGGTTTTCCAGCATGTAGCTGACGCCCGACGGCGTTCGGGCATTGTCCTCCAGCACGAAGAAATCGTCGGGGCCGGTACGGACGAGGTCGATCCCGCAGATATGGGCCCAGACGTCATGCGGGGGGCGGATTCCCGCTATTTCCGGGCGGAATTGCGCATTGCCGAGGATCAGGTCGGGGGGCAGTACGCCGTCACGCAGGATCTTCTGCTCGCCATAAATATCGACGAGAAAGGCGTTGATCGCCTCGACGCGCTGGATCAGCCCCTCGGAAAGTCGCGCCCATTCGTCGGCGAGGAAGACGCGCGGCACGATGTCGAACGGGATGATCCGCTCGCCGGCGTCACTCTCCCCATATACGGCGAAGGTGATGCCGAGCTGGCGAAAGGTCGTTTCGGCGGATTGCTGCCGACGACGCAACTCGCCGTCGGGCGTGTCGGCGAGCCACCGACACAATTCCCGCAACTCGGGGCGCGCGCCGTCGGCGCTGCTTGCCCCCATGATCTCGTCAAACGCCGCTTTCCCCATTTGTCCCCTGCAACGCCCGACAACCGGATTCGTCGCATGCTGAGCGAGATCAACGCCCCGTGCAACATTTCATTGCAGTGCAGCAGCTGTCAGCGCAACGATGTGAGCATCGTCGGAGTGAGCACCTGCGGAAGTACGCGCGGAGTGGCGGTACCGCGCGAGTAAAATAGGTAAAGCGGCACTCCGGCGCGATTGTGCTGCGCGATGAAGCGGCCGAGCACCGGGTCGCCATCGGTCCAGTCGCCGACCAGCACCGCGACCTTGTTGCGCGCGAAGGCATCCGCCACCGCGCGCGTCTCGATCGCGGCTTTTTCGTTGACCTTGCACGTCAGGCACCAGTCGGCGGTGAAATAGGCAAACACCGGCCGTCCTTCCGCGCGCAACGCCGCGAGCCGCGCCTCGGTGAACGGCTCAGCACCCGCGACCTTGGCAATGGCCGCGCCTGCCGGCTGCGCACGGACGGTGGCGAGCGCGGCACCTCCCAGCAGCAGCGCGACCAGCGCGGGCGCCCAGACCAGCCGTTCCCCCTGCGCCTGCCGCCGCCCGCTCCACCACAGCCCGAGCCCGGCGAGCAGCGCCGCGGCGAGCGCGATCGTCATGCCGTCCACCCCGGCCTGTCTCCCGAGCACCCAGGCGAGCGCGAGCGCGGTCGCAAACATTGGCACCGACAGGACGTGGCGCAGCCGCACCATCCACATCCCCGGCTTCGGCAGCCGGCGCCGCAGCGCGGGGACGAAGCCGATCAACAGGAACGGCAGCGCAATGCCGAGCCCTAGCCCCGCAAACACCAGCAGCGCCGCGACCGGCGGCAGCACCAGCGCCGCGCCGAGCGCCGCGCCCATGAACGGCCCGGTGCACGGCGTCGCGACGAAGGCGGCGAGCGCGCCGGTCATGAACGCGCCGCTCGCGCCGCTGCGCCCGGCGAATCGCGGGGTGGGCAGCTCGAACAAACCGGCGAGGTTGAGCGCGATCGCGACAATCAGCAGCAGCAGCACGCCGACGACGCGCGGGTCCTGCAACTGGAACGCCCAGCCCGCGCTCGCCCCGCCCGCGCGCAGCACCAGCAGGGTCGCGCCGAGCGCGAGGCACACCAGCACCACGCCCGCGGTATAGGCGAGCGCCTCGACCCGCGCGTGGCGTTCGCTCTCGCCCGAGCGCGCGAGCCCGAGCGCCTTGAGGCTGAGGATCGGGAAAACGCACGGCATGATGTTGAGCAACAGCCCGCCGAGCAATGCGCCACCGAACGCCGCCAGCGCGACGCCCCAGTCGAGTGCCGCCGACCCCTTTGCGGGCGCGACGCTGCCGGGCTGTGCGAGCAGCGCCAGCGCGGTGCCGTCGCCGAGCGTCAGCACGCCTTCCAGCGCGCCGTGCTCCGGCGTGGCCGCCGCCTTGGTCTCGATCACCAGCCGCTCGCCGTCGCGATTAACGGTCTGCGTAGCGGCGTAGTCGGTCGCGCCGCTTCGCGCCGGGTAGAACCATGCCTGACCGAGCGGTGCATCGGCGGGATAGGGGACTGACAGCCGGAAGCGCCCGGCGTCGATCTGCCATGTCGCGGCACTGCCAAGCGGGCGCGGAAGCGCGCGGCGCCAAGCGTCGAACTGCGCGCGGCGCTGGGGCGTGACCGGCGCGTCGCCAATTTTCAGTTGCGTGCTCAACTCCTGCGTCTCGGGAACGCAGATCGTCTCCGTGCAGACGAGATAGTCGAGCTTGACCCGCACTGGCAGAGCGGTGCCTGGGGCCAGTGCCTTGGGCACCGTCAATGTCGTCAGCATTGTCCACGGGCGTTCGTAGACGTGATTCATCAGCCCGGCGATCACCAGCCGCCCCGGCGGCGGATAGGCGAGCGCCCCCGCGGTCGCCCCGGGGGGCAGCGTCCAGGTGGCGCGCGTCGCCACCCCCGCATCGCCGGGGTTGAGCCAATAACCGTGCCAGCCCGTATCGGGCACCGCATGGATCGCGAGCGCGACGGTGCTGCCCGGCGCCGGCCGGTCGCTCTCGGCGATCAGCGTCATCGCGACATGCCGCGTCTGCGCACCGGCCGTGGCGGCAAGCAGCAGCGAAACGGCTGTCATCAGAGTGAAAAGCGCCGCGCGCATTGCTTGCCTGATCATCGGAGCGGGATCATAGCCGCTTCGCTTCCCCGTTGCATCAAGGTTGCCCGATGAAATCGTTGTTTGCCGCCGCTTTGCTGACCACCGCCGCGCTGGTGTTTCCCGCCACCGCCCAGACGCCGTCGGCCGCTGCCGCAGCGACGCCGCAGGGCAAGCCCAAGCTGATCGTCGCGATCTCGGTGGACCAATTCTCCGCGGATCTGTTCGCCCAGTACCGCAACCGCTACACCGACGGGCTGGCCCGGCTCCAGCAGGGTGTAGTCTTCCCGTCGGGCTATCAAAGCCATGCCGCGACCGAGACCTGCCCCGGCCACTCGACGATCCTGACCGGGATGCGCCCGGCACATACCGGGATCATCGCCAACAACTGGATCGACCAACGCGCCGGGCGTCCCGACAAGGTCGTCTATTGTGCGGAGGACGAGCGCGCGCCGGGCTCGGACCACGACAAATACCAGCCTTCCGACCTGCATCTGCGCGTCGACACGTTGGGCGACATGATGAAGCGTGCCGATCCGCGCACCCGCGTCGTCGCGGTCGCGGGCAAGGATCGCGCGGCGATCATGATGGGCGGGCACCACACCGACCAGATGTGGTTCTGGGCGACCGATCATTTCGTTACGCTTCCATCGCGCAGCACCGCGCCGGTCCCGGCGGTGGTGACCCGCGCCAATGACGCGGTTGGCAAGCTGCTGGCGGGGGCGCAGGCACCGTTGCCGCTGCCCGGCTATTGCAAGGGACTGGCGCAGCCGATCACGGTCGGCGCGCAGACGATCGGCACCGGGCAGTTCCAGCGCGCAGGCGGCGACGCCAAGTCGTTCCGCGCCTCGCCTGCGCTCGACGGCGCGGTGTTCGCGCTGGCGGCGGGGTTGATCCAGGACATGAAGCTCGGCCAGGGCGCGGGCACCGACCTGATCGCGGTCGGCGCGTCGGCGACCGATTATGTCGGCCATGCGCTGGGCACGCAGGGCTCCGAGATGTGCATCCAGATGGCGCAGCTCGATCAGACGATCGGCGCGTTCCTGTCGCAGCTCGACGAATGGGGGCTGGATTACGAGGTGATGCTGACTGCCGATCACGGCGCGCACGACATGACCGAGCGCCAGCAGCAGCGCGCGATGCCGATGGAGGAACATGCTTCCGCCAGCAACGCCGCCAAGCTGGTCGGCGCGGCGATCGGGCGTGATCTCGGCATCGCCGGGCCGGTGCTGATCGGGCCGGAGAGCGACGTGTACATCGCCGACAGCGTGCCCGCCGCCCGGCGCAAGCAGGTGCTCGCCGAGGCGAAGCGCCGCTATCTGGCGATGCCGCAGGTCGCCGCGGCGTTCACCCGCGACGACATCGCGGCAACGCCCTTCGCCAAAACCCCGCCGGAGACGTGGACGCTGATCGAGCGTGCCCGCGCCTCCTCTGATGCGGAGCGATCGGGCGACCTGATGGTGCTGCTCAAGCCGCGCGTGACGACGATCGTCACCCCGGCACCCTTCTATGTCGAGACGCACGGTAGCCCGTGGGACTACGACCGGCGCGTGCCGATCCTGTTCTGGCGCAAGGGGATGGTCGCATTCGAGCAGCCGCTGTCGGTTGAAACGGTCGACATCGCGCCGACGCTGGCGGCGACGATCGGACTGCCGGTGTCGGGGCTCGACGGGCGGTGCCTCGATCTGGACGCAGGGGCGGGAGACAGCTGCCCGAAGTGACGGACAGCCTTTGGTTTCCCTCCCATCGTCACCCCGGGCTGACCGAGACCTCTGCGAAAATGTGCTGACGTTTCGGCATGGATATGATTCGATGCTGTGGGAGGATCGGCGTCGATGGAACAGCGGGGATTTGCGGAGGCGTTTTTGCCGGCGGGGTTTGGCCGGAATGCGCGGTTGGAGCGGATCGCGGCGCTGATCGACTGGGCGCCGGTGGAGGCGCTGGTGCGGCGGGTGCGGCCCGGGACGACGGGACGTCCGCCGTACCGGGCGCTGGCGATGGTGCGGGCGCTGCTGCTGCAGCAATGGTATGGCTTGTCAGACCCGGGGCTGGAGGAGGCGCTATCCGACCGGGTATCGTTCCGGCGGTTCTGCGGCCTGGCGCTGGAGGAGCCGACGCCGGATGAGACGACCTTGTGCCGCTTCCGGCTGGCGCTGGTCGAGGCGGGGCTGGGCGAGGCGCTGTTCGTCGAGGTGCAGCGTCAGCTCGATGCGGCAGGCTTCCTGGTCAAGTCCGGTACGTTGATCGACGCCACGCTGGTGGAGGCGGCGGTCCGTTGTCCGCCGCGCAGTGCCCGGCCGGCGGAAGGCGGGGAGAGCCATTCGGCCAACGACCCCGACGCCAGCTGGACGCGCGTCGACCGGGGACGCCGGCTGTTCTTCGGCTATAAGGTGCATGTCGGTGTCGACCAGGGTTCGGGGTTGATCCGCAGCCGGCGGGTGACGCCGGCCAAGACCTATGAGAGCGAAGTGGCCGACGACCTCATCCTGGGCGACGAGCGCGCCGTCTATGCCGACAAGGCTTACGAGAAGCGCGCCCGGCGCGAGGCGCTCAAGGCGCGCGGCATCAAGGACCGCATCCAGCATCGCCGCGTGCGCGGGCAACCGACGCTTCCCCCTTGGCAGGCGGTGCGCAACAAGCTGATCGGACGGATACGCGGCGCCGTCGAGCGGACCTTTTCCGAACTCAAGCGCGGTTCCTACGGCCTGGTCAGAATGCGCTACCGCGGCCTCGAACGATGCCGCCTCCAGGTCGACCTTGCCGCCATCGCCTATAATCTGCGGCGGGCTGCTGCTTGAACGACCCGTTCGAGGCTTCTCGGCAGGGGACATACACCCACCTACCTGCACGCTTGACGGCTCCCCCCATCGGCCAGAAAAGCCTTACCCGCCTTCTCGGGCGCCTTTCGCAGAGGTCTCGGCTTGACCCGGGGTCCCGCTGTCTCAACCCGCCGGGCAAGAAGAAGCGGGGCCCCGGATCAAGTCCGGGGCGCCGGTAAGTGATAGAGGGTCCCCCGACCTTACATGCCCGTGAGCATGTCGATGTGGTGCTGCACGACCGGCGCAATTTCACCCGCGGCGGTCTTCAGCGGTGCCGCGGTGCCGTTGGCGGCATAGCCCTGATGTAGTGCTAGCGCCTGCTGGTGCGCGGTCTGCTGCTGGGTCAGGTAGGTCCGGTCGCGCGCGGTGCCGCTCTCCTTGCGGAGCTGCGCGATCATCCCGCTCTGCGCGGACGTCATCACCGGCGGCTTGGGCTTCAGCCCGGCCTTCGTCGCCGCGCTCTTGACCATCGCGGTGCTCTTGTTGTGGTCGCGGATCATGCCCTGCGCAAACGAGCGGACCTTGGGGTCCTTGGTCGATTGCAGCACGATCTGGCTCGATGTCTTTTCGTAAAGATCACCGGCACCGGCGGCGGCGACATAGGCGTTGGGGGTCATCTGCTGCGCGACGGCCGGCGTGGCGAGCACGATGGCGAGGGCAGCGACCGGCAGGAAACGCTTCATCTTCTCTCTCCGTCACATCTTCTGGAAACGTGCTGTCGCAAACGCGCCGCGCGCCGCGAACGCCCCGGAAAGAAGCCGATATTTCTATGTGATGCCGATCAATGCAGCGGCCAGAAGAACAGGATCAGCGGCGTGCCGACCAGCAGCACCAGCGCCGACAGGGGCGCGCCGAGCCGCGCATAATCGCCAAAGCGATAGCCGCCCGGCCCCAGCACCAACGTATTGCACTGGTGCCCGATCGGGGTGAGGAAATCGCTGCCCGCGCCGACCGCAGTCGCCATCAGGAACGCCTCCGGGCGATAGCCGAGATCACCCGCGAATTGCGCGGCAATCGGGGCCATCACCAGCACGGTCGCGGCATTGTTGAGGAACGGCGTCACCGCCATCGCCGCCGCGAGGATCAGCGCCACCGCGCCCCACGCCGGCAGCACGGCCGCAGTCTGCGCCAGCCACGTCGCGATCACATCCGACGCGCCGGTGGTGCGCAGCGAATCCGACACCGGGATCAGCGCGCCGAGCATCACGAGGATCGGCCACTCGATATGGTTGTACGCCTCGCGCACCGGCAGCAACCCCGTCACCACGACCACCGCCGCCGCGGCGAAGAAGGCGACGCCGACCGGCACCCAGCCCATTGCGGTCGCGAACATCGCCGCGCCGAGCACCGCGACCGGCAACCAGCCGCGCCGGCTGGTGCCGAGCCGCAGCTCGCGCTCGGCAAGCGGCAGGCAGCCGAGTTCGCGCAATTTCTCGGGCAAGGTGTCGAGCGTGCCCTGCAACACCACGACGTCGCCGGTGCGCAGCGCGATATTGCCGAGCCGTCGCGACAAGCGCTCGTCGCGCCGCGAGATCGCGATCAGGTTGACGCCGTAGCGCGCCTGCAAGTCGAGCCGCCCGGCGGTCTGCCCTTCCAGCGGCGAGCCGAGGTTGATGACCGCCTCGATCACGCCGATCTCGCTCTCGCCGCGATCGGTGCGCTTCTCGCGCTCCTCGCTTTCCATCGTCAGCCTGTCGCCCGCGATCGCGCGTTCGAGCGCATCGGGGTCGCCGCCGAGGATCAGCGTATCGCCCGCGCGCAGCTCGGTCGCCGCGAGCGGATGGCTGCGCATCCCGGCGCGCACCATGCGGGTGATCGTCACCTCATGTTCGTGGCGGTCGAGGAACGCTTCGACCGTCTCGCCGACCGCGGGCGAGCCTTCGGGGATCACGATCTCGGTGACATAGCCGGTGATGTCGAGCGCCTCGGCCATGCTCGGCGCGGCGCGGCGGTCGGCGGGGATCAGGCGATAGGCGATGCTGAGATACAGCAAGCCGACGACCAGCAGCCCGAGCCCGACTGGCGTATAGTCGAACATCCCGAACGGCTCGCCCAGCATCTGTTCGCGCGAGCGGCTGACGATGATGTTCGGCGAGGTGCCGACCAGCGTCATCAGCCCGCCGAGCAGCGAGGCGAATGACATCGGCATCAGGAACACCGACGGCGAGGCGTTGTTCTTCTTCGCCATCTGGATAGCGGCGGGCATCAGCATCGCCAGGGCGCCGATGTTCTTGACGAGCGCGCTGGCGACGCCAACCGAGCCGGTCAGCACCAGCAATTGCCCGCGCACGCGGCGGACGCGGCGCGCGACCTGCCGCAGCACGCGCTCGATCACCCCGGAGCGCTGCACCGCCGCCGACAGCACCAGCGCCGAGGCGACGATGATGACGATGTCGTCGGAGAAGCCCTTGAAGGCGTCGGCGGGCGCGACGATGCCGAGCGCGAGGCTGGCGAGCAGCGCGATGATCGCGACCACATCGTAGCGGAAGCGCCCCCAGATGAAGAGCGCCATCATCCCGATCAGGGTTGCGATCGAGAGAAGTTGTGGGGTGGTCATCGTCTGGCGCTCAACAATGGCCCTGTCGCGGGGTTCCGGCGTGTTGCCGCAGGATAGGGTGAATTGGCGTGGCAGCGGGTGCGCTTGTCCTTCGAGACGAGGCTTCGACAGGCTCAGCCTCTCCTCGGGACGAACCGAGGTGGGTGAGACAAAGCATCAACCTGCCGCCAATCACTTCGTTCGTGCTGAGGAGCCATCGAGCGATGTCGGGCTGGCGTCTCGCAGCAGGTTATTTCGAGCCTCCGCTCAATAATCCTTCGACACCCGCACGTTGCCGCTCTGCCGCCCCAGCGTCGAGATCGACGACAGCAGCGACAGCCAGCGCGTCACTTGGAACTCCACGCGTGTCGCGGAATAGCCCGCGCCATCGGTGATGATCTCGGCGTAGAGCCGCCGCGTCACGTATTTGCCCGCGGCGATCGACGTGCCCTGCCCGGTCTGCGGATCGGCGGGGAGGATGCGCAGCCGGTCGAGCCCTGCCGCGCGGCGCACCGCGTTGATCGGATTGAGCCCGTTGCCGCCATCCTGCAACGCCGCCACCGCGGCGGCGAGCTGGAGCGCCTCGGGCGCGGACAGGTTGGTGATCGAGGTGCCGAACAGCAGTCGCGAAAGCAATTCGTCCTGCGGCAGCGCCGGGGTGCTCGCGAAACTGATCTCCGGCTTTTGCGCGACACCGGTGACGCGGATCGTCGCGTTGAGCCCGGTGGTGTTCGCCGCCGCCTCGATATCGAGCGCGGGGTTGGCCGGTATCTCGCCCGCAAAGCGGATGATCCCGCGCGACAATTCGAACTCGCGCCCCGCGAACTCGTAATCTCCGCGAACGAGATCGGCGCGTCCGGTGATCGCGGGATTGGTCGGCGAGCCGGCGATCTGGACATCGGTGGTCCATTCGCTCGAGAGCCCCAGCCCCGAGACCATCAGGCCGTTGCGCGCGCGGGCGTGGACGTCGAGCCGCCACGGCGCGGCGGCATCGTCGTCGGTCTGATCGCCGCCGGGCACGTTGATCTCGCGGACGTTGATCTGCGGCAGCGCGCTGGCGACGGTCGCCTGGCCGAGCCGGTAGCGGCTGCTGTCGAGCCGCACGTCGCCCGAGATGACCCCGCCCACCCCGTCCGACGTGAAGGCGAGCGGCCCGGTCGCGGTTGCGCCGATGTCCTCGCGGTCGATCAGCACGGCGTGATCGGCGTCGATGCGCAGGTCGAACGCGATGCCGTTCGCGGCGGCGAAATCGAACGTGCCGGTGCCGGTCACCCGCCCGCCGCGCCCGGCATCGCCGGTGAAGCGCTCGATCCGCAGCCGCGACCCGTCGAAGCGCCCGGCGGTCTGGATGTTGGTGACGACGGTGCCGGTGGTCGCGCTCTGGATGCGCGCGTTGCTGGCGCGGACCAGCCCGCGGATCTGCGGACTGGCGACCGTGCCGGTGACGTCCGCCGACAGCGCGACCGGGCCGGACAGGTCGAACAGCTCGATGCGGGTCAGCCGCCAGAGCGTGTCGGCGGGGCCGGAATAGCGGAGCTGCGCGAACACGCCCGCCTTGGTCAGCCGCTCGAAGAGGTCGCCGCTGCCCAGCGGCTTGAGCAACGCCTGCGCACGACCCACGGTGCGCCCGCCCGACGCCATCACCATCCGCACGCCGAGCTTGTCGGGGCTGAGCACGCCCGCAACGCCGATGTCGATCGGCGCGGACGAGCTGAGCAGCCCCGAGCGGGTGAGGCCGCGGATCGTCAGATTGGTGCGCCCGGTCGGCGGGGCACCGTCGCGGGCGTTCAGCTCCAACGTGCCGGTCGCGGTACCGCCGAGCCCGAGACCGCTATAGCCGATGTCGAGCACGCCGAGCGGCAGGCGCGTGAGCGACGCGCGCACCGCCGTCTCGCCGTTGCCGAGGCGACCGGACACTTCCGCAGCACCGCCTGCGAACGTCAGCTTGGTTGGATCTAGTATCCAGCGGTCGCCGTCGCGGCGGAGCACCGCGGGCGTCTCAAGCCGGATCGGCTGCGACCCGATCGTCCCCGAAGCGCGGACCGCATAGCCGTCAGCGGTGATCTGAGTCACGGTATCAACGCGGAAGCCGACGCCGCGCGATCCGGCGATCGACGCGCGCACCTCGCCGGTGTCGCCGGTCAGCGCCGCCTGCCCCGAGAAGCGCGACACCGACAGCGCGCCACGTCGCAGCCCCGCGCCGCTGGTGGTGGCGTTGACGCGCGCGCCATCGGGTTCGAGCAGCACGTTGAAGTCGACCCGCGCCTGCCGGACGGTCGCCGCACCGGCGAGCCGCGCGTTGCGCGCGTCGATCCGGCCGCTGATTCGCTGCACCGCGCCGACCGGCGTGAAGTCGAGCGCGCCGCTGAAGCCGCCGCCCGCGACATTCATCCGCCCGCGGAACCCGCCGTCGACGATGTCGAGCGTGCCGGTCGCGCGCGTACCGCTGACGTCGAGCCGCGCGATCGCGATCTGCGCCTGCCCGCCCGGCGGCAACAGAATCGCGCCCGCGCCATCGAACGGCCCGAGCCGCGACCCGCCCGCGGCGGTGACGGCGAAACCCTGCGGCGTCGGATCGAGGTGTGCGCGGACGTTGCTCAGCCCCAGCGCGGCATTGGGGCGTGCGAAGACGAGATCGATCGTCGGCTTCTCGATCTTGCCGTCGAGCTTGAGCTGGACCGGGCCGTAGCTGCTTTGTGTCCCTGATCCGTCGAACACGAACGTGCCGTCGCGGCGACGATAGCCACTGCCCGCGAGCCGCAGCGACGGCGCGGTCAGCACGAGCTGCGTGAAGTGGAGCACGCCATCGGGGCTGCGTTCCAGCAGCGTCTCGATCTGCGGCAGGCCGCCGGCGAGGCTGCGGAAGAAGCCGTTGTCGAGCCGCAACATACGGGCGGTGCCGCGACCGATCACGCGCGTGCCGTGGCCGTCGGGGCCGGGAACGACGTGCAATTGCGAGCGCACGTCGACCACGCCCAGTCCGGGGATCAGGTAGCGCCCGAGCGCGCCCGACAGCGCGACGTCGAAGCGCCCGGTGTGCAGGTCGAGGGTCAGTCCGATATCGCCCGACAGCTTGTCCGAGCGCAGCTTGAGCCCGTCGCCGGTGACGGTGTCGGCGGTGACGCGCAGCACCCCCGCCACCGATAAGTTACGGAGAATGCCGCCTGCGACGTCGCCGACCCCGGTGACGCGCGCGGCGGTGAAGGCGACCGGCAGCGCGATCGGGCGGGGTCCCCAGTGGCCGCGGCCGGCGGCGCGCGCCTGCTCGAAACCGGTGTTGTCGAACGCGAAGCGGTCCGCTGTGAGGCGGTAATCGAACGCGAATGTGCGGAAATTACCATCGAGAATCGCGCGTAGTCGCAAGTTCTGCGCGGTCATGTTGCGAAATAGCGCGGGCGGGCGCAGCAAATGGCCGGTCACGCGCAGATTACGGAACGCGCTGTCGGCGAGGTCGACGATCCCCTCGGCCTGCAAGGCGAGCGACGGCGAGCGCAGCGACAGCGTGCCGTCGAGCCGGCGGCTGACGAACGTGCCCGCGCCGTCGACCAGCACGCGTGGCGCGGTCAGCGACTGGAGCTTGCCGCGCGTGACGCTGGCGGGGGCGACGGTGCCGGTGAGGGTGTAGCGACCGGCCGCATTGCCGAGCGTCAGGTCGGCGAGCCGCGTGCCGCCGGCGACCGCCACGGCCCGCCCCTGCCAGCGCCGCCAGTCACCGGCGCCGCTGACGTCGAGCGCGACCGTCCGCCGCAATCCGGTCAGCTGCGCGAGCACCCCGGTCGCCGCGCCCTGCGCGCGGGCGGCGATATCGAACTTGCCCGCGTCGGGACGTGAGTCGAGCCGCAGCCTGACGCGGTCGCTGCCCGCCACCAGCGCGTCGAGCGCGACCACCGCATGGCCGTTGCGGATATCGGCGCGCGCGAGCAGCCGCCCGTCGCGCAGCCGCCCGGTCACGGCCGGCGCGACGATCAGCCGTTGGACCGACAAACGCCCGATCGCGATGTCGAATTTCGGCAGCAGCGGCCCGCTACGCCCGGTGTCGCGCGGTTCGGGCAATTTCGCGAGCGTGGCGACGGGAATGTCGAGCGCGGTGATGTCGAGCCGGTTGTGGAGCCAGCCAAATGGCGACCAGTCGAGCCGCGCGCGCGGCACCGACAGCACCAGCCCCTTGGGATCGTAGAGCCGAAAATCGACCAGCTCGGCCTCACTGTACAACGAACCCTCGATCCGCCCGAGCCGGAAGCGCAGGCCGTTGTCGGGCTGGAGCGCGTTGACGCGGTCGGCGACGATGCGGTGGCCGATGTCGGTATCGATCACCACCGCGACGATCGCGACCAGCGCGAGCAGGCCTGCGACGACGAAACCGAAGAGGCGCAATGCGCGCATCAGAACGCCTGCCCCAGCGAGACGTAGACCGCGATCCGCGAATCGCCGCGCTGCGGGTTGAGCGGGGTGCCGACATCGACGCGGATGGGGCCGAAGTTGCTGTAATAACGCACGCCGATCCCGGCGCCGTAACGCAGGCCACCGAAATCGGGCAGCCCGCCGGTATAGATGTTGCCGCCGTCGAGGAACGGCACGACGCCGAAATTGCCGAACGCTTTCACCCGCGCCTCGATGGCGAATTCGGCGAGGCTGCGCCCGCCGATCGGGTCGTTGTTGACGTCACGCGGGCCGATCGACTGGAAGCTGTAGCCGCGCACCGACGCACCGCCGCCGGCATAGAAGCGCCGCGACGGTGCGATCTGGTCGCGCGGCGCGCCGAGGATCGTGCCGACGCGCAACCGCCCCGCCAGCACGATCGCGTCGGTGACCGGCTGATACTTGCTCGCGTCGAGCTGGACGCGGGTGTAGCCGAACACCGTGTCCTGCAACGACACTTCGGGGCTGACCCGCCCCGACAGGCGGAAGCCGCGCGTTGGGTTGAGCAGGTCGTCGGACCCGTCATAGCCAAGGCTGGTCGGCAGCGCGCCGATCAGGAAGGTGCGGCGGCGCGGCACGCCAGTCGAGGCGATCACGTCGCGCTCGTCAGTGGCGACCAGTTCGGCCCCCAGCGACCACGTCCAGGTCTTCTGAAAGAAGATATTGGTCTGCCGTTCCAGCGCCGCCGACAGCGAGATCGTCTGCGCGTCGAACGCGTCGCGGCGGAGATGCGCGGCGGAGAGCTGCGCGGTCAGCACGCGGTCGCGCGCGTGGAAGTTGTTGCGGCGGAACGTGATCTGCCCGAGCTGCTCGCGCGTGCCCGCGACGCCGCGCAGCGTCACCGCGCCTTCCGGCGGGAAAAGGTTGCGGTGCGTCCAGCTGATTTCGGAGCGTGCGCCCTCGCCGGTGCCATAGCCCAGCTCGACCGCGACGGTGCGCGGCGGCGCGGGCTCCAGCCGCACCGCGACGTCGACGATCCCGGGATCGGCACCGGGCACCGCGCGCACCTCGGCGGTCGAGACCAGCCCGGTCTGGACGAGCGCACGGCGCAGATCGTCGACCTGCGAGGTCTCGAAGGGCTGGTCGGGCTTGAACCGCGCAATGTCCTGCACGTGCGCGGCGTCGAACACCTTGTTGTCGGCGTTGACGGTGATCCGGCCGAAGCGTCGGGCGGTGCCGGGCGCGACCTCCATCGCCAGCGTCGCGGTCTGCGTCGCGCGGTCGACCACCACCTCAGGGTCGCCGACCTGCGCGAACGGGAAGCCCTCCTCGCCGATGCGGGTCTTCAGATTGGCCTCGGCGGCGGCGATCGCGTCGGCATTGACCGGATCGTCCGCCTTCACGCCGAACGCGTTGCGCAGCACCGGCGCCTTCGCCCCCACCGCCTCGACCCCGGCGAGCGTCACCCCGGTGAAGCGATAGAGCGGCCCCGGCGTGGCGGCGAGCACCACCACGGGGCGGTTCTTCGCGCGCTCGACGCGCGTCGTGACGGTGGCGTCGTAATAGCCGCTGCCCTTGAGCAAGGTGACGAGCAGGTCGGCGTCCTGTCGCGCGCGGCGATCGAGCTGCGCGGCATTGGCCTCCTTGCCCTCCGCGCCGGCCAGCACCGACAGTTCGCGGAACCGCTGTTGCAACAACGGCCCGCCGACCGTGTCGACCCCATCGATCCGCCAGCCGTAGCGGAAGCTGGCGGCGACGTTGCTCGCCGCGGCGGTCGGCTCACCGGGAGCGGTGGCAAGATCGGGCCAGTCGACCCCGATGTCGGGCAGCGGCGCGAGTTGGTCGTTGGGATCGACATCGCTCATCGGGGCCGGCGGCACGACCAGCGGCGGCGTGGGCGCGGTCTGCGCGAACGCCGGTCCCGTTACAATCATCGCGCCGCACACGACGTGACCCAGCACGCGGTGCCGCCCCACGTCCGGCCACATGCCTCGCGGTCTAGCCGAGCGATTCGTCGAGAAGAAGAGCCAATGCACGACGATTGCGAAACCATGTCCCGCGCGTGCCCCGGCCTGTCGCGGCGGCTGGCGCATCGCGGGCGGCCGTGGCACAGCGCGGCATGGCTCCTCCCCCGCGCTCCCCCTCCGCCGGCGGCTTTCCCATCGCGATCGGCGCGCTGGGCGGTACCGCGATCGGCCTCTATGCCGGACAGCCCTCGATCGGGTTCCTCGCCGGGATCGCGGCGGGCGTGGTGCTGGCGGTGCTGATCTGGTGGCGGGAGCGGTAGACCGTCATTGCGAGCGTAGCGAAGCAATCCAGGGCATCCTGATGCGGCCCTGGATTGCTTCGCTACGCTCGCAATGACGGTGACTGCTTCATGCGGATCAAGTCCGGGATGACGATGCGTTAATTGACCGGCGCGACCCAGCCCATTGCCAGCGGAGCGGGCGGCGTGCCGATCTTGCGCGCGACACGGTCAAGCTTCTCATCGTAGCGGACACGGTCGATGACGTTGAGGTGCGCCTGCTCGTTCACCTCGCGCGGCACGGCCTTTTCGACATGGCGGAGCGTGTGGCCGACATCGGCCGCGCGCAGGCCGCTGATCGCATCGCGCTCGCGCTGTTCCGCGGTGGTGGCGCGCAGCGTCGCGACGCGGCGTGCGAACCGCTCCTGCTGGCGACGGTCGATCCGCCAATGTCCCTTGTAGCGCGCCGCCTCCAGCCCGCTGCCGCGCAGCGAACGATAGAGCGCGTCGCGCGGGATCATCCGCCCCTTTAGCCGCCCCGCCTGCTTGTCGGTCAGCAACGTGGTGTCGACCTCCATGAAGCACCCCGACAGATGCGCCAGCGCCTGCACCCGCTCGTCCAACCGCTGTTCGGGCAGGTCGACGCGCACCTTCTCGCGCGTACATTCCGCCGCGGCCGGCAGCGCGGCGAGCAGGGCACAGGCCGTGCCCAGCAGGGCGAGCGGACGAACGATCGGCGAGAACATGGACGACACCCCCGGAGACAAGGAACATGGGTTAGCGCGTGGGGCTCAGGTGGGCAACGCCTCGCCCGCGCGGCGCACGCCCTCCAGCGCCACCCCGAAGACGAGGTGCGACGCGAGGCCATAGGCATTGCCCGGCACCTCTGCCTCCGGCCACGGTCCCCAGCCCGCCGCGGGGACCAGCAGGTCGTCGAGCAGCAGCATCGTCGTCAGCCCGGTCGGCACGCCCCAGCCCTTCGCCAGATCCGGCCATTGCCGCACCGCCAACGCATAGCCGCCGCCGATCGCTGCCCCGAGCGCATAATGCATCGCCGAGCCCGCCGCTTCGCGATGCTTCTGCGTGAGCGGTCGGCCCTCGACCGCGTTGCTGAGCGTGTCGGCAGCCTTGACGGTCGACGGGTCGTCATTGCCGCCGTCCATTCCGAAGGCGGGCGCGGCGAGGTCCTGAAAGCGGTCCATGACGAACGAGGCGGCCAATCCGGCACCGACGCCAATCAGGGCAGTGGTGAACAACGAACGCATTACGATCTCCCGAACAATCGCGCGCTCAACGCACGATCACGCCGGGCGACGCATCACCGCCGACGGAAGGTCGCGCGCGCCAGCCACGCACCCAGTGCGAGCAACGCCAAAGGCGCGAGCCACAACGGCAGGGTCGCGGCGCGCAACGGCGGGGCGTAGCTGACGTAATCGCCGTAGCGCGCGATCAGCCACGACCGGACCGCCTCGGGCGCTTCGCCGCGCGCGATCCGTTGCCGGACCAGCGCGCGCATTTCGCCGGCCATGTCGGCATCCGAATCAGCGATCGACTGCCCCTGACAGACGACGCAGCGCAGCGTCTCCATCAGCGCGCGCGCCTGCCGCTCCTGATCGTGGTCGCGCAATTGGGTATAGGCGAGCCGTGGCAGCGCGGTCTGCGCGGCGAGCGGCGCGGCGAGCAGCAAGGTGACAACCGCCAGCGCCTTCATTTCGCGTCCGCTAGTGCTTGCAGAAGCTCGGGCACGTCCTCGGCGCGGATGTCGCCGACATGCTGCGCGCGGATCACGCCCTTGCCGTCGACCACGAACGTCTCGGGCACCCCCGACGAGCCGAGCGCGAGCTGGACGCGGCTGTGCGCGTCGGCGCCGACGCGGGCGTAGGGATCGCCGTTGCGGCGCAGGAAGGCGGCGACGTCGCCGGGCGTGTCCTTGATCGCGATCGCATCGATCGGCACGCCCGCCGCCTTGAGCGTCAGCAATTGCGGGGCCTCGGCGACGCATGGCACGCACCAGCTCGCGAAGACGTTGAGCAGCCGCGGGCTGCCCTGTCTGAAGTCGGCGCTGGCCAGGCCGGGCTTGCCGGGGGCGATCGCGGGCAGGACGAAATCGGGCAGCGGTCGCCCGACCAATGCCGAGCGCACCGTGCGGTCGGCGGGCTGCCACAGCCCCCAGGCGATCACCGCGACGATGATGCCGAACGCGCACAGCGGCAGCCACACCAGCCAGCGCTTCACGCGAATGCCTCCGCACGCTGCTTCGTCCGCCACAGCCGGTATTGGTGCCCGACCAGCGACAGCGCGCCGCCGATCGCGATCATCGCCCCGCCCAGCCAGATCAGCGTCACGAACGGCTTCCACCACAGCCGCAGCTGCCAGCGCCCGTCGTCACCCAGCGCGCCGAGCACCGTGTAGAGCTGGCCGTTCCACATCGTCGCGATCGCGCTTTCGTTGGTGGTCGTCACCGGCGTCGTGAAATAGCGGACCTGCGGGCGCAGCACGAAGCGCGTGCCGCTCTCGTCGGTCACCGCCAGCCGCCCCTCGAGCGCGCTCCAATTGTCGCTGACCAGCGGACGCACCCCCTCCAGCCGGACGGTATAGCCCGCGATCCGCGCCGGATCGCCGACCCCGACCGCGAGCAACGTCTCCTGCGTATAGGCGGTGCTGATCGCCATCCCCGCCAACGACACCGCGATGCCGAGGTGCGCGATCACCATGCCCCACAGGTGCAGCGGCGCACGCGCGAGGTTGCGCTTCGCCAGCGGCGCGACGCTCGCCACCGCCAGCCCGGCGGCCAGCGCGACTCCGGCGAGCGGCAGCACGCCGATCGGCCCGCCGAGCAGGAACACGCCGACCCCGGCGAACAGCGCGGCGGCGATCGCGGGGAAGGAGCGCTGGATCAGCGCCTCGGCCTCGTCACGCCGCCAGCGGAGCAGCGGCCCGGCCGCCATGATGGCCACCAGCAGCAGCGCGATCGGCCCGGCGGTCGAGTCGAAGAACGGCGGGCCGACCGAGAGCTGGATATCGAACGCAGCGGCGATAATCGGGTAAAAGGTGCCGATCAGCACGATGCCGAGGATCACGGTCAGCAGCAGGTTGTTGGCGACCAGCGAGCCTTCGCGGCTGAACGGCTCGAACAACTTGCCCTGCCGGACGCTGCCGACGCGTGCGCCGAACAAGGCCAGCGCGCCGCCGATGTACAGCAGCAGCAGCACGAGGATGAAGCTCCCGCGCCGCGGATCGACCGCAAAGGCGTGGACGCTGGTGAGGATGCCCGAACGGACCAGGAAGGTGCCGATCATGCTCATCGAAAAGGCGACCACCGCCAGCATCACGGTCCACGCGCGCAGGCCGTCGCGGGTGGCGAGCACCGTCACCGAATGGAGCAACGCGGTCGCGGCGAGCCACGGCATCAGGCTGGCGTTCTCGACCGGGTCCCAGAACCACCAGCCGCCCCAGCCGAGCTCGTAATAGGCCCAATAACTGCCCGCGGTGATGCCGAGCGTCAGGAAGATCCACGCAGCCAGCACCCACGGCCGCATCGCGCGCGCGAACATTGGCCCGACATCGCGGGTGACGAGCGCGCCGACCGCGAAGGAGAAGGCGACCGACAGCCCGACATAGCCGGCGTAGAGCGTCGGCGGGTGGAAGGCGAGCCCCGGGTCCTGCAACAGCGGATTGAGCCCCGCGCCATCGGGTGGCGGCGGGCTGAGCCGCGCGAACGGGTTGGAGGCGAACAGCAGGAAGGCGTAGAAGCCGAGCGCGATCGCCGCCTGCGCCGCCAGCGTCGCGACCAGCGTCGGCTGCGCGAGGCGATGCTCGAACTTCGCGACCGCTGCACCGGCGACGCCGAGGATCGTCACCCACAGCAGCATCGAGCCTTCGTGATTGCCCCACGCGCCTGCGAACTTGTACAGCCACGGCTTCATCGAATGGCTGTTGGCGGCGACCAGCACGACCGACAGGTCGGTGTCGAGGAACGCGCGGATCAGCGCGCCCATCGCGATCGCGGCCAGCGCGCCCTGCACGATCGCGACTGCGCGGATCGCGCCGACCGCCTGCGGCATGTTTCGCCGCAGCGCGATGACGCCGAGCAGCACCTGCAACGCGGCGAGCGCGGCGGCGAGCCACAGCGCGGCGAGCCCGGTTTCGGCGGTCATGCGGAAATATGCCGTTGAATCACCCGCCCGCCTTACGCCGGTTCGCGGGGGCGCGTCGAGATGGTCGCCGCTTTCGCCTACCTGTCATCATTGGCGGTCGAGACGGGTGATGCTCCTTTTCGTCATTGCGAGCGCAGCGAAGCAATCCAGGGCGTCCTGGTCCGGCTCTGGATTGCTTCGCTGCGCTCGCAATGACGGCGTTGCGGTTTAGGCAAACGAAGCCTCCCCGGGCGCGAGGAATGGGAAGGTCATCCACTCCGTCATTCCCGCGAAGGCGGGAATCCAGAACCTCGGACGGTGCGGCCCTTGCACGGACCTGCGCGTCTGGATTCCCGCCTGCGCGGGAATGACGGAGGAAGCTTCAAATCCGCCGGTGCTTCCCGCCGTAATGCTGGCCGATGTAATCCTTGATCCGCGCCATCTCGGTCGCCGCCGCGCGGGTCGCCTCGGCGCAGCACGGCATGGGATCGCGTTCCGCCGCCGAGGCGCGCATCGCGACGCGCTCGCACAGCGTTTCGACATCGGCGCGTGACAGGATGTTCTTTTCGCGCAGCACGCACAGCAAGCTCTGGAGAATCACCAGGCTTTCTTCGCCTGCGCGCACGTCCGGGGTGACCATCGCCAAATCCTCTCCGTCGTTTTTCCACGACAGGGTACGCCGATCACCACCGGACGCAAGGGGCCTTAGCGATCGGCCGTCGCCGGCACCTCTCCCGCCAAACCGCCGCCCAGCGCGCGGTAAAGCTCTATCAGGTTGTTCGCCTGCGTCAGCCGGGTGGTCACGAGCTGCTGCTGCGCCGAATAGGCGGTACGCTGCGCGTCAAGCGAGGTCAGGAACGAATCGACCCCGGCGCGGTAACGCGCGTCGGACAGCCGTGCCGCCACCGATGCCGCATTGGCGCGCGCGCCCTGCGCGGAGAGCTGCTCGCCGATCGTGCCGCGCTGCGCCAGCGCGTCGGCGACCTCGCGGAAGGCGGTCTGGATTGCCTTCTCGTAGGTGGCGACCGCCGCCTCGCGCGATGCCTTGGCATAATCGAGATTGCCGGCGTTGCGCCCGCCGTCGAACAGCGGGAGCTGCACGGACGGCGCGGCATTGTAGTTGAACGTGCCCCCGCCGAAGAGCCCCGACAGCGCCGAAGAGATCGTCCCAATCGTCGCGGTCAGCGAGATGCGCGGGAAGAACGCCGCGCGCGCCGCGCCGATATTGGCGTTCTGCGCGATCAGCTGATGCTCGGCCTGCAACACGTCGGGGCGGCGCAGCAGCACCGCCGAGGACACGTCGCCAGGCAGCGCGTCGCGGGTGAAGGCAACCGTGCCGAGCGAATCGGGCAGCTGCTCCGCCGTGACGGTGGTGCCCGCCAGCAGGTTGAGCGCATTCTGGTCACGCGCGACCTGCGCGGTCAGCGTCGCGATGTCGTTGCGCGCCGCCTGATAGTTGGTCTCCGCCTGCCGCGCCTCCAGCTCGGAGGCGACTCCGATGCGGAACTGTGCGCTCGTGAGCCGCACCGTCTCCTCGAAGGTCTTGAGCGTCTCGCGGCTGAGCCGGAGTTGCTCCTGATCGGCGGCGAGTTGCAGCCACGCGCTCGCCACTTCGGCGATCAGGCTGATCCGCGTGCTGCGCTGCGCCTCCTCGGTGGCGAAATATTGCTCGAGCGCGGCGCGGTTGAGGTTGCGGACGCGCCCGAACAGGTCGAGTTCGAACGCCGAGAAGCCGACGTTGGCCGAATAGAACTGGATGTTCGACGAGCTTTCGCCGACCGCTCCGCCCGCCGCGGCACCACTGCCGCCGCTGGTGCCACCCGTCCCAGTGCCAGTGCCAGTACCGGTTCCGGCACCCGTGCCCGTCCCGGTGCCGCCGGTAGCGCCGCCGCCTGCCGCGCCGATCGCGCCGAACAGGTTGTTGGTGTAGGTCGCCGACCCGGTGACGCCGGTGGTCGGCACCACGGCCGAGCGCTGAACGCGATATTGCGCGCGCGCCTGGAGGACGTTGGCCGCCGCGACGCGCAGGTCGCGGTTGTTGGCGAGCGACGTCTCGATCACCTGCCGCAGCCGCGCGTCGAGGAAGAAGTCGCGCCAGCCGATCTGCGTCACGTCGGGCGCATCGGTGGCGGCGCGCGGGTACACGCCGCCCTCCGGCAGGGCGAGCGGCACCGCGCCGGTCGGGCGTTCGTATTTGGGTGCCATGTTGCACCCGGCGAGCGCGCTGGTCAGCGCCAGCGCGGCGAGAAACGAGGAACTCTTCACGTCAGGCCCCCTGATGGGCGGTGTCGCCCGTGGGATGATCGTCATGCGCAGGCGCATCGTCGTGCGGCTCGTTCTCGTCCTTGCCATGCCCGAACAGGCGCAGCACGACGACGAAGAACATCGGCACGAAGAAGATCGCCAGCACCGTCGCGGACAACATGCCGCCGACCACGGCGCGGCCGATCGCATTCTGGCCGCCCGCACCCGCGCCGGTCGACACCGCCAAGGGCATCACGCCGAACACGAACGCAAGGCTGGTCATCAGGATTGGGCGCAGCCGCAGCTTTGCCGCCTCCACCGCCGCGTCGAAGGCGCTCATCCCCTCGGCGATCCGCTCTTCGGCGAATTCGACGATCAGGATCGCGTTCTTGGCGGACACGCCGATCGTGGTGATGAGCCCGACCTGCAGGTAGATGTCCTTGTTCAGACCCGTCAGCCACGCCGCCAGCACCGCACCGATGATGCCGAGCGGGACGACCAGCAGCACCGAGATCGGCACCGACCAGCTTTCGTAGAGTGCGGCGAGGCAGAGGAAGACGATCAGCAGCGACAGCCCGTAGAGCGCCGGTGCCTGGCCGCCCGACAGCCGTTCCTCATAGGACAGGCCGGTCCATTCCAGCGTCGTGCCCGGGGGCAGCTTCGCATGGATCTCCTGCAACGCTTCCATCGCGGCGCCGGTGCTCTGCCCCGGTCCCGGCGAGCCTTGCAGCTGCATCGCCGGCTGCCCGTTGTAGCGGGTCAGCGAGACCGGCGCATTGGCCCATTCCAGCGTCGAGAAGGCGGTGAACGGCGCCATCTGCCCGTTCGCACCGCGGACGTAGAGTTCCCCGACATCCTCGGGCGACATGCGATACGGCGCGTCGTTCTGGACATAGACGCGCTTCACACGACCGCGGTCGATGAAGTCGTTGATGTACCCGCCGCCCCACGCGGTCGCGATCGTCGAATTGACCGCCGACAGATCGAGGCCGAGCGCGCGCGCCTTGTCCTCGTCAATCTTGACCTTGAGCTGCGGCGCGTCCTCGAGGCTGAGCGGGCGGACCTGTGCCAGCCGCGGATCCTGCGCGGCCATGCCGAGCATCATGTTGCGGATCTGCGTCAGCTTCTCGTGCCCGACACCGCCGGTGTCGACCAGCTGGACGTCGAAGCCGGTGGCATTGCCCAGCTCCTGCACCGCCGGCGGGATCAGCGCGAAGATCAGCCCGTCCTTATATTGCGAAAGCGCCCTCATCGCTCGGCCGACGATCGCTTGCGCGCGATTGTCGCCACCCGAACGGTCTTCCCACGGCTTCAGGTTGACGAAGACGAGGCCGGTGTTCTGGCCCTGACCCGCGAAGCTGAAACCGTTGATCGTGAAGACGCCCTGGACGTTCTTGCCTTCCTGCTTGAGGAAGTGGTCGCGCGTGATCGCCAGCCCCTTTTCGGTGCGGGCGGTGCTCGCGCCGGCCGGGCCCTGCACCAGCGCGATCACGAAGCCCTGGTCCTCGTCCGGCAGGAAGCCCGAGGGCAGCCGGATGAAGATCAGCGCCATCCCTGCGACGATCAGCAGATAGACGAACAGCGAGCGCTTCCAGTGACGCGCCGTGCTCTTCACCCCGCCCTCGTAGCGATGCTGCGCACGGTCGAACTTGTCGTTGAACCAGCGGAAGAAGCGCGCCAGCGGCCCCCTGCCTTCCTGCTTGTCCGGGTCATGCGGCTTAAGGATCGTCGCGCAGAGCGCGGGCGTCAGGATCAGGGCGACCAGCACCGAGAGCACCATCGCCGAGACGATCGTGATCGAGAACTGGCGATAGATCACGCCGGTCGACCCGCCGAAGAACGCCATCGGCAGGAACACCGCCGACAGCACGAGGCCGATGCCGACCAGCGCGCTGCTGATCTCGTCCATCGACTTGCGCGCGGCTTCCTTCGGGGAGAGATGCTCGGTGACGATCAGGCGTTCGACGTTCTCGACGACAACGATCGCGTCGTCGACGAGCAGGCCGATCGCCAGCACCATGCCAAACAAGGTCAGCGTGTTGATCGTGTAGCCGGCCAGCGCCATCACCGCGAAAGTGCCGAGCAGCACGACCGGCACCGCGATCGTCGGGATCAGCGTCGCGCGCCAGTTCTGAAGGAACAGGAACATGACGAGGAAGACGAGCACCACCGCCTCGATCAGCGTGTGGATCACCTGCTCCACCGACAGCCGCACGAACGGCGTGATGTCGTAAGGGTAGATGACCTTCACGTCGGCGGGCAGCGTCTTGCCGATCTCGGCGACGCGCGCCTTGAGCAGGTCGACGGTGTCGAGCGCGTTCGCCCCCGCGGCCAGCCGGACGCCGAAGCCCGATGCCGGCTTGCCGTTATACTGAACGTCGAAGCCGTAATTCTCGGCGCCGATCTCGATCCGCGCGACGTCGCGGAGGCGGACCACCGAGCCGTCGACGCCGGTCTTCAGTCGGATGTTGCCGAACTGCTCGGGGGTCTGGAGCCGCGACTGCACCGAGACGGTCGCGTTGAGCATCTGCTCCTTGGGTGCGGGCTGCGCGCCGATCTGACCGGCGGAAACCTGCGCGTTCTGCGCCTGCACCGCCGACGTCACGTCGGCGACCGTCAGCGCGTAATTGTTGAGCTTGAGCGGATCGATCCAGATGCGCATCGCATATTGCGAGCCGAACACCTGCAACTCGCCGACGCCGTTGATGCGGCTGATCGGGTCCTGGAACTTCGACACGACCATGTCGGCCAGATCGTTGTTGCTGTGCGAGCCGTCGGTGGAGACGAGCCCGACGACCGCGAGGAAGCTGGCCGCCGACTTGGTCACCTGGATGCCCTGCCGCTGCACTTCCTGCGGCAGCAGCGGGGTTGCCGCCTGCAACTTGTTCTGGACCTGCACCTGCGCGATGTCAGGATCGGTGCCCTGTTCGAAGGTCAGCGTGATCGTGACCACGCCCGCCGACGAGGAGGACGATGAGAAATAGCGCAGGTTATCGATGCCGCGCAGCTGCTGCTCGATGATCTGCGTGGTGGTGCGCTCGAGCGTTTCGGCGTCGGCGCCCGGATAGGTGGCGGCGATCGCGACCGCCGGCGGCGCGATCTCGGGGAATTGGGCGATCGGCAGGCTGCGGATCGCGATGATCCCCGCCAGCATGAGTCCCACGGCGATGACCCATGCGAAGATGGGTCGGTCGATGAAAAAGCGCGACATGCGGCGTTACTTTCCCTGGGCCTGCTGGCCCTGCGCCGCGCCGCCCGGCGCACCGGGTTGCGCGGGCGCGGCGTTCGGATTGTAGGGCACGGCCTTCACCGGCATGCCGGGACGCAGCATCATCGCGCCTTCCATTACCACCTTGTCGCCCGGGTTTAGCCCGGCGGTGACCAGCCAGTTCTCGCCGATCGTGCGTGGCGCGGTCAGCTGGCGCGGCTGGAGCTTGCCGTCGGCCCCGACGACCAGCGCGGTGGGATTGCCGCGCTCGTCGCGTGTCACCGCGCGCTGCGGTACCAGGATCGCGTTGCTCTTCGTGCCCTCGACCAGCTCGGCACGGACATACATGCCCGGCAGCAACAGCCCCTTCGGGTTCGGGAACAGCGCGCGGATCGTCTGCGTGCCGGTGTTCGGATCGACGCTGACGTCGGCGAACTGCAGCTTGCCCTCGATCGGATAGACCGAGCCGTCCTCCAGCCGCAGCCGGACCCGCGCCGCGGTGCCGCCGCGCGCCAGATCGCCCGCGGCGATCTGCTGGCGCAGCTTGAGCAGATCGGCACTCGACTGCGAGACGTCGACGTAGATCGGGTCGAGCCGCTGGATCGTGGTCAGCGGGGTCGTCTGCGCCGCGCTCACCAGCGCGCCGGTGGTCGTCACCGACCGGCCGATCCGCCCCGAGATGGGCGCGCGGATCGTGGTGCGCGCGAGGTCGATCTGCGCCGAGCGCAGCGCCGCCTGCTGCGCGGCGACATCCGCCTGCGCCTGCGCGGCGGTGGTGACGGCATTCTCATAATCCTGCCGCGCGATCGCGTTGATCTTGACCAGTTCGCCGTAACGGCGCTGGAGCGCGGCGCTCGACGCGATCGCGGCACGCGCACGCGCCACGGCGGCACGCGCGCTGGCGACCTGCGCCTGATACGGCTGCGAGTCGATGCGGTAGAGCGGCTGGCCGGCACGGACGAGGTCGCCCTCGGTGAAGAGGCGCGCGGTGACGAGGCCGTTGACCTGCGGGCGCACCTCCGACGTTTCGAATGCGGTGGTCCGCCCCGGCAACGTCGAGGTCAGCGTCACCGACTGCGGCTGCACCGTCACCACGCTCACTTGCGGCGGCCCGGCCTGCGCCTGCTGTTGTTGCTGCTGCTTTTCGGCGTCGTTCCCGCCTCCGCAGGCCGCGAGCGGCACCAGCATCATCGCGGCGACCGCGAACCCCGTTTTCGGCCCCATTTTCGGCATGGACATCTCTTATGAAGTGTGTGAGTGATCGCTCACTCACGAATGCTGCTACTGCGAACAGGTGGCACCGTCAAGCTGGGAAGAAGATGGTCGGCGTAAATTGATGCAGCGGTGTAACCAAGGATGTCCCGAACCCGACGCCGTCTTCCCCCGCGACCGGAGCGGGAAAGCAAACGCACGTCGTGCGAAAATTGTTCAGGCGGCTCGGGAACTTTTTGCAGAGCACGGCTTCCACGCCACGAGCATGGCGAAATTGTCAGAGCGATCGGGGGTGCTGGTCGGCCAGATCTATCGCGACTTCGCCAACAAGGAGGCGATTGTCGCCGCGCTGGTCGAACATGATCTGGACGAGTTTCTGGCCGGTGACGAACTGTGTGCGGCGCGCTGTACGGCCGATCGGACGATGGTGCGCGATTGGATCGCACGCTTCATCGCGTGCAACGAACTCAACGACACGCGGCTGATCGCCGAGATCATGGCCGAGGCCAACCGCAACCAGCGGATCGCCGAAATCTTCGACACGATGGACGATCGGCTGCGCGGGCAATTGGTGCGCGCGCTGAAGATCATCGCGCCGGGGGCCACCGACGAAGGCCGCATCGCACGGCTAGGCGAGTCGATCCTCATCATGGCGGGCGGGATGTGCCAGCGGCGGCTGATGAACGCGCGCTGCACCGATCCCGAGGTGTTAAAGCTGCTGATGGACTTCATCGACGGCGAGATCGCCGCGATCGAGCGCGATCAGGGCTGAACCGCGCGGGAACCGCGACCATGACCCACATTGCGACGCGCCACCGACCGACTATGAAGCATCCGAACAAAGCGGGGACATGACGCGGTGGCGACGGCGATGAAGCTGGCCGATCTGGCAGCGATGGCGGGGGTTTCGACGGCGACCGTGTCGCGTGCGCTGTCGGGACACCCATCCGTCAGCAAGACCACGCAGGAGCGCATCCGCGCGCTCGCCCGCGAACACGGCGTGCGCCCCAACCAGCTGGCGCGCAATCTGCGGATGCGCAGCACCGGCGCGATCGCGCTCGCCATGCCGCTGGGCCATGCGCGCACCCAGCATCTGACCGATCCGTTCTTCCTCAGCTTGCTGGGCTTTCTCGCCGATCTGCTGGTGGATCGCGGCTACGACATCCTGTTGTCGCGCGTGCTGCCGGAGAATGACGAGTGGCTCGACCGGCTGGTCGACAGCGGACGTGTCGATGGCGTGCTGCTGGTCGGGCAGTCGGACCAATATGACACGATCGAGCGCGTCGCCGCGCGCTATGCGCCGCTGGTCGTATGGGGGGTCAATCGCCCGGAGCAAAAGCATCTGACGATCGGGTCGGACAATATCCTGGGCGGGCGGATCGCAGCGACGCATCTGCTCGGGCTGGGGCGCAACCGGCTGTTGTTCCTCGGCGATCCCGCACCCCCCGAATTTGCGGATCGGCTGGCGGGGTTCCGGGATGCGGCCGGAACGACGGCGGTCGAGGTGCTGTCGTGCGAGATGGACCCCGATGCGGTCCATGCCGCGGTGGGCGCACGGCTGGCGCAGGGTGACGCGCCCGACGCGATCTTCGCTGCCTCGGACGTGGCCGCGATGAGTGCGTTACGCGCGCTGACCGAGGCGGGCCTCGACGTGCCGGGCGATGTTGCGGTGGTTGGTTATGATGATGTGACGCTGGCCGCGCATACGTCGCCGCCGCTGACGACGATCCGGCAGGATCTAGTGACCGGCACGCGGCTGATGGTCGAAACGCTGCTCCGACGGATCGCGGGAGAGCCCGCGACCAGTGCGATCGTCCCCCCCGAACTGATCCTACGCGCCTCCGCCTGATACGCCGGACTCCATATGCAATCGTTTGCAGAAACTTCTTTGCAATCGATTGCAGTGCCGATATGTAGCTGACATCAGGCTGTTCGGAAAGGACGGCTGCTCAGGAGAGGTTTTCCGTGATGACGCTGCGTTTCCGCCTGCTCGCCTCGATCCCCGCGCTGCTGATCGCCGGTGCGGCGCACGCGCAAGTTCCGCAGGCCGCGGCGGCTGATCCGGCCGAAGCGACTGTTTCTGAAGACATTGTCGTCACCGGCGTGGCGCAGGGGCGGAACCGGCTGGATACATCGGTGTCGGTCAGCTCGCTCGATGCCGACCTGACCGCCAAGATCCCGCCGCGCAACACCGCGGAAATCCTGCGCAATCTGCCCGGCGTCCGCGTCGAGGCGTCGGGTGGCGAGGGCAATGCCAATATCTCGGTGCGCGGCCTGCCCGTCGCGTCTGGCGGTTCCAAGTTCCTGCAATTGCAGGAAGATGGCCTGCCGGTTCTCGAGTTTGGCGACATCATCTTCGGCAACGCCGACATCTTCATCCGTAACGATCTGTCGCTCGCCCGGATCGAGTCGGTGCGCGGTGGATCGGCGTCGACGTTCGCCAGCAACTCGCCCGGTGGCATCATCAACTTCATTTCGAAGACCGGCGAGCAGGACGGGGGCTCGTTCCAGCTGTCCTCGGGCATCGACTATCGCGAATATAGGGCCGACTTTGCGTATGGCGGACACATCGATGCGCAGACTCGCTACGAATTGAGCGGTTTCTACCGCCTCGGTGACGGTCCGCGCGATGTCGGCTATGACGCGATGCGCGGCGGCCAGATCAAGGCCAACATCACCCGCGAGTTCGACCGCGGTTATGTCCGCGTGTACGGCAAATATCTCGACGATCGCAGCATCGCCTATCTGCCCAATCCGGTCCGCGTGACCGGCAGCGACGGCGACCCTACGTACCAGAACATTCCGGGCTTCTCGATCAACGAGGATACGCTGCACAGCCGCTACATCGGATCGGTGCTGACGCTGGACGGCAACAACAATCCCGTCCGCCGCAACATCGGCGACGGGATGCACCCGGTCGTCAAGTCGGTCGGGTTCGAGGGCAAGTATGAGATCGCCGATGGCTGGAACGTGACCGAGCGGTTCCGCTATTCGGATATCAGCGGCGACTTCGTCTCCCCCTTCCCCGCCGCGGTCGGCGATGCGCAGACCACCGCCAACGGCTTTGCCGGTGCGGGCGCGCAGCTCTATTACGCCAGCGGCCCGCTGTCGGGGCAGCGGATCGCCAATCCGGGTACGGTCGGCGGCAACGGCCTGCTGGCCAGCGTCGTGCTGTTCGACGTCGACTTGAAGAGCCTCAACAACATCACCAATGACCTGCGCATCAACGGTAAGGTCGAGTTGGGCGGCGGCGCGCTGTCGATCGCGGCAGGCATCTACAATTCGCGGCAGGACGTGAAGACCGACTGGCTGTGGACGTCGTTCTTCCAGACCGTGCAGGGCGATGGCCGGTCGGTGCTGGTCGACGTCCGCAACGCCGCGGGCGTATCGCAGACCGCGGGAGGCACGCTGTATTCGGCGTCGTTCTTCGGCAATTGCTGCCGCCGCAGCTACGACATGCGCTACACCACCAATGCGCCGTTCGCGCAGCTCGGCTTCGAGGTCGGGCGGCTGAACATCGACGGCAGCCTGCGCTACGACTTCGGCTCCGCCAAGGGCAGCATCGCGGGCGACCTGCCCGGCGCGGTGACGACGCGCGCGCAGGACATCAACGGCGACGGTGTCCTCTCGGTCGCCGAGCAGACCGTCGGCTTCATCCCGAACAACCGCACCGGGATCGACTATGACTACAGCTATTTGTCGTATTCGGCGGGCGTGAATTACCGGCTGAGCGATACGCTGGCGGCGTTCGCGCGCTACAGCCGCGGCGGACGGGTCAACGCCGACCGGTTGCTGTTCGGGCCGACGATCGACACCACGACCGGCGGGCTGGTCAACGGCTCCAAGCCGTACGACTTCGTCAAGCAGGCCGAGGGCGGGGTGAAATTCTCGTCCGGGCCGGTGGCGCTCTACGCCACGGTGTTCAACGCCAAGACGCAGGAAACCAACTATCTGCTGTCGCAGCAGCAATTCACCAGCCGCCGCTACGATGCGACCGGCGTCGAGCTGGAAGGCCGCTTCCGCCGCGGGCCGTTCTCGCTGACCGCCGCGGGCACCTATACCGATGCGAAGATCACCAGCGACGCGACCGACGCGACGCTGGACGGCAACCGGCCGCAGCGGCAGGCGGCGTTCGTCTATCAGGCGACCCCGCAGCTCGATTTCGGGCGCGTCAGCTTCGGTGCGAACGTGATCGGGACGACGTCGAGCTATACGCAGCCGGTCAACCAGCTGAAGATGCCGGCCTATACGCAGGTCAACGGCTTCGTGCTGGTCCGCGCGGCGGATAACGTCAGCTTCAACCTGAACGCCAACAACATCTTCAACGTGAAGGGCATCACCGAGGCGGAAGATGCCGCGATCCCGTCGAACCAGCTGGTGCGGGCGCGGTCGATCAACGGGCGGACGATCGCGGCGTCGGTGCGGTTCGATTTCTGAGGGCTGACGTCATTCCGTCATTGCGAGCGGAGCGAAGCAATCCAGAGCCGGACCAGGACGCCCTGGATTGCTTCGCTACGCTCGCAATGACGGAGGGGCGCTGTTTTCTCAGGACGAACGGGTAAGATGATGGACGACACGGGATATCGCGGATCATGACCATGCAGCAGCGCCTAGAGGCGATCGCACCACGACTGCGTCGCCAGTTGGCGCGGCTCTATCCCGATCACGATGGTGAGGCGCTGTGGGCGACGGTCGAGGCGCTGCTCCACGCCCGCGCCGCGGAGCGTCCCGCCGCGATGCAGGCGCTCGACAGCGCGCGGGTCGCTGATCCCGACTGGTTCGTACGGCCCGACATGCTCGGCTATTCGACCTATGTCGATCGCTTCGGCGGCACGGTGGAGGGGCTCGCCGCGCATGTCGATCATCTTGAGGCGCTGGGGGTTCGCTACCTGCACGTCCTCGCGCTGCTCAAGGCGCGGGCGGGCGACAGCGACGGCGGGTTCGCGGTCGCGGATTATCTG
Source organism: Sphingomonas phyllosphaerae FA2 (assembly GCF_000427645.1). GTDB lineage: Bacteria > Pseudomonadota > Alphaproteobacteria > Sphingomonadales > Sphingomonadaceae > Sphingomonas > Sphingomonas phyllosphaerae. The sequence continues at coordinate 3,485,568 of NZ_KE386571.1, read as the reverse complement.
AGCATCGAGCCGTTGCTGGGCACGATGGCGGACGTCGAGCAGCTGACCGAGCGGCTGCGCGCGGCGAAGATTAGCCTGTGCGTCGACCTGGCGCTCAACCACACCGCCGACGATCATGAATGGGCGAAGGCGGCGCGCGCGGGCGACCCCTTCTACCGCGACTTTTACATCGTCGTCGACGATGCCGAGGCGGCGGCGCGCGATGCCGAGCTGCCGGAGGTGTTCCCGACCACCGCGCCGGGCAATTTCACCCACGTGCCGGAGATGGGCGGCAACGTCTGGACGACCTTCTATCCGTTTCAGTGGGATCTGAACTGGCGCAACCCGCAGGTGTTCGTCGCGATCCTCGACGCCGCGCTGCGGCTCGCCAATCACGGGTTCGAGGCGTTCCGGCTCGACAGCACCGCCTTCCTGTGGAAGCAGCCGGGCACGACGTGCCGCAACCTGCCGGAAGCGCATTACATCGTCCGGGGGCTGCGCGCCGCGCTCGACATCGTCGCGCCCGCGACCTTGCTCAAGGCGGAGGCGATCGTCCCGACCGCGTTCGTCCCGCCCTATTTCGGGATGGACGAGGGAGCCGGGTTCGAGCCCGAATGCCATCTGGTCTACAACAATTCGCTGATGGTCGCGGGCTGGGTCGGGCTCGCCGAACGATCCGCGCAGCTGCCCGCAGCGATCGTCGCGGCAAGCGGCGGACTGCCGTCGGGGGCGAACTGGCTGAGCTATGCGCGCTGCCACGACGATATCGGCTGGGGCGCGGTGCTCGGCGACCTGCGTGCGATCGATCCAGAGCCCGAAGCGCGGTTGCGCGCCGCCGCCGCCTTCCTGCACGGTGCGGGCGACAGCTGGGCGCGCGGGGTGCCGTTCCAGTCCGACGGTGCGGCGCTGCACGGCACCAACGGCACGCTCGCCTCGCTGGCCGGGCTGGAGGCGACGCGGGACGATGACGCGCGCGAGATGGCGTTGCGGCGGATCGCTTTGCTCAACGCGCTGTCGATCGCGAGTGGCGGGCTCGCCACGACCTATATGGGCGACGAGGCCGGGCTGCTGAACGATTACGATTATGCCGGCGATCCCGAGCTGGCGCACGAGGGGCGCTGGATTCACCGCCCGGCGATGGACTGGTGGGCGCTGGAGACGCCGGCGGCGCTGCGGATCAGCGGCGATCTTACCGCGCTGCGCGATGCGCGGATCGCGAGCGGGGGGGCGGGCGCGCCGGGTTTGATCGAGACCGGGGATGCGGCGCTGCTGGGCATTGCGTGCGGGGGCGACCGAGTGTTCCTCAACTTTGGTGATCGCGAGGTGGCGGTGCCGGAGGCGGGTCGCGATCGGTTGAGCGGCGCGGCGGTCGAGGCGGTGCCGGCTTGGGGGGTGGTGTGGCTGGAGGGCGGCGCATGATGACCAGCGATCCGTCATTCCTGCGCAGGCGGGAGTTCTGCGAAAGTGCGGACCATATCCTTCGTAAGCCGTTCCCCGGCGAAGGCCGGGGTCCAGTTGGGGAGGACGTTCTGATGCTTACAAGCGTCTCCCAACTGGGCCCCGGCCTTCGCCGGGGTACAAGAAGGGGGCTTTCGCAGAGGTTTCGCCTTCGCGGGAATGACGAAGCAGTGAGACAGGAGCCATGAGATGAGCAAGCCGCGCCTGTCGCTGGCCCGGATCGTCGAGATGAACCTCGGCTTCCTCGGGCTACAATTCTCGTTCGGGCTGCAACAGGCCAATATGGCGCCGATCTATGGCTATCTCGGCGCGGACGAGGCCAGCCTGCCGCTGCTGTGGCTCGCCGGGCCGGTCACCGGGTTGCTGGTCCAGCCGCTGATCGGGGCGATGAGCGATCGGACCAATACGCGGCTCGGGCGGCGTACGCCCTATTTCCTGATCGGTGCGGTGCTGTGCAGCCTGTGTCTGTTCGCGATGCCGTACAGCCGCGCGCTGTGGATCGCGGCCAGCCTGTTGTGGATTCTCGACGCCGCCAACAACGTCACGATGGAGCCGTATCGCGCCTATGTCGGCGACCGGCTGGCGGAGGACCAGCGCGCGACCGGGTTCCTGACGCAATCGGCGTTCACCGGGCTGGCGCAGACGCTGTCGTATCTCGCGCCGTCGCTGCTGGTATGGATCGGGTTCGACAAGGATGCGGTCGACGCCAACGGCATTCCCGATATCACGCGGATCGCGTTCCTGATCGGCGCGGTGTTGTCGCTGTCGACGATCCTGTGGTCGGTGTGGCGGGTGCCGGAATTGCCGCTGCCGCCCGAGGAGCAGGCGCGGCTGGCGGCCGAGCCGCTGACGCTGCGCGCGACGCTCGCCGATCTGAAGGCGGCCTTGGTCGAGATGCCGAAGCCGATGCGGCAGCTCGCGCTGGCGATGCTGTGCCAATGGTATGCGATGTTCGCCTATTGGCAGTTCATCACCTTCGCGCTGGCGCGCTCGCTGCACGGCACCGTCGAAACCGGGAGCGCCGCGTTCCGCGACACCGTGCTGACCGTCGGGCAATTGGGTGCCTTCTACAATGCCGTCGCGTTCGTCGCGGCGCTGGCGCTGATGCCGCTGGCGAAGCGATATGGCGCGAAGGCGGTCCATGCCTGCTGCCTCGCCGCCTCGGGCGCGGCGATGCTGGCGATCCCGGCGCTGCCCTCCGAGGGGTGGCTGTTCGTCGCGATGATCGGCATCGGCGTCGGCTGGGCGGGGATGATGGGCAATCCGTACATCATGCTGACCGGCATGATCCCGCCCGAGCGCAACGGGGTTTACATGGGCATCTTCAACATGTTCATCGTCATTCCGATGATGATCGAGAGCCTGTCGATCCCGCTATTCTATCGAAGCCTGCTGGGCGGCGACGCGCGCGGGGTGATCGTGCTCGGCGGGGTGCTGATGCTGGCCGGTGCGGTGGCGACCGTGATGGTCGGGCGCGGGGCGCGCGCGCGGGTGGTGGCGTAGCGCCCTGCCCTCACGCCGCCAGCGCGACCTCGGTATCGCGCTGCGCTTGCCGGATCAGCCGCTCGGTCACCGTGCGCGCGCCCGCGCCGTCGCCGTTGGCGATCGCCTCGAACAAGGCGCGGTGGAGCGGGATCGGGTCCTGATATTGCGCGGGCGTGCGGTATTTGAAGAACGTCGTCCAGCGCACCGCGGCGGCGATGCTGCTCGACAGGCTGACCAGCAGCTCGTTGCGCGTGGCGTGAAGGATGGTCGCGTGGAAGCGCTGATCGGCGCTCTGCCCCTCCTGCGTGCGCAGGCCGTGGATCGCCATGATCTCCAGCGCATGCCCCATCCGCGACAGTTCGGCGGCGCTGCGCTGGAGCGCGGCCAGCTCGGCGGCGGCGGGCTCGACGATCAGCCGCAGCTGGAACAGGCTGCGGACGAAATCGAGCGATGGCGCGCCCTCGAACATCCACGCCAGCATATCGGGATCGAGAAGATTCCAGTGTGCGCGGTCGCGCACCCGCGTCCCTGCCTTGGGCCGGCTCTCCACCAGCCCCTTGGCGCTGAGCATCCTGAGCGATTCGCGGATCACGCTGCGCGAGACGCCGAATTGTTCGGCCAGCTCCAGCTCGCCGGGCAGCGTGACGCTGGCCGGGTGTCGTCCGGTGACGATCGCGACGCCCAGATCATGCGCGATCGTCACATGCGCCGGCCCGCGCCGCTCGCTTCTCTCCACGCTGCCCCCCGCTATCATGCCGCAGCTTAGGCGGATGCGCGCGGCAGGAGCAAGGCGCGGTTATTCGGCCCAGGCGAGCGCGCGGCGCAATTGCCCGGCAGCGTCTTCGGTGAAAGGCCGGCCATGCGCGAACACCACCCGCTCGGGCGCGAGCGCGACCAATGTCGCCACCGCCGCGCGCAGGTCGCGCCCGCCGAAGCGCAGCACCGGGCGGAGGTAGCGCGGCGTGGTCCCCCACGCCCCGCCGCTCAGCCGCGCGATGAAGGCGGTGATCGGGGGCAGTCGCTCGGGCTCCATGTGCTGGACGACGTCGGTGAGCACGAGCGTGCGCGACGCGCGGTGGTGGAACCACACTTCGTTGAACCCCGCCGCGCCCGCGATCAGCCCCTGGTCGACCGCCTCGGCCCATTCGGCGGGCGGCACCGCGCCCAGCTCGCGGTCGATCCGCAATCCGCTGCGCTGCACCTGCCCGCGCTCGCCGAGCCCCGGTGCCGCCCAGAGCAGCGCCTTGGGATAGGCGCGCTGCCACGCCGGCAGCCGCGTCCAGTGCGCGATGTTCGGCGCGATCAGATGCCGCACCACGCCCAGTTCGGCGAGCGCCGCCGCCAGCGCCGGGGTGAAGCGCGTCGGCGAGTGCAGCATCAACGAGCGGTCGGGCAGCCGCAGCACCGTCATGCGGATCGGCAGCGACAGGCCGGAGGCGATCATCGGCCCGCTGTCGACGATCCACACGTCCTTGCCGAACGGTTTGGGTACGTCGAGCGGCGGGTAACTGGCGGGGGCGTCGCTGCGCCGTTCGCGCGCCGCCAGCCAGGCGACCGCGCCGGCGGCGACCGCCGCGCCACCCAGCGCGAGCTTCGTGTTGCGGTCCATGCGTCAGCTCCCTCTGCATCCGTCGATCGAGCGCTGCCAACGCCCGAGCGCGGCGATCGGTGGCACGGATACTGGCCAAGCGGCACCGGCGGCGGCATACGCGCGGCGATGCAGCTTGTCGCCCAACGCGCCCATCTCTCCGCGCTCGCCGATGCCGGACGCCTGCGCACGCTCGCGCCGCGGCGCGGCGTCGACCTGTCCTCAAACGATTATCTCGCGCTGTCGACCACGCCACGGCTGGTGGCGGCGGCGCAGGCGGCGCTGGCGCAGGGTGTCGCGCTCGGCTCGGGCGGGTCGCGGCTGTTGCGCGGCAACGACGCCGAGCATGAGGCGCTGGAGGCCGAGGCGGCGGCGTTCTTCGGCGCGGAGGCGGCGCTGTCGTTCGGCTCGGGCTATGCCGCGAACACCGCCTTGCTGTCGTCGGTGCCGCAGCCCGGCGACCTGATCGTTTACGATGCGCTGGTCCATGCGAGTATGCACGACGGGATGCGGCTTGGCCGCGCGACCTGCGTCGCGGCGGCGCATGGCGACGCGCAAGCCGCCAACGACGCGATCGCGGCGTGGCGCAAGGCCGGCGGCACCGGCACGCCGTGGATCGCGGTCGAAAGCCTCTACAGCATGGACGGCGACCTGACCGATGTCGCCGCCTATCTGGCGGTCGCCGACCGGCATGACGCGATGCTGGTCGTCGACGAGGCGCACGCGACCGGCGTGTGGGGCGGGGGCGGGCGCGGCGTGGCGGAGGCGTGGCATGGGCGCGAAAACCTCGTGACGCTTAACACCTTCGGCAAGGCGCTGGGCTGCGAGGGGGCGGTGCTGTGCGGGCCGGCGATCATCCGCGACTTTCTGGTGGCGCGCGCGCGGCCGTTCATCTTTTCGACCGCGCCGTCGCCGCTGAGCGCGGCGGTGGCGCGCGAGAGCCTGCGCGTCGTTGCCGACGAGCCCAATCGACGGGCGAAGCTCCACGCGCTGATCGACGCGGCGCGGCGATACCTCGCCCCGCTCGGCGCGCGTGTCGAGTCGCAGATCGTGCCGCTGGTGATCGGCGACGATCGCGAGGCGATGCGCGTCGCGACGGCGGTGCAGGCGGCGGGGTTCGACGTGCGCGGCATCCGCCCGCCGACCGTTCCGGCGGGCACCGCCCGGCTGCGGATCGCGCTGACCCTCCACGTCACCGAGACGGAGATCGCCGCGCTGGCAAACGTGCTGAAGGAGGTACTGCCATGAGCGGGACGATCGTCGTCACCGGGACCGACACCGATGTCGGCAAGACCGTGTTCGCCGCCGCGCTGACCGTCGCGCTCGGCGCGCGTTACTGGAAGCCGGTACAGGCCGGGCTGGCGGACGGCAGCGATGCGGGCAGCGTCGTGCGGCTCGGCGTCGACGCGGCGAAGGTGTTGCCCGAGGCGTATCGGCTGAACACGCCCTGCTCGCCGCACCGCGCCGCCGAGATCGACGGGGTGACGATCGACCCCGTGCGGCTTGCGCTGCCGGCGGGTGACGGGCCGTTGGTGGTGGAGGGCGCGGGCGGGGTGCTGGTGCCGCTGACCCGAACGTGGTCGTTTGCGGATCAGGCGGCGGCATGGGGGCAGCCGGTGGTGCTGGTCGCGCGCACCGCCCTCGGCACGATCAACCACAGCCTGTTGTCGATCGAGGCGCTACGTTCGCGCGGCGTGCCGTTGCTCGGTGTCGCGTTCATCGGCGACGCGGTCGAGGACAGCGAGGCGGTGATCGCGGAGATCGGCAAGGTCCCCCGGCTAGGGCGGTTGCCGCACCTCCCCGACCTGAACGCCGCGACGCTCGCCGCCGCCTTCGCCGCGCAGTTCGATGTCGAGGATTTCCGGTGAGTTCGGTCTGGCACCCCTTTACCCAGCACGGGCTTCAGGAGCCGATCCCGTGCGTCGTGCGCGGCGAGGGCGCGGTGCTGCACACCGCCGACGGGCGGCGCGTGATCGATGCGATCTCGTCGTGGTGGGTGACCACGCACGGCCATGCGCACCCGAAGATCGCCGCCGCGATCCGCGCGCAGGCCGAACGGCTCGACCAGATGATCTTCGCCGGCTGGACGCACGAGCCCGCCGAGGCGGTCGCCGCCGGGCTGCGCGCGATGATGCCTGACTCGCTGACGCGGGTGTTCTTCTCGGATTCGGGGTCGACCAGCGTCGAGGTCGCGCTGAAGATGGCGCTCGGTTACTGGCTGGCGCGGGGCGACGCGCGCCACCGCATCCTCGTCATGGAACATGGCTATCACGGCGACACGATCGGCGCGATGTCGGTCGGGCAGCGCGGCGTGTTCAACCGCGCCTATGCGCCGCTGCTGTTCGACGTCGAGACGATCCCCTACGCGGCGACTGGCGCGGAGCAGGCGACGCTCGACGCGCTCGACCGCGCCTGTGCCGGCGGTGCCGCGGCGTTCATCGTCGAGCCCTTGGTGCTCGGCGCGGGCGGGATGCTGTTCTATTCGCCCGACATGCTGCGCCAGATGCGCGACGTCTGCGCGCGGCACGGCGTGCTGTTCATCGCCGACGAGGTGATGACCGGCTGGGGCCGCACCGGCACGTTGCTGGCGTGCGAGCAGGCGGGGATCGAGCCGGATATCCTGTGTCTGTCCAAGGGGTTGACCGGCGGCGCGCTGCCGCTGGCGGTGACGATGGCGAGCGAGCCGATCTTCGCGGCGCATTGGTCGACCGATCGGGCGAGGATGTTCTTCCACTCGTCGAGCTACACCGCCAATCCGATCGCCTGCGCCGCCGCCGCCGCCAATCTGGCGATCTGGCGCGAGGAACCGGTGCTGGAGCGTGTCGCGCGGCTGGGCAACGCGCAGGCGGCGCGGCTGGCGACACTCGACGGAATTCGCGACCCGCGCGTGCTCGGCACGATTGCGGCGTTCGAGATCGGTGCGGGCGAGGGCTATCTCTCCGACCTCGCGCCACGCCTGATGGCGGCGTTCCGCGAACGCGACGTGTTGCTGCGCCCGCTCGGCGACACGCTCTACATCATGCCGCCCTATTGCATCGGCGACGACGATCTCGACCGCATCTATTTCGCGATTTCGGAGGTACTGGCACGCCACCGATGACGCGGATGTGCGTTGGGGGAGAATGACCGCTCCTTCCCGCCATCGCTCCGTCGCGTCGATCCTGTGGCGTCGCTGGCGTGGCTGGTGGTCGGACCACCGGGCGATCGCACGCGAGCGGGCGGCGGCGCTGGAGGCCAGGGCGCGCGACGCGCTGTCGCTAGGGGAGGCGCAGCGGCTGGCGATGGAGGCCGCGGCGCTACGCGCGGTGGCCGACGGCGCGGGGCGGCGCAAAGGGATCATTCCGTTGCTGCGCAACTGATGCGGCACGCCTAGTTTACCCCTGACATCAGGGGAGGATCCATGACCGCGACGTCCGACAGGCCGGTGCTCCACGGCTATTTCCGCTCGACCGCCGCCTATCGCGTGCGGATCGCGCTCAACCTCAAGCGCGTGGCGTGGCGCGATGCCTTCCACCATCTGCGCCACGGCGAGCAGCGGTCGCCCGATTACCTGCGCCTCAACCCGCAGGGGCTGGTGCCGGCGCTCGAATGGGATGGCGCGGTGCTGACGCAGAGCCTCGCGATCTGCGACTATCTCGACGAGCGCGTGCCTGAACCGCCATTGCTGCCCGCCGATCCGGTTGCGCGTGCGCGGGTCCGGGCGTTCGCGCAGGTGATCGCATGCGACACGCATCCGGTGCAGAATCTGCGCGTGCTGCAACGGCTGCGCGGCGCCGGGCTCGACGAGGCGGCGGTCAATGCGTGGGCGCGCGACACGATCGCCGAGGGGCTGGCAGCGTGCGATGCGCTGATTGCGGATGGGCATGGGCCGTATTGTTTCGGCAAGACGGTGACGCTCGCCGATCTGTGCCTCGTGCCGCAGCTGGTGAATGCGCGGCGCTTCGGGGTCGCGCTGGCGTGGCCGCGCTTGCTGGCGATCGAGGCGGCGTGTCTGGCGCTGCCGGCATTCGCGGACGCGGCACCGGAGCGACAGCCGGACGCGGATTGACTTTATTGGTTCACGCGGAGGCGCGGAGCCGCGGAGGTGTTCCGCCCGGCGCCGCAGGCATGTTCAGAAACGAAGGCGGATCCGTCATTGCGAGCGCAGCGAAGCAATCCAGAGCCGGATCAGGACGCCCTGGATTGCTTCGCTTCGCTCGCAATGACGAAAATGATGTCCGGCGGGCGCGGCAGTCGCGCCCTCTCTGCGCCTCCGCGTCTCTGCGCGCGATCAATCCGCAGGACGCCGCGAACATGAAGATGTCCAGCAGGCGACACCGTGCCACTTGCCCCGCGTCCTCGCGGCTGCGCGTGCAGCAGTCTTATGCGCGCAGAGACGCAGAGGCGCAGAGAGGTCGTGAGCTACGCATCGTGCAGCTCCTTACAAGGATGCGAAGGGCTGCTGGCGCAGCCGGGAGAGACTCCTCGAGCAACCCTCCGCGCCTCCGCGCCTCCGCGTGAGAAATCTTGAGTTCGCGCAGAGCACGCAGAGCACGCGGAGAGGCGGTGCGCTGTGCCACGGTCCGCGGCAGCAACCATCGTCATCCCGGTTGCGGCCGAGAGCCATGCCTGCGGCGTGACCGCTCTGCGTCCTCTGCGTGCTCTGCGCGAAAAAAAGGCGCGGAGAGAAGACCCTCCGCGCCTTCGCGCCTCCGCGTGAACCGATCCGTCAGTGGTTGTCGCGCGGCAGCCCCTTGGTCTGCGCGATGCGCTGATACTTCTCCGCACCTTCGAGGATTGCACCGGTGCTCATCTGCCCGACCACGGCGCGCTGGATCTCCTGCCACGGCGTTTGCGAGGCCGGATAGGCATAGCCCCCCGCCGCCTCCAGCGCCGCGCGGCGCTCGGCCAGTTCGTCGTCGGAGATCAGCACGTTGGCCGTCCCTTTGCCCAGATCGACGCGCACCCGGTCGCCGGTCTTGAGCAGCGCGAGCCCACCCATCGCCGCCGCCTCGGGGCTGGCGTTGAGGATCGACGGCGAGCCGCTCGTCCCCGATTGCCGCCCATCGCCGATGCACGGCAGCGCGTGGACGCCCTCGGTGATCAGATACGCCGGCGGACGCATGTTGACGACCTCGGCCGCACCCGGATAGCCGATCGGCCCCGCGCCGCGCATGAACAAGAGCGTCTCGGGCGTGATGCCGGTCGCCGGATCGTCGATGCGCGCGTGATAATCCTCCGGCCCGTCGAACACCACCGCCGGCCCCTCGAACGCCTCGGGGTCGTTGGGGTTCGACAGGTAACGGTCGCGGAACTCAGGGGAAATGACGCTGGTCTTCATCACCGCGGCGTCGAACAGATTACCCGACAGCACGATGAACCCGGCCTCCTCGACCAGCGGCGCGTCGTACGGACGGATGACCTTCTCGTCCTCGATCGCGACCCCGCGGCAATTGTCGCCCATCGTCTTGCCGTTGACGGTCAGCGCGCCCTCGGCGACCAGCCCCTGCTCCATCAGCTGGTTGACCACCGCCGGGACGCCGCCCGCGCGGTAATAATCCTCGCCCAGATACTCGCCGGCCGGCTGCAGATTGACCAGCAGCGGCACCTTGTGGCCCTGCTCCTCCCAATCCTTGATTGGCAGCTCGACCCCGACGTGGCGCGCCAGCGCGGCGAGGTGGATCGGCGCGTTGGTCGACCCGCCGATCGCCGAATTGACCTTGATCGCGTTGTGGAACGCGTCCCTGGTCAGGATGTCGGAGGGCTTGAGGTCCTCGGCGACCATCTCGACGATCCGCTTGCCGGTCAGGTACGCGACCTCCTGCCGGTCGCGGTACGGTGCCGGGATCGCCGCCGAGCCGGGCAGCGACATGCCGAGCGCTTCGGCCAGCGAATTCATCGTCGTCGCGGTGCCCATCGTGTTGCAATAGCCGGTCGACGGCGCCGACGACGCGACCAGCCGGATGAACTCGGCATCGTCGATCTCGCCCGCCGCGAGCAATTGCCGCGCCTTCCAGACAATCGTGCCCGAGCCGGTCCGCTCGCCCTTGTGCCAGCCGTTGAGCATCGGCCCGACCGACAGCGCGATCGCCGGAATGTTGACGGTCGCCGCCGCCATCAGGCACGCCGGGGTGGTCTTGTCGCAGCCGATCGTCAGCACCACACCGTCGAGCGGATAGCCGTACAGCACCTCGACCAGCCCGAGATACGCCAGGTTGCGGTCGAGCCCGGCGGTCGGGCGCTTGCCGGTTTCCTGGATCGGATGCACCGGGAATTCCAGCACGATCCCGCCCATCTCGCGCACGCCCTCGCGCACCCGCTCCGCCAGCACCAGATGGTGGCGNTTGCAGGGCNNNAGGTCCGAGCCGGTCTGCGCGATGCCGATGATCGGGCGACCCGACTGCAATTCCTCCAGCGTCAGCCCGAAGTTCAGATAGCGCTCCAGATACAGCGCCGTCATGTCGATGTTCGCCGGATTGTCGAACCACGCACGGCTGCGCAGCTTCGTCGGATCGTGGGGGGCGGTCATGTCAACAAACTCCGGGGATCAGCGCGCCACCGAGACGCGGTACACCATGCGGTGATGATAGGGCTTGCCCGGATCGACCCGCGCCGAGCCGAACGACGGCTGGTTGGGGGTGTTCGGGAATTTCTGCGGTTCCAGCGCGAAGCCGTCACCCATGCGATACACATGGCGCTGCTTGCCGACGAAGCTGCCGTCGATGAAATTGCCGGAATAGAATTGCACGCCCGGCTCGGTGGTCAGCACTTCGAGCACGCGGCCCGACGCCGGATCCTCGACGCGCGCCGCCAGCCCCGGCTCCTTGGTCGCGCCCTTGTCGAGCACGAAATTGTGGTCGTAGCCGCGGCCGACCACGATCTGCGGATCGCTGCCATCGCGGACGCTCTGGCCGATCGCGCGCGGTTTGGTGAAGTCGAACACCGTGCCGGCCACCGGCGCCAGTTCACCGGTCGGGATCAGCGCCGCGTTGACCGGCGTGTAGCGCGCCGCCGGGATCGTCAGCTTCTGCGGATAGATGCCCGCCGCCGAGCCCTCGCCCGCCAGATCGAACAGCGCGTGGTTGGTCAGGTTGACGACCGTCGCGGCATCGGTCTTCGCATCCAGGTCGATCGTCAGCGCGCCGTTATCGTCGAGGCTGTAGGTCGCCGAGACCTGAAGCGTGCCAGGATAGCCCTGATCGCCCGCCGGGCTGGTGATCACCATCGTCACGCTCGCCTGCGCGCCCGACTTCACCGACGCGATCCGCCAGATATATTTGTCGAAGCCCTTGGTCCCGCCGTGCAGCGAGTTGGTCTTGTCGTTCAGCGGCAGCTGATACGCCTTGCCGTCGATCGTGAACTTGCCGCCTGCGATGCGGTTGGCGTAGCGGCCGACGGTCTGGCCCCAGAAATTGGGGTTGGTGACGTAGCTGGCGGCATCGTCATAGCCGAGCGTGATGTCGGCGACCTTGCCGTTGCGGTCGGGCGCGTTGAACGACTGGAGCGTCGCGCCGAGCGTCATGATCCGCGCGCTGACGCCGTTGCTGCCCTTGAGCGTTACCGCCTCGATCGCGGTGCCATCGGGCAAGGTTCCAAACGCGGCGCGCTCGGCGGTCGCCGCCGAGGCCGAAGAGGCCGCCAAAACACCCGCCAGCGCCATGCCTGCGCCCACACTCCAACGCGTCACTGAAATGCTCACCGACACCCCTCCCGCACTTGCCAGCCAACAGCGTTTGCCGCATTGACCGCTTCTTCGCGGCGAATATAGTCAGACATATCTATGCGGCGCAACCCCGCCGCGCGAACATGATCAGGTTGAGGAGAGGATGATGGCCGGACCCCCCATTTCACCGGGCGCGGCGCGCGCGGGTGGCAGCACAGGCGGCGCAATGCCCGGCTATGGCCGCGCGCTGACGCTGCTGGCCAGCCTGTTCTTCATGTGGGGGTTCATCACCGTCATCAACAACACGCTGCTGCCCCACCTGCGCAGCGTGTTCGACCTGAACTACACGCAGACGACGCTGATCGAAAGCGTCTGGTTCATCGCCTATTTCTTCGCCTCGATCCCCGCCGCCAAGCTGATCGAGCGGATCGGTTACCAGAAGTCGCTGGTCGTCGGCCTGCTCATCATGGCCGCGGGCGCTTTGGGCATGGTGCTCGCCGCCAGCCTGCCGAGCTATGGCGTGACACTGGTCATGCTGTTCGTGATCGCCAGCGGCATCACGCTGTTGCAGGTCGCCGCCAATCCATACGTCGCGGTGATCGGCCCGGCCGAGACCGCCTCGTCGCGCCTCAATCTGGTGCAGGCGCTCAACTCGGCGGGGACGATGCTCGCGCCGCTGTTCGGTGCGTATCTGATCCTCGGCCGTTCGAAGGGCGGCACCGCCGCGACGGGCACGGTGCTGACCGAGGCGGAGCGGCTGGCCGATGCGCAGTCGGTGGTCCTGCCCTATGTGCTGGTCGCGATCGTGCTGGTCGTGCTCGCCGTCGTCATCGCGCGCTTCCCGCTGCCGGCGATGGGCTCCTCGACGAGCCGCGTCGCCAAGGAGGATCGCAAGAACCACTCGCTGTGGAAGCACCGCAATCTGGTGTTCGGCATCCCGGCGATCTTCATCTATCTGATCGCCGAGATCGGCGTCGCCAACCTGTTCGTGAACTTCGTCAGCCAGCCGCAGATCGCCAACATCACCGCCGAACAGGCCGGGCGTTACCTGACCTTCCTGTGGGGCGGGATGATGATCGGGCGCTTCGCGGGCTCCGCGATCATGCAGCGCATCCCGGCGGAGACGGTGCTCGCCGCCTTCTCGATCGGCGCGTTCGTCGTCATGCTCATCACCGTCTTCACGACCGGGCCGGTCGCGATGTGGGCGCTGATTTCGGTCGGGCTGTTCCACTCGATCATGTTCCCGACGATCTTCACGCTCGGCATCAAGGGGCTGGGGCCGCTGACCGAGGAAGGTTCGGGGCTGCTGATCATGGCGATCGCCGGCGGTGCGCTGGTGGTGGTGCAGGGCAAGCTGGCCGATGCTTACGGCCTGCAGCCGTCGTTCCTGCTGACCGCGGCGTGTGAGCTGTACATTCTGTTCTATGCATTGTGGGGCGCCAAGGCGACCAACGCGCTGCCCGACGTGCCGGTGGACGAGACGGTGCACTGAGCTTCGTCGCCCCGGACTTGATCCGCGGCCCCGCTTCTTCTTGGCCAAAGAAGGAAGAAGCGGGATCCCGGATCAAGTCCGGGATGACGGGTAAAAGGAAGGCCGGCGGCTCCCGCGAGCCGCCGGCCTTTTCGTGTCAGCCGAACCGCGCCGGTGCGAGCGGCTGGCCCGCTACCTCGACGTCGAACGCGAACAACCCGCCCGCGTCGGGCTGGTCCGCCAGTGCGGCGTCGTCGAGGCCCTTGCGCGCGCTGGTCGCGAACGCCGTCTTCAGATCCGGGCCGCCGAGCGCGATCTTGGTGATGTTGGCGGCGGGCAGCTTCACCTCCTGGCGCAAAGACCCGTCGGGCGCGTAGCAGCGCGCGCACCAGCCGCCCCACAGCCCCACCCAGACGTTGCCACCCGAATCGACCGTCACGCCGTCCGGGTGACCATCGGCCGGGTCGATCGTCGCGAACACGCGCGCCGCGCCGGTCGTGCCGTCGGGCGACAGCGCGACGGCATGGATCACGCCGCCCAGCGTATCGACGTGGTACAACGTCGCCCCGTCGGGCGACAGCGCAGGGCCGTTGGTGATCGCGACCGGATCGATCGCGGTGGTGGTCACCTGCTGCCCGTCCCAACGATGGACGCGCCCGGTGATCGCGCTTTCGCCGTCGTCCATTGACCCGAAATAGACCGACCCGTCCTGCGCGACCGTCGCATCGTTGAGGCGATTGCCCGGCAGGTCCGGCTCGACGTCGGCAACGTGCGAGAACTCGCCGGTGTCGGGATCGAAGCGCGCGAGCCCGGTCTGCAACCCCGCGAGCAACGCGCCGCCCCCGCCGGGCAGCACCCAGCCGACCTGCGCCGGTGCCGCCCAGGCCGCGACCTCGCCGGAAACCGGATCGTAGCGATGCACGCGCTGCTGCTTGATATCGACGAACCACAGGACCTTCTGCATCGGATCCCAGGCCGGGCCTTCGCCCAGCATCGCCGCGCCGCGCCACAACGTCCGCACTTCGGTCATCTGTCTCTCCATTGTCCCGAATGGGTCGGCCTACAGGATCACACGGGCGGCGCACAGCCTTGACCTCGTCGCGGAAGGCTTTATGTCCTACAAATAAATGGGAGGATGACGTGTCGGGCGGCTACATCGCCATCGATTGGGGAACGACGAACCGGCGTGCGTGGCGGATGTCCGCCGCGGGCGTGGCGGAGGCGTCGATCAAGGACGCGCGCGGCATCCTGTCGCTGACGCCGGAGGATTATCCGGCGGAGATCGGCGCGATCCGCGCCACGCTTGGCGAGCTGCCGGTGATCGCGGCCGGGATGGTCGGATCGAACCGCGGCTGGCGCGAGGTGCCGTATGTCGATGCGCCTGCCGGGCTGGACACGCTCGCGGCAGGCTGTCTGACGATCGACGACGCCGCGGCGACACTGGTGCCGGGGGTCGCGTTGCGCGGCGCGGCGCGCGCCGACGTGATGCGCGGCGAGGAGGTCCAGGTGCTCGGCGCGATCGCCGCCGGGCTCGCCCCCGCCGACGCGTTGTTCTGCCAGCCGGGCACGCACAACAAGTGGATCGCGACCGAAGCCGGGCGCGTCACCGATATCGCCACCGCGCTGACCGGCGAACTGTTCGCGCTGCTGCGCGGGCATGGCATCCTGTCCGGCATGCTCGACGGCGCGGTCGCGGACGGCGCGGCGTTCCAGGACGGGCTGGCGCGTGGCGCCGGCGCGCGCGATCTGACCGTGGCGCTGTTCGAGGTGCGTGCGCGCGTGCTGCTCGGGCGGCTCGCCCCCGACGATGCGGCGGCGTTTGCGAGCGGGGTGCTGATTGGCGCCGACGTCGGCGCGCGCGAGGATCTTGCGGGGCGCACCGTCCAGTTGCTCGCCGGTGGCGCGCTCGCCGATCTCTATGCCGCCGCGATCCGGCAATGCGGCGGCACGCCGGTGACGCTCGACAGCGAGCGCGCGTTTGCCGCCGGTATCCACCGCCTGTGGGAAATGACACGATGACCGAGACACATACGCGCTTCGACGCCGCCTTCACCGCCG
The DNA here is from genome assembly GCF_000427645.1 of Sphingomonas phyllosphaerae FA2. Taxonomy (GTDB): domain Bacteria; phylum Pseudomonadota; class Alphaproteobacteria; order Sphingomonadales; family Sphingomonadaceae; genus Sphingomonas; species Sphingomonas phyllosphaerae. The sequence goes on along the minus strand of NZ_KE386571.1, from coordinate 3,469,887 downwards.
CGCCGCTGGTCGCGATCCTGCGCGGGTTGACCCCGGCCGAGGCGCCCGCGGTCGGCGATGCTTTGGTCGATGCCGGCTTCACGCTGATCGAGGTGCCGCTCAACTCGCCCGATCCGTTCGACAGCATCAAGCTGCTGATCGAGCGCGTCGGCGACCGCGCGATGATCGGCGCGGGCACGGTGCTGACCGTCGAGGACGTCGCGCGGGTTCATGATATCGGCGGCACGCTGATCGTCTCGCCCAACGTCAACACCGACGTCATCGCCGCCACCGCCGCCCGGGGCATGATCTCGATGCCCGGCTATTTCACGCCCAGCGAGGGCTTCGCCGCGCTGGCGGCCGGCGCGACCGCGCTGAAGCTGTTCCCCGCCGACGGCACCACGCCCGGCTATCTCAAGGCGCAGCGCGCGGTGCTGCCCAAGGCGCTGCGGATGCTCGCGGTTGGCGGGATCGTGCCCGAGAATGTCGCCGAATGGCGCGCCGCCGGGGCCGACGGCTTCGGGCTCGGCTCCAACCTCTATCGTCCCGGCAAGTCTGCCGACGCGGTCGCCGCTGAGGCGCGCCGCTATCTTTCCGCGCTCAAGGACCTCGCATGACCGATACCCGTCTGCTTCAACATCGCGGTGACGACGGGCGTCGCCGCGTCATTCTCGCCGAGGGCGACCGCGCGGTCTTCCTGACCGGTGTCGAGACGACCCGCGGGCTGGCACTGGCGGCGATCGCCGCGGGCACGACGCTCGCCGAGGCCGCAGCGCAGCGCCGCAGCGACGAGTCGGTCGACATCGCTGCCGAGCTGAATGCCGGGCATTTGCTGCCCGCGATCGATCACGAGGACAGCGCGCGGCTGATGCTGGCGGGCACCGGGCTGACGCATCTCGGCTCGGCATCGGGGCGCGACGCGATGCACAAGGCGGCCTCGTCGGCCGAGCACCAGACCGATTCGATGCGGATGTTCCTCGAAGGCGTCGAGGGCGGCAAGCCCGCAGAGGGAATCGTCGGGCAGCAGCCGGAGTGGTTCTACAAGGGCGACGGGCAATCGCTGGTCGCGCCGGAAGCGCCGTTCGCGTCGCCCACTTTCGCGCAGGACGGCGGCGAAGAGCCCGAGCTGGCCGGCATTTATCTGATTGGTGACGACGGCACGCCGTATCGCCTCGGCGTCGCGCTCGCCAACGAGTTCAGCGACCATGTGACCGAGAAGCACAATTACCTGTGGCTCGCGCATTCGAAGCTGCGGCAGGCGTCGCTGGGCGCGGAATTGCTGCTCGGCACGCCGCCGGCCGACATCCGCGGCACCAGCAAGATCGTCCGCGACGGTCAGACGTTGTGGGAAAAGCCGTTCCTGACCGGCGAGGACAATATGTCGCACCACCTCGCCAATCTGGAGCACCATCACTTCAAATATGCCGGGTTCCGCCGGCCGGGCGACGTCCACGTGCATTTCTTCGGCACCGCGACGCTGTCGGTCGCCGATGGCGTGAAGACGCAGACCGGTGACGTGTTCGAGATCGCCGCCGCACCGTTCGCGCTCCCCTTGCGCAACACGCTGACCGATGCGGCCGATGCGCCGGTCGTGGTGCGCGCGCTGTGACCGCGCCGATCCGCCTCGCGCTGGTCGGCATGGGCAAGATCGCCCACGACCAGCATTTGCCCGCGATCGCTGCCGGCCAGAGCTTCGACCTCGTCGCCACCGTCAGCCGCAGCGGCGAGAGCGTGAACGGCCTGCCGTTCTTCCGCGACGTCTACGAACTCGCCAAGAGCGGGCTGGAAGTGGACGCGGTGTCGCTGTGCACCCCGCCGCAGGTGCGCCGCGCGATCGCGCAATTCTGCATCGAGCAGGGCTGGCACGTCTTCCTCGAAAAGCCGCCGGGCGCGACGCTCGCCGAGGTGATCGCGCTGCGCGACGCCGCCGCGGCGAGGGGCGTCAGCCTGTTCGCGAGCTGGCACTCGCGCTACGCCGACGGGGTCGAGCCGGCGCGCGCGTGGCTCGCCGAGCGCGAGGTGAAGCGCGCCAAGATCACCTGGCGCGAGGACGTGCGCGTCTGGCATCCGGGGCAGGACTGGATCTGGGAGCCGGGCGGCTTCGGCGTGTTCGATCCCGGCATCAACGCGCTGTCGATCGCGACGCGCATCCTGCCGCGACCGTTCTTCGTCGAGACCGCCGAGCTGGACGTGCCGTCGAACCGCGCGGCGCCGATCGCGGCGCGCGTCGCCTTCCGCGACACCGCCGGGGCCGAGATCGCGATGGACCTGGACTTCCGCCAGGAGGGCCCGCAGCATTGGGATATCGAGGTCGAAACCGACGACGGCACGCTGCTGCTGTCGAAGGGCGGATCGGTGCTGACGATCGACGGCAAGGAAGCGCTGGCGCACGACGCCGACCTGCACGGCGAATATCCGGGGCTCTACCACCGCTTCGGCGCGATCGTGCGCGCGGGCGTGTCGGACGTCGACGTCTCGCCGCTGCGCGCGGTGGCGGACGTGTTCCTGCGCGGCCGGCACATCAGCGTCGAGCCGTTCGTAGAGTAAGCTTTATTCCGTCATTGCGAGCGTAGCGAAGCAATCCAGGGCGTCCTGATCCGGCCCAGGATTGCTTCGCTACGCTCGCAATGACGAGCTGAACGGGAAGACGCCCGCCCTATTCCCGCACCCGCACCATCGCGACCGCCGCGCCAGCCATCGTCACCGCGGCGAAGGCCATCGTCCAGATCGGCTCGGTCGGGAAGAAGTGGCGGGTGATCGAGCCCATCACCGTCGCGACCAGCAATTGCGGCGTCACGACGAAGACATTGAACAATCCCATGTAGATGCCGAGCTTGCGCTGCGGCAGCGCCGAGGCCAGGATCGCATAGGGCATCGCGAGAATCGTCGACCAGGCAATGCCGATCCCGATCTCGCTGACGATCAGCCAGTGCGCGTCGGGCATCACGAAGATGCTCGCGAACCCCGCCGCCCCGCACAGCAAGCCGACGACATGCGTCCGCGCCTTGCCGATCCGCGCCGACAGCCACGGCAGCAGCACCAGCGCCGAGACCGCCGCGACGCCGTTATAGGTCGCGAACAGCACGTCGACCCAGTTCGCGCCGCGCTGATACGCCGGGCTCGCCGCGTCGGGCGCGGCGAAGAACACCTGCGTCACGACCGGCGTGGTGTTGATCCACATGATGAACAGCGCCGACCAGCTGAAGAACTGGACGACCGCCAGCCGCTTCATCAGCGGCGGCATGCCTGCGAAATCACCGACGATATGCCCGAGCAGTCCCGGCGAACGCCCGGCCCGCGCCGCACGGATCGCGACGAGGCTCGCCGCGCCATAGCCCGCCAGCAATGCGCCGAGCAGGTACATTTCCTTCTCCAGCCCGGCGAGCGCGACCAGCACGACCACCGCCGCGCCCGCCGCGATCCACAACAGCGGCGCGGTCGCGCGCCGTGCGGCGAGCACACGGGCGGTGCTGCCGTCGTCGGCCTCCGCCGCGCCGTCGAAGGCCGCCATCTCGGCGGGCGAATATTCGCGGGTCGTCACCACGGTCCACAGCACGCTGGCGAGCAGCGCCGCGCCGCCGAACCAGAAGGCGAACTTGACCGAGTCGGGAATCTGTCCCGGCGGCGCGACGTTCGAGACGCCGGCCTGTTCGAGCAGCCACGGGAAGATCGACCCAAACACCGCGCCCGCGCCGATGAACGCGGTCTGCACGCCATAGCCCGCGGCATGCTGGTCGCGGTCGAGCATGTCGCCGACGAAGGCGCGGAACGGCTCCATCGAGATGTTGAGCGACGCGTCGAGCACCCACAGCATCAACGCCGCGACGAGCAGCGCCGGGCTGAGCGGCATCACGAACAGCGACAGCGCGGCGAGCAGCGCGCCGGCGAGGAAATATGGCCGCCGCCGCCCAAAGCGGCCGAGCCACGTCCGATCGCTCAAATGCCCGATCACCGGCTGGACGAGCAACCCGGTGAGCGGCGCGGCGACCCACAGCGCCGGGAGGTCGTCGAGCGAGGTGCCGAGCGACTGGAAGATGCGGCTCATGTTCGCGTTCTGGAGCGCGAAGCCGATCTGGATACCGAAGAAGCCGAACGAGATGTTCGCCAGCCCGGCGAGCGATTGATGGCGGCGGCGGGGGGTGGTCATGCGCTACGTTCCTTGATGGCCACGCCGTCACCCCACCAACCACCCGTCACCCCGGCGGAGGCCGGGGTCCAGTGGCGGGCGGCTCGTGAAATGCGGAGACGTCTCCCACCTGGGCCCCGGCCTCCGCCGGGGTGACGGGTCAGGTTCGGGGCGGCCGTCACGCCGCCCTCGCAATCAGCGCGCCATAGCCCGCGAAGCGCGAGCCCTCGACGCCACACGCCAGCAGCACCTCACCATACGTCACCGCCACCTCACTCGACTCCGGCGACAGGTTCACCACGCACAGCAACCGCTCGCCGTCATGCACCCGCTCGAACGCGACCACATCGCGCGGCGCATCCAAAAACCGCAGCGTCCCCCAGCGCAACGCCGGCAAAGCGCGCCGTACCGCCAGCACGCGCCGCGTCCACTGCAACAGCGACCCGGGCTCCGCCTCCTGCACGTCGACCGCCATCGCGGCATGATCGCTGCCGAACGGTAGCCACGGCTCGCCGCTGGTAAAGCCATGCCCTGCTGCCTCCGCCGACCACGGCATCGGCGTCCGCGCGCCGTCGCGGCTGAGCGTCAGCGGCCAGTTGGCGATCGCCTCGGGATCGCGCAATTTCTCGAACGGCACCGCGGTCTGCGTCAGCCCCAGCTCCTCGCCTTGGTACAGGAAGATGTTGCCGCGCAGCCCCGCCAGCAGCATCATCTTGGCGCGCGCGAAGGCGTCGCGATGCTCGGGCAGCGCCCAGCGCGACACCGCGCGCGGCGCGTCGTGGTTCTCGAATGCCCAGCTCGGCCAGCCCTCGCCCTCCGCGCCCGGCCATTGCGACAACGCGGCGCGCACCGCCGCCGGGGTCAGGTGATCGGCGTAGAGGAAGTCGAAGCCATAAGCGGTCTCCAGCCGCCCCGGCTGCGTATAGGCCTTACGCACCCAGTCGCTTTCGTCGCCGCCGATCTCCGCGACCGAGAAGCGCGCGTCATATTCGTCGGTCAGCGCGCGGATGCGTTCGACGAACGGCAGCATGTCGGGCTGGTCCTGGCTGTACGTCTTCTGCTGGAAATCGAACGAGCGCGTGCGCGGCTTGTTCGACGGCGCGGCGGGCGGATTGTCGCGCAGGTCGGCCGCGCCCATCGCATGGTTGATCGCGTCGAGCCGGAACCCGTCGACGCCGCGATCGAGCCAGAAGCGCCCGACGCCGAGCAAAGCGTCCTGCACCGCCGGGTTGCGGACGTTGAGCTGCGGCTGTTCCTTGAGGAAGGTGTGGAGGTAATATTGCTGGCGGCGCGCGTCCCACGTCCACGCCGGGCCGCCGAATACCGACTGCCAGTTGTTGGGCGGCGATCCGTCCGCTTTGGCATCTGCCCAGACGTACCAGTCGGCCTTGTCGCCATCGCGCGCGGCGCGGCTCTGCACGAACCACGCGTGCCGGTCCGAGGTGTGCGACCACACCTGATCGGTGATGACGCGCAGCCCCAGATCGTGCGCGCGCGCGATCAGCGCGTCGAAATCGGCGAGCGTCCCGAACACCGGATCGACGTCGCAATAATCCGCCACGTCATAGCCGAAGTCGGCCATCGGCGAGGTGTAGAAAGGCGAGATCCAGATCGCATCGACGCCCAGCGACGCGACATGATCGAGATGCGCGGTGATCCCGCGCAAGTCGCCGACGCCGTCGCCGTTGGCATCGGCGAAGCTGCGCGGATAGATCTGGTAGACGGCGGCACCCTGCCACCACGGATAGGTCATCGGGTTTCTCCGATCGCGCAGACGGCATAGCCTAAAGCAGGAAGGCGGACGCGCAACGATCCCGGCACGGCGGTCTGCGCGGCGCAGCCCGCCCCGGCAAGCGTCGTCGCCTTGCCCGCGCCGGTCACCTCGACCAACCGGTCGAGCGGGGTGGTGGCGGTGTTGAACGCGAGCAGGATCTCGCGCCCGGTCGCCGGATCGATGCGCGACACCGCAAGCAGCCCCGGCGTTTCCTCCCGCGCGCGCAGCAGCGTGCGCCCACGCGTCAGCGCCGGTTGCGCACGCCGCACCCGCGCCAGCGTCGCGATCTGGCGGAACAGCGGATTGTCCCGCCCGAAATGCGCGGTGGCGGTGGTCGTGTCGGTGCCGAGCAGGCGATTGTCGTTGTAGCTGGCGACGTGGCTGGCGAACATGTCCTCGCGCGCATCCTGATCGCCGCCGTCGCCGGTGAAGCCCTGTTCGTCGCCCGAATAGATCGTCGGCACGCCGCGCAGCGTCAGCAGCATCGCGTTGGCGAGCATCGTGCGCTTCAGCACCTCGGCATCATCGGCCTTGGGAAACGCCTGTCGCACGAAGAACGCGAAGCGGCCGTTGTCGTGGTTGCTGACGAAGGTCGGCAAGCGCTCCGCCGCCGCCGCGCCGCCCTCGTAGAGCGCGTCGCCCGCGATCAGCGTTTCGAAGGCATCGGTCCCGCGCGTACCCGCGACGGTGTCGAGCACCGCGCGGCGGAACGCGAAGTCGAGCACTGCGGGCAGCCTGTCGACGCGGGTGTGGACCGCGAGCGGGCCGGCGTCGAGCTGATCGGCGGCGACCTCGCCGAAGATGTGGAAGTTGGGAATGCCGCGCGCGGTGGCGCGCGCCTGCATTGCGGGCACGAATGCCTGCCAGAACTCGGGATTGACGTGGCGCGCGGTGTCGATGCGGAAGCCGTCGACGCCGAAGCGATCGATCCAGCCACCGAAGATGTCGATCATTCCCGCCACGACGCGCGGGTTCTCGGTCATCAGATCGTCGAGCCCGACGAAATCGCCCATCGTCGAATTTTCGTTGCGGAACGTGGTGTTGCCGCGATTGTGGTAGAGCGTGACGTCGTTGAGCCACGCCGGCGACTTGGCGCGCTCCTCACCTTTCGGAATGTAAGGCGTGTAGGCATAGGTCGGATCGGTCAGCTTGGCGAAATTGGCCGCGGTCTGCACCTGATCGCCCGCAAAGCCGGGGTTGATCGCGGAACCGTTCACCCCGCCGCGCCGCCGATACGGATAGTCGGCGCGCGACCGATACGCGCAGTCGCCGCACTCTCGATAGCGGATCACGTCGGCGGTGTGGTTGACGATGATGTCCATATAGACCTTCATCCCCCGCGCGTGCGCCGTCGTGACCAGCGCCGCGAAGTCGGCGTCGGTGCCGAAATGCGGATCGACATGCTCGAAATCGGTGATCCAGTAACCGTGATAGCCGGCGCTCTCCTGCCCCTTCGGCCCCTGCACGGGCTTGTTGCGGAAGATCGGCCCGACCCAGATCGCGGTCGCGCCGAGCGCCACGATATAGTCGAGCCGGCGCGTCAGCCCCTTGAGGTCGCCGCCGTGGTAGAAGCCCTTCGCCGTCGAATCATAGCCGGTGCGCAGCCGGTCGCCGGTCAGCCCGCCGCGATCGTTGGCGGGATCGCCGTTGTCGAAGCGGTCGGGAAGCGCGAAATAGATCACCTCGTCCTGCGGCAGGCGCGCGCGATAGTCTTGTCCTGCGGCGGGGCGATCATCGCTGGGTGCGACGTTCGCGGCCAACGGACATACCACCGCCGTTCGCCCTGAGGAGCCGTCGAACGACGTCGAAACGGCGTCTCGAAGGGTATGTGTCCCGGGACAGATGCTTCGAGACGAGGCTTCGACTTCGCTCAGCCTCTCCTCAGCACGAACGGCTGGATGAATTATGCTGGCGCCCATGACGGCTAGTGCGCCCGCGACGATGCTCTTCATGGCGTCTCTCTCCCGATCGCGGCGTGATGCGCAGCCGGTCGCCACTTTGCCAAGCGCGCAGCATACGTATTCACAGCCCATGCGCCGCAGGGTAGGATGCGCCTTTCCCTCGCAAGAGCCGCCTCCGCTGTCCGACCGCGTCACCTCCTTCGACATCGCCGCCGCCGCGGGCGTCTCGCAGCCAACGGTGTCGCGCGCGCTGCGTGGCGACCGCACGGTCAGCGCGGCAACGCGGCTGCGGATCGCCGCGATCGCTGAGCAGCTCGGCTACAAGGTCGACCGCGCCGCCTCGTCGCTGCGCCGCGGCGAGGCGAAGACGCTGGCGCTGCTGTTCTTCGAGGACCCGCTGCCCGACGCGACCGCGATCAACCCATTCTTCCTGTCGATGCTCGGCTCGATCCTGAAAACCTGCGCGCTGCGCGGCTACGATCTGCTCACCTCGTTCCAACAATTGTCGGCGGACTGGCACAAGGATTACGAGGACAGCCGCAAGGCCGACGGGCTGATCCTGCTCGGCTATGGCGACTGGGAAACCTATCGCGTCCGGCTGGAGCAATTGGTCGGGCAGAAGACGCGCTACGTGCGCTGGGGGTCGGTGGAGCCGAACGGGCTCGGGCTGGTGCTCGGCTGCGACAATATCGGCGGCGGGCGCGACGTGGCGCGCCATCTGCTGAACCGCGGGCGGAAGAATGTCGCCTTCGTCGGGACGGCGAGCGACCATTATCCCGAATTCCGCGACCGCTACCGCGGCCTGTGCGATGTGCTGCGCGGCGCGGGGCTGCCGGTCGATCCCGGCCTGCATGTCGATGCGCTGTCGTCGGAGCAGGTCGGCTATGACGCGACCCGCCGGCTGCTCGCGCGCGACATCCCCTTCGACGCGCTGTTCGCCGCCTCCGATCTGATCGCATTGGGGGCGTTGCGGGCGCTCGACGAGGCGGGGCGACGCGTGCCCGAGGATGTGGCAGTGGCGGGGTTCGACGACATCCCCGCCGCGCGCCTCTCGCGCCCGCCACTGACGACGGTGGCGCAGGATTATGCGCGCGCCGGGGCGCTGCTGGTCGATACGCTCGTCCGCCAGATCGCGGGCGAGACCACCGAGAACGTCATGCTCCCCGCGACGCTGATGGTGCGCGCGTCGGCATAACCCGTCGCCCCGGACTTGATCCGGGGCCCCGCTTCTTTCTCGACGTTAAAGGAAGAAGCGGGATCCCGGATCAAGTCCGGGATGACGGCTCGGGATCAGAACCGGTAGGTCAGCCCGAGATAATAGTCCGTCCCGTAGCGCTGGTAACGCCGCACCTGCCGCGGGTCGCCGTTGGTGTATTGGAAGAACTCCTGATCGGTCAGGTTCTTGGCCTGCGCGAGGATCGTCAGCCCCTGCAACGGACCGCTCTGGAATTCATAGCCGATCTGCGCGTCGAGGATCGTCTCGCCCTTGGCGGTGTTCAGCTCGGGCGTCGCCGACAGCCCGCGCACTTCGGCGAGGAAGCTCGAGCGATAGCGATAGGTCGCGCGCGCCTGGAAACCATTCTTCTCGAAGTACGCCGTGCCGTTGAGCACCCACTTCGACAACCCCGGCACCGTCTGCACCGTTGCGGGCGAACTGTCGTAGCGGACCGCCGAGTGCGTGTAGCTGCCGCTGCCGAACAGCCCGAAGCCGTCGAGCGCGGTGGTGACCATGCGCAGCGGCAGCGACGCGGTCGCCTCCGCACCCATGATCTCGCCACGCCCCGAGTTGGCCGGGTTCTTGAACAGCCCGAACTGCGCGTTCTGCGCCTGCACGATCGCCTGCTGCGCCGGCGTCAGCGACGAAAGCAACGGCGAGAAGTCGTACAGCACGTTGTTGTTCGGATCGACATAGTCGGTCAGGTGCTTGAAATAGCCCGACAGCGCGACATAGCCACCGGCGCGGAAGTACTTTTCCAGCGACAGGTCAATATTGGTCGACTTGTACGGGCGCAGCTCGGCATTGCCGCCGTCCGAGGAGAACGGGCTGCGCAGCGGATCGGAGCCCGCGCCGACGTTGCCGGGAGTGATCGCGACGTTCTGCGAGATCCGCTCCTGGTCGAGCCGCGGCCGCACCATCGTCTGCGACGCGCCCATCTTGATGAAGCCGTTCGGGATCAGCTCGACCGAGAAGGTCGCGCTGGGCAGGACGTTGGTGTATTTGTCGCCACCCGACACGTCGGACAGCGTGACGACGCCGCCGTTGAGCCCGGCGATCCGGCCGTCCGAGCTTTGATCGGTATGCACGACCTGCACGCCGATCGAGCCCTTCACCGCCTTGCCGCCGGCCTCGCCATCGATCACCAGCTTGGCATAGCCGGTCGTCACCTTCTCCTTCACGCCCCACACCTTGGCGAGCGATTCCGGACGGTTGTCGAACACCGGCGTCAGCAGCCCGAGCACGCCGCGCGGATCGAGCGTCAGCATCCGCGGTACGCCGAGGAAGGCGAGCGACACCTGCTCGTCGAGCACCACGTCGCTGGGCACCGCGATCGAAGTCGTCGTGCCGCTCGCGACGGTGCAGTTGGTGCCGCCGCCGGGCGGGCAGTAGAAATACGACGTGAAGCGCGCCTTCTTCTCGCGATGCGTATAATTGCCGCCGATCTCCCAGCCCTTGATGACGCCCAGCGCGCCCTGGAAATCTCCGATCAGGTTCGCGCGCAGCGACTTCAGGTCGTCGCTGAACTTCGGCCGGTTCTGGAAGCCGGCCTGCACGACCGCGTTGGTGCCGTTATAGCCCCAGCCGCCCGGATCGGTGATGCGGATGATGTTGGTGTCGGCGTAATCCAGCGTCGGGACGATCTGGTAGGTGCCATTGTTCTGGCGCGTGATCGTGATCGTGTCGCGCTGCCCGGAGCCGGCATAGCCGGTGCCCGAATAGGTCTCGATCAGCTCGTCCTGCCGCGTCGCGCGCGACCAGGCGGCGTCGACGTTGAGCTGGATCGCGTCGTTGAGCCGGACATTGTTGTTCCAGCCGAGCGAGAACATGTCGGACTTGCGGTCGTTGAGGTCGTTACGCTGCACGGTATATTGCGGGCTGAACGTCGCTTTGTCGACGAAGCCGTCGGTGACGGTCACCGTCCCCGCGGTCGGCGCGACGTTATAGGCGAGCGGGAACTCGATCCCGCGCAGCTTCTGCGTCTCGGTGAAGTGCGTGTAGAGCGCGTCGAAGGTCGAGTGGAACGCGTCGCTCGGCGCCCATTCGATCGTGCCCACCCCGCCGTAGCGCTTGAGCATGTTCGACTGCACATAGGGCTTCGCGCCGCCCAGCACGCACGGCCCCGCCGCGTCGCCGGTGCAATTCTGCGAGAGGTTGTTGAGGTTGGGATAGCCCCATGCCTCGTAGCGGTCGTAATTGGTCGGCGATTCCTGCGCCGCGACGCCCAGCGCGATGCCGAGCGTGTCGTTGGCGAACTTGTCGACATAGGTGGCGGTGGCGCGATAGCCCCAGCGCTCGCCATCCGGATTGCGCTTGCCGATCCCGTTGAGCTGGCCGCGCGCCGAGACGATGAACAGCCGGTCCTTCTGGTCGAGCGGACGCAGCATTCGCAGATCGACCGTGCCCGACACGCCCGCCGCGATCAGCGAGGCGTCGGCGGACTTGTAGACGTTGACGTTGCTGAAGAATTCCGACGGGTACTGGTCGAACTCGACGCCACGGTTGTCGCCGACCGTCACCTGCTCGCGACCGTTGAGCAACGTGGTCGAGAAATCGGGGCCGAGCCCGCGGATCGACAGGCTCTGGTCACGCCCTTCGACGCGCTGCGCGGTGACGCCCGGCAGCCGCGCGAGCGAATCGGCGATCGACACGTCGGGCAGCTTGCCGACGTCCTCGGCCGACACCGAGTCGACGATCAGCGTCGAGCGGCGCTTGATGTCCGCCGACTTGGCGAGACTGGCGCGGATGCCGGTGACGACGATCTCGTCCGCACCGGTCGCGGTCGGATCGGGATTGGCGTTGGCATCGGGGGTCGGGTCGGCGGCGGGCGCGGGCTGCGTCGCGGTGACCTTGGCGGTCGGATTGCCGGTCGGCGCATCCGCCTGCGGCGTCGCTTCCTGCGCCAGCGCCGGGGTGGCGACCAGCAGCGCGAGCGCGCTGGCGCCGGCCCAGCGGCGGCGCGCGATCGGCGTAAGAGACAGGCCGTTCATGTGAAAATCCTCCCCTGCTCCCGGCGTCCGCGTTCATGCGGACGATCTTCGGGTGTCATGGGTGGCGACTAGGCCCGCACCGGCCCTGCCGCCAAGCAAGCCACATACGTATTCAGCGTTATGCTGGCGGCTCAACCGTCATCCCGGCCCTGAGCCGGGATCCCGCTTCTTCTTGCCTTACCCCGGGAAGAAGAAGCGCGGCCCCGGATCAAGTCCGGGGCGACGGTGAGGTGACGGACACCTACGCCGCCTCCTCCTGCGGAGCGCCCGATGCCGCCGCCAGCAGTCGTTTCTCCAGCGCGCGCACACGTGTGGCGGACGCGATCTTGTCCCCGGTCAGATCGGTCAGGTAGAAAACGTCGACCGCGCGCTCGCCATAGGTGGCGACATGCGCCGAATGGATCGTCACCTTCGACAGGAACAGCGCATAGGCGAGCTGGTTGAGCAACGCCGGGCGATCGCGCGCCGCAACCTCGACCACGGTGAAGCGGTTCGACGCCTTGTTGTCGATCAGCACGTTGGGCTCGATCCGGAACGCATCGGCGCGCGCGCGCGGCAGCGGCTTGGCCTTCAGCCGGTCGGTCAGCTTGCCGCGTCCCGCCAGCGCATCCTCGATCGCGGTCTTGAGGCGGATCAGCTGCCCCGCCTCGTCGAACGGCCGCCCGAGTGGGTCCTGAACCAGAAAATTGTCGAGCGCCATGCCGTCGCGCGTCGTGTGGATACGCGCGTCGATGATGTTGCCGCCCGCGACATGGATCGCCCCGGCGATGCGGCTGAACAGGCCGGGATGGTCGGCGGCATAGACCGTCACCAGCGTCGCGCCGCGCTCGGGATAGACCTGCGCGTCGATCGCGAGCTGCACGTCGCCGGTCTGCGTGACGAACGCGGCATTGTGCGCCAGCACGTCGTCGGGCTCGGCGATCCAGTAGGGTTCGGGCAGCCGCCGCACATAGGCCGCCAGCGTGCCGGCATCCCAGTGCAGCGCAGTGCGCAGCGTTTCCTGCTTGGCGACGACGCGCTCGCCGCGCCCCTTCTGCTTGTGGCCGAGCCGCAGCACTTCCTCGGCGCGGTCGTAGAGGTCGCCGAGCAACTGCCCCTTCCAGCCGTTCCACGTCCCCGGCCCGACCGCGCGAATATCGACGACGGTCAGCACCAGCAGTAGCCGCAACCGCTCGGGGCTTTGCACCACCTCGGTGAAGTCGAGGATCGTCTTGAAATCCGTCAGGTCGCGGCGGAACGCGGTCGCGCTCATCAGCAGATGGTGTCGCACCAACCATGCGACCGTCTCGGTCTCGGCCGGAGTCAGCCCAAAGCGCGGGCATAGCCGCTCGGCGACCTCCGCGCCGAGAATCGAATGGTCGCCGCCGCGCCCCTTGGCGATATCGTGGAGCAGCACCGCGACATACAGCACGCGCCGCGAGACGATCTGCGCCATGATCTCGCTGGGCAGCGGATGGTCGTCGGCGAGCGCCCCGGCCTCCATCCGCGCGAGCAGCCCGATCGCGCGGATCGTATGCTCATCGACGGTATAGTGATGATACATGTCGAACTGCATCTGCGCGACGATCCGCGCCCAGTCCGGCACGAACCGCCCGAGCACGCCGGTCTCGTTCATCCAGCGCAGCGGCAGTTCGGGATCGTGTGCGCCCGCGAGCAGATCGAGGAAGCGCGCATTGGCGCGCGCGTCGCGCCGCACCGCGGTGACCAGCCGCGCGTCGCGCGTCGCACAGCGCAGCGCGAGCGGATGGATCTCCAGCCCCTGTTCGGCGGCGAGCGCGAAGATCTCGACCAGCCGCCGCGGGTCCTGCTGAAAGAAATCGTCCGAGGGCAGCGCGATGCGGCCGCCGTCATTGGCGAAGCCGTCAAGCTTGCGCGGCGTCCGCGCCATCTTGAGCCCCAGCCGCCGGCGACGCGAGAAGCGCTCGTCCATATGCGCAAGGAACAGCCCGGTCAGCGACCCGACCGTGCGCGCCTGCAGGAAATAGAATTGCATGAAGCGCTCGACCGCCGATTTGCCGGGGCGGTCGGCGTAATTCATCCGCTGCGCGATCTCGCGCTGATAGTCGAAGGTCAGCCGGTCCTCGCCGCGCCCCGCGATCAGATGCAAATGGCAGCGCACCGCCCACAGGAAATTGTCGGCGCGCTGGAACAGCCGATATTCCTCGCGGGTGAACAGCCCAACCGCGACCAGCTCGTTCGACCGCTGCACCTGATAAGTATATTTGCCGATCCAGAACAACGCGTGGAGATCGCGCAGGCCGCCCTTGCCCTCCTTGACGTTGGGCTCGACGACATAGCGCGTGTCACCCATGCGGACGTGGCGCGCGTTGCGCTCGGCTAGCTTGTCGGCGGCGAACTGCCGCTCGGTGCCGCGCCGCACGTCGTCGTGGAAGCGCCGCGACGCCTCGTCGTACAGATCCTCGTCGCCCCAGACATAGCGGCCTTCGAGCAAAGCGGTGCGCACCGTCACATCGGCCTTCGCCTGTCGCACCATCTCGTCGAGCGAGCGGCTGGAATGGCCGATCTTCAGCCCGAGGTCCCACAGCGCATAGAGCATCGATTCGATGACCTGCTCGGCCCAGGCCGTCTGCTTGCCGGGGGTGAGGAAGCCGATATCGACGTCGGAGAACGGCGCCATCTCGCCACGCCCATAGCCGCCGACCGCGAGCAGCAGCAGCCGCTCGCCGGTGGTCGGGTTGGCGAGCGGGTACAGCCGCTGCGTCGTGAAGTCGGCGAGCACGCGCAGCAACTGGTCGACCAGATACGCCTGCGCATTCGCCGCCTCGATGCCGCGCGAGGGATTGGCGATCAGCCGCCGCGCGATCTCGGCGCGCCCCGCCTCGAGCGCGCTCTTGAGCAACAGGCTGACCTGATGGCGCAGCGCTGACGTGTCCTTGCCGGTCGCCGCGGCGACCTGCTCGGCGAGCAGGCGACGGTCGACGATCGCGCGGCGGTTGGGGAGGTGGTCGAAACGGCCGGTCATGTGGGGCGGGATAGCGGGTCGGGGTTAAAAGGTCGCCCCCTTCCGGCCGGATCGCGTCACCCGATCGCTCCCACCGCATGAAGCCCGGCGCCCGCCGCCGATGTGAGCAGCAGCGTCGTGATGACCCCGGCGCGCATCAGGAAGATTGCAGCGGCCGCGCCCAGCGACAGGAAGAGCGCCGCGGGGTCGATGCTGGTCAGCAGCGGCGCGTCGAACCGCGTCGGCCCCGCCGTCACCGTGATCGTCGTGCGGAACAGCGTGTGCAGCGCGAACCAGATCGCCAGATTGAGGACGACGCCGACCACTGCCGCCGTGATGGCCGACAGCGCGCTTGCCACCACGGCATTGCCGCGCAGGCGTTCGATGAACGGCGCGCCGAGGAAAATCCACAGGAAGCACGGCACGAACGTCACCCATGTCGCCAGCAGCCCGCCCAGCGTGCCCGCGAGCAGCGGTGACAGCGTACCGGGATCGCGAAAGGCACCCAGGAACCCGACGAATTGCAGGACCATGATCAGCGGACCCGGCGTCGTCTCCGCCATGCCCAAGCCATCGAGCATTTCCTTGGGGCGCAGCCAGCCATAGCTGTCGACTGCCTGCTGTGCGACATAGGCGAGCACGGCATAGGCACCGCCGAAGGTGACCATCGCCATCGTCGAGAAGAACGTCGCGATACGGCTGAACACGCTGTCCGGGCCTAGCGCGATCAGCAGCACCGCGACCGGGAGGAGCCACAGCGCCAGCCAGATAAGCGCGGTGCGTGCCGTCTCGCCCCGGCTGGGATGGGCGTGGGCGGGCAGTTCCTCACCGAGCAGCGTGTCGGCATCGGCGACGGTCGCGTGCTTCGACCCACCATGGCCGCC
The DNA here is from genome assembly GCF_000427645.1 of Sphingomonas phyllosphaerae FA2. Taxonomy (GTDB): domain Bacteria; phylum Pseudomonadota; class Alphaproteobacteria; order Sphingomonadales; family Sphingomonadaceae; genus Sphingomonas; species Sphingomonas phyllosphaerae. The sequence continues at coordinate 3,454,055 of NZ_KE386571.1, read as the reverse complement.
GCTACGGAACGCGCCGCTTCCTCGCCGCCCCGACCACCATCCGACGATTCCGGCGGCCAGCACGATCAGCGGGAACGGCACGCCGACGAAGAAGATCAGCAGGAACGCGGCGGCGGCAAGCCCGCGCGCGGCGCCGCTCGTTAGGGCGCGGCTGCCGATGCGGACGACCGCTTGGACGACGACGGCCAGCACCGCTGCCTTCAGGCCATAGAACAGCGCCGAGACGATACCCACACGACCGTAGAGGACGTAGATCCAGCTGAGCGCCATGATCGTGACGGCACCGGGAACGACGAACAGCACGCCGGCGACGATGCCGCCCTTCGTGCGATGCAGCAGCCATCCGATATAGGTCGCCAGCTGTTGCGCCTCTGGCCCGGGCAGCAACATGCAATAATTCAGCGCATGAAGGAATCGCTGCTCGCCAATCCAGCGCTTCTCGTCGACGAGAATGCGATGCATCACCGCGATCTGCCCCGCAGGTCCACCGAACGACAGCATGGCGATGCGCAACCACACCCAAAAGGCTTGCACGAGCGTGACAGGCGCAGGGCGCGGCGGCGCGCTTGTTCGACCGGCGCTGGCGTCGCTTCCGTCACGCACATCAGTCGACTCGATGGTCATGACGATGGTCCCCCATGCAGCGCGACCGGACGACGACGCCCTTACGACAGCGTCGAATCCGGTTCGCCGCTTGTCAACGGGCGGTGAGCCGCTCCCCTCACCCCTCCCGCGCCAGCGCCTTCAGCCGATACAGCGTCTCCAGCGCCTCGCGCGGCGTCAGCGCATCCACGTCCAGCGCCTCGACCTCCGCCCGGATCGCGTCGCATGTGTCCTCCTCGGCCTGCGCGGCGGCGGCGAACAGGGGCAAGTCGTCGAGCCCCGCCGCCAGCCCGCCGGTCTTCGCACGCCCCGCCTCCAGCTTCGCAAGCACTGCCTTGGCGCGCGACACCGTTGCGGGTGGCATCCCCGCCAGCCGCGCCACCGCCAGCCCGTAGCTGCGATCCGCCGGCCCGTCGGCGAGTTCGTGGAGCAGCACCAGCTCGCCCTTCCACTCGCGCGCGCGGACGTGGTGGAGCGACAGCGCGTCGCAGCGCTCCGCCAGTCGCGTCAGCTCGTGGTAATGCGTCGCGAACAGGCAGCGGCAGCGATTGTCCTCGTGGATCGCCTCGACCACCGCCCAGGCGATCGCGAGGCCATCATAGGTCGAGGTGCCGCGCCCGACCTCGTCGAGGATCACGAAGCTGCGCTCGGTCGCCTGTGCGAGGATCGCGGCGGTCTCGACCATCTCGACCATGAAGGTCGAGCGCCCGCGCGCGAGATTGTCCGATGCGCCGACGCGGCTGAACAAACGGTCGACCAGCCCGAGCCGCGCCGCCGCCGCGGGCACATAGGCCCCCGCCTGCGCCAGCACCGCGATCAATGCATTCTGGCGCAGGAAGGTCGACTTGCCGCCCATGTTCGGCCCAGTGACCAGCCACAGCCGCGACCGCTCGCCCAGAACGCAGTCGTTGGCGACGAACCGGTCGCCGCTCCTCGCCAGCGCCGCCTCGACCACCGGATGCCGCCCGCCGCTGACCTCGAAACAGGCGTGGTCGGCGAAGGCGGGACGCGACCAGCCGCCCTCGATCGCGCGCTCGGCCAGCGCGCCGGCGACGTCGAGCCGTGCCAGCGCATCGGCGGTCGCGGCGATCGCCAGCCGCCCGGCCAGCGCCTGTGCGGTAAGGTCCTCCAGATGCGCGGCCTCGGCGGCGAGCGCGTGCGCGCCGGCCTGCGTGACGCTCGCGGCGACCTCGTGCAGTTCGGGCGCGTTGAAGCGGACGACACCCGCCAGCGTCTGGCGATGCGTGAACCCGGAGTCCGCCGCCATCAGCGGATCGGCGGCGCGCGCCGGCACCTCGACATGATAGCCGAGCACGCCATTGTGGCGGATCTTGAGCGCGGCGATCCCGGTTTTGGCGCGGAACGTCGCCTCCAGCGCGGCGATCGCGCGCCGCCCGCCGCTGCCGGTGTCGCGCAGCGCGTCGAGCGCCGGGTCGTAGCCGGCCGCGATATAACCGCCGTCGCTCGCCTCGATCGGCGGCGACGGGACGAGCGCGCGCTTGAGCAGGTCGATCAGTTCGCCATGCCCGCGCAGCCGCGGCGCGAGCTGCGCGAGCAGCGCGGGGGTCTCGGCCAGTTTGCCGAGCCGGTCGCCGATCGCCCATGCGCCGTCGAGCCCGTCGCGCAACTGCCCGAGATCGCGCGGGCTCCCCCGCCCCGCCGCGAGCCGCCCCAGCGCGCGGCCGATGTCCGGCAATGCACGCAACGCCGCGCGGATACGGTCGCGCAACCCCGCATCGTCGTGGAACAGCCGCACCAGATCGAGACGCGCCTCGATCTCCGCGCGGTCCATCAGCGGCGCGCCGAGATCGGCGGCGAGCAGCCGCGCGCCCGCGCCGGTCACCGTCCGGTCGACCGCATCGAGCAGGCTGCCCTTGCGCTGCCCCTGCGCGGTGCAGGTGATCTCGAGGCTCTCGCGCGTCGCGGCATCGATCGCCATCGTGTCGCGTGCGGCGGCGAGCACCGGCGGGCGCAGGAACGGCAACTGCCCCTTGGCGGTATGGTCGAGATACGCGACCAGCCCGCCAGCCGCCGCCAGCCCGGCGCGCCCGAACTGCCCGAAGCCGTCGAGCGTCGCGACCGCGAACAGCCGCTTCAGCCGCTCCTCGGCGCGCGCGCTGTCGAACTCGGCGCGCGGGCGCAGCACCGTCGCGGGCGCGTCGCTGCCCTCCGCCGCAACGATCTCCGCCGCGCCGAGCCGCGCCAGCTCGGCCCCCAGCGACGCGCGATCACAGGCGATCACCTCGAACCGCCCGGTCGAGACGTCCGCCGCCGCCACCGCGACCTCGCTGCCGACCTCGCCGATCGCGACGCACCAATTGGCGGCGCGCGCGTCGAGCAACGTCTCCTCGGTCAGCGTTCCGGCGGTGACGACGCGGACGATCGCGCGGTTGACCAACGCCTTCGATCCGCGCGCCTTGCGTGCTGCCTCGGGGCTTTCGGTCTGCTCGGCAATCGCGACGCGGTGCCCGGCCTTGATGAGCCGTTGCAGATAGGCGGTCGCGGCATGGACCGGCACGCCGCACATCGGGATCTTCTCCCCGGCATGTTCGCCGCGCGACGTCAGCGCGATGTCGAGCACCTGCGCCGCGACGCGCGCGTCGTCGAAGAACAGTTCGAAGAAATCGCCCATTCGGTAGAAGAGCAGACAATCCTCGGACTCGACCTTGAGCGCGAGATATTGCGCCATCATCGGCGTCGGGGCGGGGCTGGTGGTCATGGAAAGGTCAGTCCGGGCGGCGGGCGCCGTGGCGGATGGAGATGATCGACACGATCTCGCCACCGGTTTCGTAGAGCAGGATATACGGCGGCACGGTGGTCAGCGCGCGCAAGCCGTCCTCGACAGGCCGACCACGCCGAGGAAAATTCCTTCAGGCTATCGCCGAGCGCGAACAGTCGTGTCGAAATCCGGGTCGCGGCGGCAGGGTCGAAACGTTCGATGTAGAAGACGATCTCGTCGATTTCGCGCAGCGCCTCGTCGGTCCAGTCAACTATCGCCATTGCGTGCGGCAAGCCATTCATGGAACGGCAGGCGACCGGGCTTTCCCCATGTCATCAGCCACTCCTTGACGACATCGTGCGAATGAACCCGGCCCGCGGCGACATCGGCCCGCGCCCGCGCGATCGACGCGGCCTCGGCTTCACGATCGCGCTGCTCAAAAATGCCGGGCTCGTGCTTCATGGCCACGATCATACCTGCGTGCCGGTCCGAAAACCACCCGCCACTTTGACCGCAAGCCGCGGGATGCGACGACGCGCGGAAGCCGATACAAGCACCGCCATGCTCCACCGCACCACCCTCGCCTCCCCGCTCGGCGCGCTGACGATGGTCGCCGACGACACCGCGCTCGTCGCAATCCTGTGGCCCGACGACAAACCGGGTCGCGTGCGGCTGGAGGCGACCGCCGAACGCCCCGACCATCCCGTACTCGCCGCCGCCGCGACGCAGCTCACCGAATATTTCGCCGGCACGCGCACGCGCTTCGACCTCCCGCTCGCTCCGCGCGGCACCGCGTTCCAGCGCGACGTGTGGCGCGCATTGGACGCCATTCCGTACGGCGAGACGCGCAGCTATGCCGACATCGCGCAGGCGATCGGCCGCCCCACCGCCACCCGCGCGGTCGGCGCGGCGAACGGGCGCAACCCGATCTCGATCGTCACGCCGTGCCACCGCGTGATCGGCCGTTCGGGCGCGCTGACCGGCTTCGCGGGCGGGCTGGCCGCGAAGCAACATCTGCTCGCGCTTGAGCAACGCTAGGAGATATTCCCAACCGCGCCCGCATTCCGTAAGGGCTGTCGCCATGACCGACGATCGCACCCAGGCCGACGAGCGCAACGTCCAGTTCGAGCGCGAAGCATTATTGTTTCACTCGGAGGGCCGCCCCGGCAAGATCGAGATCGTGCCGTCGAAGCCGATGGCGTCGCAGCGCGACCTCGCGCTCGCCTATTCGCCCGGCGTCGCGATCCCGGTGCAGGCGATCGCCGACGATCCCTCGACCGCCTATGACTATACCGCCAAGGGCAATCTGGTCGCCGTCATCTCGAACGGCACCGCGATCCTCGGCATGGGCAATCTCGGCGCGCTGGCCTCCAAGCCGGTGATGGAAGGCAAGGCGGTGCTGTTCAAGCGGTTCGCCGACGTCGATTCGATCGACATCGAACTGAAGACCGAGGACGTCGACCGGATCATCGACGCGGTCGAGCTGATGGAGCCGACCTTCGGCGGCATCAACCTTGAGGACATCAAGGCCCCCGAATGCTTCATCATCGAGCAGACGCTGCGCGAGCGGATGAACATCCCGGTCTTCCATGACGACCAGCACGGCACCGCGATCATCTGCGCCGCGGGCGTCATCAACGCCTGCCTCCTGACCGGCCGCCGGCTGTCCGAGATCAAGGTGGTCGTCAACGGCGCGGGCGCGGCGGCGATCGCCTGCACCGAACTCATCAAGGCGATGGGCGTCCGCCACGACAACGTGCTGATCTGCGACCGGACCGGCGTGATCTATCAGGGTCGCGACGACGTGAACCAGTGGCAGTCGGCGCATGCCGCCAACACCGATCGCCGCACGCTGACGGAGGCGCTGCGCGGCGCCGACGTGTTCCTCGGCCTGTCGGCGGCGGGCGCACTCAAGCCCGAGATGGTGGTCGACATGGCCCCCGCCCCGATCATCTTCGCGATGGCCAATCCGGAGCCGGAGATCCGCCCCGAACTCGCCAAGGCGGCACGTCCCGATGCGATCGTCGCCACTGGGCGGTCGGACTATCCGAACCAGGTCAACAACGTGATCTGCTTCCCGTTCATCTTCCGCGGCGCGCTCGACGTGCGCGCAACCGGGATCAACGACGCGATGAAGATCGCCGCCGCCAATGCGATCGCCGAGCTGGCGCGGCAGCGTGTGCCGGAAGAGGTCGCGATCGCCTATGGCGTCCAGCACAGCTTCGGCCCCGAGTACATCATCCCCTCGCCGTTCGATCCGCGGCTGATGGAGATCGTCCCCGCCGCCGTCGCCAAGGCGGCGATGGACTCGGGTGTTGCGACCAAGCCGATCCTCGACATGGCGGCTTATGCGGCGGCGCTGCGCGCGCGGCTCAACCCGACCACCTCGGTGCTCAGCCTCGCCTATGAAGGCGCGAAGGCCAATCCGAAGCGCGTGCTGTTCGCGGAAGGCGAAGAGGAAGTCGTGCTGCGCGCGGCGATCGCGTTCAAGGAAGGCGGCTATGGCACGCCGGTGCTGGTCGGGCGCGAAGACGTCTACGACAAGCTTCGCGCGCTCGGCATCGCCAACCCGGAAGAATATGAGCTGCACAACAGCCGCGTCTCGCCGCTGGTGCCCAAGATGGTCGACTTCCTCTACGCGCGCCTGCAACGCCGCGGCTTCCTGCGCCGCGAGGTCGAGCGGATGATCAACCAGGATCGCAACATCTTCGGCTCGGTGCTGCTCCAGCTGGGCGAGGCGGATGCGATGATCACCGGCGTGACGCGCCCGTTCGCGCAGTCGATGCGCGAGATCAAGCGCGTGATCGATCCCGCGCCCGGCCGCACCGCGTTCGGCATCCACGTGCTGGTCGGCCAGTCGCACACCGTCTTCATCGCCGACACCACCGTCAACGAACGCCCGACCGCCGAGGAACTCGCCGACATCGCCGAGCAGACCGCCGCGGTCGCGCGCCGGCTCGGTCAGGAACCGCGCGTCGCGTTCCTCAGCTATTCGACGTTCGGCAACCCGAACGGCCAGTGGCTCGACAACATCCGCGGCGCGGTAAAGGTGCTCGACGACCGCAAGGTGAGCTTCGAGTACGAGGGCGAAATGGCCCCGGACGTCGCGCTCAACCCGCGCCAGCTCAAGAACTTCCCGTTCGCGCGGCTGTCCGGCCCGGCGAATGTGCTGGTGATGCCGGGGCTGCAATCGGCGAACATTTCGGCGAAGCTGCTGCGCGAGCTGGGCGGCGACGACATGATCGGCCCGATGCTGGTCGGCATGGAAAAGCCGGTGCAGATCGCGCCGATGACGTCTACGGCTGGCGATCTGGTGACGCTGGCGGTGCTGGCCGCGGGGGGGATTGCGCGGTGAGGTGAAGGGGGGGGAGGGATTTGGCCCCATTGCGAACATCGGACTTGGCCTGTTACGAAATGAGAGGCTGACGCGGGGGACGCATTGAACAAGTTCGTTTCCGCAATCCTGATCGCTGCTGCATTCGCCTACACGCTCATAGTCGCCTTCATGGTCTTATTCACGATCGGCTTCGGGGATTTGGGCAAGGATTTGATCGGGCTTATAGTCTTCGGCCTGATCGCGCTCTCCCCTCTGGCGGTATGGCCTTACTGCCTGAGACGGGCTGCGGCGTGGCGTCGAGGTGAGCATCCGCCCTTCTGAACAGATTTTGCATCACGCCTGCTCTCCACCAAGATCCGTCATTCCCGCGCAGGCGGGAATCCAGAACCTCTGACGTTCGCCTCTATCGACAGACCTGCGCGTCTGGATTCCCGCCTGCGCGGGAATGACGATGGGGCGGGGTCAGGCCCCCGCCCGCGCCCGCCGCATCATCCCCTGCGCGCTCGCGACATGATGCGCGTGGCAGATCGCGACCGCCAGCGCGTCGGCGGCATCCGGTCCGGCCAGCTTCGCGCCGGGCAGCAGCACCGCCATCATCGCCTGGATCTGCCTTTTCTCCGCGCCGCCGGTGCCGACCACCGCCTTCTTGACCGTCGAGGGATGATATTCCCCGATCGTCAGCCCCGCGCCGCTCGCGGCGAGCAGCACGACCCCGCGCGCCTGCCCCAGCTTGAGCGTCGATTGCGCGTTGGTGTTGCCCAACACCTCCTCGACCGCCGCCTCGTCGGGCCGCTCGGCGCGGATCACGTCGATCAGCGCGGCGTAAAGGTTCGCGAGCCGGCGCGGCAGCGGCATCGACGGATCGGTGCGGATCTGCCCGTTGCCGACATGGCTCAGCCGGTTTCCCTCGGCGCGGATCACGCCCCAGCCGGTCGTGCCGAGTCCGGGATCAAGGCCGAGGATGATCATGGCCGGACAGCGCAGTTCAAGAAGAAGGTTTGTTCGCGCAGAGGCGCAGAAGCGCGGAGGTGTTGCGCCAAGGTCGAGCGGCGCCCGTCAGCGCACATGCTGCGCCGACGCAAGCGGGGATGAGCGCCGCTACGCGGCATGAGAAACCTCTCTGCGCCTCCGCCCCTCTGCGCGAACAAACCTTCTTCCTCTCACCCGCCAGAGCATCACCCCAGCTTCGCCATCACCTCGTCGGACACCTCGTAATTGCCCCACACCGTCTGGACGTCGTCGTCGTCGTCCAGCGCGTCGATCAGCTTGAACAAGGTCGCCGCATCCGCCTCGGTCACCTCGACCATCGTCTGCGGGCGCCACGCCAGCTTCGCGCCTTCGGCCTCGCCCAGCACCGGCTCCAGCGCCTTGGCGACCTCGTGGAGCGAGCCCTGCTCGGTCCAGATCTCATGACCTTCCTCGGTCGAGGTCACGTCCTCGGCCCCGGCCTCCAGCGCCGCCTCGAACACCTTTTCGGCGTCGCCCGCGCTCGCGGGATAGTTGATGAGCCCCATCCGGTCGAAGCCGTGGCTCACCGAACCGCTCGCGCCCAGATTGCCGCCGTTCTTCGACACCGCGGTCCGCACGTTGGTCGCGGTGCGGTTGCGGTTGTCGGACAGCGCCTCGATGATCAGGCTCACGCCGCCGGGACCGAAGCCCTCGTAGCGGATTTCCTCGTAATTCTCGGTATCGCCCTTGCTCGCCTTGTCGATCGCGCGCTGGATATTGTCCTTGGGCATCGACTGCGCCTTGGCGGCGTTGATCGCGGCGCGCAGCCGCGGGTTCATGTCGGGATCGGGCAGCCCCATCTTCGCTGCGACGGTGATTTCGCGGCTGAGCTTGGAGAACATGCCGGAGCGCTTCTTATCCTGCGCGCCCTTGCGGTGCATGATGTTCTTGAACTTGGAATGGCCTGCCATGGTCGCCTCTGACGGATAATCCCGTGCCTTTACGCGCGGCGGACGGCATTCGCCAACCCGTCTATCTTCGCCTCCAGCGCCGCCAGCCGCTCGATCACCAGCCCGTCGATCTTTTCGTGGAGCCGCAGGATCTCCAGCTCGGCGCGCAAATTGGTCTCGTAATCCAGCCCGGCGGCGAGCCGGTCCTTCGCCGCCTGCCGGTTCTGGCTCATCATGATGACGGGCGCCTGCACCGCGGCGAGCGTCGACAGCATCAGGTTGAGGAAGATGTACGGATAAGGGTCGAACTGCAGCCCGAAATATTTCAGCACGTCGGTGTTGAGCAGCATCCAGCCGACCAGCACCACCGTGAAGGCGATAATGAACCCCCACGACCCGCCGATCGCCGCGACCTTGTCGGCCAGCCGGTCGCCGAAACTGGCGCGCAGGTCGGCCTCGTCGGCGGCATCGCGGCTGACCAAGGTCCCGGCATCGATGCTGTCGAGGACGCGGCGTTCCTCGGCATCGAGCGAATGGCGCGGCTTGCCGATGATGCGCAGCGCGAGATCGGCGATCGGTGGACGGTGCGCCATGGACGATTCCCCTTCGTGACGCGCCCCCGTAGCCGCACGCCGCGGTCGCGCAAAGCGCTTGCCCAACCGGGGCATGATCGGCCAAACGGGGCGCGATCATGACCGTCAGCGTAGACATGGGCAGCGACGAGCGCGGCGCGCCCGTGACCATGGACCTCGAAGAACTGCTCGCCACCCGATTGCTCGTCCAGGGCAATTCCGGGTCCGGCAAGTCGCACCTGCTACGCCGGCTGCTCGAACGCAGCGCCGGGCAGGTACAACAGGTGGTGATCGACCCGGAGGGCGATTTCGTCACCTTGTCCGAACGCTACGGTCACGTCGTGATCGAGGGCGCGGATTATGCCGAGCGCGAACTGGCGCGAATCGCCGCCCGGCTTCGCGAACACCGCGCCAGCGTGGTGCTGAGTCTCGAAGGGCTGGAGGCGGAGGGGCAGATGCGCTGCGCCGCCGGCTTCCTGAATGCACTGTTCGATGCGCCGCGCGAACATTGGTATCCCGCGCTGGTGGTGGTCGACGAGGCGCAATTGTTCGCGCCGACCACCGGCGGCGAGGTCGCCGAGGAAGTCCGCCGCGCCTCGCTGTCGGCAATGACCAACCTGATGTGTCGCGGGCGCAAGCGCGGCCTCGCCGGGGTGATCGCGACGCAGCGGCTGGCGAAGCTCGCCAAGAACGTCGCCGCCGAGGCGAGCAACTTCCTGATGGGGCGCACCTTCCTCGACATCGACATGGCGCGCGCCGCCGACCTGCTCGGCATGGAGCGGCGACAGGCCGAATCGATCCGCGATCTGGCGCGCGGCACCTTCATGGCGCTGGGGCCGGCGGTGTCGCGACGCCCGATCACGGTGCGGATCGGCACGGTCGAGACGCAGGCGCGCAGCGGCAGCCCGAAGCTGGTTCCGCTGCCGCAGGCCGATTCGGTCGACCTGCAATCCCTGCTCGACGTCACGCCGGAGGCGGCGCCGACGCTGCCGATGACCTTCGATCCGCGCCCGCGCCGCGTGCCCGCAGACGAACTGCTCTCCGACATCGAGGCGCCCGCACCCGCCACCCCCGCCCCGTCGCTGCCCGACCGCAACGAGGAGGAGGTCGAGGCGGTCTATGCCGAGGTGCTGCGCGCGATCGTTACCGACGACGAAAGCAGCGGCCGGCCGGCGGCGGTGCTCTTTCAGGATTTTCAGGTGCGGTGCCGGATGGCCGGGATCGCCAAACCCGCGCTCGATCTCGCCGCGTTCAGCCGCCGCCTGTCATGCGCGCGCGCCGGCATCTTCGATCCGCATGCCGAGGAATGGGCGAGCGTGCTCGCACTGGCCGGCGGGTTGCCCGACGACATGCTCGGCGCGTTCCTGCTGGTCGCCAAGGCGGCGCGCGACGGTGCGCCCTGCCCGTCCGACATCGCGATCGCGAACACCTATGGCACCAGCTCGATCGGGCGGGTCAAGCGGCTGATCGGCTATATCGAGGGGCGCGACCTGTTCGTGACGCGCACCGACATGGGCGGCAAACGCTCGATCACGATCCCGCATCTGGGATGGACCACCGCGCCGGCCGAGGCGGCGTAGCGTCACGCCGGGCGCTGCCCGACAGCATACTTGCCGTCGCCCCGGACTTGATCCGGGGCCCCGCTGCTACAACGCTCGCCGCGAAGAAGCGGGATCCCGGATCAAGTCCGGGATGACGGAGGTGACATGACTCCACCCGTCATTGCGACCCCGGCGAAGGCCGGGGGAAGCAATCCAGAGCGTCCTGATCCGGCCCTGGATTGCGTCGCTACGCTCGCAATGACGAGAGAAATCCAGCGCCCCGCCCCGCCTCACTTCACCTGCAAGGCGTCCTCGATTTGCGCAGCCGGCGCGGAGAGCATCGTGAACACGGTATGCGCCGCGATCCCCGCCAGCGTCACGCCGACCGCTACGATCACCAGAAACTGGAACATCGACGCAAAGCTGCGCGACCGTTCCACCTTGCGCGCCATCTGCGCTTCATGCGCCAGCCGGCGTTCGGCGCGGCGGTCGCTGTCAGGCTTCGCATCGGCGCGCGCCGGTCGTCCCGCCAGGCGCGGCTCGTCGATCAATGCCTTGACCGAAAGCCGATCCTGCGAGCGCATCCCGAAGAAGCGCCCCTTGTTCCATTGCACGCGCCCGACGATCACGAGCGTCCCGCGCCGAATTTCGACATAGCTGCCGATTGCCGGCGGCTGATCGCATCCGGCCATCAGCCCGCGCGACGAGACGTTGTGGATCACGATATCGTGCCAGCTGGAGTCCAGCCGCATCCGCGACGGGACGAGCACGGTGATCCGCTCCTCCCGCGGTCGGAAGCCGGTCTGTAAAGCCGCTAGCACCCGTCGTCACCCCCAACACCGTCGATCACCACAAACGTATACGGTGCGGGGAGCAAAGATAATCTTAACGGCCGCCTCTACGACAGCCGTCTATGATCTAGATCATGCCGAGCGCCTGCATATAGACTTCGAGGATCGACTGTTCTTCTCGATATTCTTCGCGCTTCTTCTTTCGGATTTGCAAGATCTTGCGGATCGCCTTGGCATCGTAGCCGCGGCTCTTTGCCTCGGCCATCACGTCCTTGATGTCGTCGGCGATGCCCTTCTTTTCTTCTTCGAGTCGCTCGGCACGCTCGATCAACAGCCGCAGTTCGTCGGCTGCCACCGAACCGCCGCCCATGCCTTCGCCACGCTCTTCCGCCATGATATTCCCCGAAAACAATGACGCCGCCCGCGACGCCGACGCGAATCGCGCGGGCGGGGACGGCGTGGTGGATACCCCGATGGGGTGCGGCGGCGCGTCTACGCCCGCGCGAGCCGATGCTCAAGGGCGCGCGCGGTCCGGCTCAGGCGTTCTTCTTCACGCTCTCGGCCATCCGCGCGAGCTGCTCGGGCGTCGCGTCGCCCTGATGCTCCGCCTTCCACTGTGCATAGGGCATGCCGTAGATCGCCTCGCGCGCCTCGTCCTTGTCGAGCCCGCCAGCCTCGCCCACCCAGTCGGACAGGCAGTTGCGGCAAAAACCGGCCAGCCCCATCAGATCGACGTTCTGCGCGTCGGTGCGGTGGCGCAAATGCCTGACCAGCCGCCGGAAAGCCGCCGCCGCGACGGCGTCGTCGAGGGTATCGAGCCGATCCATGTTGTCTCCGTCATTTGATCCTGCGGCGTTACTCGCTAAGGCCATGCCGGCAAAGCAGGAAGGCGCATGACCCTGAACCCGAATCATATCGCTCCGCGCTCGCGCAAGGTTCGCGTGCTCGCGACGCTCGGCCCGGCCAGCAACACGCTGGAGATGATCACCACCCTTTTCCAGGCGGGCGCGGATGCGTTCCGCGTCAACATGAGCCACGGCGACCAGCAATCGAAGATCGCGGTCATCCAGGCGATCCGCTCGATGGAAGAGCGGTTCAAGCGCCCGACGACGATCCTCGCCGATCTGCAGGGGCCGAAGCTGCGCGTCGGCAAGTTCGATGGCGGCCGCGTGACGCTCGAACATGGCAGCACCTTCGTGCTCGACCATGATCCGACGCCGGGCAATGCCTCGCGCGTACGGCTGCCGCACAAGGAAATCTTCGCCGCGATCGAGCCGGGCGCGCGCCTGCTGCTCGACGACGGCAAGCTGGTGCTGCGCGTCACCGACCATGACGAAAATCGCATCGTCACCACCGTCGAGGTCGGCGGGCCGCTTTCGGACAACAAGGGGCTCAACGTCCCCGACGTCGTCATCCCGATGGCGGCGCTGACCGAGAAGGACCGTTCCGATCTCGCCTTCGCGATCGATCAGGGGGTCGACTGGATCGCGCTGTCGTTCGTACAGCGTCCCGAAGATCTCTGGGAAGCGCGCAAGCTGATCGGCGGCAAGGCGGCATTGCTCGCCAAGATCGAGAAGCCGGCCGCGATCGAGCGGCTGGAGGAAATCGTCGAGGCCTGCGACGGCGTGATGGTCGCGCGCGGCGATCTGGGCGTCGAGCTGCCGCCGCAGTCGGTGCCGCCGCTCCAGAAGCGGATCGTCGAAACCGCGCGCCGCATGGGCCGCCCGGTCGTCGTCGCGACGCAGATGCTCGAATCGATGATCCAGAGCCCGTCACCGACCCGCGCCGAAGTGTCGGACGTCGCAACCGCGATCTACGACGGCGCCGACGCGATCATGCTGTCGGCGGAAAGCGCCGCGGGCCAGTGGCCGGTCGAATCGGTCGCAATGATGAATGCGATCGGCGACGCGGTGGAGCGCGACCCGATGCACGGCGACCGCATCCACTTCACCGTCACCCGCCCCGATCCGACCACCGCCGACGCGCTGGCCGAGGCGGCGAAGAACATCGCCGACACCGTATCGGCCTCGGCGATCATCTGCTTCACCATGTCGGGGTCGACCGCGCGGCGCATCGCGCGTGAGCGTCCCTCGGTGCCGATCCTCGTGCTGACGCCCAGCACGGATACCGCACGGCGGCTCGGGCTGCTGTGGGGCACGCACAACGTCAACACGCGCGACGTCGAGTCGTTCGAGGAGATGGTCGCCAAGGCGAAGCGAATCGCGCTGCGGCAGGGAATCGCCAAGGCCGGTGACCGCGTGATCGTGATGGCGGGCGTGCCGTTCCGCACGCCGGGTTCGACGAACGTGCTGCACGTCGTCCAGATCGTCGGCGACGAGCTAAAGGACTATCGCGGGCCCAGCGCGCAGTAAGGCAACCGATTCGTCGCGCCGTTGGTGGCGCGACGGCCATCACAAAGGGCCGGCATTTTCGGGATCGCTCCCGGAGTGTCGGCCTTTTTATTTCCATCCGGGTAATGGTCGGCACCCGCTTAATGCGCGCTGCGACGTGCCGGACACGGTTCGCCGGATTGAGTAACACTTCGTCGCAAACAGGGCCAAATTGGAACTTTCGGGCGGTAGCTTGACCTATATGTACAATCTCGCTGCCGAGTCATCCGCCATGGCCCGCCGCGGGTTTGGGGTGAAGACGATGCCGCGGGCTGCTGCCGAGAGACGTTTACGGGGTGATCTGGCCAGGGCGCGCCGTGCGCGCGGCATGATCAACGATCCGCTGTCGATGAACACGTTGAGCGACTATATCACCGAACTCGAAGACCAGTTGCTTCGTGGTTCGCTGCCCTTCGTCACCGGGCTTGACGTGTCGCAGCCGATGGGCTGAGCCGCCGCGTTCGCAACGCGACGCCGCCACCTGCCCGGCGGGCGGCGTCCGTTAGACGATGACGGTCAATCGCTTTCGGCGCGGACCTCGGCGGTCAGCGGCGGGGTCTGCTGGTGCTGGACGACCGTCCATACCTCATGCTCCACGCGGCGGTAGGTGGAGGTGCAATGCGCCACATAGCGCTCGTCACCCTTCGTCGCCTCGACGCCATAGGCGATCACGATCAGCCCCTCCTGCGGGCGCACGATCCGCCCGTCCTTGAACGTCACCTGCTCCCAGCGCGGCGTCTGCGACACCGCCTCGACCGCGGCTTCGCTCTCCAGGACATAGGGCGGCTGCGGCACGACCATCAGCGCCGATTCGTCGATCGATTCGCGATAATGATCGGCGTCGCCGGTCCACAGGCTTTCCTCGAACGCCCACACGCGCTGGTCTTCCATGCCACTCTCCGATCTGGTGTCGGAGCCTGAAAGCCGCGGTGGGGACGATCGTTCCGCCGCGCCTCAGCGCAGCAGGCCAGCGGCGACCAGCGCGGGGCGCAGCGTCGCGGCGTCGGTGAACAGATGCGCGTGGATGCCCAGCGCCTGCGCCCCGGCGATATTGGCTTCATTGTCGTCGATGAAGAACGCTTCCTCCGCCCGCAGCCCGAATCGGTCGAGCGCCAGCCGGTAGATCGCCGCATCCGGCTTCACCAACCGCTCCTCGCCCGACACGACGATGTCGCGGAAGCGATCGAACACCGCCGCCTCGCGCGCGCGGAACGGCGGGAAGAATTCGTGGCTGAAGTTGGTGATCGCGAACAGCGGCACGCCGGTGGCGTCCAGCTCCTCGACGATCGCGATCATACCGGGGATCGGCCCCGGGATCTGCTCGCCGAACCGCGGACCCCAATGCGCGATCATCGCGGCATGGTCCGGAAAGCGCGCGCCAAGCTCCGCGCTGGTCTCCGCAAACGGGCGACCGGCGTCGTGCTGGAAATGCCAGTCGCGCGTGGCGACCTCGTTCAGGAACACGTCGAGCGCCCGTTCGTCATCGAACAGGCGCTCGTACAGAACCCGAGGGTTCCAGTCGTACAGGACGTGTCCGACGTCGAAGATGACCGACGTCGGCTTCACGCCGGAAATCAGCCCTGGCGGGCCTTGAACCGGCGATTCGTCTTGTTGATGACATAGGTCCGGCCGCGACGGCGGATCACGCGATTGTCGCGATGACGGTCCTTGAGCGACTTCAGGCTGTTGCGGATCTTCATGGCTGCGCTTCTTCGAAAACTGGGAAGCGCGCCGCCTAGAGAGCGCACGCCCGAAAGTCAACCGAGCGGGAGCTTGCACCCGAAGTGTGCGTTGCCCGGAGCTTGTACCGCAAGCGTGCGTTGCTATGTCGCAACGATCTTATCGAGGGTGTGTCATGCGTCGCGCGATTCTTCTGGCCCTTTCGCTGGCGCCGCTGGCTGCCTGCACCACCGGGCCGCAGCGTTTTCCGGTTCAGGCGACGCGCTTCCATTATGACGCGGTGGCGGAGCGCGGGACGATCGCGGTCGAGCCGCTGCCCGGTCCCTCGTCCGCCAGCCTCGAATACAAGACCTATGCCGCCGCGGTCGAGGCCGAGCTGCTGCGCAACGGCTTCACCAGCGCGGCACCGGGCAGCAAGCCCGACTTCATCGCCACCGTCGGCTTCACGCGCGCCGAACGCGGTTTGCCGCCCAAGCGCTCGCCGATCCAGATCGGGATCGGCGGCGGTGGCTATTCGGGAGGGTGGCGCGGCGGCACCGGGCTGGGCGGCGGCGTGAGCTTCCCCGTAGGCGGCGATTCGGGCGGGCGGCTCGGGCTGGTCACCGAACTGGCGGTGCGCATCCGCCACGGTGCCGACGCGATCTGGGAAGGCCAGGCGCAATCGCTGACCGACACCAGCGCGCCCGACGCCGACGCCGGCTCGGTCGCCGCGCGGCTCGCCGGCGCGCTCTTCAAGAATTTCCCCGGTGAGTCGGGGCGGACGGTCGAGGTAAAATGACGCTGGACATCAATGCCGCTTTCGATGGCGGCAACATCAAGTTCGTCGCCATCGAGGGTGCGGGCGACGACTGGCGCTGCGATCTGGAGATCGTCCGCGATCACCAGTCCGACTTCTTCCAATGGTTCTATTTCCGCGCCGCCGGGCTCAGCGGCAAGCGCGTCGCCTTCCGCATCCTCAACGCGGGCGACTCGGCCTATCCGTTCGGCTGGCCGGGCTACAAGGCACGCGCCTCGACCGACCTCGACCAGTGGCGGATGATCGACACACGCTACGACGGCGGCGTGCTCAGCTTCGACTGGACCGGGCAGACCGATCTGGCGTGGTTCGCCTATTTCGCGCCCTATACGATGGAGATGCACGCGCGGCTGGTCGCGCGGATCGCGGCGCGCCCCGGCGTCACCCACCGCCAGCTCGGCGAGACGCTGGACGGGCAGGCGATCGACTATTTCCGGGTCGGCACCGGCGCGAAGCAGGTGTGGCTCTATGCGCGCCAGCACCCGGGCGAATCGATGACCGAATATTGGATGGAGGGCGCGCTCGACTGGCTGACCAGCCCCGCCGCCGCGCCGCTGCTCCGCGAAGCGACCGTCCATGTCGTCCCGAACATGAACCCCGACGGCACGCGCCGCGGGCACCTGCGCACCAACGCGGCGGGGGTGAACCTCAACCGCGAATGGCACGCGCCGTCGCCGGAGCGCAGCCCCGAAGTGCTGTGCGTGCTGCGCGAGATGGACGCGACCGGCGTCACCTTCGCGATCGACGTTCACGGCGACGAGGCGATCGCCGCCAATTTCATCGCCGGGTTTGAGGGCATTCCGTCGTGGAACAACGCGCGCGGTGACAGCTTCACCGAATTCGGCCGTCGGCTGGCGGCGCACACCCCCGATTTCCAGACCCAGCTCGGCTATGAGAAGTCCGCGCCCGGCAACGCCAACCTGTCGATGTCGACCAACCAGCTGGCCGAGCGGTTCGGCGCGGTATCGGTCACGCTGGAAATGCCGTTCAAGGATCACGACGCGAACCCCGATCCGGCATTCGGCTGGAGCGCGGAGCGGTCGAAGGCGCTCGGCGTGGCCTGCCTCGAGGTGCTGAGGGAGATGATCGGAACGCTGTAGGCGCGTTGGCATCAAGTCGAACCGACGTCGTCATTGCGAGCGCAGCGAAGCAATCCAGGGCGTCCTGATCCGGCTCTGGATTGCTTCGCTGCGCTCGCAATGACGAACCCGGGCCGCTGCGTGTCTGCGCGACGCTCGCGGCCGCGCGATGGCGCGCCTCAGCCGCCTGATGCGCCTGAAGCCCCCGGCTCGCCCTCGCCGCGTGCCTGCTGCCGCTTGGCCATCGCTTTCAGCCGCTGGAGCAGCTCCGCCTCGGCCCGCGCCCGCGCCGATGTCACCAGCCGCCCGCCGCTCCCCTTGGCCACGTCCGGCACCGGACGCGCATCCTCGCGCTGCAACAACAGCCGCAGCATCGCATCCGAATAGCGCCGCCGGTGCCACCACCTCGCCCTTGTAGACGATCGGCTCCAGCCATCCCTCGACCGCGCGCGCATAGGCGGCGCGCTCCAGCGCCGGCAATCGATACGCGAGCGCCGCATCCCACGCCGCACCGAACTCGGGAATGCGCCGCTTGACGCGATAGGCCGAGGTCGAACTCAGCCCGACCCGCTGACAGGCCGAGCGCACGCACCCCGTTTCGCGCAGCGTGCGCAGGAAGGTCGTCTGCCGCAACGGCGTCCACCCGTCATGCCGATGCCGGAACGCTGCCTCGCCGCCGTCGCTCATTTCGATCCCCACGCTGCCGATGGAGAAAATACCGCAACCGCGTGCATGTAGGACAGCCCGAACCACGCCGTCGCCCCGGACTTGATCCGGGCCCCCGCTTCTTCTCGACGGTTGCGGCGCAAGCGGGACCCTGGATCAAGTCCGGGGTAACGGAGGGGGGACAGGAATCCGGTGCGTGGCGCTCGCCATAACCGGAGCGCGCACGATCCCGGTCATGGCGAGAACCCCGCCGCGATCACCCCCGCCATTTCGCCAGCGCCGCTTCGTACCGCTCGCGCGCCGCATCGCGCGCGTCCTCCAGCGCGCGCCGCTCCGTGCGCCACCGCTGTTCGGCCGCCTTCTCCTCGCGCTCCAGCGCCGCGCGACGCTTCGCCAGCTCCTTTCGCTCCGCTTCCTCGGCGGCGGCGGCCGTGTCGAGCGCCGCCTCCGCGTCATCAAGCGCCGCACGGCTCGGCCGGGGCGCGGGCTTGGCGGCGCTCTTCTTCGACACCGCCGGCTTGCCCGCGCGCCGCGGTGCCGGCGCGGCGGCAAGCTGCTCCTCCGCGCTCCCACGCGACCTCTTCACGACCTCACCTGGCGCGGCGAGCGGCGCTTCCATCAGCGCCGGATCGGTCACCTCTTCCGCCGCACCGCGCGCGAACAGATCGGCGGTGGCGCCCCACGCAGCCAACGCGGCCTTGCGACTCGGCGCCGCGACATAAGCGTCGTGGAAGCCTGCGGGGGTGCGGAAAACTTTCAGCTTGCGCGGCATCGCCTCGTTCTTTCGCCCCAGCAGCAGTTTGCCGTTCCAACTGCCCGGCGCTCGCGTGGTTCACTACCTTCCCCGCCATTCCCGCGCGGGGAATACAGCGCCCGCCATCACCCGTGCACCGCCCCAGCCACAATCGCTTACATCCGTTGCTCCCCGCCCCCTTTCGCACATGCGGCACCGCTGCTATCGCCCGCGGCGACCGAGAATTTCGCTCCCGTCGCCGCGCGCGCTCGCCGCCCGACGTCGGCCCTTGAAGAAAGGACTTTGCCCATGACGGCCATCGGCCAGGATACGCTCAACGCCCGCCAGACGCTGCAGGCCGGGGGCAAGTCATACGACTATTTCTCGCTGAAGACCGCCGAGGAAAAGTTCGGCGACATCAGCCGCCTGCCCTTCTCGATGAAGGTGCTGCTCGAAAACATGCTGCGCTTCGAGGACGGCGTCACCGTCACCGAAGCCGACGTGAAGGCGATCATCGACTGGCAGCAGGAGCGCCGTTCGGACCGCGAGATCCAGTATCGCCCCGCGCGCGTGCTGATGCAGGATTTCACCGGCGTGCCGTGCGTGGTCGATCTGGCCGCGATGCGCGATGCGATCACGAAGCTGGGCGGCGACGCGGCGAAGATCAATCCCCAGGTGCCGGTCCACCTCGTCATCGATCACTCGGTCATGGTCGACGAATTCGGTACGCCCAAGGCGTTCGAGGACAACGTCGATCTCGAATATGCCCGCAATGCGGAGCGCTACGAATTCCTGAAGTGGGGCAGCAAGGCGCTCGACAATTTCAAGGTCGTGCCGCCGGGCACCGGCATCTGCCACCAGGTGAACCTCGAATATATCGGCCATGCGGTCTGGGCGTCGGCGGAAACCGGTGACCATGCGAAGAACGGCGCGACGATGGCTTACCCGGATACCTTGGTCGGCACCGACAGCCACACGACGATGATCAACGGCCTCGGCGTGCTCGGCTGGGGCGTCGGCGGGATCGAGGCCGAGGCCGCGATGCTCGGCCAGCCGGTGTCGATGCTGATCCCCGAGGTCGTCGGCTTCAAGCTGACCGGCGCGCTGCGCGAGGGCATCACCGCCACCGACCTCGTCCTCACCGTCACGCAGATGCTGCGCGCCAAGGGCGTGGTCGGCCGCTTCGTCGAATTCTACGGCCCGGGCCTCGATCAGATGACGCTCGCCGATCGCGCGACGATCGCCAACATGGCGCCCGAATACGGCGCGACCTGCGGCTTCTTCCCGGTCGACGACAAGACGCTCGATTACATGCGCCTCACCGGCCGCCCGGACGAAGTCGTCGCGCTGACCGAGGCCTATGCCAAGGCGCAGGGCATGTGGCGCTACGCCGACGCCCCCGATCCCGTGTTCACCGACACGCTGGAGCTGGACATGGGCACGGTGGTGCCGTCGCTCGCCGGCCCGAAGCGCCCGCAGGACAAGGTCAGCCTCGACACCGTCGACGAGGTGTTCAACGGCGACCTGTTCAAGCTGTACCACAAGGAAAAGCCGGCACGCGTCGCGGTTGACGAGCGTGGGCATGACATCGGCGACGGCGACGTCGTGATCGCCGCGATCACCAGCTGCACCAACACCTCGAACCCGTCGGTGCTGGTCGCCGCCGGTCTGGTCGCACGCAAGGCGAACGCGCTCGGGCTCAAGCCGAAGCCGTGGGTGAAGACCTCGCTCGCGCCGGGGTCGCAGGTGGTCACCGACTATCTCGACAAGGCCGGGCTGTCGGCGGATCTCGACGCGATCGGCTTCAACCTCGTCGGCTATGGCTGCACCACCTGCATCGGCAATTCGGGGCCGCTCGCCGCGCCGATCAGCAAGGCGATCAACGAGAACGATCTCGTCGCCGCCTCGGTGCTGTCGGGCAACCGCAACTTCGAGGGCCGCGTGTCGCCCGACGTGCGCGCCAACTTCCTCGCCTCGCCGCCGCTCGTCGTCGCTTATGCGCTGAAAGGCACCGTGACCACCGACATGAACGAGACGCCGATCGGTCAGGGCACCGATGGCGCGGATGTGTACTTGCGCGACATCTGGCCGACCAACCAGGAGGTTTCCGACCTCATGGCCGCCAACATCGACGACGGTATGTTCCGCGCGCGCTACGGCAACGTCTATGCCGGCGACTCGAAGTGGCAGGCGATCGACGTGACCGGCTCGGACACCTACGCATGGCGCGCCGGCTCGACCTATGTCGCCAACCCGCCGTACTTCGAGGGCATGGAGATGACCCCGGCGCCGGTGACCGACATCATCGAGGCCAAGCCGTTGGCAATCCTCGGCGATTCGATCACAACCGACCACATTTCGCCGGCCGGCAGCATCAAGGCCGACAGCCCGGCGGGGACGTGGTTGCAGGAGCATCAGGTCAGCCGCGCCGACTTCAACAGCTACGGCGCGCGCCGTGGCCATCACGAGGTCATGATGCGCGGCACCTTCGCCAACATCCGTATCAAAAACGAGATGGTGCCGGGGGTTGAGGGCGGTATGAGCCGCTACGAGGGTCAGGTGATGCCAATCTACGACGCCGCAATGCGTCACAAGGCCGACGGCACCCCGCTCGTCATCATCGCCGGCAAGGAATATGGCACCGGCTCGTCGCGCGACTGGGCGGCGAAGGGCACTAACCTGTTGGGCGTGCGGGCGGTTATCACCGAGAGCTTCGAGCGCATCCACCGCTCGAACCTCGTCGGCATGGGCGTTCTCCCGCTCCAGTTCGCCGAGGGCGTGACCCGCGAAACGCTCAAGCTGACCGGCGACGAGACCTTCACCATCCAGCACGTCGCGCAGCTGCGCCCGCGTCAGGACGTGACCGTCACGCTGAAGCGCCAGGATGGGTCGACCGAGCAGTTCCAGACCCGTTGCCGGATCGATACGGTGAACGAGCTGGAATACTTCCTGAATGGCGGCATCCTGCAGTACGTGCTGCGGAACCTCGCTGCGTAAGCGATGACGATCAGGGTGATTTCGGGAAGGGAGGGCCGCTGGGTCCTCCCTTACTGCTTGTGGGGACGAAAAGTTGAGCGACGAATATATCTACGACGAAGCGACCGGCGAATGGGTGCAGGCCGGTGAAGCAACCGCCGCCGCGCCGGCGGAGGGCGTCGAAGTGCGCGATGCGGTCGGCAACCTGCTCGCCGACGGCGATGCGGTCACGCTTATCAAGGACCTGAAGGTCAAGGGCACCAGCCAGACGCTCAAGCGCGGCACCGCGATCAAGTCGATCCGACTGACCGGCGATCCGCAGGAAATCGACTGCCGCTTCGACGGGATCAAGGGATTGGTCTTGCGCGCGGAATTCGTGAAGAAGCGCTGAGCGTCCCCTCCGTCATTCCCGCGAAGGCGGGAATCCAGAACCTCTAACGTTGCGGCTTCTACGAAGACCTGCGCGGCTGGATCCCCGTCTGCGCGGGGATGACGGAAGTGGAAGAGAGGCCTTCCCCGACTCTCAAGCCACCGCCGCGCGCTTCCGCCCGTAAACGAAGTAAAGCACCAGCCCCGCGACGTTCCACAACAGAAAATATTCCTGCGTCTTCAACGGCAGGCTGAAGAACAGATACACGCATCCCAGCACGCCCAGCGTGCCCACGACCGGCGCGAGCGGCGCGCGGAAGGTCCGCTCGGCATCGGGCGCACGGCGGCGCATTACCATCATGCACACGCACACCGCGACGAACGCCGCCAGCGTGCCCGCGTTGGCGAGCGCGGCGATCGCGTCGATCGGCATCACCCCCGCGATCACCGCGACCAGCGCCGCAGTCATCAGCGTGATCCGCACCGGCGCGCCACGTCGCGACACCTTCGCCAACCCCGCCGGCAACAGCCCGTCGCGCGCCATTACGAAGAAGATCCGGCTCTGTCCGAACAGGAAACCCAGCAGCACCGTCGGCAGCGCGATCACCGCGCTGGCAGCGAGGAAGGTCGCGAACCCTGGCTTTCCGATGTCACGCAGGATCAGCGCCAGCGGCTCGGGCGAGCCCGCAAAGCGCGTGTAGCTGAGCGCGCCGACCGCCGCGACCGCGACGCCGACATAGATGACGATGCACCCGAACATCGATCCGATGATCCCGATCGACAGGTCCCGTCCCGGGTTCTTGGTTTCCTCCGCCGCGGTCGAGATCGCGTCGAAGCCATAGAAAGCGAAGAAGATGATCGCGGCGGCTGCCATCACCCCACGCTCCTTGCCGTCCGGATCGACCGAGGCGGTGAAGCCATGCGGCATGAACGGATGGAGGTTGGCGGGGTCGAAATGCGGCAGCGCAACGATCACGAACACGGTCAGCGCGACCAGCTTCACGGCCACCAGCACTGCGTTGAGCGTCGCGCTCTCCTTCGTGCCGAAGCACAGCAGCCCGGCAACGACCGCGATGATGAACACCGCGGGCACATTGACAATTCCGCCCAGCTCCGGCCCATTAGTCAGCGCGGCCGGGAAGCCGAGCGGGGTCAGCAGCGCCGAGGCATAGCCGGACCAGCCAACCGCCACGGTCGAGACGACCAGCGAATATTCGAGGATCAGCGACCAGCCGATCACCCAGGCGATCACCTCACCCAGCACGACATAGCTGTACGTATAGGCGCTGCCCGAGGCCGGGATCATCGTCGACATTTCGGCATAGGCCAGCGCGGCGCAGGCGCAGATCGCCCCCGCGATCGCGAAGCTGAGCATCACGGCCGGTCCCGCGCGATCCGCGCCGACGCCGATCAGCGTGAGGATCCCCGTCCCGACGATCGCGCCGACACCCAGCGCTACGAGATGCGGCCACGACAGCGTGCGCGCGAGGACGTGCCCATCGCCATGATCGATCGCGATCGGCTTGCGCCGGAACAGACTGGACATGCACTCCCCTTTTTCTGGTGTTGAAGGGGCATGTAACAGTTGTGACGATCTATGGGGAGTGCGTGAAGAACGCCGTCGCTCGTGATCCGCAGCATTCGCTATGGTTATGAAGAGGCTATGCGGCGATCGGTCGAACCCCGAGCCGCTGGATGTCGATCGCCGGACAGCGATCCATAACCACCTTCAGCCCCGCCGCTTCGGCACGCGCGGCGGCGGCTTCGTCGACGACGCCCAATTGCAACCATACCGCCTTCGCGCCAATCGCGATCGCCTCGTCCACGACCGCGCCCGCCTCCGACGAGCGGCGGAAGATGTCGACCATATCGATCGGATCGCCAAGCTGCGACAGATCGCGGAACACGAATTCGCCGTGAACATGCGTACCGGTGATCTGCGGATTGACCGGGATCACACGATAACCATGCGCTTGCAACGTCGCCATTACCCCGTTCGACGGGCGGCTAGGCCGATCGGAGGCGCCGACCAGCGCGATCGTGCGCACCTCTTCCAGCAAGGTCCTGATCTCGGCGTCGGTGGTCAGCGGCATAATGTCGGCTCCTTCGTTCAGCAGAACGAGTCAGCCGCAGGAACGGTTCAGGGCGCGCGCAAGGCCCAGCGCAGCACGCGGCTCATCCCGTCCGCGCCGGCACGGATCGCGGGCCGCGCGAGCGGCGGCGCGCGGCGATCGTGGAGCGCGGCCGCCCAGTCGGGAAGCAGGTCGAGCGCAGCCGCGGCCGCTACCGCCAGCCCGGCGGCCTGCGCACGGTCGGGGCTGGGCGCGAGCAGCGCATCGGCGACTTCGCACACGCGATGGTCGCCACGCAATTGTGGGCGGACAACACGGTAATAAGCGGCGATATCGGCGCGCGAGCGCGGCACCTCCCGCGCGCCGAGCCGTTCGGCGACCACCGCGGCATCGGCCACGTACCGATCCTGATCGTCGGGCGACAAGGTTGCGTCACGATAGCGCAGATAGCCGCGCAGGAAGCTGTCGGTCTCGGCGACGTGCACCCAGGTCAACAGCGCAGAATCGTTGGCATCATAGCGCGTGCCGTCGGGCAAGTGCCCGTGAATGCGGTCATGAATCGCGCGGACATGCGCGATCGTGCGCTCAGCCAGATCGGTCGGGCCATAGGTGGTGACGGCGATGAACTGCGCGGTGCGCCGCAAGCGACCAAGCCGGTCATTTCTGAAGTCGCTGTGATCCCAAACCCCCGCCAGCGCGCCGGGATGCAGCATCTGGAGCAGCAAGGCGGAGATGCCGCCGATCATCATTGCGGAGAAGTCGCCGTGTACCCGCCACGCGGGGGACGTTTCGGCGATCAGCCCGGGATCGCCGGGCGGGCGGGCGAGATCCAGCTCGCCGCTGCCCACCATCTCGCGCAGGGCCTGCGCGAGCGATGCACGGGCGCGGTCGACCGCCGGTGCGATCATCGGATCGACGATCGACATCGGCGTGCAGCCCCGTGCGGTACGGGCGATCAGCCCTCCGCCTGTGCGGCCTTGCGGCGGCCACGGCCACTGGTCGTGGGCTCGGCGGCCGGAGCGGCCTCGGTGCGGCGCGCGCCGGGCTTGCGGCCGAGACCGATCTTCTTGGCCATGTCGCGGCGCGCTTCCGAATAGCTCTCGGCGACCATCGGATAGTCGGGCTTCAGGCCATAACGCTGACGATAGTCGTCCGGGGTAAGACCATGACCGGCCAGATGGCGGCGCAGCGTCTTGTAAGGCTTCCCGTCGATCAGCGAGATCAGGTGATCCTTCGACGCCAGCGACTTTCGCACCGACACCGCCGGGGTATATTCGGTGGCGGGCTCTTCCGGCGCGGCCGGCGCAGTCGACGACGACAGGTTGGTCACCGCATCATGCATCGTGCGCAGAAATGCCGGCACATCCTCGCCCGAGGCGCGGGTGTTGGGATTGGCGAGCCACGCGATGGTCAGTTCGGTAGCAAGCTCAACTGCGTTGGCAGTGATGGTATCTTCGGACATGGGGAGCTCCCTTATTTACGTGCCTCGCCCTAGACAGCGTTTCGGAACAGGTCAACGCGCCCGTTAAATGAAATCAACATGTATCTATTTGCGTCGGCAAATATCGACCTGGAACCTTTTTCCGCCTGCGCTTTGCGATCGAATGACACCGGTGTCGCTTG
This sequence comes from Sphingomonas phyllosphaerae FA2, assembly GCF_000427645.1. GTDB lineage: Bacteria > Pseudomonadota > Alphaproteobacteria > Sphingomonadales > Sphingomonadaceae > Sphingomonas > Sphingomonas phyllosphaerae. Next base: position 3,428,210 of record NZ_KE386571.1, on the reverse strand, counting down.
ACCGCAGCGCAAGACGGCGTCCATGATCGGGACAACAAAGAATGAATAAAAAGGGGCACCGCCATGAATTCGGATCGCGCACGGCGCGCTTTGCTGTCGGTCGCGTTGCTGGCGCTACCGCTAACGGCGTGTGCCACGACCAAGGAGAAGCCAGCCACCGCCGCGAAGAAGGCGCCGCCGGTCCGCTACGCGCGCGATCCTTATCCCTCCACTTATCGTGCCTACCCCGGCGCGCCGACGCTTGTGCGCAACGTCACGGTCTTCGATGGTGAGGGCAATCGGATCGACGGCGGCGCGGTGCTGTTCGCCGACGGCAAGGTGGTCGCAGTCGGACAGACGCTCGACGCCCCGCCTGGCGCGACGGTGATCGACGGACAGGGCAAATACGTCACCCCCGGCGTCGTCGACATCCACAGCCATCTCGGCGACTATCCGACCCCATCGGTGCAGGCGCATTCGGACGGCAACGAGGCGACCGCACCGATCACCGCCGACGTCTGGGCCGAACACAGCGTCTGGCCGCAGGACCCCGGCTTCGGCCGCGCGCTGGCGAACGGCGGGGTGACGACGTTGCAGATCCTGCCCGGCTCGGCAAACCTGATGGGCGGCCGCAGCGTGGTGCTCAAGAACGTCTATGCGCGCACGATGCAGGCGATGAAGTTTCCCGGCGCGCCCTATGGCCTGAAGATGGCGTGCGGTGAAAATCCCAAGCGCGTGTACGGCAGCAAGAATCGCGAGCCCTCGACGCGGATGGGCAATGTCGCGGTCGATCGCCAGACCTGGGCGAAGGCGGTCGCCTACAAGCGCAAGTGGGACAAATACGAGGCCGAAGGCGGCGACGCCCCCGATCGCGACATCGGCATGGACACGCTGCGCGGCGTGCTGTCGGGCGAGATCATGGTCCAGAACCATTGCTACCGCGCCGACGAGATGGCGATCGTCCTCGACATGGCCAAGGAGTTCGGCTACCACGTCACCGCCTTCCACCACGCGGTGGAGGCGTACAAGATCGCCGATCTGCTCAAGGCGAGCGGGACGTGCGCGGCGGTGTGGGCCGATTGGTACGGCTTCAAGATGGAAAGCTATGATGGGATCGGCGAGAACCTCGCGATCCTCGAGAATGCCGGCGCGTGCGCGATGATCCATTCCGATGACGAGAACGGCATCCAGCGGCTCAATCAGGAAGTCGCCAAGGTGCTGTCGTCGGCGCGCCACTCGGGCATCCAGATCAGCGACGCTGCGGCGTGGAAGTGGCTGTCGCTTGGGCCCGCCAAGGCGCTCGGCATTGATGCGCAGACCGGCAGCCTTAAGCCCGGTAAGATGGCCGACGTAGTTCTGTGGAACGGCAATCCGTTCAGCGTCTACACACGGCCCGAAAAGGTTTGGGTCGATGGCGCATTGCTCTACGATGCCAATGATCCCAAACGTCGCCCGGTGAGCGACTTCGAACTCGGCCAGCCCGGCTCGGGAGACGTCAAGTGAAGCGCGCGCTCTTCCTCCTCGCCACGATGCTGGCGACGCCTGCCGTTGCGCAAACGGTGGCGATCACCGGCGGCACGGTCGCGATCGGCGACGGCTCCGCGCCGATCGAGGGTGGCACGGTGGTGATCGCGAACGGGCGGATCGTCGCCGCCGGGCGCGGCGTCGCGGTGCCCGCCGGCGCGCAGGTGATCGACGCGGCCGGCAAATGGGTGTCGGCGGGCGTCGTCTCGGCGCTGAGCGATATCTCGCTGGTCGACGCCGACGGCGTGCAGGAAAGCAACGATGCCGGTGCGCGCAACGCACCGTTCAAGGCCGCGATTGATGTGTCGCTGGGGGTCAATCCCGCGGCGGTAAAGATTGCAAACGAGCGGCTGTTCGGCGTCACCCGCGCAATCGTGACGCCGAGCGCCGAAAGCTCGATCTTCGCGGGCCAGGGCGCGATCATCGATCTTGGCGCAGACCCGAACGCAGTGACGCGCCCGCGCGCGTTCCAGTTCGTCGAGCTGGGCGAAGGCGGCGGCAAGCTGGCGGGAGGCAGCCGGCCGGCGGCCTATGCGCTGCTCCGCGACGCCTTTGCGCAGGCACAGGACTTCCGCCGCAACCCCGCCGCGTTCGACGGGCGTTCGCGCGACGCCTTGGTGACGCGCGCCGACGCCGAGGCGCTGCTGCGCGTGCTCGATGGGCAGGTGCCGCTGCTGGTGCATGTCGAGCGGGCCGCGGACATCCGCAACGTGCTGGCGCTGCCGCGCGATTATCCTAAGCTCAGGCTGGTGCTGGTCGGCGTGACCGAGGGCTGGCTGATCGCGCGCGAGATCGCCGCGGCGAAGGTGCCGGTGATCGCGGCGGCGCTCGCTGATCTACCCGCGCAGTTCGAGAATCTCGCCGCGACCGAGTCGAACGTCGGGCGGCTGCGCGCCGCCGGGGTGCCCGTGGCGCTCGCCTCGACCGGAGCATCGGGCGGCGACCATGTGCTGCGGCAGTTCGCGGGCAATCTCGTCGCCATCGCCCGCATCCCCGGCGCCACCGGGCTCGACTGGGGACAGGCGTTCGCGTCGATCACCAGCGGCCCGGCCGAGGCGATCGGGATGGGCGGCGAGATCGGCTCGCTGCGTGCCGGGCGGCGCGCGGACGTAGTGATCTGGGACGGCGATCCGCTGGAGCTGTCGTCGGTGCCCGTCGCGACGTGGATCGACGGCGTGTCGCAACCGATGCGCTCGCGTCAGACGGAGTTGCGCGACCGCTACCTGACGCCGACCGAGGGCGCGCTGCCCAAGGCCTACGAGCGGCGCTGATCAACGTCGTTGCACGACGCTCCTACCCCTCGTCATTCCCGCACATACGGGGATCCAGACGCGCGGGTCCGTCGATAGAGGCGGATCGTCAGAGGTTCTGGATTCTCGCCTGCGCGGGAATGACGAAGGGAGGCGGCGCGACGAGCGTTCCCCTCACCCCATCGTCAGCACGATCTTCCCCACATGGCTGCCCTCTTCCATCCGCCGGTGCGCGTCCGCCGCCTGCGCGAAGGGGAAGCTGCGATCCATCACCGGCTTGAGCCTCCCCGCCGTCGCGAAGGGCCACACCGTCCGCACGATCTCTTCGGTGACCAGCGCCTTGAACCCCGCGTCGCGCGCGCGCAACGTCGAGCCGGTCAGCGTCAGCCGCCGCTTCATGATCTCGAACAGCGGCACCGTTGCCGACGCGCCGCGCTGCACCGCGATCGAGACGTGGCGGCCATCCTCGGCCAGACATTGCAGGTTGCGCGGCACGTAATCGCCCCCGACCATGTCGAGCACCGCCGCACAGCCGCGACCATTGGTGATCTCCTTGACCCGCGCGACGAAATCCTCCTGCTTATAGTCGATCGCATGATCCGCCCCGAGCCGCAACGCCGCCGCCTGCTTCTCGGGCGAGCCGACCGTCACGATCACCTCCAGCCCGAACAGATTGCCGAGCGTGATCGCCATCGTCCCGATCCCGCTGGTCCCGCCATGGACCAGCACCGTGTCGCCCTCGACCGCGAAGGCGCGCTCGAACAGGTTCGTCCACACGGTGAACAAGGTTTCGGGGATCGCCGCCGCCTCTTCCAGCGTCAGCGCGTCAGGCACCGGCAGGCATTGCCCGGCCGGCGCAACCGCATATTCGGCATAGCCCCCGCCCGCGATCAACGCACAGACGCGCTGCCCCAGCATGTCGGGGTCGACGCCCTCGCCCAGCGCGACCACCTCGCCTGCAATTTCCAGCCCCAACGTCGAGGGGGCGCCGGGCGGCGGCGGGTACGATCCCTGCCGCTGCATCACATCGGGGCGGTTCACCCCCGCCGCGGCCACACGCACCAGCACCTCGCCATCGCCCGGCACCGGAACGGGACGGCGCTCCGGCACCAGCACCTCGGGTCCACCCGCCTCGGCAGGGTCGATCGCGAGCATCGTATCGGGGACGTCGGTCATCGTGTCGGGAGCCCTGTCTTGCGGTCAGGGGCCATATTGACTCCGTGTTCCCCAGCGTCAACGATGCTGCCCATGGACCTGGACGACATCCTGGGGGCGCGCCCCGACGACCCGCTGACCGCGCTATTGCGCGAGGACCTCGATCGCCTGTCGGTCGCGGAGCTGGAGGGGCGGGTGACCGCGCTGGAGGGCGAGATCGCCCGCACGCGCAAAAAGATCGAAGGCGCCGTTAACCATCGCGCAAGTGCCGACGCGATATTCAGAAAATAAGGCCGGCACCTTACCGCGGGTGACAGGGTTATGCGTGCAGGGTCGAGAGGGTGATGACGGGGAACGCTTGATGCGGAGCCCCATCGTCACGACATTCGTGGCAAGGGTCGCGTGGCTTCACGCGGCCTGCAAGGAGTAACCTGATGCCGTCATTTGCCAGCGCTCTCGAGACCACGCTGCACAAGGCACTCGAGGCCGCGTCGTCGCGCCGCCACGAATATGCGACGCTCGAACATCTGTTGCTCGCGCTGATCGACGACGAACATGCCGGACAGGTGATGTCCGCGTGCGGCGTCGACCTGGGCGAGCTGAAGACCACTGTCGCGCACTATCTCGATACCGAGCTGGGCGCGCTCAAGGTCGATGCCGCGACCGATCCCTCCCCCACCAGCGGGTTCCAGCGCGTCGTGCAGCGCGCGATCCTGCACGTCCAGTCGTCGGGCCGCGACGAGGTGACCGGCGCCAACGTGCTGGTCGCGCTCTTCTCGGAGCGCGAGAGCTATGCGGTTTATTTCCTCCAGCAGCAGGACATGAGCCGGCTGGATGCGGTGAGCTTCATCAGCCACGGCGTCGGCAAGGGCGCGGCGACCCCCGAGGCGACCAGCGCCAAGGGCGCGCCCGAGGAAGAGAAGAAGGAAAAGGCCGAGGCGCCGGGCAAGAAGGGCGAGAGCGCGCTCAAGCAGTTCACGGTCGACCTCAACGAAAAGGCCAAGATCGGCAAGGTCGACCCGTTGATCGGGCGCTCGGCCGAGGTCGATCGCACCGTCCAGATCCTGTGCCGCCGCTCGAAGAACAACCCGCTGTACGTGGGTGATCCCGGCGTCGGCAAGACCGCGATCGCCGAGGGGCTGGCGCGCAAGATCGTCGAGGGCGACGTGCCCGACGTGCTCAAACCCGCGGTGATCTACTCGCTCGACATGGGTGCGCTGCTCGCCGGCACGCGCTATCGCGGCGATTTCGAGGAGCGGTTGAAGGCGGTCGTCAACGAACTGGAAAAGCTGCCCGACGCGGTGCTGTTCATCGACGAGATCCACACCGTAATCGGCGCGGGCGCGACCAGCGGCGGCGCAATGGACGCGTCGAACCTGCTCAAGCCGGCGCTGTCAGGTGGTACGATCCGCTGCATCGGCTCGACCACCTACAAGGAGTTCCGCAACCACTTCGAAAAGGACCGCGCGCTGCTGCGGCGCTTCCAGAAGATCGACGTCAACGAACCGACGATCGAGGATACGATCAAGATCCTCGCTGGCTTGCGCTCGGCATTCGAGGAGCATCACTCGGTCAAGTACACGCCCGAGGCGATCAAGTCGGCGGTCGAGCTGTCGGCGCGCTACATCAACGACCGCAAGCTGCCCGACAAGGCGATCGACGTCATCGACGAGGTCGGCGCGATGCAGATGCTGGTGGCGCCCAACAAGCGCAAGAAGACGATCACCGCCAAGGAGATCGAGGCCGTGATCGCGACGATGGCGCGCATCCCGCCGAAGAGCGTGTCGAGCGACGACAAGAAGCAGTTGGAAACGCTCGAGACCGATCTGAAGCGCGTCGTCTTCGGGCAGAATGCGGCGATCGAGAAGCTCTCCTCGGCGATCAAGCTGGCGCGCGCTGGCCTGCGCGAGCCCGAGAAGCCGATCGGCAATTATCTGTTCACCGGCCCGACCGGCGTCGGCAAGACCGAGGTCGCCAAGCAGCTCTCGACGATCCTTGGCATCCCGCTCCAGCGGTTCGACATGAGCGAATATATGGAGCGGCATTCGGTCAGCCGGCTGATCGGTGCGCCTCCGGGCTATGTCGGCTTCGATCAGGGCGGGCTGTTGACTGATGCGGTCGACCAGAACCCGCATTGCGTATTGCTGCTCGACGAGATCGAGAAGGCGCATCCGGACCTGTTCAACATCCTGTTGCAGGTGATGGACAACGGCCGCCTGACCGATCAGCACGGCAAGACCGTCGATTTCCGCAACGTCATCCTCATCATGACGACCAATGCGGGCGCGGCGGACATGGCCCGCGAGACGGTCGGCTTCGGTTCGCTCACCCGCGAGGGCGAGGACGAGCAGGCGGTGCAGAAGATGTTCACGCCGGAGTTCCGCAACCGGCTCGATGCGATCGTGCCGTTCGGTTATCTGCCGACCGAGGTGGTGGCGCGCGTCGTCGACAAGTTCATCCTCCAGCTCGAACTGCAGCTCGCCGACCGCGACGTGCACATCAAGCTGAGCGACGAGGCGAAGAAGTGGCTGACCGAGAAGGGCTATGACAAGCTGTATGGCGCGCGTCCGATGGGCCGGCTGATCCAGGAGAAGATCAAGCAGCCACTTGCCGAGGAACTGCTGTTCGGCAAGCTGGTCCATGGCGGCGAGGTCACGGTCAACCTGAAGGACAATGCGCTGGTCTTCGCGATCGAGCCCGCCGCGCCAAAGAAGTCGGGCAAGAAGGACAAGGCAGCACCCGCAGCCGCCGACTGATCCATTAACGGGTCGGGGACCATGTCTCCGGCTCGTTAACCTTTCGACCCCGGTGGCGCACCGGATAAAACCTGCCCGTTCCCACGCTTTTCCGCCGCCGTTGCGCCGCGGTCGAAGACAGCGACGCCCTTCCGACGTTTACGTTTTCGGGGGCCGCGTTAACCTTCTGTTTGCCATTCCTGTTTAGCGTCGAAGCATGACCGGGGGGATCATCCGTCGGGTCGTGGCGATTTGCGCCGTGATCCTCATATCGCTGGCGATGGCGCCGGCGGCCTCCGCACGCACCGACATGCTCCTGCGCACCTGCTTCCGCACCGCGATGGATGGCGATCGGCCCGAGCGGCTGTTCGGCACGGCCGTCGGCTTCGACTGCCAGCGGTCGCAACGCGACGCACCGCCGGGCGATTATTGGGTCAGGTCGGAGCGCCTGCCCGTCGTCGAACCGGGCGTCGCGGTGCGATCGGGCAGTCTGTGGCAGGACCGCGTCACCCTCTACGTCCGCTATGCCGACGGCTCGATCCGCTCGGTCGGCTTCACCAGCGCGACCGCCTGGCGCTATCTCGAGCTGGGGGCCGCGTTCCAGCTTCCGCTCCCCGCCGCTGCGGCGCGTCCGGTGCAATTGCTGTGGCACGTGCAGGGGGCAGCCAACATGCGCGGGCTGGTGCTTCAGCCGCAATTGCTCTCGCCCGACCTTTCGCAGCGCTACACGCTGCGGCTGACCGCCTTCTACGCGGGATTCGTCGGACTCGCGGGTGCGTTGCTGATCTTCAACGTCGCTTTGGCCGCCGCGCTTCGGCAGCGTTTCCATCTGCCCTATTGTGCGATGGTGCTGTTCCTGATCGGCTATGCCGCGAGCAGTTCGGGGTTGCTCGGGCAGGTGACGGGGCTCGACAACAATCTGCGGCTGCGGCTCAACGTGCTGCTGCTCGCCGCCACCCTATGCAGCGCCCTGCTCTTCGCACAGCGCTTCTTCGCGCCGCAGGTGACGCGCGGCTGGCTACGCCCCGCGATGGACCTGACCATGGGGGCCGTTCTCGCTTCGTCGCTGGCCTATGTCATCTTCATGCCCATCCAGGCGCGCATGCTCGATCGCGCGCTGACCCTGACCTTCCTGGCGACGTTGCTGCTGACGCTTCCCCTGCTGTGGCGCGGCTGGCACGCGCGTGATCGCTATGCGCGCGCCTTCGCGATCGCCTGGGCGTTGCCGCTGCTCACCGCCACAGCGCGCGTGCTGCAGGCGCTCGGGCTCGTGCCGTGGAACTTCTGGATCGACAATTCGACGCTGATCGCGATGGTGCTGGAGGCGTGCTGCAGCGCGCTCGCGATCGCGTGGCGGATCAAGCAATTGGGTGAGGAGCGCGATCAGGCGCGCGAGCAGGAGATGCTGGCGCGGCTGCTGGCCGACAGCGATCCGCTGACCGGGCTGATGAACCGGCGCAGCTTCCTGCGCGAAGCGATCGGCCGCGCCGACCGCCATGTGCTGGTGCTGGTCGACATCGACCATTTCAAGCGGATCAACGAGACGCTCGGCCATGACGGCGGCGATCAGGTGCTGCGTGTTTTCGCGGATGCGCTCCGGCAAGCGGCACCTCCCGGTGCGCTGATCGCGCGGATCGGCGGCGAGGAATTCGCGGTGCTCGCGCCCGCCGCCGCGACCACGATGCCGGAGACGATCCTGACGCGCATCCGCGCCGCGACGATGCCGTTCGACCTGGCGGTCACCGCATCACTCGGCAGCGAATGCGGCACGATCGTCGACGAGGCCGAGTGGAAGCACCTCTATCGCCGCGCCGACGACGCGTTGTTCGCCGCCAAACGCGCCGGCCGCGACCGACTCCGCTGGGCCGAGGCGGCATAAGGGCACCGCAGCCGCCGCTGTCGCCCCGACGTTGCGCATGCTATGATCCACGCGGTTTTGAGAGGGACGCCATCATGCCGCCATCACCCGATTATCGCCGCCGCCGTGCTGCCGTCATCGCGCTGGGCGCGCTGATGCTGGTCAGCGGCGGTCACCGCACGCCGATGATCGGCACGCTGTCGATCTCGATCGACCGCCAGAGCGCGCAGATCGATGCCGACTGGACGCCGCCGGTGGCACTGGCGATCGCCGGTGTCGGGCAGGCGGCGACCGCGATCGGGACGCTGTTCCAACGCTGATCGCTTGCGCGCCGCGGTTTGTTGCTTACAACCATGTCAATGACTGGAGAGCATGCCTGGCGCACCGCCTATCGCCATCCCGTGGCCTGGGATTCCGATTACCCGCCGCTGTCGATGCCGGCCCTGTTCGACGCGTCGGCCGCCCGCCATGCCCAGCGCCCGGCGATCGACTTCCTCGGCCGTCGTTATAGCTATGCCGAACTCGCCGACGGTGTCTGCCGCGTCGCTACCGGGTTGGCCGCGCTGAGCTATGGCAAGGGCGACCGCGTCGGGCTGTTTCTCCCCAATGTCCCGCATTATCTCGCCGCCTATCACGGTGCGCTGCGGCTCGGCGCGACGGTGGTCAATTTCTCGCCGCTCTATTCGGTCGAGGAACTGTGCCATCAGGTCGAGGATTCGGGCACGCGCGTGCTGTTCACCGTCTCGGCCAGCGCGCTGCTGCCGACCGCGCTGAAGGTGCTGGAGAAGAGCGGGCTCGAACGGCTGGTGGTCGGATCGGTGGCCGGCGTCCTGCCCCCCGCCAAGTCGATCGCCTATCGCCTGTTCAAGCGCGCCGAAACCACGCAGCGTCCCGACGACCCGCGCGTCATCGCCTTTTCGAAACTGATCGCCAACGACGGCGCGCTGCCGCCGCCCGCGATCGACCCGGAGCACGACGTCGCGCTGATCCAGTACACCGGCGGCACCACCGGCGTGCCGAAAGGCGCGATGCTCACCCACGCCAACGTCAGCGCCAACGCCCGGCAGGTGTCGCAGCTCGATCCGCACCCGGAGGCGTGCGACCGCATCCTCGGCGTGCTGCCGCTGTTCCACGTCTTCGCCAATACCTGCGTGATGAACCGCACGATCGTCACCGGCGGCGAGATGGTGCTGCTGCCGCGCTTCGATGCCGGTCAGGCGTTGGCGACGATCACGCGCACCAAGCCGACCTCGCTGCCCGGTGTTCCGACCATGTACCAGGCGCTGCTCGATCATCCCAAGTTGGCGCAGACCGACTTCGCCTCGTTGCGCGTCTGCATTTCCGGCGGCGCACCGCTTAACGCCGAACTCAAGACGCGCTGGGAGGCCGCAACGCACTCGACGCTGATCGAGGGTTATGGCCTGTCGGAGAGCACCGGCGTGCTGACCACCAATCCTTATGAGGGCGGGCAGAAGGCCGGAACGATCGGGCAACCTTTGCCTGCCACCCGGCTGCGGCTGGTCGACAAGGAGGATGCGACGCGCCCGGCACCCGAGGGTCAACCCGGCGAGATCGTCGCGCTTGGGCCGCAGATCATGGCCGGCTACTGGAACCGCCCCGACGCCGACGAAACCACCTTCGCGGTCGATGCGGAGGGGCGCAAATGGCTACGCACCGGTGATGTCGGGACGATCGACGACGACGGCTTCATCGCGATCGTCGACCGGTTGAAAGACATGATCTCGGTCGGCGGGTTCAAGGTCTTCCCCAGCCAGATCGAGGCGATTCTCTATCATCACCCTGCGGTGCGCGAGGCGCTGGTGATTGGACTGCCCGATCAATACCGCGGCGAGGTGCCGCGCGCCTATGTCACGCTCAACGAGGGCATGGAGGTGGAGGGCGCGGCGCTGGCGGCGTGGCTCAACCCGCAACTGGGCAAGCACGAGCGCGTCGACCGCGTAGTGGTGCGCGCGACGATGCCCAAGACGATGATCGGCAAGCTCAGCCGCAAGGACCTGATTGCCGAGATCAAGGCCGAGATGGAGAACCCGCCGATCACGCCGGCGTAACTTTCACTCGTCATCCCGGGCTTGACCCGGGATCCCGCTTCTTCGCAGCAAGCGCTGTAGAAGCGGGGCCCCGGATCAAGCCCGGGGCGACGAAGAACGGGAGGAGCAACCGCCCCTCTCGATTATCATTACCCCCCGACGACGACCGTCACCGCGCGGCGGTTCTGCGCCCAGCTCTGCTCGTCCGAGCCCAAAGCGACCGGGCGTTCCTTGCCATAGCTGATCACGCTGATCCGCGACGGCGCGATCCCGCGCGCGGCGAGATAGTTCTTCGCGGCGTTGGCGCGACGATCGCCCAGTGCGAGATTGTACTCGCGCGTCCCGCGCTCGTCGGCATGGCCTTCGATCGTGATCGTCACGTTGTTGTAGCGCTGCAACCACTCGGCCTGCGAATCGAGGATGCCGCGCGCGGTGGCGTCGATGTCATACTGGTCGAGCCCGAACAGCACCGTATCGCCCTGCGTCGAGCGCTTGAAATCGGCCGCCGAACCGGGCGTGACGCCGCCGTTGGGATCGACCGGTCCGGTCGGGGCCCCCTGCGTCGGCGCGGCGCCCGGCGCGGGCGGCAGCACTTCGGGGCGCTTCTTGGAACAGGCGGCGGTCGCGACCAGTGCGGTCGCCATCAGCAGGGTGGTGGTCAGACGGGCCATCGGGTGTCTCCTCTATGGTCGTTCGTGAAACTTATGGACGCAACGGCCCCCAGGCGGGGTCCGATCCGTCGAGCGGGGTGGGAACGCGGCGTTCGTTGACGCCGGTCAGGTCGACCGACCACAGATCGGCCTTTCCGGCGTTGCCACGCCCCTGACGGAAGAACATCAGCACACGCCCGTTCGGGCTCCAAGAGGGACCTTCGTCCTGCCAGCTGTTGGTGAGCAGCTTCTCGCCCTGCCCGCCCGGGCTCATGATCCCGATCCGGAACGCGCCCTGGATCTTGGTGAAGGCGATCAGGTCGCCGCGCGGGCTCCACACTGGCGTGGCATAACGCCCGCCGCCGAAGCTGATCCGCTGCTGGTTCGATCCGTCGGCGTTCATCACATAGAGCTGCTGCCCGCCCGACCGGTCGCTTTCGAACACGATCTTCGATCCGTCGGGCGAATAGCTGCCGCCGGTGTCGATCCCCGGCGAGGTCGTCAGCCGCTGCGGCGTGCCGCCGGACGCCGCCACGCGATAGAGGTCGGTATTGCCGGCCTGCGCCATCGAGAACAGGATGTAGCGGCCATCCGGCGAGAAGCGCGGCGCGAAGGTGGTCGCGACATTCTGCACCACCAACCGCTGCCGCCCCGAGCCGAGATCGTAGACATAGATCGCCGGGGTCTTGCCGACATAGCTCATGTACACGATCGACTGCTGGTTCGGCGCGAAGCGCGGGGTCAGCACGATCGACGAGCCGGTGGTCAGGAAGCGGCTGTTCGCGCCGTCCTGATCCATGATCGCCAGTCGCTTGATGCGGTTCGCCTTCGGCCCGGTCTCGCTGACATAGACGACGCGGCTGTCGAAGTACGCGCCCTCGCCGGTCAGCCGGGTGTAGACCATGTCGGCGCATTTGTGCCCTGCGCGCCGCCAGTCAGACGGCGGCACCACGAACCCCTGTCGCGTCAGCTGCGTCTGCGCCGACACGTCGTACAGGTAGCAGCCGACCGTCAGCGTGCCGTCGCCATTGGCGCGGATATAGCCCTGCACCAAAGCCTGCGCGCCCGAGCCCGCCCAGTAATCGAACGCCGGCGCGGTCACTTCCGGGAAGGCGATCGCACGCGTCCGCCCGGGGGCGAGCGGGGTGAACAGCCCGGAATTGCGCAGGTCGTTGCTGACAATCTCCGCCAATTGCCGCCCGAGCTGGTCGGTCGAGCCGGCCGCGGTCTGCACCACCGCTTGCGTCGGCATCGGCGGGATCGCGATCGGCATCGGCGCGGAGATGCCGCCGGTAACGTCGACCTCCAGCGGCGGCGGGGTCTGCCCGCCCGGCGCCGCCGCATCGGGAGCGACAGGCGCGGGCACCTGCTGCGCCAGCGCAGGGCTGGAGACGAGCGTGGCGAGGAGGAGCAGCCGGAGTCGCATCACCGCAGTTTCCAATTATAGTTGATGTTGCTCCACCCCCCATTGGCGGTGGAATAATATTCTGCCGGCAATTTCAACGGCGAACAGCCCTTGAATGCCGCAATGCCGAGATCGACGACCCGCCGCGCATACCGCCGGTTGTCGTCGTCGACGCCGTTCTGGCGCACCACGGTCGGTGTCGCCGACAGCGTGCCGTCGCGGTTGAGCCGCAGGTTGAGCGTCGTGACGATCTGGTTCGCACCGGGACCGGGATCGACCTGTCGGTCGGCGCACGGCTGGATCTGCCGAGCGATCGCCTGCTGGATCGCCGCCAAGGCTTTGCCGTCGACGCGCGCGGCCGACGGCGGCGCATCGTTAGGCTTGGCATCGCTCTTCTCGGCGGTCAGCCCCTTGAGGAAGTCGCTGCCGAGCCGGCTGCCGCGCGGCTTCTCGCCCTTGGCGGTCTCGGTCTTGCCCTTGCCCTTCGACGCCGCCGGCGCGGCCGAGGACTTGCTCGACGCCGCGGCGCTCTGCTGCTTCGTCGGCGCTGGCTTGGCCAGTGCCTTCTCCGCAGCGGGCGGCGCCGGCTTGGGCTTCGGCTGCGGCTTGGGAACCGGCTTCGGCGCGGGCGCGGGCTTGGGGGCAGGTTTCGGTGGGGCCGGCTTGGGCGGTGCGGGTTTCGCGACCGGCTTGGGCTCGGGCTGCGGCGCGGGTTCGGGGACCGGCGCGGGAACGGGCTGCGGCGGTGCCTCGGCGGGCGGCGGCGCTTCCTCGGGCTCGCCGACATCGGGCGCGACCGCCTGCGATGGCGCCTCGGTCTGCTGCGGCGCGGCGGCCTCCAGCGCGACGTCCTTGACGAGGCTGACCTCGACCGGATTCTGCTTCAGCTTGATCGGGTTGGGCGTGGCGAGAAAGCCGACCGACAGCACGCCGAACAGCAGGACGTGTCCTGCAACGGCCAGCCCCAGCCCGATCTTCTCACCGCGCTCCACCTTATTCCTCGCCGACCGTCACCAGTGCGACGCGGTTCAGGCCCGCACGGTTCAGCTCGCCCATCACGCGCATCACGCGCCCGTAATCCAGCCCGCGATCGGCGCGCAGGAACACCTGCGGCGGCTCATTGCCCTTGGCGCTCTCCGTGATCGCGGCGAGCCGCGCCGGCAGCGCGTCGGCGGCGACCTCCTCCTTGGCGATGAAGATCCGGCCCTGTTCGTCGAGCGAGATCTCGGTCGGCTGCTGCTCCTGGTCGAGCGGCTTGGCGCGGCTGTCGGGCAGATTCACCGGCACGCCCTGCGTCAACAGCGGCGCGGTGACCATGAAGATGATCAGCAGCACCAGCATCACGTCGACCAGCGGCGTGACATTGATGTCCGCCATCGGCGCGCGGCGGCCCTTCCCCCGCGCGGAAGGCAGGTTCATCGCCATCAGCGTTCGCCGTCGAGCTGCCGCGACAGCGTGGCGTGGAAGCCGTCGGCGAAGCGGTTCAGCCGCGCCTCGATGCGGTTGATCGCATGGCTGAAGCGATTGTACGCGATCACCGCCGGGATCGCCGCGAACAGCCCGATCGCGGTCGCGAACAGCGCCTCGGCGATGCCGGGGGCGACGACCGACAGGCTGGTGTTCTGCTGGCTGGCGATCGCGGTGAAGCTGCGCATGATCCCCCAAACGGTGCCGAACAGCCCGACGAACGGCGCGACCGACCCGACCGTCGCCAGCACGTTGAGCCGGTCCGAAAGCTGGTCGATCTCGCGCGCCACCGCCGAGCCCATCACGGTCGCCAGCCGCTCGCGCGTGCCCTCGCGGTCGATCTTCTGCCCCTGCGTCGAGCGCCGCCACTCGGTGACGCCGGCGTTCAGCACGCGCGCGGAGGGCAAATCGGTATGCGTCTGCGACTTGTAGAAGGCGTCGATATCCTCGGCCTTCCAGAAATCGCGCTCGAACGCCTCGGTGCGCTGACGCGTGCGGCCGAGCTTCAGCCAGAAGCCGATGATGATCGCCCAGGTCCAGATGCTGGCGAGCAGCAGCCCCAGCATCACCGCCTTGACCACCCAGTCGGCTTCCATGAACAGCGCGATCGGCGACAACGTGGCCGCGTCGGTCTGCAAAATCGGATTCACGGTGTCTCTTCCCCCAATGACGCGAGGCGCCGGAATGTCTCGACCCAGGCGGCGGGCTGGCGACGCGGGCGGCCGTCGGGGCCGACCAGCGCCGCGGTCACCGTGGCGTCCGCCAGTGTTTCCGCCCCGCGCCTGACTGCCTGATGAATGACGACGCTGGCGGCGCGGATGCGGGTCACGCGGCTTTCGATCAGCAGCGCGTCGTCGAGCTTGGCGGGCGCGCGATATTTGATCGCCAGGTCGGTGATCGCATAGGCACCGCCGCCGCTTTCGAAGGTTGCGCGCTGGTCGATCCCGCCGACCCGCAGCATGTCCGACCGCGCACGCTCCAGATAGCGCAGGTAATTGGCGTGATAGACCACGCCCGACAGGTCGGTATCCTCGAAATAGACGCGCAGCGCGAAGAGGTGGCTGTTCCCCTCGAAACGTCCCTGCGCGGGTTGATCCACCGCCGTCATGGCAGGGCTGTTAACCGATGGGGCCGGCGCGGGGAAGCGGTAATGCCCCGCGGTTGATGTGGGTCGGAGGTTTCAGTTCCTCCGTCCGTCATTCCCGCGAAGGCGGGAATCCAGACGCGCAGGTCTTCGCAAGGGCCGCTACGTCAGAGGTTCTGGATTCCCGCCTGCGCGGGAATGACGGCGTTAGGTAAGAAGTCCCGCCATCTCCGCCTCCGCCCGCTCCCATGCCAAGCCGCTCTCCGCCAGCCACGCCGGGTCGTGATACGTACAGCCGTAGCGATCGCCGCCGTCGCACAGCAACGTCACGATGCTTCCGCGCTCGCCGCGTGCCGCCATCTCGCGGATCAGCTGCGCGCACGCCCACAGGTTCGTCCCCGTCGAGCCACCAACGCGCCGCCCCAGCACCTGCCCCAGCGCGCGCATCGCACCCAGGCTGTCACCGTCCTCGACCGCGATCATCCGGTCGATCACGCCGGGCACGAAGCTCGGCTCGACGCGCGGTCGCCCGATCCCCTCAATCCGCGACGCGCACCCCTCGGGCAGCGCCACCGCCGAACGATCGGCATAATGACGGTGGAAGATCGAGTTCACCGGATCGGCAACGCACAATTGCGTCGCGTAACGGCGGTAACGGATGAAGCGCCCGATCGTCGCCGAGGTGCCGCCGGTCCCCGCGCCGCATACGATCCACGCGGGGACCGGATGCTCTTCCTCGGCCATCTGCGCGAAGATGCTTTCGGCGATATTGTTGTTGCCGCGCCAGTCGGTTGCACGCTCGGCGTAGGTGAACTGGTCAAGATAATGCCCGCCGGTTTCGCGCGCGAGCCGCTGCGCAACGTCGTAGACGGCGCGCGGATCATCGACCGCATGGATTTCGCCACCATGGAAGCGGATCGCGTCGAGTTTGGGCGCGGCAGTGGCGGCGGGCAAGACCGCGATGAAGCGAAGCCCGAGCATCTTGGCGAAATAGGCTTCGCTGACCGCGGTCGACCCCGACGACGCCTCGATCACGCAGGTATCGGGACCGATCCATTCGTTGCACAGGGCATAAAGGAAAAGCGAGCGCGCCAGCCGGTGCTTGAGGCTGCCGGTCGGGTGGCTGCTCTCGTCCTTCAGGTACAGCTGGATGCCGTCGTGATGCGGCAGATCGACCTGGATCAGATGCGTGTCGGCGCTGCGGTTGTAATCCGCCTCGATCCGCCGGACCGCCTCCGCCAGCCAGTCGCGGGTCATTCCGCGGCGACGAAGCTGTTGATCGACCGGTCTTTGCGCACCTTCGTCCCGTCGAAGATCGTCCCGTTCATCGCGATCCACACGCCCGGCGCGGCGACCTGCGCGGTGGCGAACGCCATGCCGAGGTTGAAGCTGGCGTCGCTCTCCGCGAACCGCGCCGGGGCGAGCGCGCCGACCAGCACGATCGTCTTGTCCGTCCTGCCCGCCAGCGCTCTCGCGGTGTCGGTCATCGTATCGGTGCCATGCGTGATGACGATCCGCCGCTCGGGCGCGTCCGCCACCGCCTGCGCGATCGCCGCGCGATCGTCGTCGGTCAGCTCGAGGCTGTCCTTGCGCAGCAGCTCCTGCACGCGGAACGGCAACGCGACACGCGCGGTCTTCAGCAGCCGGTGGACCACGCTGTCGCCGATCTGATATTCGCTGAGCGCATCGAAATAGAGTTTGTCGATCGTCCCGCCGGTGGTGAGGATCAGCACGCTCACTGCGCGTCCTCCAGCAGGCCGTGGCGGACCAGCATCGCGATCGGATCGGCATCGCGCCCGCGGAACGCACGGAAGCTCTCCGCCGCCGGGCGCGTCGCGCCGCGCGCCAGCACTTCCTCGCGCAGCGCGGTGCCGGTCGCACGATCGACCAGCCCGTTCTCCGCGAACTTGCCGAACCCGTCGGCGGCGAGCACCTCGGCCCACAGATAGCTGTAATAGCCCGAGGCATAGCCGCCCGCGAAGATATGGCTGAACGCGTGCGGGAAACGGTGCCATGCGGGCGGGCGCAGCACCGACACCTCATCGCGCACCGCCTCGATCACCTCCATCGGATCGCTGCCGATCGTGCCGAGGTGGAGCAGCAGGTCGAACAGTGCGAATTCGAGCTGGCGGACGATGAACATCCCCGACTGGAAGCGCCGCGCCGCGACCATCCGGTCGAACATGTCGGCCGGCAGCGGCGCGCCGCTTTCGTAATGACCCGACATCGCGGTCAACACCGCGCGATCCCAGGCGAAATCCTCCATCAACTGGCTGGGCAGCTCGACGGCATCCCATTCGAACCCGCTCGTCCCCGCGATCGACGGCCGGTCGACGCGCGTGAACAGATGGTGGAGGCAGTGGCCGGTCTCATGGAGCAGCGTCACGACATCGCTGTGGCTCAACAGCGACGGCTGCCCCTCGCCCTTGGGCGCGAAATTGCAGACCAGATAGGCGACCGGCACCCGCACGTTGTTGCCGTCGCGCAGCCGCGGCCGCGCTTGCGCCATCCACGCGCCGCCGCGCTTGCCGGGGCGCGCATGGAGATCGAGATACAGGCCGGCGAACACCGTGCCGCTGTCGTCCGCGACGTCGTAATAATGCGCGTCGGGATGATAGAGCGGCACGTCGTCGCGCCGCGTCAGCCGCAGCCCGAACAACTGCCCCAGCAGCGCCTGCCAGCCGGCGGTAACGCGCTCGACCGGGAAGTAGCCGCGCACCTCCTGCTCATCGACCGTATAGCGCGCCTGCCGCAACCGGTTGGCGGCGAACCCCGCATCCCACGGCTGGAGATCGGCGATTCCCAGCTCCTCCGCCGCGAACGCGCGCAGAGCGTCCAGATCGCGCTGCGCCGCCGGCTTGGCGCGCTGGCCGAGGTCGCGCAGGAAGGCGAGCACCTCGCCCGCATTCGGCGCCATCTTGGTTTCCAGCGACAGCGCGACCGGATCGGTGAAGCCGAGCAGCGCCGCCGCCTCGCGCCGCAACTCGAGGATGCGCGCGATCCGCGGGCCATTGTCGTGCGTGCCGGCGTTCGGTCCCTGATCCGAAGCGCGCGTGCCATAGGCGCGGTACACGTCGGCGCGCAGGTCGCGATCCTCGGCGAAGGTCAGCACCGCATTGACGCTCGGCTGCTGGAGCGTGACCAGCCAGCCGTCCAGCCCCTTGGCCTGCGCCGCGGCGGCGAACATCGCCTTGTCGGGGGCGGAGATGCCCGCCAGCCGCGCCTCGTCGGTGATGTGGCAGGTCCAGGCGTCGGTGGCGTCGAGCACCGCGCTGCCGAACTCGGTCGACAGCGCCGACAGCTCGACCGACACCGCCGCGAACCGCTCGCGCTCCGCATCGTCCAGCGCGACACCCGCCAGCCGGAAGTCGCGGATCGCATGTTCCACCGCGATGCGATCGGCCTGCGGCAGATCGGCGAAGCCGGGCGACGCCTCCAGCGCGGTCAGCACGTCGTACAGGTCGCGGTTCTGCGCCACCGCCATGAAGTGCTGAACCAGCTTCTCCTGTCCCGCGGCGTGCGCGGCGCGCAGCTCGGGCGTGTCCGCCACGCCGCGCAGATGAGACACCGCCGACCAGAGCGCATCCACCCCCGCCTCGGCGCGTTCGAGCGGCAGCCATGCCTGCTCGAAGGTCGTCGGCCGGTCGCGCGTGACGATCTCGACCGCCTCGGCATGGCGCGCGATCGCGGCGTCGAGCGCCGGCGCGATCGCCTCCGGAGTCAGCGCGGCGAAATCGGGGAGGACGAGCGGGTCGAGCAGCGTATCGGTCATGCGCGACGATGTAGCGATCCGGTGCGGCAAGGGGAACCACCCACCCTCCGATCACCGTCGTCCCTGCGCAGGCAGGGACCCATGTCTGTTTCGTGCGCCGGCCCGACTGACACAGTAACGACGACCCTGTGTCAGATGCGCCGCGACATTCGACAGCCATAGGCCCCTGCCTCCGCAGGGGCGACGGCTAGCTCTCAATCCTCGCTGATCAGGCTGTTCCGCCCGGTATCGCGCATCCTCAGGTAGACCAGCAGCGAAATGCCGATCATCACCGTGACATACCAGTAGAAGCCCTGCTCCCACCCATGGCTCTTGAAGCTGAGCGCGACATATTCTGCGGTCCCGCCGAACAGCGTATTGGCCAGCGCATAGGGCAGTGCGACGCCCAAAGCGCGGATATGCGCGGGGAACAGCTCCGCCTTCACCACCGCGTTGATCGACGTATAGCCGGTGACGATGATCAGCGACGCCATCACCAGCAGCCCCGCAGTGATCGGGCTCCGCGTCGCCTCCAGCGCCGAGAAGATCGGATAGGTGAACAGCACCCCCGCGACCCCGAACGCGACCATCAGCGGCTTGCGCCCGATCCGGTCCGACAGCCCGCCCGCGACCGGCTGGAGCAGCATGAAGACGAACAGGGTGACGGCGTTGATCTGCGTCGCGACTTCCTTCGAGAAGCCCGAGGTGTTGACCAGGAACTTCTGCATGTAGATCGAGTAAGCGTAGAAGGCGAGCGTCCCCCCGGCGGTCAACAGCATCACCAGCGCCGTCTCGCGCGGATGGTTCTTCAGCAGCGCGCCGAACCCGGACTTGGGCGCCTCCTTTGCGTGCGCATTCTTGAAGCTCTGCGTCTCGGCCAGCCCGCGCCGCAGGTAGAAGACGACGACCGCGAGGAACGCACCGACCACGAACGGAATCCGCCAGCCCCATGCCTCCAGCTCCGCCTTGGGCATCACCGATTGCAGGATCAGCAGCACCATGATCGCCAGCAACTGCCCGGAGATCAGCGTGACATACTGGAACGCCGAATAGAACCCGCGCCGATCCTTGCCCGCCATCTCCGACAGATAGGTCGCGCTCGCGCCATATTCGCCGCCGACCGACAAGCCCTGCATCAACCGCGCGAGCACCAGCAGCGCGGGCGCGGCGAGCCCGATTGTCTCATAGCCCGGCGTACACGCGATGATCAGCGATCCCGCGCACATCAGCGTCACCGACAGCGTCAGCCCGGCCTTGCGCCCCTTGCGGTCGGCATAGATCCCCATGATCCACGCGCCGATCGGACGCATGACGAAGCCGACCGCGAACACCGCCGCCGCGCTCAGCAATTGCGCGGTCTGGTCACCCGAGGGAAAGAAGTGCGGCGCGAAATACAGCGTGAACGCCGAATAGACGTACCAATCGAACCATTCGACCAGATTGCCGGTCGATCCTCCGATAATGGATTTCAGTCGATTGTCGGTCGTCGGCGTTCCCGCCATCGCGTCTCTCCTTGTTGTGTCAGAACCGGAAACTGACCCAGCCGGCCAGGAAATCCGAGTTCT
The DNA here is from genome assembly GCF_000427645.1 of Sphingomonas phyllosphaerae FA2. Classification (GTDB taxonomy): domain Bacteria; phylum Pseudomonadota; class Alphaproteobacteria; order Sphingomonadales; family Sphingomonadaceae; genus Sphingomonas; species Sphingomonas phyllosphaerae. The sequence goes on along the minus strand of NZ_KE386571.1, from coordinate 3,407,739 downwards.
TGAAGCCCGCCTTGGCCAAAGCATCCTTGACCATCATATGCTCGTAGCGCCCGGTCAGCGAGATGCGCGGCGTCAGCGCCCACACTGCCTGCATACGGATCAGGTCGGCGATATGCTTGCCCGCGACGTTCTGCGTATTGGCGAACGCCGCGCCCGATGCGCGATACACCGCCTCGTTCTCGTTCGGGCGATACGCCATCGTATATTCGCCGGTGACGCGCAGGTTCTTGACCGGCTGCACCGTCACGTTGGGCGAGATCGCCAGCAGGTTGGTCGGCGTCAGGAACAGCTGATAGCTGTAATAGATGTTGTTGCCGTACAGCCCGCTCGACGTGCGCAGGTCGCCCTGCCCGCTCGCTCCGCCGCCGCCGCTCGCATAGTCGACGTGCACGCCGATCCGCGGCGCGGTGGCCGCCTTGCTGACGCGCCACGTCTGCGCGATGAACGCCTGCCACGCGCTGATCTTGCGGTCGTTGAAGTCGCCGCCCTGATAATTGACCGTCCAGTCGATCGTCGCGCGATCGACGTCACCGTACAGGTGCAGGCCGTAGAACATCCGCTCCTCGCGCGCGGTCTGCCGGCCCCAGACGGCGGCGCGATTGCGCAGCCGCCACACGAACGGATCGAAGAACAGCTTCGACGTGCCGAGGAAGTCGGCCGGCAGCGCATAGCCGAAGGTCACGCCGCTGAAGCGCCGCGACGGATCGGTCCGGTCGTCGCCCAACCCCTCGCTGCCGTAATTGACGTAGCGCAGGTCGAACACGTCGGCGCGCACGCGCTTGCCACGCACATAGCCGCGCACGCCGTCCAGCACGAAGTGCAGCGTCGGGTCGTCACGAACCGAGGTCAGCAGATTCGGACCGTCCGAAAATTCCTGGCGGCCACCGCGCACGCCGACCTCGGCCCCGCCGATCCGGCCCATGATCTCGCCGAATCCCTGTTGCAGCGTCAGTCTGTTGGTGATGTTCGCCGCCGGCGTGCCGATGTTCACCCCGCTGACGCCGGCATGCGCCAGCTCGCCGTAGAAGCGGACATGCTCGCCCAGGTGCAGGTCCGCGCCGACATACACGCGCGTCCGGTCCTGCCGCTGCGCCTCGCGCTCGCGCAGGTCCGGGTTGGTGGTTTCCTGAACACGGAACCGGAACTCGCCCGACAAGGTCAGATACACGTCGCCCTGCGGCGTCAGCGGCAGGAACTTGAGCCGGTCGAACGGATCGTCGCGCTTCGCCGGGTCGCGCATCAAGCGCCAGTCCTCGGCCCAGCGCGACACGTTGTACTTGCCCGAGACGGTGCCCTCGCCATTGCCGATCGCCGGATAGCCGACCACCGATGGCGTCGCCGGCGCTTCCTTCGTCCCGGTGACCTGCGGTGGTGCGGCGGGATCGGCGAGCGCAGGAGTCGCGAGCAGCGCCGTGGCGCCGAGCAGCAGCGTGCGGACGGTTACGCCACGCGTCACCTTCGCCTCTGCGCGATTGAAATTGCTGTACATTCGGTCCTCTCTCGCCGTGTTCCTCGGCTTGTGCACAGCATGCCGTGCACAGGCGCGATCGCAAAAACCAGCGAGGCCGTATGCTAAAAACATGAAAACACTCGTAAGTTTTTGGAAAGGTAAAGATGGATCAAGTGACTGCGGGCGAAATCCCGCGTGACTCCACGCACGACGTTGCAATATCCTGCACGTATGTCGCGCATGCGTCTTCCCCTTCGGCTACTGGTGCCGCTGGCGGTGATCGCGGCGGCGACGCTCTTCTATCTCGCCGTCGCACCCTGGACTGCCGGACGCGCGCGCGACGAAGCCCGCGCAACGGCGCTCGGCACCGCGCGCCAACAGGCACGGCTGCTCGACAGCGAACTGAATAAATACCGGCTCCTGCCGATCGTGCTCAGCGAATACAGCGATTTGCGTGACGCCCTTTCCGGCGGCACCAGCGCCGACGCCGCGCGGCGGCTCGACCGCAAGCTCGCCCCGCTCGCCGAGCGCACCGGCGCCGCGGTCATCTACGCGATCGACGCCCGCGGCATGACCGTCGCCGCCTCGAACGCCGCGCGCGCCGACAGCTTCGTCGGGCACGATTATCGCTTCCGCCCCTATTACCGGCTGGCGATGCGCGACGGCAGCGCCGAATATTTCGCGCTCGGCAACGTCAGCGGACGGCCGGGGCTGTTCCTCAGCCGCCGCATCGACGGGCCCCGCGGTCCGACCGGGGTGGTCGTCGTCAAGGTGGAGTTCGACGCCGTGACGCGCGCGTGGAGCAACGATCCCGGCACGACGCTGCTGGTCGATGGGCGCGGCATCGTGCTCGCCACCACCGACCCGCGCGAGGCGCTGCGCACGCTCCGCCCGCTCTCCCCTGCGGTACGCGCGGCGGTGCGAGCCAGCGGGCAGTTCGGGTCGGCCCCGCTGCCGCTCACGCACCTCCGCCCCGGCACCGATCCGACGCAGTTGACGATCGCGACCCCGCTCGATGTCCGTGGCTGGCAATTGGTGCGCGTCGTGCCGATCGCCCGCGCGCTGCGCGAAGCGGCGGGGCTGGCGCGGCTCGCGACCGCCACTTTCGCGCTGGTGCTGTTGTTGCTCGCCGCCTTGCTCGCGTGGCGGACGACGCGGCTGGCGCGCGCCGCAACGGTGCGCGCGCAATTGCAGGCCGCGGTCAGCGAACGCACCGCGGAGTTGAGCGCGGAGATGGAGCGACGCGCCGATGCCGACCAGCGCTTCCGCGCCGCGCGCGAGGAACTGGCGCAGGCCAATCGCCTCGCCTCTCTGGGGTCGATCACCGCCGGGCTGGCGCATGAGATCAACCAGCCGGTGGCGACGATCCGCACGCTGGCCGAGAACGCGCAGCACCATCTCGCCGCCGGGCGGAACGATCGTGTCGCCGCAACGCTGGACAGCGCGGTGGCGCTCACCGCGCGGATCGGCTCGATCACGCAGGAGATGCGCCGCTTCGCCCGGCGTGGCAGCGGCCGGATCGAGCCGGTCGCGCTCGACGAGGTGTTCGACGGCACCCTGCTGCTGGTCGGCGATCGGCTGCGCGGCGCGAACGTGGCCGTCGACTGGCCCAGGCGCGGGCAGCCGGCGGTGGTCGCCGGGCGGGTGCGGCTGGAGCAGGTGCTCGTCAACCTGCTCAACAATGCGGTCGATGCGGTGGCGGCGCGCGACGATCCCCGGATCGCCGTGCTGGTGGAGGAACGGGAGACATGCGTGGACCTGATCGTGGCCGATAACGGCAGCGGGATCGACCCGGCGCTGGGCGAGGAGGTGTTCAGCCCCTTCGTCACCGGCAAGCCCGATGGGCTCGGGCTCGGGCTCGGCATTGCGCGCGACATCATGGCGCAGTTCGATGGCGCATTGCGGATCGTGCCCTCGCCACTGGGCGGCGCGGCGTTCATGGCCTCGGTGAAGCGCGCATGAGCGAGCCTTCCCCGAACGGCGCACTGCGCGTTGTGCTGATCGACGATGACGACGGGCTGCGTACCGCGCTCGCGGACAGTTTCGCGATCGCCGGGATCGAGGTCGAGCCCTTCGCCGACGCGCGCGCCGCGCTGACGCAGCTCGGCGCCGACTTTCCCGGCGTGGTCGTCAGCGACATACGGATGCCGCGCATGGACGGCCATGCGCTCGCCGAGGCGGTCGCCGCGCGCGATCCCGACTTGCCGGTGATCCTGATGACCGGGCACGGCGACATCGCCACCGCGGTCGCGGCGCTCAAGAAGGGCGCCTGGGATTTCATCGCCAAGCCGTTCGCCGCCGACCATCTGATCGCCAGCGTACGCCGCGCGCTCGACGTGCGCCGGCTGGTGCTCGAAAATCGCCGGCTGCGCGTCGCCGCCGCCGAGGCCGAAACGCATTATCCGCTGATCGGCGAGACGCCGGTGATGGTGCGGCTGCGCGAGACGATCCGGCAATTGGCAGACGTCGACGTCGACGTGCTGATCGAGGGCGAGACCGGCACCGGCAAGGAACTGGTCGCGCTGCTGCTCCACCGCTGGAGCCACCGCCGCACGCGGCAATTCGTTGCGGTCGATTGCGCGGCGCTGCCCGATGCGATCGCCGACGAGGCGCTGTTCGGCACCCGCACGCAAGCCGGACGGATCGCCGATGCCGATCGTGGGACGTTGTTCCTCGATGAGATCGACAGCATGTCGCCGGCGTTGCAGGGCAAGTTGCTCCGCGTCGTCGAGGAGCGCGAACTGCCGCAAGCGGGCGCGGCACCGCGCGTCGTCAACCTGCGCGTCGTCGCCGCCGCGAAGACCGACCTGTCGACCGCCGCGGCGGAGGGCCGCTTCCGCGCCGACCTGCTTTACCGGCTGGAAACGGTGCGGCTCCGCATCCCGCCGCTGCGCGAGCGCCGCGCCGACGTGCCGCTGCTCTTCGCCTATTTTCTCGGCGAAGCGGCCGAGCGATTCGGGCGCGAGCGGCCGATGATCGACGCCGCGGTCGAGGCGCGGCTGGTCAGCGACGACTGGGCGGGCAACGTCCGCGAGCTGCGCAATTTCGCGGCGCGCGTCGTGCTCGGCGTCGATGGCGGCGCGGCGCAACCCGCAGATCAGCTTCCCTTGTCGGAACGCGTTGACCGTTTCGAGGCGGCGGCGATCCGCGCCACGCTGGAGCGGGTGCGCGGCGATGTCGGCGCGGCGGCGGCGGAGTTGCAGTTGCCGCGCCGCAGCCTGTACGACCGAATGCAGCGCCACGGCATCGAGCCCGCCGCCTTTCGCCCGACCGCCCGCCAGCCCGAGTAATGCGTATGTTGTTCCGTTTCGTGGCCCTCCTGCTGGCGCTCGTCGCGCTGCCCGCCGCCGCCGCACCCAGTCTGCTCGACGTCGACCAGCGGCTGGCCGCGATTGCCTGGCGGCTGACCACCGCCAACGCAGCCCTGTGCCGCGACCAACAGCCGGTGATCGGCGCGACGCTCCACGCCGCCGACCAATATCCTCCCGAGTTGCGCAGCGCCTTCGCCGCGCCGGTCGCGGTCGAACTGGTCGTGCCCGGTGCGCCCGCCGCGCAGGCCGGGGTGCTCGCCAACGATGGCGTCACCGCGATCGATGCGCAGCCGCTGCCACCCGCGACGACGGGCGACGCGATGACCAGCGCGACCCGCGACGCCGCGCAAGCGCGGATCGCGGCACTGCCAGTCGCTGCACCGATTGCACTGACCTTGCGCCGCGACGGCGCGGTCCGCGAAGTGACGGTCCAGCCGCGCGCGGGTTGCCGGGTCGAGTTCGAGGTGCTGACCGGCAGCAAGCTCGGCGCGTCGTCGGACGGCCATGTCGTGCAGGTCGGCGGCGCGCTGTTCGAGCGTTTCGGCGACGACCAGATCGCGGTCGTCGTCGCGCACGAACTGGCGCATGCGATCCTCCGCCACCGCGTCCGGCTGGAGGCGGCGGGGGTCAAATGGGGGCTGCTCTCCGAGTTCGGCCGCAACGCGCGACTCTTCCGCCAGACCGAAACCGAGGCCGATCTGCTCGGCGCGTACCTGCTGCGCAACGCCGGCTGGGATCCGCAACTCGCGGTACGTTTCTGGCGCGAATACGGCAGCAAGATCGACGGCGGCATGTTCCACAGCCGCACCCACCCGTCGGCCAAGGACCGCGCGGCGGCGATCGAAAGGGAACTGGCGACGATGCCTGCGGACGCCCCGCTGCCCTACCAACCGCCGCTGCTGGCGCGAAGGGACGAAGGCCTCAACTAACCGTCGCCCCGGACTTGATCCGGGGCCCCGCTTCTTCTTCCTTGGCCCTCGGAAAAAGCGCCCCCCCGGACCAAGTCCGGGGTGACGGAATATTGATTCGTCATTGCGAGCGCAGCGAAGCAATGACGGCAATCCTCACGCCGCCGCGCGCAACTCCAGCCGGTCCCAGATCTCGACCAACGCATCGGTCAGCTCGCGCATCATCGCCTCGCTGTGCGCCGGCCCCGGCGTGAAGCGCAGCCGCTCCGCGCCGCGCGGCACGGTCGGGTAATTGATCGGCTGCACGTACACGCCATATTCGGCGAGCAGGATGTCGCTGATCTTCTTGGCCTTCACCGGGTCGCCCACCATCACCGGCACGATATGCGTCTCGCCCGCCATCACCGGCAGCCCGGCGTCGCGCAGCATCGCCTTCAGCGTCGCCGCCGCCGCCTGCTGCCCGTCGCGCTCGGCGCTCGACTGCTTGAGGTGCCGCACGCTCGCCAGCACGCCCGCGACCAGCACCGGCGACAAAGAGGTCGTGAAGATGAACCCCGGCGCATAGGAGCGGATCACGTCGACGATCGTGCGATCGGCCGCGATATACCCGCCCATCACCCCGAACGCCTTGCCCAGCGTCCCCTCGATGATCGTCAGCCGGTCCGCGACCCCGTCGCGTTCCGAAATCCCGCCGCCCCGCGCGCCGTACATCCCGACCGCATGAACCTCGTCGAGATAGGTCAGCGCGTTATACTTGTCGGCCAGGTCGCAGATCGCCGCGATCGGCGCGACGTCGCCCTCCATCGAATAGACGCTCTCGAACGCGATCAGCTTCGGTGCCGCGGCATCGTCGGCGGACAGCAATTCCTCGAGATGCGCGAGGTCGTTGTGTCGGAACACACGCTTCTCGCACCCCGAATTGCGGATCCCCGCGATCATCGAGGCGTGGTTCATCTCGTCCGAATAGATGATGCAGCCCGGCAGCACCTTGGCAAGCGTCGACAGCGTCGCCTCGTTCGAGACATAGCCGGAGGTGAACAGCAACGCCGCCTGCTTGCCGTGCAGATCGGCCAGCTCGCCCTCGAGATCGATGTGGTAATGCGTGTTGCCGCCGATGTTGCGCGTCCCGCCCGAGCCGGCACCGACATCGTGGAGCGCCTCCTCCATCGCCGCGATTACCTTGGGATGCTGCCCCATCGCGAGATAGTCGTTCGAGCACCAGACGGTGATCGGCTTCGGCCCGTTATGCCCGGCGAAGCACCGCGCATTGGGGAACATTCCCTTGTTGCGCAGGATGTCGATGAACACGCGATACCGACCTTCGGCATGAAGCCGGTCGATCGCCTGGGTGAACACGCGCGAATAGTCGACGCCGCGCGCTTCGATGCTCTCCGTCTTCATGGTGCCCGCGATTACTCCCTCCGACCGGCGATGGCCAGCGCAGAACCGCATTCTCACTAATCGAAAAGGGTGGACAAATTGCCCTACCCCCACGCTTTTGCGTCTACAGCGCCTCGACCCGCACGAAGCCCAGCGCCGCCGCCAGCCGCCGCTCGGCCTCGCCAAGCCGCGTGAACACCAGCACGTCCTCCGCCTGCGCCGGCCACGCCTGTCCCTCGGTCAGATGCACGATCCGCCGCGCGATCCCCGGCCCGCCATCGACGAACCGCACCCCCGCCGGCGCGACCGCCCCCATCTGCGTCTCCAGCAGCGGGAAGTGCGTGCAGGCATTGACGATCACGTCGATCCGCTCGCCACCCGGCTGCGTGAACAGCCCGTCCAGCTCGCGCGACAGTGCCGCCGGCTCGGGCGTGTCGCCCGCCAGCTTCGCCTCCGCGATCTCGACCAGCGCCGCCGAGCCGTAGCGCAGCACCGTGCAATCGCTCGCGAACCGCGCCGCCAGATCGTCGACATACGGCTGACGCACCGTCGCCGCGGTGCCGAGCACGCCGATCACCCGCGACCGGCTCATCGCCGCCGCCGGCTTGATCGCGGGCACCGTGCCGACCACCCCGACGTCGAGCGCGGCGCGCACCGCCGCCAGCGCGATCGTCGAGGCGGTGTTGCATGCGATCACCACCAGTCGCGGGCGATAACGCTCGACCAGCCGCCCCAACAGCGCCGGCACGCGCGCGGCGATCTCCGCCTCGCTCCGCGTGCCGTAGGGGAAGCCCGCCGAATCGGCGGCGTAGACGATCGGCGCGCACGGCAGCAGCGTGCGCGTCGGCGCGACCACCGACAGCCCGCCGACGCCGGAATCGAAGAACAGGATCGGTGCCGATTCAATCACACCGCCACCTAGTCCGGATTGATTACCTGCGGCAACGCTGCCGGTGGCGTACCCTAAATGTTTCGGCTAAAGCTCGCGGTCGAGGGGGATCGAACACTGCCGACCGAGATCATCTGGATAGCGCCAGCCGCAGCCTTGCTGATCGGCTATCTGCTCGGCTCGATCCCGTTCGGCGTCGTGCTGACGCGGATGACGGGCGCGGGCGACCTGCGCCAGATCGGCTCGGGCAATATCGGCGCCACCAACGTGCTGCGCACCGGGCGCAAGGGGCTGGCGGCGGCGACGTTGCTGCTCGATCTCGCCAAGGGGCTGGTCGCGGTGCTGCTGGTCGCGTGGTTGTGGCCGGGCGAGCAACCGCTCGCGGCGGCGGGCGCGATGATCGGTCATTGCTATCCGGTGTGGCTGCGCTTCCGCGGCGGCAAGGGTGTTGCGACCTTGATGGGTGTCGCACTCGGGCTCGGCTGGCCGCTCGGGCTGGTGTTCGCGATCCTGTGGCTCGGGCTGCTCGCGGTCACGCGCGTCTCGTCGCTGGCCGGGATGGCCGCGGCGATCAGCACGCCGGTCACCGCCGCGATCCTCGGCGACTTCGACCTCGTGCCGTTGCTGCTCGCGCTGGCCGCGATCGTGCTGTGGAAGCACCGCGCGAACATCGCGCGGCTGGTCGACGGCACCGAACCGCGGATCGGCAGCGGCAAGGACGTACCGGCGGAGGCGGCGAGCGAGGACGCCGGTGGATGACACGACCGCACGGCTGCGGTTGATCCGCACGCCGTCGATCGGGCCGGTCAGTTATCGGCAATTGCTGGCGCGCTTCGGCACCGCCGCCGCCGCGCTAGGCGCCCTCCCCGATCTCGCCCGACGCGGTGGCGGCCGGGTCCCCGCCCCACCCCCGCTCGCGGCCGTCGAACGCGAGCGACAGCTCGTCGAGAAACTCGGCGCGCGACTGCTGTTCCTCGGCGACCCCGATTACCCCACGCTGCTCGCGGAGATCGACAACGCCCCCGCGGTGCTCACCGTCCGCGGCGACCTGTCGCTGCTGCGGCGCACGCCGGTGGCGCTGGTCGGCGCGCGCAACGCCTCGGCCGCGGCGTGCCGCTTCGCGCGCGGGCTGGCGCAGGACCTCGCCGCCGAGGGCGCGAGCGTCGTCTCCGGGCTGGCGCGCGGGATCGACACCGCCGCGCACGAGGGCGCCGGCGCGACGACGATCGCGGTGATCGCGGGCGGGATCGACGTCGTCTATCCGCCCGAGAACGAAGCGCTTCAGGAACGGATCGCGACGCAGGCGCTGCTGATCGCCGAGATGCCGCCCGGCACCGAGCCGCGGGCACGCCACTTCCCACACCGCAACCGCATCATCGCCGGGCTCGCGCTCGGCACCGTCGTGGTCGAGGCCGCGCCCAAATCGGGCTCGCTCATCACCGCGCGGCTGGCCGGCGAGCAGGGCCGCGAGGTGATGGCGGTGCCCGGCCACCCGTCCGATCCGCGCGCGCAGGGCTGCAACGCACTGATCCGCGACGGCGCGACGCTGATCCAGAACGCCGCCGACGTGCTCGAACAACTTAGCCCGATCGACGCCCGCGCCGCAGTCCGCGCGCCCACCGGCGGCTGGGGCGCCCCCCGCCCGAGGACGCCAGCGATGCCGAGCGTGCGCGTATCGAATCGCTGCTCGGCCCGGTCCCGGTCGCGGTCGACGAACTGGTCCGCCAGTCCGGCTGCGCGCCCGCGGTGGTGCAGATGGTCCTGCTGGAACTCGAACTCGCCGGCCGCCTCGAACGCCAAGCCGGCGGCCGGGTGAGCCTTTGCTGAGGTTATGGCCGCGGTGCGGCGCTCGCGGACGGCGAAAACGCGGCTCGCAGCAACGTGATTTGTCGGCGAAGGTCGTCTGCCATCTCGGCCATCGACTCGGGGCGCGCGGCGATGTCGGCCAGCGCGTGATTGATCGACTGCCACATCGCGAGCCGCGCGGTCGGGGTATCCGCGTCTCCGTCGATCGTGGTGGACGTGTGGTAGCGGTCCGATCGCACCCCGGTACGGCGATCTTCAAACGTCACGATCGCCCAGCCATAGGCGCGTCCACCCAGCACCCCGTTCCTTGCGGTAATCTGTACCTTCATCCCGTGCTCGCGCAAAAAGGCACACAGGCGATCATACCCCGCAAAGTCAAATCCGCGTTCATCAAGCAGCCGCCCGATCTCGTCATCGGACGACGATCCGATCGAACAGGCGACCGGCGCTGCCAACGCGCCGCCCGGTCCCGCCGTCATCCACCATGCCGCCACCGCCAGCGCTGCCGTCGTCCCTCGATGCCGCATAAACCCCCCGCTTTTTATCATCTCGCCCACGCCACGGCCTCGCTGTCAACATTCGCCGGCTTGACGCCCCCCACCGCTCCCCTTCACCCTCGCACGTACGTGTGAGGCTCCCTAGTTAGGCAACAATGCAGCTCGTCATCGTCGAATCGCCCGCCAAGGCCAAAACCATCGAGAAGTATCTCGGCTCGGACTATCGCGTCCTCGCCAGCTACGGCCACGTCCGCGACCTGCCGCCGCGCGACGGCTCGGTGAATCCCGACGAGGGGTTCGCGATGGAATGGGAAAACTACGCCGACAAGACCAAGCAGCTCAAGGCAATCGCCGATCTCGCGAAGACCGCCGACCGCCTGATCCTCGCCACCGACCCCGATCGCGAGGGCGAGGCGATTTCGTGGCACGTCCAGGAGGTGCTCGCCAAGCGCAAGGCGCTGCCCAAGGACGTCCAGCGCGTCACTTTCAACGCGATCACCAAACAGGCGGTGACGCAGGCGATGCAGGCGCCGCGCGATCTCGATACCGACCTGATCGACGCGTACCGTGCGCGCCGCGCGCTCGACTATCTCGTCGGCTTCACGCTCTCGCCGGTGCTGTGGCGCAAGCTGCCCGGCGCCAAGTCGGCGGGGCGCGTCCAGTCGGTCGCGCTACGGCTGATCGTCGATCGCGAGCGCGAGATCGAGGCGTTCCGCGCACAGGAATATTGGTCGGTCGTGGCCAGCATGGAGCAGGACGGCACGCCGTTCGCCGCGCGGCTGGTGCAATGGCAGGGCAAGAAGCTCGACCGTCTGTCGATCGGCAACGAGGGCGACGCGCTCAAGGCCAAGGGGGACGTCGAGGCCGGCAATTTCTCGGTCCAGTCGGTCGAGACCAAGCCCGCAACGCGCAACCCGCCGCCGCCCTTCACCACCTCTACGCTCCAGCAGGAGGCGGCGCGCAAGCTCGGCTTCTCCGCCGATCACACGATGCGGATCGCGCAGCAGCTCTACGAGGATGGCGCGATCACCTACATGCGGACCGACGGCGTACAGATGGACGGCAGCGCCATCTCCGCGGCACGCGCCGCGATCGCCGATCGCTATGATGGCGGCTACGTCCCCGACAAGCCGCGCCAGTACCAGACCAAGGCCAAGAACGCGCAGGAAGCGCACGAGGCGATCCGCCCGACCGACTTTTCGAAGGACCGCGTCGGCTCGGGCGACCACGCGCGGCTGTACGATCTGGTCTGGAAGCGCGCGCTGGCGTCGCAGATGGCCTCGGCGCGCATGGAGCGCACCACGATCGAGCTGGCCGACGGCACCGGGCGCAACGTGCTGCGCGCCACCGGGCAGGTCGTGCTGTTCCCCGGCTATCTCGCGCTCTACGAGGAAGGCCAGGACGACAGCCAGGACGAGGACGCCAAGCGCCTCCCGCGGATGCGCGAGGGCGACAGCCCGGCGCGGAAGGACGTCGTCGCCGAGCAGCATTTCACCCAGCCGCCGCCGCGCTTCTCCGAGGCGTCGCTGGTCAAGCGCATGGAAGAGCTAGGGATCGGTCGCCCGTCGACCTATGCCTCGATCATCAAGACGCTCAAGGACCGCGCCTATGTGCGGGTCGAGAAGAACCGCTTCTTCGCTGAGGAGAGTGGGCGGCTGGTGACGGCGTTCCTCGAGCGCTTCTTCGAGAAATACGTCGGGTTCGACTTCACCGCCGAGCTGGAAGAAGAGCTGGACGACGTGTCCGGCGGCCGCGCGCAATGGCAGGCGGTGCTGGAGGCGTTCTGGCGCGACTTCAAGCCGCGCACCGCGGAGGTCATGGAGCAGAAGCCGAGCGAGGTCACCGCGGCGCTCGACCAGTTCCTCGCGCCATACCTGTTTCCCGAAAAGGCCGATGGCAGCGATCCGCGGCTGTGCCCGGCGTGCCAGGCCGGACAGCTCGCGCTGCGCGGCGGCAAGTTCGGTGCGTTCATCGCGTGCAGCAACTATCCCGAGTGCAAATTCACGCGCCGCTTCGCGCAGGGCGGCGAAGCGGCGGCAGAAGATGCCGGGCCGGAGACGCTCGGGCAGGACCCCGAGACCGGGCTGCCGGTCGAGCGCAAGAGCGGGCGGTTCGGCCCGTACATCCAGCTCGGCGAGGGCAAGGAGGCGAAGCGCGCCTCTATTCCGAAGGACATCGGCGAACTCGACCTTGAGATGGCGCTGCGTTTGTTGAACCTTCCACGCACCATCGGGCAACATCCGGAGACGGGTTTGCCCATCAATGCCGCCATCGGCCGCTATGGGCCGTACCTCGTGCACGACGGCAAATATGCGCGACTTTCGTCAACATCGGAGGTGTTCGAAACCGGCATGAACGCCGCGGTGGTCAAGCTGGCCGAGGCAGCGGCGGGCGGTGGTCGCCCCGCGCGCGGTGCGGCCCGCGCCCCGCTAAAGGTGCTGGGGGCTCACCCGCGCACCGAGGCGGAGATCAAGCTGATGGAGGGCCGCTATGGCCCCTATGTCACGGACGGCACGACTAATGCGACGCTCCCGAAGACGATCGCCCCGGACCAGCTGACGCTGGAGGAAGCCGCGCAACTGATCGACGATCGCGCCGCGGCGGCTCCGTCGAAGCCGAAGAAGAAGGCGCCGGCCAAAAAGGCTGCGGCGAAGAAGCCGGCCGCGGCGAAGAAAGCGCCTGCCGCCAAGAAGGCGCCAGCCAAAAAGACCGCGGCTGAGGCGTAAGTAGCCTACCACCCGTCGCCCCGGACTTGATCCGGGGCCCCGCTTCTTCTCACCCACCGCAGAGAGAGCGAGACCCGGGATCAAGGCTCTCCCGGGCTTGTCGAAGGATCCGGGATGACGAAGGCGTTGATGACGAAATAAAAAACCGCCGACGGCCAAGCCGCCGGCATGACGTAGGACGGGTTCGGCCAAGCCGGCCCCCGGCCGGACCGGTCGCTGCGCGGCCCGTTGGCCACGCACCGCCGCGGACGTGGCCGCGGCGGCGACCGGTCACATCTTTCCCAGCAGTTCCTTGATCGACACGAACGCAAACCCGACCGAGCTGTCGGCAATCCCGTACGGCATGAACAGCTTGTCGCCATGCTTCATCGCGCCGCACGTATAGACGACGTTCGGCACATAGCCCTCGCGATCCTGATCCGCCGCCGCCAGGATCGGCGAGCGCGTCCGGCCGATGATCCGCGCCGGATTGTCCTTGTCGAGCAGCGCCGCGCCGATCGAATATTTCCGCATCGCGCCGACGCCGTGAGTCAGCAGTAGCCAGCCCTCGTCGATCTCGATCGGCGGCCCGCAATTGCCGATCTGCACGAACTCCCACGGAAACACCGGCTTGAGGATCAACTCGCCGTCGTCCCAATGCGTCAGGTCGTCGCTGCGCAGCAGATAGAGGTTCTCCCCATCCTGCCGCCCGATCGACAGATATTCGCCACCCACCTTGCGCGGGAACAGCGCGATCCCCTTATTGCGCGCCGCGCTGCCGGTCATCGGGATCAGGTCGAACGCGCGGAAATCACGCGTCCGCAACAGCTCGGACTGGATCGTCGCGCCATTATAGGCGGTATAGGTGCCCAGCCATTCCTGCGTCCCGTCGTCGTGCGTGAAGTGCACGAGCCGTAGATCCTCCAGCCCCTTGGACTGCGCATCGGTGATCGGAAAGATCACCGTGCCCGACAGCGTGCTGTCGCGGTGGCGATAGACCGTCACCGGCCCGCTCGGCGGCGCTTCCTCGTCAGTGCCGGTCGCGTCGGTCGCGGTCGCGAACGGCGGCTCGGGGGCCAGCTTCAGCTCGTTCTCGCTGGTGATGATCCCCTCGCGGAACGCAACCGAGGAAATATGCCCCTCGCCCACCGCGCGCAACGACATGACGATGCGCTGCGCGCCGTCCTCCATCCCCGACTGATCGGGATGCGGCACCGCGCTGGGGTTCATCAGCGCCGCGGCGGCATAGCTATATTCGTGGCAGAAATACGCACCGATCAGCTGACGCTTCTCATCCGAGATGCGGCTGCCGTCGAGATCGTGCGCCGCCGCGATCTCGTCGTAGCGGGTCATGAACACGCGCCGCGTCTGCCAGTGGCGCGCCTCGAAATCCTTTAGCACCAGGTCGAGCTGGTCACGCGCCTCTTGCGGCGACATGTCCATGACCTCGCTGATCAGCCGCTGCGAACGGCTGACGCCGTTGGCATTGGCGATCCAGCCGATGTGAAAGGGGCGCACCACGACGCGCGACGGATCGGCATGCAAACGCAGCCGGTGGTTGAACAGCTCCAAGGACCAGCCTCGTCTTTAGGGACGTCGAACGCGAACGTCGCCGCCGTCAGGCGGAGACGCGCACCGTCCCTGCCACTTTTCCGACGCGCTTTGAAAGCCCCGAAATCGCACAGGACGCCATTTGTAACGCCAGGATCGACTCGGCACCCTGATTGCGGTTCAATCCGGTCGGCATCAGCCCGTCGAAACAGCCGCCGTCACGCTGCGTCGCCAGCGGCAAATCGAGGTCGTTGACGCCCAGATACCAGTCGTAGGCCCGCTTCGCCTCGGCATACCAGCGCACGTCGCCGGTGGCGTCGAACGCCGCCGCGCAGGCGTCGATCGTCGCCTGCGCCTCCAGCGGCTGCTGGTCGAACGGCAGCGGATCGGCATAGACGCGTCCGAAACTCTCGGAACCGACCGCCCGGAAATGTCCCTCCGGCGCGGTCTGCCGCCCGACGATCCAGTCGAGCGTATCCAGCCCGCACGCGATCAGATCGGCCCGGTCAAGCGCCAGCCCGGCGCGCAGCATCGCCTCGGGCAGCCGCGCATTGTCATAGGCGAGCACGATCTCGAACCAGCACCATTCGGGCCGCCGCGCGGCGACGAGCAGCGCCAGATGCTCGTCCGGGAAGCGGCGCAGGACCTGCAACGCCATCTCGTGCCCCGGCGACGCCTCCAGCATCGCCGCGGCACCGAGCATCGCGAACGCCTGCGCGCGCGGGCTGCCGAGGTCGAGCGCGAGGCTGGCAGTATTGTCGAACATCGCGGTCGCCCAGTCGCGGTGCTTGGGCTCATGCGCATCGCGCGCCGTTACGCCCAGCGCCCAGAGCGCGCGGCCGTTCGAATCCTCAGACCCGACGTCCTCGCACCACGTCCGGTCGAAGTTCATGAAGTTGCGGAAGCGCCGCGCCTCGGGGTTCCACGCGAACTGCACGAACGACGCATAGATCGTCATCCACTTGTCGCGCGTCTCAGCGTCGAGATCGTCGATCGCGCTCATCAGCATCAGCGCGCGCGCATTGTCGTCGATGCAATAGCCGTGGCGGCGGTCGGGCACCGAGAAGATAGAATGCTGGAGCATCCCGGTCGCATCGCTCATCCGCTCGACGGCCGAGATGTCGGGAGCCAACACCTGTTTGTCGGCCTTGCCGGGGTGCGGAAGCCGCTGCGTGCGGGTCGACAGGCTGGCCATTAGTTCGTCCATTGCCTTCTCCACTACGCGTGGCCAGATCATCGTCCGGCCCCGCGCATAAGCCCGGGCCGACAACCGCGCGAGATTGCGCGCGCTGCCGAGCAGGTCGTTGATCTCGCGTGCGAACGCGGCCGGGTCGCGGAAATCGACCAGAACGCCGTGTCCATCGGCAAGGATTTCGGTGGCATGGACATACGGCGTGGAAACCACCGCCTTGCCGACGCCGACCGCATAGCTGAGCGTGCCGCTGGTGATCTGAGCGGGGTTGAGGTACGGCGTGGCATAGATGTCCGCTGCCTGCAGATAATCGATCAGGTCGTCGTGATCGACGAACGCATCGATGAACGCGACATTGTCGCCCACGCCCAGTTCGGCGGCACGCGCCTTGAGTGAGTCGCGATATTTTTCGCCCTCATGCGCGACCAGATTGGGGTGGGTCGCGCCGAGCACGACATACATCGCCTCGGGATGTCGCTCTACCACCGACGGCATCGCCTCGATGATCGTCTCGATGCCCTTGCCGGGTGCGAGCAGTCCGAACGTGAGGATCACACGCCGCCCGTCCCATCCGAACCGCGCCTTGAACGAATCGGGCTCGGCGAACGGCCGGTCGGGAACGCCGTGCGGGATGGTCGCGATCTGCTTCGGATTCGCGCCATAGACACGCTCCAGGATTTCGCGCCCGCGCTCGGCCATCACGATCACCTTGGCGGCGCGACGCAGTAGCCCTTCCAAAACCGTCCGCTCGGCGGCGCTCGGCTTTTCGAGAACGGTATGCAGCGTGACGATCAACGGCAGCGACACGCGGTCGAGCAGCGCAAGGATGTGCCCGCCCGCTTCTCCGCCAAAGATGCCATATTCGTGCTGAAGCCACAGCACCTGCGCGCCGCTGTTCTCGATCGCGCGCGCGGTGGAGACATAGGCGTCGCGGTCGTGCTGCGGGATCGCGCCAACGACGGCTTCGGGATAATCGTACCGGCCGGGATGATCGTCCATCGCATAGACGTCGACCTGCATCTCGGGGAATCGGGCGCGCAGCGCCTGATAGGTATCGGTGGTGAAGGTCGCGATCCCGCACTTTCGTGGCAGGAAGTTACCGATCAGCGCGATGTGCCCGACGTTCAGCGCTCCGGTCGACTGCTTCATCCCCTTACCTCTGCCGATGGATACGCCGCCCATTGCGCGCGTGTTCGCAAAGATGAACCGTCATTAAGGCGAAAGGTTGCCAAAATTCCGCAATGCAGCATAGCCGATCGGGTTGATCGCGATTAATCAGCCGCGGCCGCGATAGGGTGCGACGCCCTGATCCGGCAGCCACAAATCCGCTGGCGCGGCGCCAGACTGCCAGAAGACGTCGATCGGCATCCCGCCGCGCGGATACCAATAACCGCCGATCCGCAACCATTGCGGCTGCATCTCACGGAACAGCCGCTCGCCAATCCCGACCGTACAATCCTCGTGAAAGGCGGCATGGTTGCGGAACGAGCCGAGGAACAGCTTCAGCGACTTGGATTCGACGATCGTCTCGCCCGGCGCATAATCGATCACCAGATGTGCGAAGTCGGGCTGCCCGGTCACCGGGCATAAAGAGGTAAATTCGGGCTGGGTGAAGCGCACCAGATAGGTCTGCGCCGGGCGCGGGTTGGGGACGTAATCGAGCACCGCCTCGTCCGGGGAAGCGGGCAGCGTGCTGGTCTGGCCAAGATGCATCGGGGTCATGCGCGCGCACATAAGGCGTGATGTGAGTGATTGCGACCTGTTCCAAGCCGTCGCGCTGGCGCTATGGAGAGGGGCATGACCGCTCTCGTCTCCACCGAATGGCTCGCCGCGCGCGTAGCCGCGCCGGGGCTGCGCATCCTCGACGCCAGCTATCACGTCGGCCTCCCCGGCGAGCCGCCGCGCGACGCCGCCGCCGAATTCGCAGCGGCGCACATTCCCGGCGCGACCTTCATGGACCTCGCCGCCTTCGCCGAACCGGGTGCGCCGCTCCCCTCCACGATGCCGGGCCCAGCGCATTTCGCGGCGCTGGCAGGGCGGCTCGGGCTGCGGCGCGACGCGCGGATCGTGCTGTATGACGACGCGCCGCATCGCACCGCCGCACGAAGCTGGGTGATGCTGCGCGCGTTCGGCTTCACCGATGTCTCGCTACTCGACGGCGGGCTGGCGAAGTGGAAGGCGGAAGGGCGGCCGCTGGAGCAAGGCGCGTCGCCGGTCGCACCGACCACCGTCGACGTAATTGCCTCTAACATCGGCCTCCTCGATCTCGCCGCGATGCGCGCGCTTCAGCAGGACGGCAGCGCACAGATCGTCGACGCGCGCTCGGCGGCGCGCTTCACCGGGGCGGAAGCCGATCCGCGCCCCGGCGTCGCGCCCGGCCATATGCCAGGCGCGCGCAACCTGCCCTATCCGCAGCTCTTCAACGCCGACGGGACGTGGAAACAGGGTGACGCGCTCGCCACCGCCTTTACCGCGGCCGGGGTCGATCTCGACCGTCCGCTGGCGATGACCTGCGGCTCGGGGATTACCGCCAGCGTGCTCGCGTTCGGCGCGCACCTGCTGGGGCGCGAGGCAGCGGTCTATGACGGCAGCTGGACCGAATGGGGCGGCAATCCTGCCACGCCCAAGGCAACGGGGGACGCATGAGCGCGCGCGACGACATCCGACCGGCAACGCGGCTGGTCACCGGCGGACGCCGCAAGGAATGGACCGCCGGCGTGGTCAACACGCCGGTGTGGCGCGCCTCGACGATCCTCTACGACGATGTCGCGCACCTGCGCGCGACCGGCGCGCGCGACACCCACCACCGGCTGTTCTACGGCCGCCGCGGCACGCCGACCCAGTGGAGCCTCGCCGACGCGCTGACCGAGCTGGAGCCCGGCGCGGAGGGGACGTTCCTCTATCCGTCGGGCGTCGCGGCGGTCTCGGCGTGCCTGCTGACGCTGCTGTCGCCGGGCGACGAGCTGCTGCTGGTCGACAGCGCCTATGACCCGACCCGCGCGCTCGCCGACAAGCTGCTGGCGCGAATGGGAATCACGACGCGCTATTACGATCCGCTGATCGGCGCGGGCATCGCCGACCTGATCGGCGAGCGCACGCGCGTGATCTTCATGGAAAGCCCCGGCAGCCTGACCTTCGAGGTGCAGGACGTCCCGGCGATCGTCGCCGCCGCGAAAGCGCGCGGGGTCGCGACGGTTATCGACAACACCTGGGCGACGCCGCTGCTGTTCCCGGTGATCGAACTGGGGGTCGACTATTCGATCCTCGCCTGCACCAAATATATCGGCGGCCATTCCGACGTGATGATGGGCTCGGTCACCGCCGGGGCGGGCCGCTTCGCCGCGCTGCGCGACACTAGCTTCCAGCTCGGGCAGGTGATCAGCGCCGACGACGCCTATCTCGCCAGCCGCGGCCTGCGCACGATGGGGGTGCGGCTGGAGCGACACGAGGCGAGCGCGCTGCGGATCGCCGAATGGCTGGCGACCCGCCCCGAGGTTGCGCGCGTCCTCCACCCCGCGCTTCCCTCCTGCCCGGGCCACGACCTGTGGCAGCGCGACTTCCGGGGCGCGGCGGGGCTGTTCGCGTTCGTGCTGGCGGGCGGCGACGATGCGGCGCGTTGCGCGCTGATCGACACGCTCGACCTGTTCGGGATCGGCTATAGCTGGGGCGGGTTCGAAAGCCTCGCGGTCCCGATCGATCCGCAGCGCCACCGCACCGCCACCACACCCGATTTCGCCGGCCCGCTGGTGCGGTTGCAGATCGGGCTTGAAGACGCCGACGACCTGATCGCCGACCTCGAACGCGGGCTGGCCGCATGGCGCGCGGCGCAGGCGTGACCGATGTCGGCGCCCTGCTCGAGATGGTGCCGGCGCAGGCCGACCTGATCGAGTTGGCGGCGGCCGGTGCGCTGGTGATGGCGGCGCTGGCGGTTGGCGTGATGGCGCAGCGCATCATCGGCGCGCGCACCGCCGCCTGGTGGCGCGCGCATGTCGGCGCGCATGTCGAGGGGCTGGGGCCTCGCATCGCGACGATCATTCGCCACGGCGCCGCCGTGCTGCTGCTCGCGCTGATCTACGCCGTCTGGCCTTGGGGGCCGCTGGCGGCGGCCGCGATCGGCTTTGCGATGGCAGCGGCCGGGACGCTGACCGCGCACCAGCTGATGCGCGGCGTCGGCATCCCGCGCTGGGCGGCCTATATCGTCGAGCTGGTCGTCTTCACTGGCATTTTCAGCCATGCGGTCGGCGGGCTGGAGCCGATCACCACCACGCTCGACGCGATCGGGGTGCGGGTCGGCAGCCGCCGCCTGTCGCTGCTGTCGCTGATCGAGGTGCTGGTCATCGTCGTCGCGCTGATGGCGGCGGTGCGCGTCGCCAACCGCCTGACCGCGCACACCATCGCCCACGCCCGCGCGCTCGACCCGACGCAGAAGGTGCTGGCGCAGAAGATCGCCGGGATCGTCGTCGTGGTCTTCGCCTTTCTGTTCGGGATCGACCTGCTCGGGATCGACCTCACCGCGTTTGCGGTCTTCTCGGGCGCGTTCGGGCTCGCGGTGGGGTTCGGGATGCAGAAGACGATCGGCAACCTGATCGCCGGGATCATCCTGCTGCTCGATCGCTCGATCAAGCCGGGCGACGTGATCGCGGTCGGCACCAGCTTCGGCTGGGTCAACAAGATCGGCGTCCGCGCGGTGTCGGTGGTGACGCGCGACGGCAAGGAGCATCTGATCCCGAACGAAGATCTGATGACCCGCGAGGTCGAGAACTGGTCCTATTCCGACCGCAACGTCCGCGTCCGCATCCCCGTGCGCGTGCCCTATGACTGCGACCTGAAGGCGGCGCAGGCGCTGATGCTGCGCGCCGCACGCGAATCACCACGCGTGCTCGACACGCCCAAGCCGAACGTCTGGCTGACCGGCTTCGGCACCGACGGCGCGGAACATGAGATCCTCGCGTGGATCAGCGATCCCGAGAGCGGGGTTGGCAACGTCCGGTCGGACGTGCTCAATCGCCTCTGGATCATGTTCCGCGACGCCGGGATCGGCATGCCGTTCGCGCAGCGCGACATCTATGTGCGCAGCTGGCCGGGCGCGGAGGCGCCCGCCGATCCGTCATCCCGGACCTGATCCCCAAGCCCAGCGCGCAGACGAAAACCACCGTCGTCCCTGCGAAGGCAGGGACCCATGTCTGTCGATTGCGAAAGAGCCACCTGACACACGGCACGACGCGCCTGTGTCAGATGGCTCGAAATGACGAAGCAGCCATTGGCCCCTGCCTCCGCAGGGGCGACGGGGAGCTTATTGCTGCGGCTGCGGCTGTGCCGGAGCGGCAGCCGCGCCACCCACCGACGCCCGCGCATCCTGCCCGTCACCCTGCGGCGCGGCGACGATGTCGCTGGTGGTCTGCCCCTTGTCGACGACGTTGGTCCCCGGATCGCCCACGCCCGAGCGGATGCCCGGCGTCGACGCGCTCGCGCCGCCGGCCTGCTCGACCACGCCCGCTTCACCCGCGCTGCGCGCCGCCGGTCCGCCGAACAGCGCCTCGATTGCCTGCGCCTGCGGGTTGTTGCCCTGCGTGCGCGCGGCGCCCGGCTGCGGCGGGACCAGCGCGAAATCGGGCGGGATGATCAGCGGCGCCTGCCGCGCCACCGCGAACTCGTCGGGGCGGGCGCGGTCGTAACCGCGCTTGCCGCAGCCGGCGAGCAGCCCCAGCGCCGCCATCCCGGCCACCACCACCACAGACTTACGCATGGACATTCTCCGAAACATCGTCGCGCTTCTCGCGGATCAGGAGCGCGCGCACCAGCAGAATCAGCACGCCGATCGTGATCGCGGCATCGGCGACGTTGAATACCAGAAAGGGCCGCCACTCGCCGAAGTGCAGATCCGCAAAATCGACCACATAGCCCAGCCGTACGCGATCGACGATATTCCCGATCGCCCCGCCCAGCACCAGCCCGAGCGCGAGCTGGTCGGCACGCTTGCGCTCGCGGAACATCCACACCGCCACCGCGATCGCGATCGCGGCAGTGAAGGCGACCAGCAACCAGCGCGTCGTGTCGGTTTCGGCGCGCAACATGCCGAGCGACACGCCCTCGTTCTTGGTGAAACGCAGATCGAAGATCGGCAGCAACGTGCGATACGCGCCAAGAAAATCGATCTGCAGCGGCCCGGTTACCAGCCATTTGACGAGCTGGTCGACCGCGAACACCACCGCCGCCAGCAGCAATCCGGCGCGCGGAATCACGCCGTCGTTCCCGTCACATCGGCACAGCGCGCGCACAGATCGCCATCGCTCGTCACCTCGGGCAGATGCCGCCAGCAGCGCCCGCATTTGTGATAGTCGGTGCGCGCCACATCCACCGTCGCGGCCTCGCTCACCTTCGCGACGATGAACAGCTCCGCCAGCGCGCCCGCATCGAGCGGCAGTTCGGGAACGGTCACTTCCGCCTCAAGGCTGGAGCGCACCGTCTTCTCGCGGCGCAGCGGCTCGATCGCTTCGGTGACCCGCTCTCGCAACGCGCGGACCTTCAGCCAGCGCTGCGCGACATCCTCCCCGGCCTCGTCGGGCAGCGTCGGCCATTCGAGGAAGTGCACCGAACTGTCGTCGGCCGGGAAGCGCGCCTGCCACACTTCCTCGGCGGTGAAGACCAGCACAGGCGCGGCATAGCGGACCAGTGCATGGAACAGCACGTCGAGCATCGTGCGATACGCACGGCGCTTCACGTCGCCCGGCGCGTCGCAATAGAGCGAGTCCTTGCGCACGTCGAAGAAGAACGCCGACAGATCCTCGTTGCAGAAGTCGGTCAGCCGCCGGACGTAGCGGTTGAACTCATAGGCGGTCGCCGCCTCCTTCAGTTCGCGATCGAGCGCATGGAGCAGGTGGAGCATGTAGCGCTCCAGCTCCGGCATGTCGGCGACCGGCACCCGCTCGTCATCGCCGAACCCGTCGAGCGCGCCGAGCAGATAGCGGAAGGTGTTGCGTAGCTTGCGGTATGCGTCCGACGACGTCGCCAGCACTTCTTTGCCGATCCGCACGTCGTCGAAATAATCGGTCGACACCGCCCACAGCCGCAGAATGTCGCCGCCCGATTCGCCGATCACCTTGAGTGGGTCGACGACATTGCCGAGCGACTTGGACATCTTGCGTCCCTGCCCGTCGAGCGCGAAGCCGTGCGTCAGCACCGCGTCATACGGCGCGCGCCCGCGCGTCCCGCAGCTTTCCAGCAGCGACGACTGGAACCAGCCGCGATGCTGGTCCGACCCTTCGACATACAGGTTCGCACGCGTGCCCTCGCCATAGCGCGCCTCGACGACGAACGCGTGCGTCGAACCGGAGTCGAACCACACGTCGAGAATGTCGTTGACCGGCTCGTAATCGGCGAGGTCGTAGCTATCGCCGAGCAGCGCCTGATGGTCGGCGGTGAACCACGCATCGGCACCGCCCGCGCGGAAGGCGTCGATGATCCGCGCGTTGACCGCCGGGTCGTTGAGATACTGGCCGCTCGGGCGATGCACGTAGAGCGCGATCGGCACGCCCCAGGCGCGCTGCCGGCTGATCACCCAGTCTGGGCGTCCCTCGACCATCGCGCGGATACGGTTCTCAGCGCGGGCGGGGACCCATTGCGTGCGGGAGATCGCGTCGAGCGCGAGTTCGCGGAGGGTGGCTCCATTTAGCCCTCTCCCCTCCGGGGAGAGGGTTGGGTGAGGGGCCGGGGTCTCACCGAGACCGGCCTCTCTGCGAGGCTCCCGCCCCTTACCCAAACCCTCTCCCCCGAGGGGAGAGGGCTTCACATTGCCATCCATCGGAATGAACCACTGCGGCGTCGCGCGGAAGATCACCTTCGCCTTCGATCGCCACGAATGCGGATAGCTGTGCGCGAAGTCATCGCTCGCCGACAGCAGCCCGCCCGCCGCGCGCAGGTCCGAACAGATCGGCCCCTCGGCGCTGACGAACTTCTTGTTGATGACGCTGCCCTGCCCGCCGAGCCACGCCCAGTCCGCGCGGTACATCCCCGCGCCATCCACCGCGAACACCGGCTCGATCCCATGCGCCTTGCACAGCAGGAAGTCGTCCTCGCCGTGATCGGGCGCCATATGGACGAGCCCGGTGCCCGCGTCGGTGGTGACGAATTCGCCTTCGAAGAACGGCCGCGGCGTCGCGAAGAAGCCGCCCAGCTGGTGCATCGGGTGCCGCGCGGTCGCGCCCTCCAGCACCGGGCCCTTGATGAGCGCGATGATCTTGCCCATCGGGATGCCGGTGCGCTTGGTGAAGGCAGGCATCAGCGGCTCGGCGACCAGATAGCGCCGCCCGTCATGCTCGAATTGCAGATAATCGACCGCCGACCCATAGGCGAGCGCCTGGTTCACGGGAATCGTCCACGGCGTCGTCGTCCAGATCACCGCCAGCGTGCCGGCCAGCCCCGGATATTCGGGGCAGTCGATCACCTCGAACCCGACGTCGATCTGCGTCGAGACGACGTCCTCATATTCGACCTCGGCCTCGGCCAGCGCGGTCTTCTCGACCGGGCTCCACATCACCGGCTTCGCGCCGCGATACAGCTGGCCGCTCTCGGCGAACTTGAGCAACTCGCCCGCGATCGTCGCCTCGGCCTCGAACTTCATGGTCAGATAGGGATCGTCCCAATCGCCCATCACGCCCAGCCGCTCGAACTCGTCGCGCTGCACCGCCACCCATTTTTCGGCATAGGCGCGGCACTCGGCGCGGAATTGCGCGACCGGCACCTGATCCTTGTCGAGCTTCTTCGCGCGATACGCTTCCTCGACCTTCCACTCGATCGGCAGCCCGTGGCAATCCCAGCCCGGCACGTAAGGCGCGTCATAGCCCATCAGCGAGCGGCTGCGGACGATAACGTCCTTCAGCACCTTGTTCATCGCGTGACCCATGTGGATGTCGCCATTGGCGTAGGGCGGGCCGTCGTGGAGGATGAACCGCTCGCGCCCCAGCCGCTGCTGGCGCAGCTGCTGGTACAGCCCGATCCGCTTCCAGCGGTCGAGGATTGCGGGCTCCTTCTGCGCGAGCCCCGCTTTCATCGGAAAGCCGGTCTGCGGCAGGAATACGGTGTCGCGCCAGTCGCGCGAAGTGTCGGGTGCGTCGGCCATGTGTCTCTTAGCCTTAACGACGGGTTAGTCCGCCAGCAACTCACGCGCACGCGCGCAGTCCAGGTCCATCTGCGCGACCAGCGCGTCGAGGTTGTCGAACCTCGCCTCGGCGCGCAGCCACTCGATCAGCTCGACCTCGATCACCTGTCCGTACAGGTCACCCGAAAAGTCGAAGAAATACGGCTCCAGCAGTTCCTTGGGCGGATCGAACGTCGGTCGAATGCCCAGATTCGCCGCGCCCTTCACCACGCGCCCATCGGCCAGCCGCCCCCGTACCGCGTAGATCCCGTACGCGGGGCGCAGATACGGCCCCATGTCGAGGTTCGCGGTGGGATAGCCGATCGTCCGCCCCAGCTTGTCGCCATGCTGGACGACACCCTCGATCGCGAACGGCCGCGTCAACAGCCGCGCCGCGCCGCGCGGATCGCCGCCACGCAGCGCCGCGCGGATGCGCGTCGACGACACCGGCTCGCCATCCAGCAGCACCGCGCCGACCGTATCGACCGAGAAGCCCGCCCGTTCGCCCGCCGCGCGCAACGTCGCGATATTCCCGCTCTTGGCATGGCCGAAGGTGAAATCCTCCCCCGTCACGACGCCCCCGACCCGCAACGCCCCGATCAGCCGCTCGGCGATGAACACGTCGGCGGGCAGCGCCGCCAGCGTGGCGTCGAAATGAAACACCACCATGCCGTCCGCCCTCGCCGCGGCGAACAGCCGCGCCCGCTGGTCGAGCGTGGTCAGCCGGAACGGCTTGGTATCGGGGCGGAAGTGGCGGACCGGATGCGGATCGAAGGTCGCGACCAGCGCCGGCCGCCCCTCGGCGCGCGCGCGATCGACCGCCCGCGCGACAACCGCCTGATGCCCCAGGTGAAAACCGTCGAAATTGCCCAGCGCGACGATCGCGCCCGCCAGGGCGTCAGGCACCGCCGCGCCGCCGTCAAGCCGCTGCATCGGCCGCCCTTAGCGCCTGCATGGTCACCGTACCAGCGTCACGAAATCATAGCCGGGCCGCTCGCCCTCCGCCGGATGCGCGACCCGCGCCACCTCGCGCCACCCGGTGAAGACCGGCACCCGCGCATCGCCCTCAGGGGCGCAATGCACCTCGGTCAGCTCGATCCGGTCGGCGCGAGCGAGCAGCAGCGCATAGATTTCCGCGCCCCCGACGACCGTCACGTCACCCTCGCCCGCAAGCGCGAGCGCTTCCTCGACCCCATGCGCCACCTCGGCCCCTTCGGCGGACCAACCGCGATCGCGCGTCAGGACGATATGCCGCCGCCCGGGCAGCGGCGCGGGGAAGCTCTCGAAGGTCTTGCGCCCCATCACCATCGGCGTGCCCATCGTCAGCGCCTTGAATCGCCTGAGGTCCGCCGGCAGCCGCCACGGCAACCGGCCGTCGACGCCGATGACGCCATTATCGGCGCGTGCGAGAACGAAGATGATCATAGGTGCCGCGCTAGGCGCGACGCGGGCGCGAGGAAAGTCTGCATCATGCCCCGTCCAGCCGGCTGGTCAGCGTCCAGCGCGCCTCTCCCTCCAGTCCCAGCGCCGTCAATCGCCCGGTGCGATACGCCCCGGTGTCGATCGCGATCCGATTGCGGCGATAATCGACCTTCGGCACGATCGTATGCCCGTGCACCACCACAGGACCATGATCGACGTGGCTGGTCAGGAACTCCTTGCGGATCCACCGCAGGTCGCGCCCCTCCTGCTCGTCGATCGGCACGCCCGGACGAATGCCGGCATGGACGAACAGATAGTCGCCGATCCGCACCTGATCGCGCATCGCGCGCAGGAACGCGATGTGCCGCGACGGCAACGCGGCACGCAGCACGCGCGGCAACGCCTCCGGATCGTCCCAGAAGCGCGCCGGGTCGACGCCATAGCTCTCCAGCGTCTCCGCCCCGCCATGATCCAGCCAGTCGGGAACGCCCTCCGCCTCGCCATCGAGGATCGCGAGCAGCATCTCCTCATGATTCCCGCTCAGGAACGAATAATGCACATCGCTGCGAGTGTCCGCAGCGAACAGCTCGATGACCTTCGCCGACGCCTGCCCGCGATCGATCAGGTCACCCAGGGCGACGATGTGCAGCGCCGCCTCGCCGCCGCGGCGCGCATGATCCTCGGCGATCCAGCCGAGCAGCGGCTGCAACAGATCGGCGCGGCCATGCACGTCGCCGATCGCATAGACGCGCATCCCGGCCGGCACCGCGGCGCGGCGCGGCGGCGGCCATCCGATCAGGTCACGGAAACGTCCCACGGCGCGCGCGTGCAATTCAGTCGAACAGCATGGCGTCGATCCGGTCGAGCACCGGCGCGCCAGCGGCGAACTTGCGCGCGAAATGCGCATTCGAGGCCGCGATCGCGCCGAGATCGGCTTCGGTCAGCGATTGCGGATGCGCCCCGCCGCCATTCCACTGGGCATAGCGGCGATTGTCGCGCACGAGCCGCAGACCGGGCTCGTTGCACAGCACCGTCTGGAAATAGCATTCGTCGGGGCTGGTGCGCATCGACAGATATTGTTGCAGCCTCAGGTGCCGCGCCGTCGGGTTGAGCAGCAGCCGCGCGACGCGGGCGTTGCCCGTAAACCAATGATCCCCGTCGAAGCATCGCAAATCGCGCGAGAACGGCCGGAACGGCGTCCTGAACGGAAGATCCAGCGTGCGGCGCCCCGGTCGTACCCGGCGACCGCCGTCGTCGAAGCGCAGCATCGGAAGCCAGAGCTGCGCGCCCTCATAGCGGGTGCGCTTCAGGCGGCGGTTGATCGCCGACTCGAACTGTTCGAGTTCGGGATTGCGCGGGCCGAAGCGCGCGGCGGCACTCTCGGCGGTGTCGTCGAGGCGGCGAAAATCGATCAGCGCATCCGCATCCAGCGCACTCAGGTCGGCCCGCACCGCCGCGGCGCGGCGGACCGGGTAATCCACTGCGCTCAGCAACACGAACCAGTCGGGCGCGTCATGGTCGTAGAGCAACCGCAACGCCGCAAAAAATCCCTGGACCACCGACCATTTCGCCCAGCCGGTGCGGATGCTCGGCTGGACGAAGCGGACGTTGTCCGGGAAGGCGCCGACGTCGATCGCGGATTGGGCCATGTCGTGATGACAGGCGATCGGCGGGTCGTCGTACAGCCGGTTGAGCGTGGTGACGAGTCGCAGCAATTGCGCGGGATCGCGATGCGACAGGATGACGAAGCCGATCGTCATCGTGGGCGCCCCGGTCGCACCGGATCGATGATCGCACGGCGAAGGGTCGGGCGATTCGGCAGGGGCAGGCTCCGGGTCACGCATGGGGGATAGCGACTCCACCCTAACCGCTCCCTACCGTCCACGTCGATTGGTTATGCGGGCGCTCCACGCTCGCGCGACTCCGCCGCAAACGAAAAGCGGCGGCATTCCCGACCGGGCATGCCGCCGCTTTCATATCGTCACCGCCACGACGCCGAAGCGCCGGTGCGATGCCGCGATCAGATCGCCTGCGCGAAACGGACCGACGGGCGACGACGCATCGCATAACCGACGATGCCGAAGCCCAGGATCATGAGCGCCCAGCTGCCCGGCTCCGGAACCGCCGACGTCCAGCTGACGGTGCCCGTAGCAATGCCGCCGCGGCCGGTCACATTGTAGTTAACACGCAGCGTCTGCGGGTTGGTGGCATTCGTGACGATGTTGTTGATCGCCGCTTGATAGGCCGAACCGTCAGCGCTCAGCACGGCAGCCTTCGAAATGCCATTCAGGACGATAGAAGTCAGCTGAATCGCGCTGTTGGTCGCCAAGCTGATCGTGGCGGTGCCCGACGCGCTGACGATACCGTCAGACGGAACGTTGAACGTGAAGTCCTGAGAGAGGCCTTGCGCCGCCGCGGTCCCGCTGATGGTGAAAGAACCGAACTGAACGTCCGAGCCATCCGGCCCGAGATCGATATTGGTCACCGCCATCGCCGGTGCCGACACCGCAAACGTGGCCGCAGCGACTGCGGTTGCGAAAATCTTCTTCATACTAGGAACTCCCCTTGCACCCTGTTGGTCCGTCAGTACCACTTACGCGACCCGCCGTTCATGGCGGTGGTGCCCGTTTTCGACCGGCCACCTGATGATTCGATGTATCGCACCTTAACGGTTCGAAAACCATCGCATTTTTATCGGGAGCCCGCTTTCCTTAGATCGTGCTCTTTTTGCACTGCCTGAGTTGCGTCACCCTGCGGTACGACCCGATAAACCTGCTTTTACTCCATTTGTTTGCGTCGCAACATTCCCGACCTTGTCCAGATTTGGGACAAGTGGCGCAGGCAAGCCTGAGTAATCGCGAGAAATCCGATCGGCATCCGCAGATTTTGGCGCTTGTCGGGGAAATTTGGTTAATTATTGCTGGGCCGTTCGACGCCCAGTGCCCCGATCAAAACGACCAGGATCCCGCCGATTTCGAGGATGGAGCTCCACCGGCCGCCAAGTATTGCAGCGCCGATGATCCGGTCGACATGATGAAACGACGCTGCACGGATGATGACGTAAGTATAGACCAAGCAAACGCCGAGGGCGGCGACCCGCATGCTGCGTTGCAGCGCACGAAGATAATAGGCCAAGGCAGCTGCCAACACCAAACCAAAGCCGCCAATGACAACGATGAACGCCAGCTGAAGCTCGCGTCGCTCACCGAACCAGCCATAATGCACGGCATTGTCGCGCAGCACGGCCGTGAACAGCGACTGCAGATCGAGTTGCTTGTTGATCCCCAGCGCCAGCATCGACAGCGCCAGAACTGCCCAAAACCGCCCACCATCCTGATCGGGGCGACGTGCGTTCGACGCGCAGACGCCTGCTGCGATGAGGTAGAACACTACCGTGATCCAGCCGCCCCAGGTTGGGTCACCGATCCCTGGTGTCCAGCCGTCGATCAACGTCGCACGCCGCGATGATGATGGTGCGCCAGTCGAAAGATGCGTGGGCCGTCAACCAGATACCGACGCCACAGCCGCCCCGGCTGTGACGCGAGTCGATGCGCCCACTCCAGCCCGAGCCGCTGCACCAGCCGCGGCGCACGCCGCTGCCGCCCCACGATAAAGTCGAGCGACGCCCCGATGCACAGTCCACATCCTCGCGCATCGCCGCTAGCGGCGATGCGGGCGGCGAGCAATTCCTGCTGCGGCGAACCCACCGCCAGCAGCACGAAGCGGGCGCCCGAGTCGCGGCCGAACGCCGCCGCGGCGTCCAGAGCGGCCGGATTGCGGAGCATCCCCATCGGGGGAATGTGCTGGACGAACCCGAACGCCGGGAAGCGCGCCTGCAATGCCTGCAACAGCGGCGCGTCGCCGCCGATGATCGCAATCCGGTCGCCCGGCTGTGCCACCTCGGCGAACAATCGTACCGTCAGGTCGCTGCCCGGCGCCAACGGCAGCGTGATGCCATAGAAGCGCGCGAGTCGCGCCAGCACCCGGCTGTCGCACAGCACCAGCGCCGCCCCGCGATACGCCCGCCACAATTCGGTGCCGACCGCGTCCTTCTCGCCCAGCGCCTCCAGCCGCACGATATGGTCGACATTGGGGGTCACGACGTAGCCGAATGCCGTTTCAGCGGTGATCTGTGTCAGCCATTCGACCGCCGCATTCGTGTCGAGCGGGTCGAAGTCGATCCCGATGAAGGTGCGACGGGCGGTCGCGGCAGGTCTAATAGGCATTCTTGTCGAAGGCCAGATTGACGACCGTCTCCACCATGATGCGCAGATCGAGCATCAACGACCAATTGTCGATGTAGTAACGGTCCAGTTCGACGCGGCGCTTGGCGCGGTCGATCGTCTGGATCTCGCCGCGCAGCCCGCGCACCTGCGCCAGCCCGGTGATCCCCGGCTTCACCCGATGTCGCGCCGCGTAACCGCGCACCGCGTCGAAATAATAATGGTCACCGACCTTCATGTGCGTGGCATGCGGCCGCGGACCGACGATCGACATCTCGCCGCGCAGCACGTTCCAGAGCTGCGGCAGCTCGTCGATGCTCAGCTTGCGGATCAGGCGCCCGACGGGGGTGACGCGCGGGTCGCCCTTGGTGGTGCGCGCCGCGCCGCTCACGTCCTGGCGGTCGGTGTACATCGACCGGAATTTCCAGACGAGAATTTCGCGGTTGTTGAACCCGAAGCGCGGCTGTTTGAAGATCACCGGCCCGCGGCTGGTCAGCTTGATCGCGATCGCGGTCACCAGCAGCAACGGCGACAGGAAAATCAGCGCCAGGGTCGCGACCACGAAGTCCTCGATGTCCTTCACGATCGTGTTCCCGTCGCGCATCTGGCGCTGCCACAGCGTCAGAACCGGGATCTGCCCGACGAAATTAACGCGGTAATCCGGCGCGAGCGCGATCGCCTCGCGCGGGATCAGCGACACGTCGACCGCCACCTCGCTCAGCTTTTCGATGATCGCGTCGATCCGCTCGCGCGTCATGTCGGACAGCGCGATCAGAACCTGGTCGACCTCGCCGTCGCGCGCCATCGCCAGCAGTTCGGGGAAGCCGCCGATGAACGGCAGCTCTTCGACCGCTTCGGGCGCTGTCGATCGCGTGTAATCGTCCGCCACCCCGACGAGCAGCAATTGCGGCAAGGCCTGCAGGTCGAGCATCCGGCAGGTGCGCGCCAGCGTCTGCTTGTCCGCACCGTACAGCACGACGCGCTGACGGATACGTCCGCTGTTGGCCAGGCGCCGCAGCGCGGCACGCAAGACGAAGCGACTGACGAACAGTAATCCGGTGGCCGAGCCGACATAAGCGAGCGTCAACCCGCGCGAGAATTCGTCGACCAGCCCGAATTGCCACACGATCGCACTGCTGAGCAGCGCCGACATCAGATAGTCGACCGCCACCGCGGTATCGCCGGATTGCAGGATGACGAACGACTGGCTGTAGACACCGCGCGACTGGCGGATCAGGAAAAAGGCGACGCCGGCGATGAAGCCGGCGGCGGTATGCACCCCCGGCACCACCGTTTGCTGAAAGATCAGCGTATAGAGGACCACCGCAATCGGCACGCTGACGAGAAGACACAGCAGGTCGACCGTCACCACCATCGACGGGATGACGTTCGACGTGAAGCGCCTGCCCTGAACCGTTCGCGAACCCGTCAATTGTTGCCGCCCTGATTCGACCGGGTCGTCGCCGCCCCGCGCTACCATTGGGCCCGCGCTAGCCGTTTTTGCTCAATAAATTGCTGCTGCACGTCCGCAAGCTCGTCCGAACGCCCGGCCTTGACCAGGAAGTCGCGCAAGCCGCCGAACAACAACGTGTCGGCGCCACCGATCGCCTGGATGCCCGCGCGATAGGTGTTCTCGGCCAGTTGCGGCTGCCCTGCCAGCGCATAAGCGCGCGCCAGCCGCACGCGATCGTCGGCGGAGCGCGGCTTGCTGGCGACCAGCCGCTGCGCGTCGAACACCGCCTGTCGGCCGCGCCCGGTCCGCAAATAGAGGTCGGTACGCGCGCGCAGCGCCAGGATGTTGCCCTCGTCGAAGGCGAGCACCGCATCCAGCAGCTTCAGCGCCTCGGCGTCGCGCCCCTGTCGCGCCTGCGTCTGCGCCAGAAGCGCAAGCGGCGCGGCATTGGCGGCGGTCACCGGCAACGACACGAGCGGCGCGACCAGCGCCTCGGCGTCGGCGGGCTGCCCGGCCAGCATCAGGAAATAGGCGTAGCGCATCTTGTCCGCGGTCGACGCCTGCGCCGCCAGCTGCCGCACTTGCGCCACCGCCGCGTCGCGCGGTTCGTAACGCAGCCACAATTCCAGGATGTCGATCAGCCGCCCGTCATGTTCCCCGCTGCTTGCCAGCGGCGCGGTGAGATTGTGAGCTGCCTCACGCTCGCCCAGCCTGTAGAGCGTTCGTGCATAGGCGATGCGCAGCGCGACGTCTTTGGGTCGCATCTCCAGCTCGCGGCTTTGCGCTTCCTTCTGCCCGGTCAGATTGCCGAAGCGCCCGGCCATGTCGCCCAGCGCGTCGAGCGCCGTCGCGTCGCTCGGGTGCCCCGTGACGAAATCGCGCAACAGCGTCATCGCGTCATCGGGCTTCCCCAATCCCGCCAGTGCGCGCGCCTTCAGGATCGTGGCATTGGAATCGTCGACACGAGACGCCAGCACCGTCTCGGCATGTTTGAGCGCCGTATCGTAATCCCGGTTGCGCAGCGCCACGAAACCCAGCGTGGTCTGCGGCGCAAGATCGTCGGGGCGCAGCAGCAACACCTGCTTGGCATAACGCTGCGCATCCTCGGTATGGCCGCCGACCACCGCCAGATCGGCCAAGGCCTGCAACACCGCCGGACGGCTGTGATCCAGCTCGTTGGCGCGCAGATAGGCGTTGAACGCCCCCGAATAATCGCCCAGCGCCAGCTCGACGCTGCCCAGCTGCTGCCAGTAATCGGCATTGGAATCGTCGAAGCCGACCGCCTGCTGCATCGCCAGCCGTGCCATAACGGGATCGTTATTGGCCATCGCGGCCTCGTAGACGGCGGCGAATTTGGCGGCGCGTTCCTCGCGCGAACGGCAACCCGACAGCAGCATCAGCGCCACTGCTACCGCTGCGGCGATCCGCCGTCCTCCCGCCCGCCGTTTCGGGGTCCGCTTCACCATTGCCCCCCGCACAAGAATGCTGCCCGTCCCCAACAATCTCGTACGTACTTCGTAAGGAAAATGCTGTAAGGCACCTGACGGTCAGCGCTTTACCCGATAAGGGACAGGCTGGCAAACGATGGAAGCGGCCGGGTGCAGGGCAGCGTCGCGGGCGCCCGCACATCGGCATGGGGGAACGACATGAAGACCAAGCTTTTCTGCGGCCTAGCGTTGTTGCTGCTTCAGGCCCCGCCGGCATTGGCACAGCAGCCGGCCGGCGCGCAGGCGCGCGCCGCCGCCACCCCGAACACGCTGGTCGCGTACCGCATCAACCCGGGCGACGAGCTGGAAATCTTCGTCTGGGGAGAGGAACGCCTTCAGCGTACCGAGCGTGTGCTGCCCGACGGCACCTTCTCCTTCCCGCTCGTCGGCAAGGTCGACGCGCTGAATGCCCTGCCCAGTGAGATCGAGGCGCGCATCACCAAGGGGCTGGAATCGCAATACCGCACCGCGGTGCCGCAGGTTACGGTGTCGGTGAAGACGCCGGCTGGCCTGCAATTCTCGGTGCTCGGCAAGGTTCGAAGCCCCGGCTCGTTCAACCCAGGCCGCTACGTCAACGTGCTGGAGGCGCTGAGCTTCGCCGGCGGCCCGGCTGAGTTCGCGCAGCTCGGCAACGTGGTCATCATTCGCAAGACCCCGACGGGCGCGCAGGCGATCCGCGTCCGGCTCAGCGACATCCTGAAGGGCCAGGTCGCCGACGTGACCAACGAGACGCTGCCGCTGGTGCGCGGCGGCGATACGGTCATCGTTCCGTGATCCCGCGCAAGAGCGCCGCGCGCGGCGCCGCCGCATTGCTGCTGGCGACCGCGGCCGTCACGCTACCCACCACGCCGCTGGCCGCGCAGGAGACGCGCTTCGCGGTCGACGTGTCGGCCGGTGCCGCTTATTCGACCAATCCGTTCCTGGTCCGCAGCGGCGGCGAAAGTTCGGTATCGACCGAGCTGTCGGTCGTCCCCCAGCTCAACTTCGTCGACGAGCGGAGCCAGGCGTCGCTGGTCGCGCGCTATCGCCGCAGCGACTATCTGACCCGCTACAATTCCGCTGAGGCATATGGCTTCAGCGCGCTCGCGCGACGCACGATGAGTTCGCGGCTCAATCTGCGCGCGGATGTATCGTTCGACAGTTCGATTATCGGGCAGAACGGGCTGGGGATCGTCGGCGTCGTCAATCCGAACCCGGTCCCGGGCCCGGATCTCAGCACACCGGACATCACGCTGATCGGGCTGAACCAGCGTCAGAACGCGATTTCGGCCGCGGTCGGCGGCGACTATCGCCTCAGCACGCGCGACACGATCAACGGTCAGGTCAGCGTCAACCGCATTAGCTATGGCGGCAATGGAGGCAACGGCGTGTTGCTCTCGTCGCGGACCACCGGCGCGACGGTCGGTTACAGCCGGTCGCTGTCGGAGCGGCTCAGTGTCGGCGCGCAAGGCTCGGGCTCGTGGATCGACTACGACAACCCCAGCTATTCGGGGCACACCTATTCGCCGCAAGCGACGGTCAGCTATCAGGCCAGCCAGCTGGTGAACCTCTCGCTCGGTGCTGGCGTGGTGTTCGTGTCTTCGACGACGCCGCGCGGCACCTTCACCACCACCGGCTTCTCGGGCACGTTCAACGGCTGCCGCAACGGCGGGCGCTCGGTGCAATGCCTGCGCGCCTATAGCGATGCGCAGCCGACCGGGCTGGGCGACGTGTCGCGGCGGCTCGGGGCGTCGTTCGACTATTCGTACCAGGTGGGCGAGTTCGACTTCCTGCGCGCCTCGGTCGAATATTCGCGACTGACAACCACTTCCAACACCACCCTGCAGGCGCCACGCACGTCGTTCCTCAGCGGTCAGGCCACATACGAGCGCGGCCTGACCCGCCGGCTCTTCGCGGGCGCGTCCGTCGGGTACCGGCAGGCCGATGCCACCGGCTTCGGCACACCGCACGACGTGACCTTCCGGCTTTTCCTGCGAACCAGATTGGGCGATATCCGGTGAGTGACAGCGTAGATACCGAAGACCAGCCTGCCGCCGGCGGCGGCTTCATCAATTACATTCCGCGCATCCTGTGGGAACGCAAGTGGCTCGTCATCGTGCCGTTCGTCGTCCTGTCGGTCGCCGGGATCGTGACGGCGTTCATGCTGCCGCGCGTGTACCGGTCCAGCGCGACGCTGCTGGTCGAGTCGCAGGAGCTTCCGTCCACCCTCGTCACGTCGCCGATCAACACGATCATCGACCAGCGAATCGCCAAGATCCGCGAGCAGGTGCTCAGCCGCGGCGATCTGATCGAACTGATCGAGCAGAACAAGCTGTACGAGAAGGAGCGTCGCTCGAAGCCGTTGTCGTCGATCGTGACGGAAATGCAGGAGGCGACGAAGCTTGGCGCGGTGAGTGGCGATATCGGCAATGGCGGCGCGCAGGGCGGCGGCAGCAACACCATCGCCTTCAACATGAGCTACGATTATTCCGATCCTGCCAAGGCGCAGGCGGTGATGCAGAGCTTCGTCAGCCGCTTCCTTGAAATCGACGCCACGACGATGGCGGCGCAGGCGAACAACACGGTTGATTTCCTTCAGGATCAGTCGCGCAAGCTGACCGACGAGATCAACCGCATCGAAGGGCAGATCACCTCGATCAAGGCGCGCAACGGCAGCACGCTGGCCAGCGGCGGCGTGGTGATGCCCGCCAACACGGGCAACTACAGCGCCCAGATCGCGCAGTTGCAGGGCGAGAACCGGCAGCTGATGGCGCAGGTCCAGCGCAGCGGCGGCAAGGATCCGCTGGTGCAGCAGGCCGAATCGGCGCTGGTCGCGGCGCGCGCCGTCTTCGCGGAAAGCCACCCGGACGTGGTGCGCGCCAAGTCGCGGCTGCAACAGGCCAAGGAAATCGCCGCCTCGCAGAGCGGCGGCTCAGATACTTCGCTGATCCAGAGCCAGATTCAGGCGAACAACGCCCAGATCGCGCAGCTCCAGCAGTATCGCGCCTCCGACGAGGCGCGCGCCGCGGCGGGCATGGCGGCGCAATCGCGCGCGCCGGTGTTGCAGGAAGAGGTCTCGCAGCTGGAGGCCCGCGCCTCGACGCTCCGCAACCAGCTTAGCGAAATCTCCGGCAACGTGCTGCGCGCGCAGAATTCGGCACGGATGGCGCAGGAGCAGAAGGGCGAGCGCCTGTCGGTCATCGATCCGCCCTCGGCGCCGGACAAGCCGGTGTCGCCGAACCGCCTGCTGCTGATTGGCGGGGGGATCGGCGGTGGCCTCGCGCTCGGCCTCGTCCTCGCGCTGGCGCTGGAGTTCCTGCTGCGGCCGATCCGCGGGGTTTCGCAGATCCAGAGCCTCGGGCTGGAGCCGCTCGCGCTGGTGCCGACCTTCGTCCCCGATCTGCCACCCGGTCAGAAGCCGCGCCGCCGCTTCTTCCGATTGCCGACGCTGCGTCGGCGGCGTCGCCCTGACGCCGAACCGCAGGGGGCGCTGTGATGACCGAGACTGCCATGACCAAGATCGCCAGTGACCTGCGTCCCGAAGCGCCGCTCCCCACGCTGCAGGAGGCGCGGCAATTCGCCTGGTCGCAGGCGGAGGCGAAGCAGCGCGGCATCTACGGCTTCGACAGCCGCGACGTCCGCTCGCGCCCGTTCAACATGCTCCGCTCACGGCTGCTCAAGCTGCACCGGAACAAGGGCTG
Source organism: Sphingomonas phyllosphaerae FA2 (assembly GCF_000427645.1). GTDB lineage: Bacteria > Pseudomonadota > Alphaproteobacteria > Sphingomonadales > Sphingomonadaceae > Sphingomonas > Sphingomonas phyllosphaerae. Next base: position 3,370,649 of record NZ_KE386571.1, on the reverse strand, counting down.
GCGGTTGTTCGGGATCGTCTCGGCGACCCCGGCGGTCGGCAAGTCGTTCGTCGCGACCAACCTGTCGGCGGCGCTGTCGCGCACGCCGGGGATCGACACGACGCTGGTCGACCTTGACCTGCGTCGCGGGTCGATCGCGACCAATTTCGGTCTGACGGTCGAGCGCGGCATGCGCGACTTCCTCGAAGGCACCGTTCCGACGCTCGGCGATCTTGCGGTGCATCCCGAGGGGGAGCGGCTGGTGATTCTGCCGACCGACAACGCCCCGGCACGTTCGGCGGAGTTGCTGTCGTCGCCGCGCATGGACGCGATGGTCGCCGCGATGCGCGCGCGCCCGACGCACAGCATCTTCCTGTGCGACCTGCCGCCGGTGTTCGCCAACGACGACGCGACGATCGTGACGACCAAGCTCGACGCGTTCATCCTGATCGTCGAGGAAGGCCGCACCACCCGCAAGCAGATCCAGGACGCGCTGCACGTACTCGATCAGGCGCCGTGCGCGGGCGTCGTGCTCAACCGCTTCGACGGCGGGTTGCTGACCGACAATTACGGCTACGGCTACGGCGCCGGCTACAGCGACTATTACAATAAGTGAGGCGGTGGGCGGGTGCCGCCGCGGCACCCGCCCTGCTCAGGGTCTGTACAGACTCTACCGCAGCACCTTTCCGGCATCGACCAATCGCACGTCGTGCATCTGGTTCAGGTACGCTTCGTAATAGCCCTTGTGCGACGCCCCGACGATCGCCAGCAGCCGGATGCCCGGGTGTAGCCCGAGCACGTCGCGGATGTTCGCGACCATCCGCAGGTTGCGCGTCTCCCAATAGCCGAGATACCCACGCCCGAACCGCTGCGACGACGGCTCCAGGAACGTCGCGCCGAAATCGCTGCAATAGGCTAGCTCTTGCGCGCGGGGCGAGTTGTACGCGCGGTACATCGCCAGCACCCCGCCCGGCTGCGCCACGCCCGCGTCCAGCGGCTTCATGAACGACTCCCGCTCGTGCATCGCGGCATTGTCCCAGACGCGCATGATGACGTCTTCGTAGCCCGGGGGGCTTGGTGCATCGGCGCTGTGATCGTCGACCCCATAAACCCGTTCGAGCCCCAGCCGCACCGCCAGCGCGACCCCCACCCATTCGGTTTCGCCCGGCTGGCTCCAGCGGCGTGCGAGTTCAGCCAGCATCGCGGCGTCAAGCCCGTCGCCGACGCGACGCTCGGCCTCCGGCAGCCGGCGCCATTGCACCAGCGCCGACGCGGGCTCGCCGGCGGCAAGGAACAGCGCCGCCAGCCGCCGCCGCTGCGCCGCGCTCGGCGCCGCCGGCCAGGTCGCAAGCATCTGGGTCACCGCCACATTGGCGGCGGGAACATCAAGCTCCAGCGCGGTGCCCGCCGCCGACGGATCGGGGCAATAGGTCGCGACGCTGTCGGCGCATCGCGACGGGTAGCGCCGCATCGAATCGCACAGCAATCCCGACAGGTCCTCGGTCGCAATCGCCTCGGGCTTCCACGCCGCCAGCCGGTCGAGCAACGGCGCCAGTGCGTCGCGTTGCAGCGTCTTGAACGAGGAAAGGTGCGGGCTGCCGAGCACCAGCACCTGATTGGGCGGACCGGGCGGCGGTCCCTTCAGCCGATCGGGCCGGAAGCTCGGCACGTAATCCTGCGCGGTCGCTGCCACCGAAAGGCCGCCCGCCACCAACGCCGCCACGCCGCGCATCAATGTCTCGCCGATCCGCATCTCACCCCCCCAATCCAAGAGAGTGTATTATGCAGATGATACGCGTTGCCACAAGCGGTGAAGACAGGGCCGGCGACATCGCCGGCCCTGTCGAGCGACGTTACTTCTTCGCCGCGCCCGCTGCCGGGGTCGCATTCGCGACCGGCGCATAGCCCGGCTGATATTCGATCTTCGCGGTCGATCGCAGCTGCTTCACGTCGGCTGCCAGCCCTTCGCGCGTGTTCTGCTGGCGCAGCGCTGCCATCGCGGCCTTGCGCATGTCGTCCTGCGACATCTGCACCGGCTCGCGCCCGGCGATGATGTTCGCATACAGCTTGCCGTTCGCCGGCAGCACGAACGGCTCGGTCGCGGGCAGCGCAAAGATGCGCTTCAGCGCCTCGGGGGGAACGCTCGCGGTGTCGAGGCGGCCGCTGGTGCGCGTGAACGGGATCTTCAGGCGCGTCAGCACCGCGGCCACAGCATCGAGCGAATGCGCATCGGCGAGCGGCGCCAGCGCCTTGGGATCGGACGGCGCGTCGATCGCGATCTGCTGCAACGCCAGGATCTGCCGCTGCCCGAATTGATACGGGTTCTGCGCGATGAAGGCATCGACCGCCGCCTGATCCGGCAGCTTCTTGCTACCCGCCTGCCGTTCGGCGTTCATCGCGATCAGCAACTCGTCGGTCAGTCGACGCTGACGGCTCAGGAATTCCGGCGACTTGTCGACGCCGTTCTTGCGCGCGGCCTGCGCCAGCAGGCGACGGTCGATCAGGCCCTGCAAGAGCTGCTGGCGCGCCAGCTTCTGGTCCGCACTCGGCGGTACATTGGCGATCTGCAGCTCGCCGTTCAGCTCGCCGGCCGAAATCTCTTCGCCATTCACCACCGCGACGCTCTGTCCGGTCGGCTTGCGATCACATGCCGCGGTGGCCAGCGACAGGGCGGTCACGGCCAGCAATGCACCACGCTTCAACATCTAAATTCCCCCAGGGTCATTTCGACACAGTGCCGTTACTAGCACCCGCCGGACAAATCCTGTAGTGCCTCGTGGCGGTAATTGGGAACCTACTATGGAAACGGTCTACGATTGGGTGACGCTGGCTATTTTCGCCGGACTCGTCGTGCTGTTCCTACAGCGTTCGATGGCGGACGATCATCAGGATTCGATGATTGCCTATCTCGCCGGCGCCGCGATGTGCGCTTTGGCCAATTACCTGGGCAATGAAGGACATGACCTGCTGGCCGGCCTGTTGATCGTCGCCAACCTCGCCTTCATCCTGCTGGTGCTGAAGCCGATCGAGCTGCCGCGCCGCTCCTGATCCGCCCCCGCGCGCTCAGCGCGCGTCAATGTCCAAAAAGCGCCGAACGTCGCTCGGCACCGCGGCGAACATCGCCTGCACGAAGCGGGTCAGCGTCGCCATCCCGGCGTCGCGATCCGGGGTCAGCGCCGACACGCGCACCAGCACTGCGTCGGGGATGTCGCCCTTCAGATTGGCGCGCGCCACCGACCAGCGCTGCCGCGCCCAGGTCAGCGGCATATCCTCGCCGACGCGGGTCCAGTACAGCAATTGCTCGGTCCGGTCGTCGGCAGCGGCGGTGATCGCGGTCGCCTCCAGCCGGCTGCCCGGCAACGACACCGGCAGCACGCTGCGCCCCATCAGCGTGAAGCCGCTGGCGGGATAGCAATATTCGGGACGGTGCACCTGCAGCACCCCGGTCTGCCCACCGCTCTGCGCCATCAGCAGCATGATCGGCAACGCATCCGGCGCGACATAAACCCGCGTCAACAGCTGCGAATAGAGCGCATCCTTCAACTGGTCGGCCGGTGGCACGACCAGTCCGCTCTTGGAATAGAATTCCCACGCCCCGATCTTCTGCGGGATCAGCTTGTCGAGCTTGCGATCGCCCAGCAGGTCGATGTTGTGGCTCGGCACCCGCGCCACCGCGGTGCCTGCGGTCAGCAGGAAAGCGCCGCCAAGGATCGCCTGCCGCCGGTTGAGCGAGCGATCGTCCCCAGGGTGCTCAATCGTCGTCATGGCCATCCCCCAAGGCACGCCGCAGCGGTGCCGCCAACCCGTCGAGCGCGAAGATCGTCAGGACCGAGATCAGGAACATCACCAGCCCGGCGAAATCATGCGCAAACCCCTGCGCGGCGGCATCGCCGAAATAATAGGTGATCAGGATCAGCAGGATCACCCGCACGAAATTGGCGAACACCGCGATCGGGATGATCGTCAGCATCAACAGCACGCTGTAGCGCCAGTTGGCGTGATGCCTGACGTAGATATAGAAAAGGCAGATCGCGGTCAGGCTGATGATCGAATTCAGCCCGGCGCACGCCGCGGCGACCAGCAGGTCATATTGCGCGATCTGGATCGACACGCCCGAGCTGCCGATTGGATAGCCCAGCGCATGAAGCAGGTTCACCGCCTGTTCGGAGATCGCGATCTTGATCGGCTGGGTGATGATCGCCACCGCCTGATCGGGCGGCGGGAAGACGAAGCCGAGATAGAGAAGCGGGAACCACAATTCGCGCAGCACCGGCCCGCCAAAGAGCAGATACCCGGCTCCCAGCAGCGCACCGTAGAACGCAAAGCCCTCGATCTCGATGATCCCGGTGATGTGCGCGACCAGATACGCGAGCAGGCACAACGCGACGAAGGCACCGCCCAACAGCACGTTGCCCGGCGTGCGCAGCCGCATCACCCTCGGCACCTCGCGCCACATCAGCCACAGGCCGGTCGCCAGCACCAGCGGACCATGTCCGCCCTGTTCGGTCGACCAGCTGACGCGTGCGACGGTGAGCATGGTTGGAATGCCGAGCGCGACCATTCCCGCGATCAGCAGCCATGCCCCCCAGGAAAGTGACGGCCAGCGCAACGTCGCTGCACGGCGTGGTGCCGGCTTGCGGTCCGCAGCCTCCCATGTTCCGACGGCTTCGTTGTTCACCTTGTCTGCTTCCGACGCGCGGGCACAATCCTGGCTGGCACCGGCGCCCCTTCCGGCCTCGACCTTCTAGACATTCCGCCCCCCCGCTGCAACCGACCCGGCATCCCGCCCCGGGACGCGCCGCTATGAAGCGCCGTTCCTCAAGGACCGGTAAACTGTTGCCGTGGCATGGCGGATCGCCGCTGCCCGGCCTAAAGGCGAAGCGACGGCATCGGGGCAACGACGGGGACGGCGGCAATGGAGGTGATCGCGACGATCGTGGCGGTAGCGCTCGCTGCGCCGCTCGCACTATTGACCGCGGCCTTCGCCGTCGAGGTGATCGCCGGGCTCCGTTCGATGCGCGCGCCGATGATGCCGGAGACCGGCGCCCGCACCGTGATCGTCATGCCCGCCAATGACGAAGCCGCGGTCATCACGCGTACGCTCACCCTGCTCGCTGCCGAATTGCCCGACCGCTTTCGCGTGCTGGTGGTCGCGGACAATTGCACCGACGATACCGCCGATCTTGCCCGTCAGGCCGGCGCCCAGGTGCTGCGCCGCGACGATCCCACCCGTCGCGGAAAAGGCTTCGCGCTCGCCCACGCCCGCGACCATCTCGCCGGGCAGGGCGATATTTTTGACGTCGTCGTGGTACTGGACGCGGATTGCACGATCGATCGCGCGTCGCTTGCGACACTGGCCGCGACCGCTCGCCATGCCCCCGCGCAGGCCAGCTATCTGATGCAGCCTTGGCGAGACGCGGCGCCGATGGTGCAGGTGTCGAATTTCGCCTTCGCAATCAAGAATCTGGTGCGACAACGCGGGTTGCAGCGGCTGGCCGGTCGGGTCAATCTGACCGGCACGGGGATGGCCTTCCCCTGGCCGGTATTCCGCGACGCACCGCTCGCCACCGACGACATCGTCGAGGATCTGGCGCTCGGCCTCGAACTCGCGCAGCGCGGCACTCCTCCCCATTTCGCCGCACAGGCGACGGTATGGAGCGCGGCGAGCAGCGCGGAGGGCACGCTCAAGCAACGCACCCGCTGGGAGGGTGGGTTCCTCGCCACCTCGAAGCGTCACGCGCTTCCCACGATCGCCGCGGGCCTGCGCATCGGGAATTTGCGTATGGTCTGGGCGGGGCTCAGCCTCGCCGTGCCGCCGCTGACGTTGCTGCTGCTGCTGGATGTCGCGGGGCTGGGCGCGCTCGCCGTGCTGGCGCTAATCGGTGCGGCGGCGTGGCCCGCGCTGCTGCTCGGCGCATTGCTGCTGCTCGCGCTGGCCGCGTTGGTGGCGGCATGGGCGCGGATCGGCCGGCCGTTCCTGTCCGGCGCAGCGGCGATACGACTGCCGCTCTACATCCTCTGGAAAATACCGCTCTACCTGGGACTTGCCCGCAAGCGTCCGACCGACTGGCTGCGCGCCGGGCGATAGTTGGTGCGCGTGATCCGGGGTACGTAACAATGTTTGCGCAAGGCGTAACGCCTCCTTAGTAGCCGGAGGCTAACGCTTCGCACGCGACGCCGACCGGCGCTCGCGGGCAGGCGACAAACAGGGGATCAGGGCCGGATGGCGCGCAATTATCAGTCACGTAAGCGTATTCTGGTCACCGGCGGCGCCGGCTTCCTCGGCTCGCACCTGATCGACCGCCTGCTGGAGCGCGGCGACGAGGTGGTGTGCGTGGACAATCTGTTCACCGGCGCCAAGCGCAACATCGAGCATCTGCACGCCAATCCGCGCTTCGAGTTCATGCGCCACGACGTGTGCTTCCCGCTCTATGTCGAGGTCGACGAGATTTACAATCTCGCCTGCCCGGCCTCGCCGATCCATTACCAGCACGATCCGGTGCAGACGACCAAGACCAGCGTGATCGGTGCGATCAACATGCTCGGGCTGGCGAAGCGGCTGAAGTGCAAGATCTTCCAGGCGTCGACCAGCGAGGTCTACGGCGATCCGCACGTCCATCCGCAGACCGAGGATTATTGGGGCAACGTCAACCCGATCGGCATCCGCTCCTGCTACGACGAAGGCAAGCGCTGCGCCGAGACGTTGTTCTTCGATTATCACCGGCAGCTGGGGCTGGAGGTGAAGGTCGCGCGCATCTTCAACACCTACGGCCCGCGAATGCACCCCGCCGACGGCCGCGTCGTCTCGAACTTCATCATGCAGGCGCTGAAGGACGAGCCGATCACGCTGTACGGCGACGGCTCGCAGACGCGCAGCTTCTGCTACCGCGACGATCTGGTCGAGGGCTTCCTGCGGCTGATGGACACCGCGCCGGACTTCGCCGGACCGGTCAACATCGGCAATCCCAACGAATTCACGATCCGCGAACTCGCCGAGTTGGTGATCGAACTGACCGGTTCGTCGTCGACGCTCGACTATCGCCCGCTGCCGCAGGACGATCCGATGCAGCGCCAGCCCAACATCACCGTCGCGCGCGACAAGCTCGGCTGGGAGCCCAAGGTGCAGCTCCGCGAGGGGCTGGAGCGGACGATCGACTATTTCCGCGACTTCGTGAGCTGACGACCTCGCGGCGCGGCGGCTGCGTTACGCCTGCCGCTGCGCCGCGATCACCTCCGCCAGGAAATCGCGATATTGCGCCGCCACCCGCGGCCACGCGAAATCGGCCGCACGCGCCACCCCGCGTGGCACCAGCGTCTCGCGCGCCGCCATCGCCTCGGTAAGCGCACGCGCCACCGCCGCGGGATCGGACGTGTCGAGCAGCACCGCATCGTCGCCGACGATCCACCGCAACCGCGCCGAATCATGCCCCACCACCGGCGTGCCGCAACCAAGCGCCTCGATATAGACGTTCCCGAACGATTCCTCCTTGGACAGGTGCAGGAACACATCGGCCGAGCGATAGAGCGCCGGCATCTCGGTCGCCGCCACCGTCAGACGGCGGAAGCGGCCGGGCAGCAATTCGCCGGCCAGCTTGTCGATGGCGTCGCGGTCCGGTCCGTCGCCCGCCACGACCAGTTGCGCATCGGGCAAGTGGCTGACCGCGCGCACGCCGTCCGCGACGCGCTTCGACGGGATCAAGGCGCTGACCATCAGCACGATCGGCCCCTGCTCGGGCAGCCCCAGTCGCGCGCGCTCGGCTGTGCCCGGCGTAAAACGCGTCGCATCGATGCCGTTGGGGATCAGCGCGCAGCGCCATCGGTCACGATTGTGCTCGAAATAATCGGGGTTGGTGCACACCAGTCCCTCGCAGCCGAAGGTGCGGAACTCCGAATCGTTCGAAACCGCCGGCCATTCGCCGTTCTGCGTGACGAACACATGCGGGGGGCGCCGCCCGCCAAGCACCGGGCGGCGCAGCACCCAGTTGGTGAAGGGGAAGGAACAGGTGATCGTCACGTCGTGATCGGCCGGGCGATAGGCGCGCAGCAAGCCGGGCGCGAACGTCGCCTCCTCCCACCCGGTGTCGCTGCGCAGCGCGGGCAGGCGCGGCAGATGCTCCAGCCGCTCGCGCCGCACCGATCCGGCGTGGAGGAAGCGATACGGCGTGCCCGCGCGCGCCTCGCCCGATCCGATCACCGTCACGTCCTCGGCCGCGCGCGCCAATTCGGTGGCCAGCGACAGCAAGGCGATCTCCGCGCCGCGTTCGAAGCGATGGAAGCCGGGCAGCGCAAACAATATCCGCATGGTCATGTCCTTATTCGGCCGCGCACGCTTCGCCGATCCCTCGAATTTAATCTGTGCGATGCTAGAGACCGTCGCGGTGGATCAATCCGGCTTGATTCGCAACGCTCACTGGACGACCGCTGCGGCTGCATGACCTTCCCTTTCCCCCGCACGCCGACCCGGATCGGCATCGTCGCAACGGGGCAGGCGGTCGCTCGCGCGCGGCACCACTTACCGGCGATCACCTGCAAATGACCGACCCGCGCATCGCCTATGTCGTCAGCCAATATCCGGCCTCGTCGCACACCTTCATCCGCCGGGAGGTCGACAGCCTGCGCCGCCACGGCGTCGACATCCGCAGCTATAGCATCCGCCGCCCGTCTGCCGCCGAACTCAAGGCCCCGGCCGACAAGGCATCCTTCGCCGAGACGCGTTTCGTGCTGCCGATGGCGGCGGGAACGTTGCTCAAGGCGCATCTGCGCGCCGTGACGACGCGGCCGGGTGCGTGGTTCGCGCTGCTCCGGCTCGCGATGCGCCATCGCGCCCCGGGGGCGAAGGCGATGCTATGGTCGCTGTTCCACTTCGCGGAGGCGGTGGTGCTCGCGGCGATGCTGCGCGAGGATGGCATCACGCATGTCCACAATCATTTCGCCAATGCCGGCGCGACGGTTGGGATGCTTGCCGCGCGCTTCGCCGGGCTGCCGTGGAGCCTGACGCTGCACGGCATTTCCGAAACGGATTACCCCGCCGGGCTGACGTTGGGTGCGAAGCTGGAGGCGGCGACGTTCGCCGCCTGCGTCTCGTGGTTCGGGCGCGCGCAGGCGATGCGCGTCACCGCACCCGCGCACTGGCACAAATTCGCGACGGTCCGCTGCGGCCTCGACCTCCCGAGTCTACCGTCCGCGCCGCCACGCACCGGTGCCCGGCGCGAGATCGTCTGCGTCGCCCGGCTCTCCGCCGAAAAGGGGCACCTCGGGCTGCTTGAAGCGATCGCGCCACTCGACGTCAATCTCACGCTCGTCGGCGATGGACCGATGCTGGCGGAAATCGAGCAAGCAGTTGCTGTGGCCGGGCTCACCGACCGGGTCCGCTTCGCCGGGCGCCTGGACGAAGCCGCGACGCTGGCGGCGATCGCGCGCGCCGATCTGCTGGTCCTGCCCAGTTTCATGGAAGGGCTGCCGATCGTGCTGATGGAGGCGATGGCGATCGGCGTGCCGGTGATCGGCAGCCGCGTGGCCGGCGTGCCGGAATTGATCGAGGACGGGGTCGAAGGATTATTGTTTCGCCCCGGCGACTGGCTCGATCTGCGCGGCGCGATCGCGCGGATCCGCGACGAGCCCGAACTCGGCGATCGACTGGTGGCCGCCGCGCGTGCGAAGATCGCGGGCGAATTCGACATCGCCACCGCGGTGCTGCCGCTCGCGCGCTGGTTCGGCAAGGATTGAGAGATGCTGTTCGACCATTTCGACCAAGTCCGCATCATCAACCTCAAATACCGCGCCGATCGCCGGGCGGAGATGATCGCGGAGCTGCGCAGGATCGGTGCTGACGCCGACCCGCGCGTCGCCTTCTTCGACGCCTGCCGCTTCGACGACCCCGGCACCTTCAGCTCGATCGGCGCGCGCGGCTGTTATCACAGCCATCTCGACATCCTCGACGCCGCCGCGGCTGCTGGCGCCAGCGTGCTGATCCTCGAGGACGATGCCGATTTCACCGTCGCCGCGCGCGACACGGTGCTGCCGGCCGACTGTCAGCTCTTCTACGGCGGCTATCACGCGGCGAACCCGGACGACCTGCCGCGAAGCGACATCATCGGGTCGCATTGCATGGGGTTTCGCGCGGACATCGTTCCCGCGTTGGCCGCCTATCTGCGCGGGTTGCTCACGCTCGACGACCACCCGACGATCGATGGCGCCTATGTCTGGTACCGGCGCGCGCATCCCGAGATCGTCACGCATTTCGCGGTGCCGCCGATCGCGGACCAGCGGCCGTCGCGCACCGACATCGCCGATCTGCGCTTCTTCGATCGTTGGCCGATCCTGCGCGACGCCGCGCAATGGGCCCGCCGCGTCAAACGACAGAGGGCCCGCCGCGGCGCCACGGCGACGCGCTGATACGGGCGCCAGCGTGGCGCTGAATTGCCCCATGTTTACCGGGGCGTAACCACGCCGCTTCACACCGCCCTAACCACCGCAGGGTAGAAAGAGCCATCCCGACCGGACGCACGTCCGGCCACTCCGGGCATGGAGCTTTTTGATGAAGTCGCTGCTGCGTCATGCGGCACCGGGCACGCTGACGCGTCGCGCCGGCCGAACCTTCGCGCAACTCGCCGGCGCGCTGGCGCTCGCCTCATGCGGCGGTGGCGGCGGCGGTGAGGCGACGTCGCCGACCGCCGCCGCACCGGTTGCGACCGTGCCCACGCCGACTCCGACCCCGGTGCCGACGCCCACACCCACGCCCAGCGCTGCACCGGTCGCAGTAACCCCGGGCAGCCTGGCGGCGCCCGACGGCTATCCCGAGATCCCCAGCAACTTCGACGTCAATTCGGAGCTGGTGCCGTCCTGGGGCACGGGCGACATCGCGCAGGCCGGTACCGAGGACGTCGGGGCCTTCCGCTTCATCTGCAATCCCAGCCACGAGCTGCGCGACGACCCGGTCGTCTTCCCCGGTCAGGCCGGTCGCTCACACCTGCACCAGTTCTTCGGCAATACGCTGGCCAACGCCAATTCGACCTACGAAAGCCTGCGCACCACTGGCCAGAGCACCTGCAACAGCCCGCTGAACCGCAGCGCGTACTGGGTTCCGGCGATGCTGAACGGCAAGGGCGGGGTCGTCCGGCCGGACTATATCACCATCTATTACAAGAGCTACCCGCAGACGGCGCCCCAATGTAAGACCGTCGGCAAGGCGTGCGTCGGGCTGCCGCGGGGCCTGCGCTATGTCTTCGGCTTCAACATGGCGGACATGTCGGCCAAATTCGAGAACGGCTGGTTCAATTGCCAGGGCCCGACCGCCAAGTCCGGCCATTTCGCCGACATTGTCGAGGCGGCGAAGAATTGCCCCGTCGGCAATCAGCTTGGCGCGGTTCTCGCCTCACCCACCTGCTGGGACGGCAAGAACCTCGACACTGCCGACCACCGCTCGCACATGGCCTATCCGGGCTTCGGCAACTGGGGCTACCTGAAGTGCCCAGACACGCACCCCTATGTCGTGCCGGGCTTCTCGATCGCGGCCTGGTACAGCGTGGACGAGGATCTCGACACCTCAGGCACGTGGGACGGAACGGCGAAGAGCTGGCACCTGGCCTCGGACGAGATGCCCGGCATGCCGATGATGCGCCCGGGAAGCACGCTGCACGCCGACTGGTTCGGCGCGTGGGACGACTCGGTGATGCGGACGTGGATGGCGAACTGCATCGACAAGCTTCTGAGCTGCAACGGCGGCGACCTTGGCAATGGCAAGCAGCTAAAGATGTTCAGCGGCTTCGTCTGGACCGCCAAGCCGCACGTCGTGCCGGTTCGGAACTGACCGATGGCCGACGTTCCGTTCCGGTCGCGCAATGTGCGGCGTCAGATCACCAGCGCGGCGATCACCAACCAGAGTGCTGTCGCCAGCGTCAGCCCGATCAGCATCCCGCGCGCCGCCGACAATGGATCGACGACGTCGGCGATGAACGGGCCGATCAATCCGAAGCGGTCGAAGACCAGCGGCACGCCGCTGGCGGCAAATTGTTCCGTCCGATCGAAACGCACTTACCCCTCCATTTACCAAGGTTTCCGTGCGTCCGTCCCGGAACGGCACACAAAACTTACGGTGCGTTGAACGTATTCCGTCGATGTTGTTTCCGCGGGCGCAAAAAGGGGCGCGCATTAACCCGCTGGTAGCTCTGCGACGACTAACTCCTTGATGCTCAGTGAAAGGCGCGGCGATGCTCATTCCGGCAATATTGCTACCCAGCGATTCCGACGATCGCCGCTCGGCCGAGCGGCAGACGATCAATCAACCATCCACGCTGCGTGACGAACGCGCGCAGGCGAACGACGTCTATGTCCGCGACCTGTCCGAAACCGGGTTCAGCGTCGCCACCGACTCCCGGCTGGAGCTCGGCAGCGAGGTGACGATCGGTCTGCCCGGCCGCGGCCGTGCCAGCGCGCGCGTCGTCCGGCAGGTGCCCGGCGGCTATGGCTGCGAATTCAGCGAGCCGCTCGGCCGCGCCGAAGTGATGCAGGCGTTCCGCGGCGGCACCGTTATCCACATGACGAGCGATTCGCCGCTCACCCCGCCGCTCGCCGAACCCGAGATCCAGCGGTTTCCCGGCGCGGTGCGGCTCGGCGTGATCGTGGGCGGCTCGGTGGTGCTGTGGGCGGGGGTGGCCAAGCTGATCGCAGCGCTGCTATGACGGTGTGACCGCTGGCAGGGCCGGGCTCGCGCCTCATGGTCACGCAAATTCGACCGAGGCGAAAAAGTACGTGTTATTGCCCGAGCCTTCTCTCGAAGCGCGGCCGCGCGCTCTCCTGACGAACCTGCAATACGTACGCGCCGTCGCGGCCTATCTGGTCGTGCTTTATCATGCACGGCTGTTGACCACGCTTGGCCAGTCGCTGCCGCTGGAATTCGGCCGGGCGGGCGTCGACATCTTCTTCGTCATCAGCGGGTTTATCATCCAGCATGTCGCTGCGCGCGACGATGTCGGTCGGCCTGGCGCATTCATGGCGAAGCGGCTGATCCGCGTCGCACCGCTCTACTGGCTGTTGACGCTGCTGATCGGGGTAGCGGGACCGTTCATTCCGGCGCTGGCCAGCAAGGCCGGCGTTCCTGATGCCGGAATGATCCTTCGCTCCTTGTTCTTCGTGCCATATGTCGACCGAGCCGGCGAAATTCATCCGGTCTTGTTCATCGGATGGACGCTCAATTACGAAATGTTCTTCTACGTGCTGTTCGCTGCGGGGCTCCTGATACGGGGCACGACGCCGCGACTGATCGCTTTGAGCATCGTGTTGGCAGCGCTGGTGGTGGTCGGCTTCGCCGCTGATCCTGACGGCGCGATCGGCCGCACCTATACCAGCCCGCTGTTGCTCGAATTCGGCGCGGGGTTGTGGCTGCACCGCCTTTGGCAAGGCTCATCCGACCCGCACGCTGGCGTCCGTAATCGGATGTTCGCGCTGCTGGTCATGGGCGCCGCCGCGCTGGCGCTCGTCATGGGGGCAACGCTGTGGCCCGCGATCCCCGACATCGTGAAATGGGGGGTGCCTGCCTTCGCGATCGTGGCCTCGGCGTTGATGCTGGAGCGTGGCGATGGCCGCGCGGGTCATCCCATGCTCCTTCAACTCGGCGAAGCGAGCTATGCCATTTACCTGATCCATCCGTTCGTGATCAAAGCCGTGTCGGTTGTTGCCGGACGCTTCTTCCGTGACGCGGCACTGCCGATGCAGGCATCAATCATGGTCGCCACCCTGATCATCGTCGGCGTGGTCGGGGTGGCACTCCACCTGTTCGTCGAGCAGCCGCTCCTCAAGGCCTTGCGTCGTAGATTTTTTGCGCGTCGCGCGGCGCCGTCCGGCACACGTCTCACCGCGCAGGCGGAATCACTCCGGTAATTGCCGCTCGGGCAGAATAGCGGTCGCGCTCAGCGGTGCTGCAGCGCCGGTATCAGGAAGGCGCGCGCCGCTTGTCGCGATCCGGCGGCGGATAGATGCGCGTCGTCGCTATAGAGCCACGTCGATCCGACACGATACGGGCACGCGCCAGCGGGGCACAGAGTCTTCAGCGGTTCGACATATTGTGCGCCGGCCGCTTCACGGCGCACGAGGTCGATCATCTCGAGGTCCAGCCGATGCTGGGCTATCCCGCGGGCACGACGCGATTGGCCGGAGAGATAGTCGAAAGCCTGCGGCGTCACCGCGAAGATCGGCGATGGCCCGATTACCGTTACGCTGACGCCCAGCTGCTGCAAGGCCGCAATCGTGGCGTGCAGTTCACCCAGCGTTCGCAACGGCACTTTGTCCCAGCGCGCCGCAAGCACCACCTGCGTAATGCGATAGTGGCGGATCAGCGCCGGGACGCGCGCATTCGATTGGGAGCAGCCAATCCGCGCCGCCGAAAAATAGGCGAAGATCGGCGGGCAGCCCGCAAACGTATATTGCAATACGTCGCGGTCGAGCGATGCCTGTTCGTCGATCAATCCCGGGACGTACTGCACCGCATGGCTGTCGCCCCACAGCAGGATGCGCCCGCCATTTCCACGGACGCGGGTGCATTGATCGGCATTCCACGCTATGGCGTGCGATGGATCCTCGTTGAAACACGTGGTTCCGCCCCACCGCTCCTGCCCGCTGATCACGACCGTACGGTAGCCCGGAAATCGGCGGGGCCAGCCGCCGCCTGCCGCACCCGCCAGCCCGGCCACGATCATCGCCACCGACGATGCCGCGCCGAGCGCGATCACTCGCCACTGCGACGCGGGCAGTTCGCGCAAGCGATAGGCGTAACGGCGCGCCGGCTCCTCGACGAACCGCCACGACAATGCGGCGAGCACGATGCTCACGGCGAGCATCGCCAGTCCCTCGACCGCGGTCGGCCCCCGCATCAGGCGATATTGAAACAGCGCCACGATCGGCCAATGGACCAGGTAAAGCGAATAGGAGATACGACCGATCGCGCGCGGAAGCGTCGTCGCCAAGGCCCGATTGACGATCGGCAGCCGTCCTGCGCCGGTCCCCGCCAAAATGACCAACACAGTGCCGAGACACGGGAAGAGTGCGTTCCAGCCCGGGAAAGCCGACTTTTCCTCGAGAAGCACCATGCTGCCCACGATCATCGTCACGCCGGCGACCGCCAGCACTTCGCGCGCCCGAGCGTTATCGGTCGGCGCAGTACCGGCTCGTGCGATCGCCGCGCCCAGCAGCAGTTCCCACGCTCGTCCGGGCAGCAGGAAATAGCCCGCGGTCGGCGCGGTGAAGACCATGGCGATCGACATCGCCAGGCTCGCGGCCGCGACGATCAGGATCACTCGCAACCACCCGCGCGGGAACCTGCGATGGAGCAGCGCCAACGGCACCGGCGCCAGGAAATAGAATTGCTCCTCGACCGCCAGCGACCAGCTATGCAGCAACAGGCGGGTCTGTGCGGCTACCTCGAAATACCCCGACGAGCGCCAGAAAAACACGTTCGAGGCGAATGCGCCGATCGCGGCGACGCTGCGAAAGTGCGAGGTCAAATCCTCCGGCAGAAGCAGCCAGAACGCCGCCGCCGTCGCCGCCACCACCGTGACCACCAGCGCCGGCAGGATCCGGCAGATTCGCCGCACATAGAAGGTCCGCAAGCTGAACCGCCCGGCATCAACATCGGCGACGATGCTGCGCGCGATGACGAAGCCGGAAATCACGAAAAACACGTCGACCCCGACGTAGCCGCCCGAGAGTAGCGCCGCACCGAAATGGAACAGCACGATCGGCAGGACGGCCAGTGCACGCAGTCCATCGATGTCGTTACGGTGGCCCAACCCCGGCGTTCTCCCCCGCCGAGCACTAGGGCAGCGCTGCACCGCAAACAAGGACGGCAGACCGGCCTGCGTCCCGTGCCGAGATACGCAGGCTTCTTCGCCCCACCTAACCGCTTCAACTTGTCCCGCCCAGCCAACGGGTTATCGCCCACGGGGAACCATTCCGGTAAACGCCGCTTTAACCTGCGCCACGACGGATCGCCATGATCGCGGGGCAAAGCGAGGAAAGTGTGACTTTCTTCCGGTTTCCATTTCGGCTGATTTGATTTATTTGTTGCGATGCAGCGTGACGTCCAGGGAGCGAAGCCGTGCATGAAGCGACCGTGATGGTTGCGCCGGAACGGACCGGCGTAGCGAACGGCATCAGTGATTCCGCAAAGTGGCAGCGGCTGGACGATGTCGCCAGCCGGGTGCTCGACGTGACTCTCGCGGTGACCGCGCTGATCATCCTCGCCCCGCTGATGGCGATCGTGGCCGCGGTGATCTACATCCTCGATCCCGGCCCGGTGATTTTCGCGCACCAGCGCATCGGGCGCGGCGGGCGGTCGTTCCCCTGTCTGAAGTTCCGCAGTATGGTGGTCGACGCGGATGCGCGCCTGCGCCACCTGCTCGAAACCAGTCCCGAGGCGCGTGCCGAGTGGGAGCGGGATCACAAGCTGCGCGACGATCCGCGCGTGATCGGCATCGGCCGTTTTCTGCGCAAGACGAGTCTCGACGAGCTTCCGCAGCTCTGGAACGTCGTGCGCGGCGACATGAGCCTCGTCGGACCGCGTCCGATCGTGGTCGGCGAGATCGGCCGCTATGGCCGCTATTTCGAACATTATTGCGCCGTGCGGCCGGGTATCACCGGTCTCTGGCAGGTCGGCGGTCGCAACGACGTGTCCTATCGTCGTCGCGTGGCCTATGACGTGACGTACAGCCGCGCGCGATCGTGTGCGATGAACGTGAAGATCATCGCCTACACCGTCCCCAGCGTGTTGTTCCAGCGCGGCTCTTACTGATCGCTCCTGCCGCCCGACGGCGGCAGGTTTCGCTTATCCACCGCGCAGCTGGGTGCGGACCGACTCCAGCCGCGTGTTCGCCCGTGCCTGCTCGGCATTGGCGAGCGTCATCATACGTTCGGTAAGCAACTTGAGCTTGCGGCTCGCCAGCACGACGCCGCCATACGACTTCGCCTCCTGAATCTTCAGCGACGCCAGGTCGCCTTGAAGCCCGGGGGTGATGCCCGCGGGGCCGCGCTGCTGCATCAGCGCAGAGGCCTGCTCGATCTTCACCAACAGCACCGTCCGCTGCGATTCGTGCAGATCGCGCTCGGCACGCGCTTCGTCCATCTGACGCAGCACGGCACTGCGCCGTGCGGTCGAGGCGGATTGATCGGCAGATAGCTGCTGCTGCACCTCGGCCAGAATGGTCGCCACCTTGGGATCCTTGCGACGGGCCAGCAGCGCGGGCGGGAAGGCGATCGCCGACGCACGCGTCGCTTCGGCGTTCCACAAGGCTTCCTGCGCCATCAGCCGATCGGTCGCGATCCCGGCGGCCGGCTGCGGGGTGCGAGCGGTGCAGGCGATCGCCGCGACCGCGGTCACCGCGAGCAATCCCGCAAAGGCGACCGCCCGACGCAGCGCCGCCGCGATATCGTCGTCGACCGTCGAACGCCCGCTCGCCGCTTCCATGATGCCGCATGTCCTCAATCGTTGCGTTACGCGATCATGTTAAGCGCGAGGGATTAATAAGAGGTAAGCTACAATACACCGCCCGCCTCCGTGATCGTTACGCTACGACAACATTGTAATCGCTCGTCTATTGTGTCTGTTTACTGCTGCACCATTAACCTCGTCTTCAATCGATCCGCGTAGCTGCTGCCCATCCGCCAAATCGGCGGCGGCAGTTCAGATTCGGGCGGATCATTGTGGCGAAGACGCGGTTACGGACACACCTTCTTCTGGCGACCGCGTCGCTCGCCCTGGCGAGCTGCGGCGGGGGCGGTGCTAGCGGCGGTGGAGGCAGCACCTCCACCGCCCCCGTCGTCGTCGTCACCGCACCGACGCCCACTCCGACCCCGTCGGTCGGCTCGGGCAGCGCCGGTCCCGGCGTCACGCCGACGCCATCGCCGTCCCCCACCCCCTCGCCTACCGATGGCGGGATCGTGATCGTCACGCCGACCCCGGCGCCAACGGCGACCCCCACGCCTGCCCCGTCGCCATCGCCGACGGCGCCGGTCAGCCCGTTCCCCGATCCGGTGGCGACGTCCACGCCTACACCGACGCCGACGCCGACTCCCGTCGTCGTCGCGCCGGCACCCACGCCTACACCTACGCCGACCCCCGTCGTCGTCGCACCGGCGCCCACGCCCACGCCCACGCCCACGCCCGTCGTAGTGGCGCCAGCGCCCACGCCAACACCCACCCCGACCCCGGCCGTGGTCACCCCGACGCCTACGCCTACGCCGGTCGTCGAGCTGCCGGAAGAATCTTCCCCCAGTGACGGCTTCGCCTATCTCGCCACGCGCGCCAGCGAATTGGCCTCGTCGATCGTCGACGCCTTCTGGCGCTTCCTCGCGCTGTTCACCGCTAATGGCGACAGTACGCCGTGGAGCACCGGACTCACCGCGTTCAACCAGCCGGTCACCACGGTCGACGGCGCCGCCGCGGTGCCGGTCGACGTGCTGCGCCTCGCGCGCCAGGCCTCGTTCGGACCCACGCCCCAGCTGGTATCGCGGATCACCGAACTCGGCATCCCCGGCTGGATCGACGAACAATTTCGCGTCCGCGGCAGCACCTACACCGATCTGATAAAATGGGTGCCGAACGATTATTGCTCCGATCGCACTATCGTGAACTGCTGGCAGAACAACTTCACGCGCGCACCGGCCGCGGCGCGCTTCTATGCCGACGCCGCGCTCGCCCCCGATCAGCTTCGCCAGCGCGTCGCCTTCGCGCTGTCGCAGATTCTCGTCATCTCGGGCAACGGCGTGAACAGCACGTCGGGCATCGCCTCCTATCAGCAGGTGCTGCTGGACGGCGCGTTCGGCAATTATCGCGACCTGCTCGGCAAGGTGACGATGCACGGCGCGATGGGCTGGTACCTGTCGATGGCCGACAGCGCGCGCAGCGCCCCCTCGGAGAATTACGCGCGCGAGATGCTCCAGCTCTTCACGATGGGGCCGATGCAGCTGAACGCCGACGGCACGCCGGTGCTGGCCGGCAACGGCGCGCTCGTCCCCAATTACGGGCCGGACGACATCAAGGGGCTGTCGCGCGCGCTCACCGGCTGGACCTACGTCAAGAGCGGCGGTCGTACCGACTGGACCGGCAACGACTTCTCGCAGCCGATGATCGTGCGCCCGGTCAACTGGGCCTATGACACGCAGGCGAAATCGTTCCTGGGCGTCACCGTGCCCGCCGGGGCGGCGCCGGCAGAAGGCGTGCGCATCGCGCTGGACGCCGCGTTCAACCATCCCAGCACGCCGCCGCGCCTCGCCCGGCTGCTCATCCAGAATCTGGTGAAGGCCAATCCGTCGCCCGCCTATGTCACGCGGATCGGCGCGGTGTTCGTCGACAATGGCAAGGGCGTGCGCGGCGATCTGAAGGCCGTGGTGCGCGCGATCCTGCTCGATCCCGAGGCCCGCGGCGACGAGCCGCGCGGCGGCGGCTTCGGCAAGGTCAAGGAACCGGTGCTGGCGATGACCGCGCTGGTCCGCGCGCTCGGTCTCCAGACCGATGGCGCGGCGATGACGATCCGCGACGGCGCGCTGGGCCAGCCGGTGTTCCAGGCACCGTCGGTGTTCAACTTCTACCCGCCCGACTATCCGTTGCCGCGCAGCAACGGGCTGGTCAGCCCGGCGTCGAAGCTGTTGTCGGCGGGCGGCACCATCGCGCTCCAGAATCTCATCTACGACTGGACGCTCAAGGGTGAGAGCAATCGGGGCGACTGGAACTTCGCCAATTATCTGAACAACACCAACAGCTCCGCGAACACAGCGCCGCTGTGGGGCGGGTGGGAGGCGATCGCCGCCGATCCCGACCGGCTGGTTGCGGTGGTCAACCTGCTGATGCTCAACAACACCGCGACCGCGGCGCAGAAGCAGGCGCTGCGCAACGCCGCGGTGTCGATCACCAACGCCAATGCGCAGGTTCAGGCGCGAAAGCGCGCGCAGGCTTTGCTCTACATCGCCGCCAGCAGCCCCAATTTCCTCGTCGATCGCTGAGGATCACGTTTCATGACGCACATTTCCCGCCGCCATTTCCACCACATGGCGATGAGTGCCGGCGCCGCCGCCGCGCTCGGCATGTTCGGCCGCGGCGTCGCCTACGGCGCGCCCGGCACCGGCTTCCGCGCGATGGTCGGGGTGTTCCTGTTCGGCGGCAACGACGGGTGGAACATGCTCGTCCCCACCGACAGCGCCGCCTATTCGGCCTATGTCAGCGCGCGCCAGACCGTCGCGCTGCCCCCATCAGGCGTCGTGCCGCTGGCCGGCAGCGGACTGGGGCTGCACAAGGCGATGGCCAGCCTCGCGCCGATCTGGGACAAGGGCGCGATGGCGCTGGTGCTCAACACCGGCACGCTCGCCACGCCGCTGACCAAGGCGACCTATATCAGCCGCCCGGACCTGCGCCCCTCGAACCTGATGAGCCATTCTGACGAGCAGGAGCATTGGCAGGGATTGCGCGCGCAATCGGTCAATCGGGACGGTTTCATGGGTCGCCTCCACGATCGCATGGGTGCCAGCGGCGTGCCGCCGGTCATCTCGTTCGGCGGCAACAATGTCGCGTTGATCGGGCAGCAGGCGCAACCCCTGGTGCTTCCGTCGAAGGGCGTACTGTCGCGCTACGGCACCAACAGCAGCGCGATCGATGCCGCGGTCAGCAGTCTCGCCGGCGGCACCGGGCTCGACGACATCACCGCCTCGACCGCCGATACAGTGCGCGACGCCTATGCGATGAGCGCCGCGACCAGCGCGGTGCTGGGCGCGACCGGCAGCGTCGAAGCGTTCTTCGTCGATCCTGCGACCGGCGCGGCGCTTACCTCGGACGTGTCGCAGCAGTTGAAGCGCGTGGCGCGGATGATCGAGGCGCGTTCGACCTTCGGGCATACGCGCCAGTCGTTCTTCGTCTCGCAGGGCGGCTACGATACGCACGATGCGCAGGTGACGTTCGGCAACGTCGTCGCCGGCACGCACGCCAACCTGCTCGGCGATCTCGCGCTGGCGCTGTCGGCCTTCTACAAGGCGATGGAGTCGCTCGGCCTGCAGGACAATGTCACCGCCTTCACGATGAGCGATTTCGGGCGCACCTATCGCGGCAATGCGCAGCTCGGCTGCGACCATGCGTGGGGCAACAACCATCTGGTGATCGGCGGGGGCGTGACGGCCGGCGGCGTCTTCGGCCGCTATCCCGACCCGACGCTGGGCGGGGCCGACGACGTCAGCAACGAGGGCCGCTTCCTGCCGACCACCGCGCAGGAGGAATATCTCGGCGCGATCCTGAAGTGGCATGGCGTCAGCGATGCCGACATGCCCTATGTCGTCCCGAACTGGGCCACATGGTCGACCAACGGACGCGGGCCGATCGGGCTGTACGGTTGAGCGCGCCCGCCACGGCGTTTGTCGCGGTGGCGCGGTTCCTCTATAAGGCGGGCGCCTGCTGGAGACCGATCGTGTACCGCCGCCTTCTCATCGCCTTGTCGCTGCTCGGTTGCGCGTCCCCGGCTCCAGCACAGCGGTCGCAGCTGCGCGCCGACGACACTGCATATGAGCTGCGCGGGCCGGAGGCGGCGGGCTATGGCAAGGACCATGTCTCGCACAACGTCGGCAGCCTGCATGGCGATCAGGTCCGGCCCCAGCTGAGCGGCGAGGTCGTGGAGGTCCCGCCGTCGATCCCGTCGCCTGTCAAACCGGCGACGCTGATCCAGCCGATCGACACGCCGCCAACCGCGGCAACCGAATCGATCGGCGCGTTCCGCTTCCTGTGCGAACCCGGACAGGTCAGCTACGACGATCCGATCGTCTACCCGAACCAGCCCGGCCGCAGCCACCTGCACCAGTTCTTCGGCAACACCGGCGCGAACGCCAGCAGCACGTACCGCAGCCTGCGAACCTCGGGCGACAGCACCTGTGTCAACATCCTGAACCGCTCGGCCTATTGGATGCCGGCGATGCTCGACGGCCGCGGCCATGTCGTGCGCCCCGATTATGTGTCGATCTATTACAAGCGCTTGCCCAGCAACAGCGCCGAGTGCCACCGCCAGGCGAAGGACTGCGTCGCACTGCCGCGCGGGCTGCGCTTCATCTTCGGCTACGACATGCTGACCGGCACGACACCGACCGGCGGCAGCTATTTCGATTGCGACGGCCCCACCGCCAAATCGGGGCATTACAAGACGATCACCGAGGCGGCGGCGAATTGCCCGGCCGGCAACCGGCTGGGTGCGATCGTCTATGCGCCGGGTTGCTGGGACGGTGTGCGGCTGGATAGCCCCAATCACCGCGACCATATGGCCAATCCCAGCTACGGCTCGTGGGGCTATCTGCGCTGCCCGTCGACGCATCCTCTGGTGGTGCCGACGTTCACGCTGGCATCGTGGTACAGCGTCGACGCGCAACGCGCCGACAGCTGGTATCTGTCCTCCGACGAGATGCCGGGCACGGAGCGGATGCCGGCGGGGTCGACCTTCCACGCCGACTGGTTCGGTGCCTGGGACGACGAGGTGATGGCGATGTGGACCGCGGACTGCATCGAGGCGCTGAAGTCCTGCAACAGCGGCGTGCTGGGCGGGCTGCGCATGATGAAGCCCGCGACGCCGTTCGTCTGGAAGACGCCGCGCCGGCTGGTGCCGATCCCCCCACGCCCCGGCCAGGCGACCGGGGCGGGCAAGGCCGTGGCCACGCGGTAGGACCGCCGCCTCCGGCCGCCGCCCGCGTGCGGTTGCGGCCCCCGGCGCGGCTGGTTTAGACGCCCCCAATCTATATATCGACGGAAATCAACGGGTTCATGGCCGACACTTCTACGCTGCATGCCCAGATGATCGCGCGGTTCCACGTGCCCGAGGCGCTGCTGGCGCGGCTTGGCTGGGCAACGCTGGGCTATGTTCTTGTGCAGGGAATGCGGTTCGGCGCCAATTTGGTGCTGACCCGGCTGCTCGCCCCCGAATTGTTCGGGATCATGATCCTGCTCACCTCGCTGCGGGTCGGGCTGGAGTTGTTTACTGACATCGGCATCGGCCAGAACGTCGTCAGCAGCCCGAACGCGACCGATCCGCGCTTCTACAACACCGCCTGGACGCTCCAAATCATCCGCGGTGTCGCGCTGGCGCTGATCGCGTTGCTGCTGCAACCCGTCATCAGCCATTTCTACGGCGATCCGACGCTGCACAAGATCCTGCCGTTCATGTCGCTGTTCCTGCTGATGACCGGCCTGGTCTCGATCGGACAGCCTCTGGCGGTGAAGGAGCTGGCGATCGACCGCACGTCGATGTTCGAAGTCGCGATCTGCTTTGTCGGGAACATCTTCCTGATCGGTGCCGCCTGGATCTGGCCCAATATCTGGGGACTGCTCGCCGGAAGCCTGCTGGCGTCGCTCACCGGCATCGTCATGTCGTACTTCGTCAAGCCTGAGATCAAGCACCGACTGCTGATCGACTGGGTCTATGTGCGCGAAATTCTCGGCTTCGGGAAATGGGTGTTCGTCTCCTCGGTCGTCTTCTTCCTCGCGCTCAACTTCGACCGGCTGATCCTCGCCAAATACGTCAGCTTCGCCGCGCTTGGCATCTACGGCATCGCCCGCACGCTGTCGGACGTGTTCGCGCAGTTCAGCGTGAAGCTGGGCGCAGAGATCGTCTTCCCCAGCGTGGCCGCCGCCACGGTTCGCGGGGTCGAGCTGCAACGCAAGCTGGCGCACCGCCGCATGCAGTTCCAGGCGGCGACGATGCTCGCGATCGCCGGCGTCATCGCGTTGTCGGACTTCATCATCCGCATCTACGACGTGCGCTACCACAGTGCGGCGCAACTGCTGCCGTGGGTGTCGCTGGCGGCGTGGCTGATGATCCTCAGCACGCTGAACGAGAATCTGATGCTCGGCCTTCGCAAGCCGCACTACAGCGCCTTCGGCAGCGCGGCGAAGCTGCTCGGGCTGGCGGTGCTGCTGCCGATCGGGCTGATGCGCTACGGCATCGCCGCAGCGGCGGTGGCGACCGTCATCGCCGAGCTGATGCGCTACGCCTGCCTGTCGGTCGGTCAGGCGCGGCTGAAGGTCACGTTCATCCGGCAGGATCTGCTCGCCACCGCCGCGCTGATCGCGCTCGCTTATGCGATCCGCTGGGTGTCGTTCGAGATCGGGCTGACCGGCGCGCCCGGCGAGCTGTTCCGGATCACCATGTACCGTTGAGCCGCGCGCTGTCGCCACCCCGGATCAAATCCGGGGTTAACGACGGTGGAGGGGTCAGGCGTTCGGCCCGTAATAGCCGCGATACCATTCCGCGAACCGCTGCAACCCCTCGCGCAGCATCACCTTGGGCTGATAGCCGGTCAGCGCGTTCAGCTTCGACACGTCGGCATAGGTCGCGGTGACGTCGCCGGGCTGCATCGGGCGCATCACCTTTTCGGCCTTCTGCCCGATCGCGTCTTCCAGCGCCTCGATCATCTCCATCAGCCCGACCGGGTGGCTGTCACCGATGTTGAGCACGCGGTGCCCGCCCGCCTCGGGCGGATGGTCCAGCGCCCCGACGATCCCGTCGACGATATCGTCGATATAGGTGAAGTCGCGCGCCATCTTGCCCTCGCCGTAGACCTCGATGGCCTCGCCGCGCATGATCTTCTGCGTGAACGAGAAATAGGCCATGTCCGGCCGACCCCACGGGCCATAGACGGTGAAGAAGCGCAGGCCGGTCTGCGGAAAGCCGTACAGCTTGGCATAGGACTGGCTCATCAGCTCGCACGCGCGCTTGGTCGCGGCGTAGAGCGACACGGGATCGACCGCCGCCTCGTCCTCGGTAAAGCCCTCGCCGCCCATCGGCTTGTCGCCATAGACCGAGCTGGAGCTGGCGTAGACGAGATGCTCGAACCCCTCGGCATGCCGGCACGCCTCCATGATCGACAGGTGCCCGGCAAGGTTCGACCGCTCATAGGCGAACGGGTTTTCGAGGCTGTAGCGCACCCCCGCCTGCGCGGCGAGGTGGACGACGCGGCGGACGCCCTCGTCGTGGACGATCTTCGCCATCGCCGCGGCATCGGCGATATCGGCGCGGTGGAAGGCGAAGGTGTTGCGCCCCTGGAAGGTCGCGAGCCGCGCTTCCTTCAGCTTCGGATCGTAATAATCGTTGACGATGTCGACACCGATCACGCGCTCGCCGCGGTCGAGCAGGCGGTGCGCGACGGCATGGCCGATGAAGCCGGCAGTGCCGGTGACCAGGATCGGATCGGTGCGGCCGCTCATGCTGTCATTCCTCGGTTCGCGCCGGGGCCGGCGCCTCTATGCTGCACCGCCTCCTAAAGATTCGCGCCCGTAACGGCAACTCGCCCTGTCTTAGTCGCGCACCGACTCCGCGGGTTGCCAGACGGCGTATGTCTTTCCGCCCCATACCGAATCCACCACGCCCTGCGCGACACCGACGAGGCTCAGCAGCGCGGCCACCACCTTCTGCGCGATCCCGATCCGCAGCCGGTTGCCGACCGCCAGCAGTATCGCACCGCCCACCGCCAGCGACAGGATCGGCACGGCGCCGAACAGCGCCACCGCCACCAGCAGCGCGAACAGTCCCGCCCCCAACAACAGAAACGGCGTCATCCATTTCAGCATCCGGTGCGAGGCGTAGCCATACAGCGCCGGCCACGGCAGCCGCCGCAGTTGCGGCCACAGCGCGCGGTGGACGTTAATCGCCTGGCACGCGATCCGCCGCTTGCGCACCAGCTCTTCTTCGGCCTCGGTGGCGCTGCGCTCGTGAACCAACGCGTCGGGCACGCTGATGAGCCGCTTGCCCTGCGCCAGCACGACGAGGCTCAGGTACAGGTCGTCGATCAGGTGCGGCGGCGGTGGACGGTGCAGTTCGCGGCGCAGCACGAACATCGCGCCGTCGACGCCGATCAGCCCGACCGTCTCGCTTTCGATCGCCTTGATCGCCTCCTCGGCGCGCCAGTAAGCGGCGCCGGTCGCGGCGGCGGGGCTGTCGTCGGCATTATCATAGTCCAGCCGCGCGCTGGTGCAGCCCACACCCGGATCCGCGAACGGCGCCACCAGCGGCGCGATCACGTCGACCTCGTGCATGACATTGGCGTCGGTAAACATCAGCAACTCGGACGACGAGCGCTCCACCAGCAGGTTCATGCCATAGGTCTTGCCGTTGCGGCCGTGCGACACGATCAGGTCGATGCGATCCGCAAACTCGCGCAGGATTTCGATGGTCCCGTCCTGCGGACCATCGGCGTAGACGTGGATCGTCGCATTGCCATAAGCGTCGGCGGCTTCGATCAGCCGCTCCATCCGTCGGCGGATCGAGCGCGCCTCGTTATAGGCCGACATGCAGATCGCCAGCGACGGCCGCATTGTCCCGTCGTGAGACAGTTGCGACACTGGCCGACGACGGAAAAAGCGCAACGAAAAGGGATAGATGACGAACGGATGCACCGCCAACAGCAGCAACAGCCCGGCAGCGATGGCGTACACCCAGATCATGCTCGCGTCTCGCCAGCCCCTTTTACAGCGTACATCGGAGGAAGCAGCGGCCAACGCTTGTCATCCCCCTGCCCTTTTATGAGCCATAGCGGGTAAAGATATTCCTGCAAGAAGGCGCATGGTCCCTGCCAACCCTTGGAAGATGGCTTGCATTTGAAGCAACATCGCTTACCACGTCGCCACTTCGCACGTGCGGCATAGACCCGGGGGAACCATCAATATGACCAGGCTGGCGATGATGCTGTCGGCAGTGGCGCTGCTGTCGGGCTGCGCCGGACGCGGCGGCGATCTGCCGCTGCAATCCGCCTCCGCGCTGGGGCGTGAGCGGGCGACGCCGGTCGATGCGACCTACCAGCTGGGCGTCGGCGACCAGATCGCGCTGGCGGTCTACGGCGAGCCGGACCTGACGCGCACCTATGCGATCAACCCGAACGGCACGATCGAAGTGCCGCTGGCCGGGACGATCAAGGCGCAGGGGATGACGATCGACGCGGTCAGCACGCTGATCCGCAACCGGCTGGCCGACGGCTTTCTGCGCAATCCCAGCGTGACGGGCTCGATCGTGTCCTATCGTCCGTTCTACATCCTGGGCGAGGTCAACAAGCCGGGCCAATATCCGTATCAGACCGGCATGACGCTGGAAGGCGCGGTGGCGCTGGCCGGCGGCTATACCTATCGCGCGCAGAAGAAGTACGTTTTCATCCGGCCCGAAACCGGCGGCGGCGAAACCAAGGTCGAGGCGACGCCGGAGATGGCGGTGCGTCCGGGCGACACGATCCGCTTCACCGAGCGGCTCTTCTGATCTCGGCGATGACCCACGTCCGGCCTGCCCCTGCCCGTCCGTCGCGACGGCATCGCGTCGTCGCGTCGCGACTGCTGGCAGCGGTGTCGATGCTCGCCGCGGGCATGTCCGCCGCGCAGGCGCAGACTACCCGTTCGGTGCTCGACACCGGCATCCCGTTCGACCTGCCGCAAACCGATCGCGTCACGGTGCTACAGCGTCCGCACCCCGAAGTGGACGCGCTCGGGGTCCATGCCGGCGCGTTTCTGGTCTTCCCACAGATCGAGCTGGCCGCCAACGCGACCAACAACGTCTTCGGCGCGACCACCGACACCAATTCGGACGTCTATGCGACGGTCGCGCCGCGGATCGACGCGCGCAGCGACTGGTCGCGGCATCAATTGCAGGCGCACGCCCGCGGCACGTTCCGCCGCTATCTCGATTATTCGATCAAGAACGAGAACGGCTACGACGTCGGCGTCGATGGTCGGCTCGACATCGTCGGCGATTCGAACCTGCGCGCGGCGGTGAACGCCGACCGCATCTACATCACCCAGCTGTCGGGCGACTTTCCGCGCTTCGCCGCCGCCTCGGTGCCGCTCGATCGCCAGGTCGCATCGTTGCGCGGCACCTATGCGTTCAACCGGCTGCAATTGATCGGCGACGTCAACGTCACCCGGCTGAACTACAGCGACACGCGTGCGCTGGACGGTACGCTGATCGATCAGGACTATCTGGATCGCACCGCGACCCGGCTAACCGCGCGCGCCGAATATAACGTGTCGCCGGTCACCTCGCTGTTCGTGCAGGGCATCTACACGCTCCACAACTACAGGGTCACCAACTTCGACTTCGATCGCAGCGGCGACGAAGTACGCGTGATCGGCGGCGCGGCGTTCGACGTGACGCCGCTGATCCGCACCAGGCTGGGTGTCGGTTATCTGACCCGCCATTACGACACGGCGGGCGTCGGCAATCTCAGCGGGCTCGCGCTTGACGCGCAGGTCGATTATCTCATCACCGAGCTGACGACGATCAGCCTGTCGGCACGCCGCGACGTGCGCGATGCGATCGTCACCGGCTCGCCCGGCTATGTCGCCTCGCGCGTGTCGGCTGAGATCGATCACGAATTGCTGCGCAACCTGATCCTGATCGGCCGTGCCGACGTGGAGAAGGACGATTTCTCGCGCATCGACCGCGACGACACGTTGTTCCATGTCGGGGCGAGTGCGTTGTATACGCTCAACCGGTCGATGGTGCTGACGCCGTCGATCGACTATTCCAATCGCGACAGCCGTGGCGCGCAGATTGGGCAACGCTTCAACGAAGTACGCGCAGGGTTGAGCCTGACGTTGCGGCGCTGAGCCGCGGCGCGGGCAGAACAAAAGGGTAAGCAATGGCGGAAGCGACGAACGTGCGACCCGAGGAAAGCCAGGATCTGGCCGGCCTCTTCTCGCGCCTGAAGCGGCACCTGCCGATCATCCTGGCGTGTGTCGTCGGGATGGTGGTGGTCGCCTGGGGGATCAGCAAGGTGCTGCCGCGCCGCTATTCCGCCTCGGCCCAGCTCGAATATACGCCGCAAAGCCCGGTGGCCGGGGCGCCGCAGCCGCAATTGTCGGATCTGGCACGCGACGCGAAGATCGATGCCGAAGTGCAGACGATGAAGTCGCTGCCCGTTGCGACCCGCGTGGTCGATCAGCTCAAGCTGGATCGCGATCCCGAGCTGCGTGAGGCCGCGAAGGATTTCGCGACCGACGCCGCGACCGGCAAGCAGGCGATCGCCGGTGCTTTGTTGACGAACCTGAACGCGGCGCGTGTCGGCACGACCTCGCTGTTCGAGGTCAGCTACACCGACAAGAACCCGCTGAAGGCGATGCAGGTCGCCAACGCCTTCGCGCAGGCGTTCATGGCCGAGGATCTGGCGAGCAAGGCGACCGAGTTCAAGGACGTCGATGCACGCCTGAACGGTCAGCTCGACGAACTGCGCCGCAAGGTCGAGCAGGCCGACGCCGCCGTCGCCGCCTTCCGCGTCCGCAACAACCTGCTTGGCTTGCCGGATTCGGTCACTGCCGAGCAGGAGATCTCCTCGATCCGCGGCGCGCTCGCCTCGGCCCGCGCCGAAGAGGCGGCGGCGCGCGCGCGCAGCAGCGCCAGCGGCTCGACGATCGTCGGCGGCGGCACTAACAGCCCGTACAGCACGCAGACCATGTCGTCGCTGCGCCAGCAGCGCGCGCAGGTCGCCGCGCGCGTCGCCGCGCTCCAGTCGCGTTATGGTGAGCGCTATCCGGCGCTGGCCGACGCGCGCAAGGAACTCGACGCGATCGACGCGCAGTTGAGCGGCGAGATGCGCGACCTGTCGCGCTCGGCGGGCAACGCCTCGCAGGCGGCCGGCTCGACCGCGGCTTCGCTAGAGGCCAGCCTCGCCGCCGCGCAGGCGCGTCTGACCAACAACGTGCGCTCGTCGGTGGAACTCGCCGATCTGCAGCGTACCGCGCAGAACGCGCGCGATGCCTATCAGCAGTTGCTGAACACCAGCACGCAGCAGAATGCGCAGCAGTCGATCGTCCGCCCGGACAGCCGCATCGCCGCACCCGCGTCGCTGCCGCTGACCCCCAGCTCGCCGAACGTACCGGTGCTGCTGTTCATGGGCGCGGTGTTCGGCCTCGCGATCGGTCTGGCCATCGCCTATGTCCGTGAGCGTTGGGTGCAGGGTCTCGATACGGTCGACGATATCGAGACGATGCTCGGGGTCGATTATTTCAACAGCGTGCCGACCCCGGCCAGCTCGATCGAGAAGCCGCGCACCAGCGATCCGGCCGAAGCGACGCTGCTCCACCCGCTGTCCGCCTATACCGAGGCGTATCGCAACCTCGCGACCAGCCTCAGCTTCGCGGCGTCGTCGGTGCAGGGCGGCAAGATCCTTGGCATCACCTCGGCGCTGCCCAAGGAAGGCAAGACCACGACCTCGACCTCGGTCGCGCGCGTGCTGGCCACCGGCGGATCGCGCACGCTGCTGCTCGACACCGATCTGCGTCGCCGCTCGGTGTCGGTCGCGCTCGCCCCGCAGGCGCGCCTCGGGTTGGGTGAGGTGCTGGCCGGCACCGCGACGCTCGACGAGGTGATCCTGCGCGAGGAGCAGACCGGGCTCGACGTCCTGCCGCTCGCACCGACCGCCGGCACGTCGCCGCACATCTTCGAGACGCCGGAATTCACCGCGCTGCTCGCCGAACTGCGTCGCCGCTACGAACTGGTCGTGGTCGATACCGCGCCGGTGCTCGCGGTCGCCGATACCCGCGTGCTCGCGCATCACTTCGATGCGCTGGCAATGCTGGTCCGCTGGCGCTCGACCCCGGCCCGCGCCGCGCGCGCCGCGCTGCACCAGATCAGCTCGGTCGGCTCGGGCGTGACCGGCGTCGCGCTGACGATGGTCAACCTGAAGGTGCAGGCGCAGTCGGGCTTCGGCGATCCGTCCTACTATGCCGATTACATGAAGGACTATTACGCGCAGTCCTGATCCGGCCACGACCGGATCACCAGCGCGCCGCCCGATGGCCTCTTTCCCTCTCCAGAGCCTGACCGGGCGGCTCCGCGACCGGCGGCTGGCGCGATTGTTCGCGCTGGCCGACCAAGGGTTCCAGGGGCTGGGGAGCATCGCCGCCAGCGCGATCCTCGGCCGCCACCTCGCCCCCGACGCGTTCGGCGCCGTCGGCGTCGCGATCGGCGCCTATTATTTCGTCGCGGGCTTCCACCGCTCGCTCATCACCCTGCCCTACGTGACCGAGCATCGCGAGCATGGCGATGCCGCCGATGATCGCCGATACCATTCCGACTGGTGGTGGCTGAACGTCGCCGCCGCGCTGGTGCTGGCGGTCGGGCTGGTCGCGATCGCGGCGCTGGTGCAGGTCGCGCTGCCCGCGCAACGCTGGCTTGCCGCGCCGCTGCTGCTCGGCGCGGGGATCACTCCGCCGCTGCTCGCTGCCGATTTCGTCCGCCGCTGGTTCTACAAGCAGGAGCGCGCGTGGCTGGCGGCGCTGGTCTCGGCGCTGTTCTTCGTCGCGCTGATCGGCGGGGCGCTGGTCGCCGCCACCATCCGCCCCGATGCGGTCGCGGGTGCGCTGGCCTGGGGCGTGTCCGCCATGCTGGCGACGCTGTTCGCGCTGCTGCTGCTCCGCCCCGCCGCCCCCGCCGCGGCGCGCGCATGGCAACGCTTCGCCCCGCACGGCCGGTTCGCGGGCTGGCTCGCGCTCAACATCTTCCCTTACACCGTCTACAGCACCGCGACGGTCGTGATCCTGATCGGCGCATTGCTCGGCCCCGGCGCGGCGGCGGTGTTCACCGCGGCGCGCACGCTCACCAATCCGGCGGTCAGCATCGTCTCGGCGATCGATTCGACCGACAAGCCGCGCGCCGCCGCCGCGCTCGCCAAGGATGGCGGCCCCGGGCTGCGCCGTGCGATCGGCAACACCCGCCGCACGTTGATCCTGCTGACCGGCGGCTATCTCGCGCTGGTCGCGCTCTTCGCGCACCCGCTGATCGCGCTGGTCTTCCACGGCCAGTACGCCGGCGTCGAACAGAATGTGCAGCTGCTGTGCGCGGCCTTCTTCCTGTTCTGCCTCAACCAGCCGTCGGAAACGTTGCTGATCGTGCTGCGCGCCAGCCGCACGATGTTCGTCACCCGTGCCGCCACCGCGCTGGTGACGCTCGCCGCGCTGGTGCTCGCGATCCCGCACGGCATCCCCGGCATGGCGATCGCGATCGCGGTCAGCCAGCTCGCCAATATCGTGCTGCTCACCATCGCCGAGCGCCACGCCCTCACCCGCCTCGCGCTGTCGGAGCCAATGGCATGACGATCCACTTTTCCGTCGTGGTGCTCACCTATGCCCGCGACCAGATCCTCGCCGACACGCTGACGCGGCTCCACGAGTGCCTTGGCCCGCGTGACGATTACGAGTTGATCCTCGTCGACAACAATACCGAGCGCGGCACGCGCGAGGCGCTGCTCGATCCGTTCCCGCACCGCCAGTATCTGTTCTCAGGGTTCAACAAGGGCGTCCATGCGCGCAACGACGGCTTCGACGCGGCGCGCGGCGAGATCGTCGTGCTGCTCGACGATGACGTGCTGGTCGAAACGCCGGAGATGCTCGACCTGTTCGTCGCGCGCTTCGATGAGGACGATCGCCTCGGCGCGATCACGGTTCGCAAGCACGTCCGCGGCGAAACCCGCCGCCGGGTCGACCTGATCCCGCACACCCGCAAGGACGTCGACCTGACGAGCACCTTCCTCACCTTCCGCTTCGTCGGCGGGTGCGTGGCATTCCGCACCGCCTGCGTGCGCGAGGTCGGCGGCTTCCTGCCCGACTTCTTCTATGGGCTGGAGGAGATCGAGCTGTCGTACCGGATCATCGATGCCGGCTGGCGGATCCGCTACGATCCCGCGATCAGCTGCGAGGAGCTGGAGCATCCCGCCGGGCGCGACGCCAAGAAGCGCGTCCAGACGCAGCGGCTGGCGAACAAATATATCATCAGCTATCTCCGGATGCCTTTCCCGGAGGTGCTGGTGAACGCCGCGCTCTTCACGCCCTATCTGCTGATGCGCCAGCGCGGCCAGGCCAGCGTCACCGGCGCGGTGCGCAAATTCCTCGACTGGCGCAAACGCAGCGACCGGCCGCAGCGCAAGGCGATCTCGCGCCAGACCGCCGCCTATATCCGCGAATGCGGCGGCTCGGTGTGGAAATGATCGTGCGCGTCGCGCTGCTCACGGCGGCGATCTGGGCCGGCTGGTCGGCCACGCCCGAAGGCGGCGGCACGCTCGACCGGTCGCGGCTACGCCCCGCCTTCGCCGAGGAGTTCGACCGCGCGCCCGATTTCTGGCACGCCGAAAAGAACCCGAAGGGGCGCTGGAAAACCAATTACTGGTTCGGCGTCCAGTCGACCCGCGCCGAAAAGGGCTGGGAGCCGCGCACGCTCGTCCCCAACGGCGAACTGGAATATTATGGCGACCCCGCCGAGGGCATGTCGGCGTTCGAGTGGAGGCCCGGCATGCTGACGATCGCCGCCCGGCGCAACCCGTATCGCGCCGATCCGGTCACCAACCATCTGCCATATCTGTCGGGGCTCATCACCACCGAACGCTCGTTCCACTTCACTTATGGCTATGTCGAGGCGCGGATCGCCTTCCCGTCGGGCAAGGGGATCTGGCCGGCCTTTTGGCTGCTCCCGGTGCCGGCGGTGAAGCAGGGCAAGCAGCAACAGCCCGGCCCGACCGAAATCGATGTGTTCGAATCGATCGGCGAACCCGGCAAACTCTATTTCACCTATTTCCCGGACCTGCCCAACAACCAGAAGAAGGGTGACGGGATGCCGTGGCAGAGCGGCACCGCTCTGTCGCAATTCCACACCTACGGGATGATGGTGACGCCCAGGGAATTGATCTGGTATTTCGACGACCGGCCGGTGCGCCGCGTCCCGAACAAGGATTAT
This sequence comes from Sphingomonas phyllosphaerae FA2, assembly GCF_000427645.1. Lineage (GTDB taxonomy): Bacteria > Pseudomonadota > Alphaproteobacteria > Sphingomonadales > Sphingomonadaceae > Sphingomonas > Sphingomonas phyllosphaerae. Next base: position 3,336,963 of record NZ_KE386571.1, on the reverse strand, counting down.
CACCAGCCGCTCTATATGCTCCTCAACCTCGCGATCGGCGGCAACTGGCCGGGCGCGCCGCGCGCCGATCAGAAATGGCCGGCGCGAATGAAGATCGACTGGGTGCGCGGCTACCGGATCGCGGGCCAGTGACCGCCGTCTCGCGCCTCGGGCTCGGCGGCAGCAAGTTCGGCTCCTTCGCCAACCCCGCCCCCGCCGCCGACAGCGAGCGGCTGGTGCGCACCGCGCTCGATCTCGGCGTCACCGTCCTCGACACCGCCAGCATCTACGGCCAGGGCGACAGCGAGCGGATCATCGGCCGCGCGATCGCCGGGCGGCGCGACGCGGCGTTCGTTGTCACCAAGGGCGGACAGACCTTCTCCGCCAAATACCGGCTGCTGCGCACCGCCAAGCCGCTGATCCGTGCGGTGCTCGCGCGGCGCGGCGGCGCGGGCAACGCCGTCACTGCGCAGCGTTCCGATGCGATCAGCGCCGACTGGCGACCGCGCGCGATCGTCGCCAGTCTGGAGGCGTCGCTCAAGCGGCTGCGCACCGACCGTGTCGAGGCGTTCCTGCTCCACAGCCCGCCCGCGCATGTCGCCGCCGATGCCGAGCTGGCGCTGGCGCTGGTCGCCGCGCGCGCCAGCGGCAAGGCGTTGCGGATCGGCGTGTCGTGCGACGATCTCGCGACGCTCGACGCCGCGCTCGACCAGCCCGGTTATGACGTGCTGGAGCTGCCGTGGGACGTGCTCACCGCGCTCGGCAAGCGCGCCGACCTGATCCGCGCGCGTGGGCATCTCGTGCTCGCGCGCGAGGTGGTGACGCTGCAACCCGGCCTCACCCCCGCACAGGCGGTGGCGCGCGCGATCGCGCATCCCACCGTCGACTGCACTGTGGTCGGGACCGGCAAGCCCGAACATCTGCGCGCGCTCGCCGCAATCGCGCGCGGGTCGGCACGATGATCGTCGGCGCGCGCCGCGCCGCACTGCCCGCGCGGATCGAGACCGATCTGGTGATCGTCGGCGCCGGCCCGGCCGGGATCACGCTCGCGCTGACGCTGGAAGATGCCGGCTGGAACGTCGTGCTGGTCGAGGCAGGCGGCGACAAATTCGACAAGGCCGGGCAGGACTTCCTGCGCGCGCAGTCGGTCTCTCCCGCGTCGCACTCACCCGGCGAGATGTACCGCCGCCGCCAGTTCGGCGGCACCAGCGCGGTGTGGGGCGGGCGCTGCATCCCGTTCGATCCCATCGACTTCGAGACGCGCGAGTGGATGCCCGCCGCACGCTGGCCGATCGCGCACGAAGAGATCGCGCGCTACTATCCGCAGGCGATGGAGCTGGCCGAGGCGGGCGCGCTCGACGTCACCGCCGCCGCCGCCGACCCGCGCGAGCGCGAACCCGCGCTCCCCGGCACCGGCGACGATGCGATCACCGAGCGCGTCGAGCGCTTCAGCCACCCAACCGATTTCGGCGGCTGGTATCGCAAGCGGCTGGCCGCCGCGCCCCGGCTGCGCGTCCTCACCAACGCGCCCGTCGACCAGATCCTCACCGCCAGCGACGGCGCGGTCGCCAGCGGCGTCCGCCTCCGCCTGCCCGATGGCGCGAAGGTGACGGTCGCCGCACCGCGCGTCGTGATCGCCGCGGGCGGGATCGAGACCGCGCGGCTGCTGCTCGCCAGCGACGAGGCGCGCGCCTGCGGGCTCGGTAACGAGCACAATCTGGTCGGCCGTTATTACCAATGCCATCTGGAGGGCACGCTCGGCACGATCGCCTTCCACCCGCCCGCCGGGCACGACCGCTTCGACTATTTCCGCTCGCACGACGGCGTCTATTGCCGCCGCTATCTATGGCTGTCGCCCGAGGCGCAGCGTCGCGAGCGGCTGGCGAACATGGTGCTGCGCCCCGCACATCCCAGCATCGTCGATCCGGCGCACCGCCACCCGGTGCTGTCGGCGATGTACCTCGCCAAGAACATGATCGTCCCCGAATATGCGCGCAAGATGACCGCGCTGGAGCATGACGCGCGGGCGCAGCGCGGAGGCTCCTCGGCGTCGTTCCATGCCGCGCATTTCCGCAACGTGCTGCTCGGCGCGCCGCGGCTGGCGGGCTTCGCGCTCGACTGGACGCGCCGCCGCATCCTCGCGCAGCGCAAGCTGCCCAGCGTGCTGCTCGCCGAGCCGGGCGGCGTCTACCCGCTCGACCTCAACGGCGAGCAGGAGCCACACCGCGACAGCCGCGTGATGCTTGGCAACGAAATCGACGGCGCGGGCATGCGCCGCGCGATCATCGACTGGCGCTGCACCGCGGCGGACCGCGCGCGAATGATCGCGGGCGTGCGCGTAATCGCGGCGGCGGTGAACCGCAGCGGCGCGGCGACGATCACGCTCAACGACGAGGAAGCGCAGGCATGGAGCGACCATCCGGTGCCGGTCGGTGGCCATCATATCGGTACCGCGCGCATGGCGGACACTGCCACTGACGGCGTGTGCGACGCCAATGCCGAACTGTTCGGCACGCGCGGCGTCTTCATCGCTGGCGCGGCGAGCTTCCCGACCTCCAGCTTCGCCAACCCGACGCTGACGCTGCTCGCGCAAACGCTGCGCTTGGCGGAGCATCTGCGCCGCACCGGCTGACTCGCCCGCCCCAAAGCGGGACAGGCGGGCGGGTGTCGCGGGATCGTCGCGCAACGGTCACGGCTGCGTAACAGCAACGCGTCAGGCGCACGGTTAACAGGAGATTAACCCATGCGCCGCTTCGCCTCGCTCGCCACCGCTGTCGCCACGCTCGCCCTCGCCCCGTCGTCGGCGGGTGCCGTCACGCTGATCTCGTCCTTCTCGGTCGAGAACGGCACCGATCTGTCGGGCTTCGCCAATGTCGGCGACAATCGCTTCGGCGGCTTCGGGTCGGACCTCAGCTACGACGCGAGCACCGGCACCTTCTGGAGCACCACCGATCGCGGCCCCGGCGGCGGCGTCCTGTCCTACGCTCCGCGGCTGCAGGGCTTCACGCTCGATCTCGACGCCGCCGGCAAGATCAACGGCTTCAAGCTGACCAACACCGTCCTCTACCATGACGGCGCGAACAATTATAACGGCCTCAACCCGCAGCTGCTGAACGGCAGCGTCGCCGATCTCGGCCGCTCGCTCGATCCCGAAGGGCTGGCGCGGCTGCCCAACGGCAACTTCCTCGTCTCCGACGAATATGGCCCCTCGGTCTACGAGTTCCGCACCGACGGCCAGTTCGTCCGCGCCTTCGAGGTGCCGTCGAACCTCGTGCCCCACGACGGCAACGGCGGCGTCGATTACGTCGGTGGCGCGGGCACGATCGTCACCGGCCGGCAGGACAATCGCGGCTTCGAGGGGCTGACCGTTAGCAAGGACGGCAAGACCGCTTATGCGATCCTGCAGGACCCCTTGGTAAACGAAGGCCGCGCGCCCGACGGTTCGGCGAACGGCGTCTACAGCCGCAACACCCGCATCGTTGAATTCGACGTCGCCAGCGGCAAGCAGACCAAGCAATATGTCTACCAGCTCGATTCGGTGGATGACATCAACAAGGGCATCACGAAGGGCACGTTCGACGCCGACAAGCAGGGTCGCTCGATCGGCGTCTCGTCGTTCCAGGCGGTCGGCGACAACAAGCTGCTGGTGCTGGAACGCGACAATCGCGGCTTCGGCGTCGACGATCCCAACGGCAAGAAGCAGGTCGGCGACAAGCGCGTCTATGAGATCGACCTGACCAACGCCACCGACGTCAAGGACGTCAGCCTCGCCGCCACCAACGATCTGCCCGCCGGCATCAACCCGGTTGCCAAGAGCCAGACGCCGTTCCTCGACATCGCCGCCGCGCTGAAGGCCGCAGGCTATCCGATCCCGGAAAAGATCGAGGGCTTCGCGTTCGGCCCGCGGCTGGCGGATGGCAGCTACACGCTGATCGTCGTCACCGATAACGACTATTCGGTCACCCAATCGGGCAGCGGCGAGCAGTTCGACGTCTGCACCAGCGGCGTCGCCGGCAAGGGCAGCAGCGTGTCGGTGAAGCTCGGCGCCGGCTGCCCACAAGGCATGAAGCTGATCCCCAACATGGTCTACAGCTTCAACGTCAGCCCCGCCGAATATGCCAAGCTGACCGGCGCGGTGCCGGAGCCGAAGACCTGGGCGATGATGCTCGCCGGCTTCGGCGTGGTCGGTGCGGCGATACGCCGCCGTCGCAAGCCGGTGCGCCGCGCGCTCGTCTGACGATCGTCGCCCCGCCTGATCGGGCGGGGCGCACGACCAAATTTGGGCCGATCGGACACGAGGAGCCGTTCGTCCTGAGCTTGTCGAAGCCTGTCCTGAGCGCCTGACTTGGCAGGCAGCCGAAGGGGGCGTGTTTCAGGCACGTGCTTCGACAGGCTCAGCACGAACGGTGCGCGTTACCGCGCCCGCCGATCCGGCAACACCCGGTCGATCCACGCGCCCAGCCGCCCGTGCGACCACGCCACCGCGCGATACACCGCCAACACGCGCCGCGCCCAACCGGTATAAAGCCCGGGTCGTCCGGTCCGCAGCGCCACCCGCGCGATCCGGTGGCTGTCGCGCGCGATCATGTACCGCATCCGATAGACCAGCTTGCGCCGCACCGGCAGCGCCGACGACGGCGCAACGCGCTTGACCGGGCGCAGCTTGCCTCCACGTGCCCACGTCAACCGATACGCCAGTCCCTCGCGCCGATGCCGGAACCCCGCCGCCTGCGTCTGCTCGACGAACGCGGCATCGACCTCGGTCAGCGCCAGCCGCCCGTCCGCCACCGCCCCCGCGATCATCGCATGGATCCCGGGCGATCGCGCGATCACGACATTGGTCCCGCGCCCGTCCGACGAATAGGGTTCCACCCATGCATCGCCGAACGCGACATCGGCCGTCTCGGCCACGACATCGTCGCACCAATCGCACGCCGGATTCTGGAAGAACCCCGCGCCCCAATCACCATCGGCCAGATGCCACCAATCCTCGGCGCGCGCGCTGCCATCGTCGAGCGTCAGGTGCGCGCGATACCAATTGGCCGGGCGGCTGGCGTCCTTGATCCGGTAATCGACGCCACGCACCCGCGCGATCGGCGCGTCGAGCTGCCACGCGAAGCTGTCGACCAGCCGCGCGCTCTTCTGATGCCCGCAAAACAGTCCCAGCAGATGCGTCACCCGCTCGCCGATCACCGGATCGTTCCGCCGCAACAGGTTCAGCGCCTTGATGAAGCACGGCACCGCCGCCACCGCATAGCGGCCGGGCGTCGCGCGGATCGCCGCGATCACCGCCGACAGCTCGACCGGATAGTAACGCGACTTGGCGCCCCCCGCGATCTCGTCCGCATCGCGCGACAGTCGATAGGAAAAGAACCGCCCATCCGCCTGCGGATCGGCGACCGGCGCGACATGCGCGACCGCATCGACCGCGCCGGTGCGCAGCAACTCCGCCGCGACCCAGCTGACCATCCCGCCCGAGCTGCCGTTGGCGCGAAAGCCACCCTCCGCGACATGCCCGACCCACGTCGATTCGAACCGCCCGAGCAAATCGCTGCGCGCCGCCGCCGCCGGAAAGCGCTCGGCGGCCAGCACATCCTCATTGGCCGCAACCGGGGAAAACGGACACCGCGCCGCAAAGTCCGCGCCACCCGACGCGCCCGGCTCCGGCTTCCACAGCCCGTCGCGATCCATCCGCATCGCCGCGGCACAGCCACCGCAGCCAATGCACAGCCCCGCACCGACGATGTCGTCCGGTCGCAGCGCCTCAGCCAAGCGCCGCGCCCAGAAACGCGGTCGATTGCGCGCGCAATTCGGCGATCCGTTCCCCGATCCGCGCTTCATGCGGCGCGGTCAGCACCGTGTCGTAGAACGCATCGGCGGTCTCCGGCGCGACGATGTGCCGCTGCGCCTCCAGCGCCGCCGCCAGATCGCGCACCTTGTTGAACCGGTAGGAGGACGGCGCGGTCACGAACGGCGTGCCGTGCACCAGCGCGAAGACGCAGCCGTGGAAGAAATTGGTGACCAGTGCGCTGGCCCCCGCCACGCGCTCGGCAAAGGCTTCCGGCCCGGCATCGATCTCCTGCGTATCGGCCCAGTCGTTGCGATAACCGATGCTGTGCAACCGAACGTCGTGCCGCTTCGCCCAGCGCCGCATCGCCTGCGCCAGCCAATCGGGGAAGCCGTGCCCGTAGACCAGCGCATAGCGGTCAGCGTCCGGCACCCCGCGCGGCACGCGGTCGCCGAACTGCAGCACCGGATCGAGCACCAGCGGCGGCGTCTCGCCCAACGCGCCACCCACCAGCGCCTGCGCATTGGCGTCCCGCACCGAGATCGCGGTGAACCGCCGCAGCCGTTCCACCCAAACGTCACCGATCCCGTCGGCGGCATCATGGTTCCCGAAACTGGCGGCGTAGGACAGCAGCCGCGGCGCCGCGATGCCCTCGCCGAAGAACAGCGGCACGCCCGCATACCAGGGGTGCCGGAAGTTCCAGACCTCGTCGCTGCCGACCACCACCGCGTCCAGCGCGGTCACCGTACCCGGATCGTCGATCGCAAACGTCGCGGAACGCGGTAATTGCTCGATCGCGGTGACGAACTTTCGCGCCTTGGCCTTGTACGCCGGCAGGTCCGCCGCGCTCGTCCGCTCGGGTAAGGCCGGCTGCAACGCGCACCGCCACTCCGCCTGCACTACCGCGTCGCTGTGATGGTCGAGCAGGCGCGCGTCATGCCCCATCGCACGCACGCCTTCGACCAGGCAACGCGCCTGCCAGTAGGAACCATAATTGATGCAGCGGTGAAAGGTCAGGACGCCGACCTGCGCGGGTGATTCGGTCATTACGGTGACAATCTTTTTGAAACGGCGCGGTTCCAGATGCTTGGGACCGCCGGGCCAATGACGCTTTAGCAACTTATCTGTGTTAACGTCAGGGTATGGAAATCGTGTACCTCTACAAGTCGCTGATCGACATCATCGTCGAACAGAGCGGGTCGGCGGAATTGCTCCACGTCCACGCGGGGCTCGCGATCTATCTTCTCGCACTGATGGTGGTCCGGCAACGCCGCGGCGGCTTTCTGGCGCTGCAATGCGTGCTCGCCGCCGAACTGGCGAACGAGACGATGGACTGGCTCGCCGCCAGCCCGAAATGGACGTGGGGCGACACGATTTCCGACTTCGTTCTCACCATGATGTGGCCGACGGCGATCACCGTGGTGATCGCATGGCGCCGCCGGCGCTGGCAAAAGGCGATTGCCACGCTTGCACGCCCCGCCGCAATTTCGGCAACGTCAAGCGGCGCTGCACCGTTTGCATCCACCTGAACGCTTGCCAGACGGGCGGTCGAGTCGCTAGCGGGCAAGGCTGGGATGCCGCCCGGGGGGCGGTTCATTCAAGGGAGCGACCGTCTTGCGCATTACCATGATCGGTTCGGGCTATGTCGGCCTGGTTTCAGGCACATGCTTTGCCGACTTCGGCCATGACGTGATTTGCGTCGACAAGGACAAGGGCAAGATCGACCGGCTGCTCGCCGGGAAGATGCCGATCTACGAGCCGGGCCTCGAGGACCTCGTCGCGCGCAACGTCGCGGCGGGCCGGCTGAAGTTCACCACCGACCTCAAGGAAGCGGTCGCCGGCGCGGACGCGGTGTTCATCGGCGTCGGCACGCCGACCCGCCGTGGCGACGGCCATGCCGATCTGTCCTACGTCTACGCCGCCGCCAAGGAGATCGGCGAGGCGCTGACCGGCTATACCGTGATCGTCACCAAGTCGACCGTGCCCGTCGGCACCGGCGACGAGGTCGAGCGGATCATCCGCGAGGCCGCGCCGAACGCCGAATTCGGCGTCGTCTCCAACCCGGAATTCCTGCGTGAAGGCGCGGCGATCGACGATTTCAAGCGTCCCGACCGGATCGTGATCGGCTCGGGCGACGACCGCGCGACCGAGGTGATGCGCCAGGTCTACCGCCCGCTGTACCTCAACGCCGCCCCGATCCTCGTCACCGCGCGCCGCACCGCCGAGCTGATCAAGTACGCGGGCAATGCATTCCTCGCGACCAAGATCACCTTCATCAACGAGATCGCGGACCTGTGCGAGAAGGTCGGCGCAGACGTGAAGGACGTCAGCCGCGGGATCGGGCTCGACAACCGGATTGGGTCAAAGTTCCTGCACGCCGGCCCGGGCTATGGCGGCTCGTGCTTCCCCAAGGACACGCTGGCGCTGCTCAAGACCAGCCAGGACTATGACGCGCCGCAGCGGATCGTCGAGGCGGTCGTCGCGGTCAACGACAACCGCAAGCGCGCGATGGGCCGCAAGATCGTCCACGCGATGGGCGACGACGTCCGCGGCAAGACGATCGCGGTGCTCGGGCTGACCTTCAAGCCGAACACCGACGACATGCGCGATTCGCCCGCCATCGCGGTGATCCAGGCGCTGCAGGACGCCGGGGCGAAGGTGAAGGCGTTCGATCCCGAGGGCACCGAGCAAGCCAAACTGGTGCTCGAGAACGTCGACTATTGCGACGGCCCGTATCAGGCGATCGAGGGCGCGGACGCGCTGGCGATCGTCACCGAGTGGGACGAATTCCGCGCGCTCGACCTTCCGCGCGTCAAGTCGCTGCTCAAGGAGCCGATCCTGATCGACCTCCGCAACATCTACACGCCGGCCGAAGTACAGGCCGCCGGCTTCCGCTACACCAGCATCGGCCGCTGATCGAAAGAAGCGGGGGCGACGGACCAACGGTCCGCCGCCCCCGCTTCTTCTCCCCTTCCGTCATTCCCGCGAAGGCGGGAATCCAGACGCGCAGGTCCGGCGATGGAGTCGGAACGTCGGAGGGTCTGGATTCCCGCCTTCGCTGGCATGGCGGAACGATGGGTAGCCCGAAACGCCTACCCCGCCGGCAGACACTCCCGCCGCTGATCGACCCGGTCCGCCCCGCCCGGCGCACGCGTCAGCACCGACAGCGCGCGGCACGTCCGCCCGCCCTCGGCCTCGGCCTCGCCCGCGACGACGAAGCCGTGCACCTGCCCGGCCGACTCATACCATTCCTGCACCTCGCCGCTGCGCAACGCCGCCGCGATCGCTGTCGCACGGCTGCCGCCCCCCGGCAGGTCGGCAACAGCCGCCTCCACGACCGGCGGCCTTGTCGCAGCCCGCGCAACCGGCCGCACGGCGCGCGCCACCACCACCGGCGCCGGCGGCGCGATCACCTGCTGCGGCACCGGCACGCTCACCGAATAGTTCACCGCCCGCACCGGCGGCGCATGCGTCGCGGCCATCGACAACCCGCCCGCGCTCACCGCCAGCATCACGCCCATGATCCCGGCCGCGCGCCAGCCGCCGCCGGAGCGCGCCCGAACCGGCTCGTAGAAGGGATAATGCGGCCCCGGCACCGCGAACCGGTGCTCGCGCGTGATCCGCAGCGGCCCCAGTTCGATCACCGTGCGTCGGATGATGTCGCGCCCGCCTGTCACCTGCCGCTCTCCTGACAAGCGACCTTCATCGGCCGCCACGCCGCGCTTGGCAAGCACGCTCAATTCGCCATCGGCCCGTCGAACAGCAGCCCGAAATAATCGCCCTTGTTCCACACCGGCCGCTGCGGCGCATCGGCGATCTCGCGCGCGATCCGGTAATTGGCGTCGACGAAGCGCACGCCCTGATCCCACAGGATCGGCTGCGTCAGGTCGTCGCACGGCTTGTGGTAGCAATTGTCCATGAAGGTCGCGATCGCTGCCTTGCCCAGCCCCTTCTCGCCCGGCCACAGGAACACCGACGGCACGCCCTTCTGCACGAAGCGATAATGGTCCGATCGGACGAAGATCGCCTGCTCGGGCATCGGATCGGGCGACAGGCCGACACCGATCCCCGCCACCGCGCGCGCGATGATCGGCCCCAGCGTCGAGCGGTCGCCGCCGAACGCCACCATGTCCTCGAACCTGTAGGTCAGGATTGGCATGTCGAGGTTCACGTCGGCGACGATGTCGCCGATCGGCACGGTCGGGTGGTTCGCGAAATAATCGCTGCCGACCAGCCCCTTCTCCTCGGCGGTAACCGCCAGGAAGATGATGCTGCGCTTCGGCGCAGCGGCGGTCTTGAAGCGCTTGGCGGCCTCGATCAGGCTCGCGATCCCGATGCCGTCGTCGAGCGCGCCGTTGTAGATCGTGTCGCCGTTCACCGCCGCGCCGACCCCGACGTGGTCGAGATGCGCCGACAGCACCACCGTCTCCTTGCCCAGCGCCGGGTCGCTGCCCGGGATCATCCCCACGACATTGCTGCTCGCGATCGGGCGATAGCTGGTCGCGCTCGCGATCGACAGCGTCCCCGCGGCGGTCGCCGGCCGCACCTTCAGCGTCTTGCGCGCCGCCCCCTTGGCGAGCGCCCGCCACTGCCGCCCGAACACCTTCGCCCCGCCCGCCGGGGACAGCGTCCCCAGCAACGGCGCGCCGGTGGCATTGCCGGTGCCGTTCGGGCGCGCCCAGGTGATCCGCTCGGCGGCATAGCCCTTGGTCACCGCCGCGAACGACGGCGCGCCGCGCCCAGCCTTGCGGAGGTCGGCGATCGCGATCACCCCCAGCGCACCATGCTTGGCCGCCGCGCTCTGCCGCGCCGCCGCGCTGCCGAAGGTGGCCGACACCTCGCTCGGCAACCCCGCGGGCGCGCCGCCGACATAGGCGACGATCTTGCCGCGCACGTCGACGCCCGCATAATCGTCCAGCCCATATTGCGGCGCTTCCAGCCCATAGCCGACGAACACCACCGGCGCGGCGACATTGGTCGCCTTCACCGCCGGGTTGGCTGCCGGGGTGAAGTCCTTGCCGAACGCCAGCGGCACCGCGGCCCCGCCCGCCGCCGTCCACGATGCGCTCCCCTCGCCCGCGATCTTGTACCCGGTCAGCGGCACCTTCTGCAGATAGCCGCCCTCATCGCCCATCGGCTTCAGCCCCGCGGCATAGAATTGCGCGGCGACATATTGCGCGGCGATGTCGAACTCGGGCGAGCCGACGTCGCGCCCCTTCATCGCATCCGACGCGAGGAACATCACATGCGCCTTCATCGCCGCCTGATCGGCGGGCAGCGGCGCATTAAGCGCGGCGTTGCGCGCGGCGGGCGTCGTCTGGGCAAGGGCGGTGGCGGAAAGCGCGAGCAACGGCAGGAGAGCAAACGATCGAAACATGGACACGCCCGGGTGGAAGAGGAAGGATCGCTGACCTTAGGAGCGGCGATGGTTGCCGTCGAGACGATCGCGCGGCTTTCCCATGGAACCACGCCCGCGTTTTCGTCATAGTCCGCGCCATGGCCGATGCCCGCACCACCCCCGTCACGCCCGCCGCCACGCGCCGCAGCGATTATACCCCGCCCGCGTGGCTGGTGCCGCAGGTCGCGCTCGACTTCGCGCTCGACCCGGTCGCGACCCGCGTTCGCGCCCGGCTCGACGTCACCCGCAACGGCGCGCACGACACCCCGCTGCGGCTCGACGGCGCGGGGCAGGTGCCACTGTCGGTGATGGTCGACGGGCAAGCGATCAACGACTGGCGGATTGAGGGCGAACAACTCGTCATCCCGCTCCCCGGCGACGCGCATGTCGTCGAAACCGAGGTTGAGATCGCCCCCGACCGCAACACGCAATTGATGGGGCTCTACGCCTCGGGCGGCAATCTGTGCACGCAATGCGAGGCGGAGGGTTTCCGCCGTATCACCTGGTTCCCCGACCGTCCCGACGTGCTCGCGACCTATCGGGTGAAGATGACCGCCGACAAGGCGCGTTTCCCGGTGCTGCTCGCCAATGGCGATCCGGTCGCACAGGGCGACAATGACGACGGCACGCACTGGGCGGAATGGCACGATCCATGGCCCAAGCCGTCGTACCTCTTCGCGCTGGTCGCGGGCGATCTCGCGGTCAATCGCGGCACCTTCACCACCCGCTCGGGACGCGAGGTGCAGCTCGGCATCTGGGTCCGCGCCGCCGATCTGCCCAAGACCGACCATGCGCTCGACGCGCTGAAGCTGTCGATGGCGTGGGACGAGCGTGTCTATGGTCGCGAATACGACCTCGACGTGTTCAACATCGTCGCGGTCGACGATTTCAACTTCGGCGCGATGGAGAACAAGGGGCTGAACATCTTCAACAGCCGCTACATCCTCGCCGATCCCGACACCGCCACCGATTACGACTACGACGCGATCGCTGCGGTGGTCGCGCACGAATATTTTCACAATTGGTCGGGCAACCGCATCACCTGCCGCGACTGGTTCCAGCTGAGCCTCAAGGAAGGCTTCACCGTCTATCGCGACCAGGGCTTCTCCGCCGATCAGGGCTCGGCCGCGGTCAAAAGGATCGAAGACGTCCGCGGCCTGCGCGCCGCGCAGTTCCCGGAGGATGCCGGCCCGCTCGCGCACCCGGTCCGCCCGGAAAGCTATATCGAGATAAGCAACTTCTACACCGCCACCATCTACAACAAGGGCGCAGAGCTGATCCGCATGATGGCGACGATGCTCGGGCCGCAGCGCTTCCGCACCGCCTGCGACCTGTATTTCGACCGCTTCGACGGCACCGCCGCGACCTGCGAGGATTTCGTCGCCTGCATGGAAGAGGGCGGCGACATCGACCTCACGCAATTCCGCCTCTGGTACAGCCAGGCCGGCACCCCGCGCGTCTCGGCCTCGCTGGTCCACGAACCCGGCAGCGGCCGCGCGACGCTCAACCTCGCGCAAAAGGTGCCCGAAACTCCCGGCCAACCGGTCAAGCAGCCGCAGGTGCTCCCCTTGCGCATCCGCCTGTTCGGCGGCGACACGGGCCAGCCGCTCGGCGACGAGCAATTGGTGATCCTCGCCGACGCCAGCGCGAGCGTGACGTTCGAGACCGTCACCGAACGCCCGATCGTCTCGCTCAATCGCGGCTTCTCGGCGCCGGTGATCGTCGAGAGCGACCGCAGCGCCGCCGACCTCGCCTTCCTCGCGCGCCACGACGACGACGCCTTCGCGCGCTACGAGGCGATGCAGCAATTGATGCTCGACACGCTGATCGCCGCCACGATCGAGGGCGAGGCCGATCCGCGCGCAGTGGTCGCCGCGGTCGCCGACACGCTCGACGACCCGACGCTCGATCGCGCGTTCGTCGCCGAGGCGGTGCTGCTGCCGTCGGAGAATTTCATCGGCGACCAATTGAGCGTCGTCGATCCCGAGGCGATCTTCCGCGCGCGCGAAGGGCTGCGCGCCACGCTCGGCCGTGAGCTGGAGGCGCAATGGCGTACCGCGATCGATCCCACGTTGCGCCGGCCCTATGCCTATACGCCCGAGGACAAGGGCATCCGCCGCCTGCGCAGCGTCGCGCTCGGCTATCTCGCCGCCTCCGGCGCGGGCGACGCCCCGGCGCTGGCATGGGCGCAGTTCGAGGCGGCCGACAACATGACCGACCGGCAGGGTGCGCTATCGACGCTGGTGAGCGGTTACTCGCCCGAGCGCGAACGCGCGCTCGATCATTTCTACACCCGCTATGCCGACAATGCGCTGGTGCTCGACAAGTGGTTCCAGACGCAGGCGTTGTCGTCGCGCGACGATACGTTCGCGCTGGTCGCCGAACTCGCGCAGCATCCCGACTTCACGCTCGCCAACCCCAATCGCGCGCGCGCACTGGTCGGGGCGTTCGCGGTCAATCAACGCGCCTTCCATGCCGAGGGCGGCGCGGGCTATCGCTGGCTGACCGAACAATTGCTGGCGCTCGACAAGCTCAACCCGCAGACCTCGGCGCGCCTGCTCCCGCCACTCGGCCGCTGGCGCCGCTTCGACCCCGTTCGCTCCGCCGCGATGCGTGCGGAGCTGGAGCGGATCGTGGGCTCGCCGGGGATCAGCAAGGACCTGTTCGAACAGGCCTCGAAGAGCCTGGAGGGGTAACGTCGCCCCGGACTTGATCCGGGGCCCCGCTTCTTCATCTGAACGGGTTTTATCCAAAGGCCCGCCCGAACCCGTCATTGCGAGCGTAGCGAAGCAATCCAGAGCCGGACCAGGACGCTCTAGATTGCTTCGCTACGCTCGCAATGACGAACGAAGTTGCCCCATGCGTCTCGATGTTAAAGCGTTACCGGACCCGGCTGGATCATCGACACGGAGGTGATTTTGAGGGGACGCGAGGCGTGAGCCCAAACCGGTCATTGCGAGCGTAGCGAAACAATCCAGGGCGGGATGAGGACGCTCTGGATTGTTTCGCTACGCTCGCAATGACGGACGTACCTCAAACGGCCGCCAACAACTCCACCTTCGCCTCGCGCTCGACGCGGCGCTGCTCGGTGCGCCGCGACTGCGCCGCCATCTTCAGCCACGCATCCTCTGATCGCTGGCAGCGTTCGCGAACGTTATCCAGCGTGGTTTCCTGCGCATCGCGGCGGTGTTGCGCGGCGATCGCTTCGAAGCGTTCATATTCCTTGATGACCGGCCCCCTTGGCTTGCACGGGCGGCACGCGCACGACCTGCGCCGCCAGTTCGTCGTACAGGTCGCAGACCTCTAGTAACGCTTCACTGCCCAGGTGTATCCGCTCGCCCAACGTAAAGCGCCGCAGCGCCCCGCCGGGCCCGGACCAGCCGACCGTCATATGGCTGCCGCCACGCACATCCGCGCGCCGCGCCGCGCCTTGTGTGTAGCGGAACGTCGCGCGCGCACGCGCCATGCCGTCCAGCCGCTCGACGCCCCATGACGCCTCGGCGCAGAACGTCACCAGCTTGCTGCCGGTGTTGCGCTGGCGCGCCCGTACCGGCCGCCCGGCATGATCCGCCGCGGCGTCGAGCAGGACGTGCAGCAACCGGTCGAGTTCGCCGATCCAGTTGCCGATCACGCGCGAGCGCACCACACGGTCGCGCTCGTCCCAGCATTGGTCCAGCCACGGCTGGCCGATCTGCGTGCGCAGGAACGCGGTCGCGCGCGCCAGCGTCAGCGCGGCCTGGTCGCGCGCCGCCGCGCTCACCGCCATGCGCGCCGCGCCCGACGACGACGCGTCCAGTCGCGCAGCCAGCGGCGCCAGCGCGGCATCACGCCACCTCCGTGCCGGGGCCCAGCGTACGGATCAGCGCCTCGACCCGCGCGCACGATTCGACGCTGTCGCCGGCCAGGTGAAGCGGGGTCGCGCCCAGCCCTTCGTGATCGGCGTTGAGGAACGGCAGCGCCGCCGACGCGCCCAGCCGCTCGATCGCCAGCCGCGTCACCTTGCTCTGCCGCTCGGCCCGGTCGGGATCGTAGCGGACGCGCGCGGCGCGGAATGTGCGCGTCGCGCGCGGCTGTTCGTCGCTCATGCGGCGACGAAGGTCCGGTCGGCGCCCATCTGCGCCTGCACATTGGCGATCTTCGTCGCGTAGCGGCCGGCAAGCTGCACATGTGCCATCCGCGCCTCGCTGCCGCGTGCGGCCGCGGCCATCATCATCGACACCTGATGCCGATGGAAAAGGTAATTGAGGTCCATGCGCTGGCTCCCGAGTGACAAGCGGGAGCGCGGCGTCTCTCAGCCGTCGGTGCTTGTGGGCAATCTACCGACGATAGCGAACCTTAACACGGATCGGCAGCTTAACCTAATCGGCGTTCAGGCCGGGCCCTTCGCCAGCCCGTCGATCAACCGGCGCGGCACGCGCGCCAGCGATCCGTGCCGGGCGCCCTTTGGCATCGACAGTTCCGCGCTGACGTCGCGCCATGTCACGAAGTCGCGCGTCGCCGCCGCGCCCCAGCGACCTTCCAAATAGACGTCCCAGTAACACAGTGTCTCGCCGCGCACCGCCGCGGTCATCGGCCCCTCGACCCACGATTTGGTGAACGGCGCGGAGAGCGTTTCGAACGGCCCGGTCGGCGACGCCGCCGCGACGCTGCGCAGATGCTTGCGCGGCGGGTGCAGCGTCTCGTCCTTGACGATCAGGTGCAGCGCGCCGCCCGGCCCCTGCGCGAAGGTCCCGTCGATCACGCTGAAGCCGGGATCGTACAGCACCTGCGGCGCGCTGAACGTCGCGAAGTCGCGCGTCGTCACATACCACAGGCGATGGTTGTACCCGGTCTCCGACGTCCCTTCGGTCTCCGGGAAGCGCCCCTTCACCGTGCTCGACCAGAACACGACATAATGCCGTGCCTTCGCGTCCCAGATCGCCTCGGGTGCCCAGCAGTTGCGTGTCCCCGGCACCGCCGCCATCACCGGCAGCGCGCGCTGCGGCGACCAGTGGCGCAGGTCGCGGCTGGTGGCGTGACCGATCGTCACCCCCTCCCACGCCGTCGTCCAGACCATATGCCACAGCCCGTCCTGCGTCGCATCGCGGAACAGGAAGGGGTCGCGCATCAGCTTGGCCTCGCCGACCTCGGGGCGCAGATAGCTCGCCCCATCGCCGAGATTGCGGAACGCTAGCCCGTCGTCGCTCGTCGCGAAGCGCAGGCCCGTCGCCTCGTCCTTGCCGGTGCCGAAATAGGCAAAGAGCAGCGGATCGTCGTCCTTCGCCGCCAATGCCGCCGTGGCGAACGGCGCTGCCCCGAGCGCACCAAGGATAATACGGCGATCGAACAGCATCAGCGCACCTATAATCTTATTATTCGCGCCGACCAATGCGACAGATCGACGCCGACCGCAACCGGTCAGCGAGGGCCGCGCATCGCCGCCATTGCGAGGCCGGCGCCCAGCACCGCGCCACCGCCCGCGCGTTGCGTCCAGACGCGCGCGCGCGGGTGCCGCAGCCACCCCGACGCCCGCGATCCGGCGAGCGCGTACATACTGTCGCTAACCCCCGCGATCAGCGTGAAGGTCGCGATCAGCGCCGCCGCCTGCGGCACGAACGCCGCATCCGCGCGGATGAATGGCGCGGCGAAAGCGACGAAGAACAGGATCGTCTTGGGGTGGAAGGTGCCGACAGCGACATTGGTCGCAAACGCCGCGCGCGGGCTCACCGCCCGTCGCGGCGCGTCGTCCGCGCCCGCCGCCGCCCCGCTGCGCACGATCGCCAGCGCGCCGATCGCGATCAGATACGCCGCGCCGATCCACTTGAGGATCGTGAACGCCAGCGCCGACGACGCCAGCACCGCCCCCGCACCCGCCAGCGAGACGGTCATCGCGATCACATTGCCGACCGCCATCCCCGCCACCGAGGCGAGCGCGGTGCGCCGCCCCGAGCTGAACGCGAAGCCGATGATGCTCGCGACCCCCGGCCCCGGGATGATCGCCATCACCACCGACGCGCCCGCAAATACCAGCCACGCGTGCCAGTCCATCTTTTACCCCGAATTGCGCAACGCGGTCGCGATCGCGTTGATCGACAACAGGATGCCCTGCCGCACGCGCTCGTCCTCCTCGCCGGACCGGTGCCGCTTCATCAGCTCGATCTGCAACAGGTTGAGTGGCTCGATATAGGGAAGCCGCAGCCGGATCGACGCGTCGAGCGCCGGATGCTTTTCGAGCAGGTGCGCCTGCCCGGTCACGTCGAGCAACCCGTCATGCGTCTGCTGCCAGCCGTCGCGGATGCGCCCGAACACATGGTCGCGCAACGCCTTGTCCTCGACCAGCCCGGCATAGCGCTCGGCCAGCCCCATGTCGGACTTGGCGAGCACCATCTCCATATTCGCCAGCGTCGCGGCGAACAGCGGCCAGCCCTGCGCCATGTCGCGCAGCAACGCGCGGTCCTCGAAGGCGGCGATCGCCTGCCCGACGCCGTACCAGCCCGGCAGCATCACGCGCGCCTGCGCCCAGCTGAACACCCATGGGATCGCGCGCAGATCCTCGATCGCGTCGGATTGCTTGCGGCTCGCCGGCCGGCTGCCGATCTTGAGCCCCGCGATCTCGGCAATCGGCGTCATCTGGCGGAAGAAGGTGCGGAACCCCTCGGTCTCATAGACCAGCCCGCGATAGGCACGGAACGCATCGCCCGACAGCCGGTCCATCGCCGCCGCAAAGGTCTCGTTATCGCCGTTCGACAACGCCTCGGGCTCGAGGCTCGCGATCAGCGTCGCGGACGCCATCGCCTCCAGATTGGTCGCCGCACTCTCGCGCGTGCCATATTTGCCCGCGATCACCTCACCCTGTTCGGTGATGCGGATGCGCCCCTGCACCGTCCCCGGCGGCTGCGCGCGGATCGCCGCGAAGCTGCTCCCGCCGCCGCGCCCCACCGCGCCGCCGCGCCCGTGGAACAGCTGCATCCCCACACCGACCTTGTCGAACACCGGCTTCAACGCGGTCGACGCCTTCGACAATTGCCAGGTCGAGGTCAAATACCCGCCGTCCTTGTTGCTGTCGGAATAGCCGATCATCACTTCCTGATGCCCGCGCGCCGTGGCGATCGCGCGCACCTCGGGGATCGCGAACCATTCGCTCATGATCGCCGGCGCGGCCTCGAGATCCTCGATCGTCTCGAACAGCGGCACCGCCATGATCGCCGCGCTGGCCGGCGGCCCCGGCCGGTACAGCCCGACTTCCTTGAGCAGCAGATGCACTTCGAGCAGGTCGGACACCGACTTGGTCATCGACACGATATATTGCCGGATCGCCGCCGCGCCGTAGGTGGCATGCGCGTCGGCGGCGGCCTGCACGATCGCCAGCTCGCCCGCGGTCTCCTCCGAATAATCGGCGAAGCGCGTCGTCAGCGGGCGCGGCGTCGCCAGCTCCTGCCGCAGCAGCATCACCCGCGCATCCTCGTCGAGCGCGGCATAATCGTCGCACACGCCCGCGACCCTGAGCATCTCCGCGACGACGCGCTCATGCACCGCGCTGTTCTGGCGCAGGTCGAGCGTCGCGAGGTGGAAGCCGAAAACGTCGACCGCGCGGATCAGCCGCCCGATCGCACCGCCGCTGCCCAGCAGCCCGTCGCCGCCCGCCGACAGCGGCTTGGCGATCGCGATCAGGTCGGCGCGCAACGCCTTGGGATCGGGATAAGGCTCCCCCTTCAACGGCCCCGGCCGCGGCGCCGCGTGCCCGGTCAGCTTCGCATAGGTCGCCGCCGTCCGCGCATAGATCCCCGACAGGGCACGCCGATACGGCTCGTCGCTGCGCGTCTCCGACGCATCGCCGCTCGCATCGGCCAGTGCCTGCACCCCCGCATCGACCGTCGCATGATGCGCCGAGATCGATAGCTCCGCGCCCATCGCGTGCAGCTGTTCGAGATAGAAGCCCAGCACCGCCTGCGCCGCCTTGGCCAGCGCGGTGCGCAGCGAATCGGCGGTGACGAATGGATTGCCATCGCGGTCGCCGCCGATCCAGCTTCCGGGGCGCAGGAACGACGGCACCCGCCCGCCCAGCGCGCGGTCCCAGCGCTGGTAGAGCGCCGGCAGCACCGGCAGGAACACGTCGCGCAGATAGCTCAGCGCGGTTTCGACCTCGTCGACCACGTACAGCCGCTCGCGCCGCAGCACGCGCGTCTGCCACAGCAGCGCCACCTGCCGCACGATCGCCTCGTCGACCAGATCGCCGTCCGGGGTCGTCTCCAGTCCGCGATCGCGCAGCGCCATCAATTGCGCGATGCGATTGCGGTGGTCGATCATGCTCTTGCGCCGCACCTCGGTCGGGTGCGCGGTCAGCACCGGCGCGACCAGCGCCTGTTCGAGCAGCGCGCGGACGCGATCGACGCCGACCCCGGCATCCTTCAACCGCGCCAGCGCCGCCGCGACGTCCGCGCCCTCTTCCGCCGCGATCCCCTGCCGGTCCTCGGCAAGATTGGCGAGCATCGAGAACAGCATGAACCCGCGCACGAAATCGAGCGTCTCGTCCAGATCGAGCGCACCCAGCTCGGCATCCGCCGATGCTTGATGATTGCCGCGATGCCGCTCGACCGACGCCGACCGGATTGCCTCGGTCCGCTCGTACAATGTCTCGCCGCCATAGGCGCGGATCACATCGCCCAGCACGCGGCCGAGATAGCGGACATCGGGATTGTTCGTGATCGGGGGCAGCGTGCTCATGCGGCCTTGCTGCGCTGCCGCAAGAGCCGGGTCAACGATTGTTTGCTGCCCGGACACCTTCGTAGACGATATTTAGTTGCGCGGAGCGGTCGTGTTGGCGGGCTCTTCCGCCGGGGTTGGCAGATCGGCCTCCTTCAGCTCGCGCGCGCGCTCGCGCTCGTCGCTGGTCACGGTGCCGTCGTGGTTGATGTCCTGCCCGTCGAACCGCGTCATCATCCACGCGCTCCATTCCTCGTTCGAGATCGCCCCGTCCTTGTTGCGGTCGATCTCGTCGAAGCGCGACGACAGCCGCTTGGACACTTCGTTGCGCGTCAGCTTGTCGTCGTTGTTGACGTCCAGCCGGCGGAACCGCCGCTCCACCACGCCACCGAAGTCGAGCCGCGACATCACGAACGGCGGCACGTAATTGGACAGCGCCGCCTGTTCCTCGGGCGAGGGTTCCTTGGGCTTCGAACATGCGGCAAGCGCCAGCGCGCCTGCGACCACCACCATCACCCGCATGTCCGTCACGTCTCCCTCAAGCGTCCAGCTCAACATCCCAATAGAGCCAGTCGTGCCACGTCTCATGCAGATAATTGGGCGGAAAGCGACGGCCATGTTCCTGCAATTGCCAGCTGGTCGGGCGGATCGGCTCGATCGGCAGCGGCATCCCCGCCTGTTTCGGCGTCCGCCCGCCCTTCTTCAGATTGCAGGGGGCGCAGGCGGTGACGACATTCTCCCATGTCGTCCGCCCGCCCTGCGCGCGCGGCACGACGTGATCGAACGTCAGGTCGCGGACGTGGCTGCCGCAATATTGGCAGGCGAAGGTATCGCGCAGGAACAGGTTGAACCGCGTGAACGCCGGAAACTGCGACTGCTTCACGAACTGCCGCAACGCGATGACCGAGGGCAGCCGCATCGTCAGATTGGGGCTGTGCACCTCGCGTTCGTAATGCGCGACGATATCGACGCGCTCGAGGAACACCGCCTTCACCGCGGTCTGCCACGGCCAGATGCTCAGCGGATAATAGGACAGCGGCGTGTAATCGGCATTGAGCACCAGGGTCGGACAGGAGTCCGGGTGCCGCATCAGGTCGGGATGGAACACGTCAGAACGTCCCCCTTACCTCGCTTGGTCGTGCCGCGTGCTTTCGCGCCCGGGCATGACGCCATGATGACAGCACGCGCGAGCCGCTTCAAGAGTCAGCGGGATGGAGGCGTTTGCGGGGCGTCCGCACCCCTCTGTCACCCCACCTCAAGTCCGGGATGACGAAGAAAGAGCCGTCGCCCCTGCGAAGGCAGGGGCCCATGTCTGTGGCGTACCGCGAAGGACCCGACACAAGGCCCGACGCGCCTGTGTCAAACAGCCCGACGCACGACACAGAAATAGGCCCCTGCCTCCGCAGGGGCGACGAATGTTCCAACGCTTCCCTCCCCTCTCCGTCATTCCCGCGAAGGCGGGCATCCAGAACCCCTGACGTCTCGCCCCTTGCGAGCACCTGGGCGTCTGGATTCCCGCCTTCGCGGGAATGACGGAATGATCGCAGGCGTGACTACACCCCAATGCTATGCCACCTGTCCCCCCATGACGACCCACACCGACCGCCTCGCCGCGCTGCGCGCGCAGCTTGCCGCCGCCGCCCTCGACGGCTTCATCGTGCCGCTGACCGACGAGCATATGAGCGAATATGTCGGCAGCTATGCGCAGCGCCTTGCCTGGCTCACCGGCTTCGGCGGCTCGGCGGGCAGCGCGGTCGTGCTCGCGGAGCGCGCCGCGATCTTCACCGACGGGCGCTACACGATCCAGGTCCGCGAACAGGTCGATCCCGCCGACTGGGACTATGTCGGCGTGCCCGAGGAAAGCATCGCCGGCTGGCTCGCCGACCACGCCCCCGCCGGCGCGCGGATCGGCTACGACCCGTGGCTCCATCCGCGCGGCGCGATCGACGAATGGCGCACCGCGCTGGCCGACCGGAACGTGACGCTGGTCGCGGTCGACGCCAATCCGGTCGATGCGATCTGGCACGACCGCCCCGCCCCCTCGCCCGCGCCGCTGATCGTCCAGCCCGAGGCGCTGGCCGGCGTCTCCTCCGCGACCAAGCGCGCCGAGGTCGCCGATTGGCTCTCCGCCGAACACGCCGATGCGTTCGTCGTCGCCGCGCTCGATTCGATCGCCTGGCTGTTCAACGTCCGCGGCGCCGACGTCGATCGCACGCCCGTCGCGCTCTCCTATGCGATCGTCCATGCCGACGGCACCGCCGATCTGTTCGTCGCGCCCGAAAAGGTCGGCGCCGCGGTGCGCGAGCATCTCGGCAATGCCGTGCGGCTCCACGATCGCGCCGCGTTCGCCGCGGCGCTCCGCGACTTCGCTGGCAAGACGGTTGCGATCGACCCGGCGCTGACCGTCGCGGCGATCTTCGACGCGGTCGAGGCCGGTGGCGGGAGGACGCTGGCGCGCCGCGACCCGACCGTCGTGCCGCGCGCGTGCAAGAACCCGGTCGAGATCGCCGGCCACCGCGCCGCCTCGCTCCGCGACGGCGCAGCGGTCACGCGCTTCCTGCGCTGGATCGCCGACGCCGCGCCGCGCGGCGGGCAGACCGAATTGTCCGCGGCGGCGCAGCTGCTCCGCTTCCGCGAGGACACCGGCGTGCTGCGCGACCTGTCGTTCGACACGATCAGCGCCACCGGCCCGAACGGCGCGTTGCCGCATTATCACGTCACCGAGGAATCGAACCGCGCGATCGAACCCGGCCAGCTCTACCTGATCGACTCCGGCGGCCAGTATGACGACGGCACCACCGACCTGACCCGCGTCGTGCCCGTCGGCCCGCCGACGCCCGAGATGCGCGACCGCTACACGCGCGTGCTGAAGGGGCATATCGCGCTCGCCACCGCGGTCTTTCCGCACGGCACCACCGGCGCGCAGCTCGACGCACTCGCCCGCGGCCCCTTGTGGCAGGCCGGGCTCGATTATGCGCACGGCACCGGCCACGGTGTCGGCAGCTTCCTGTCGGTCCACGAAGGCCCGGCGCGGATCGCCAAGCCCGGCTATCCCGGCGCCGGCCCGTCCGAGCCGCTGCGGGCGGGCATGATCCTCTCCAACGAGCCCGGCTATTACAAGGCCGGCGAATACGGGATCCGCATCGAGAATTTGCTGCTGGTCGTCCCGCGCATGATCGCGGGTGGCGAGGCGGAGATGCTGGCGTTCGAAACGCTGACTCTGGCACCGCTTGATACCGACCTGATCGATACGGGGCTATTATCGGCGTCGGAGCGGCACTGGGTCGACGATTACCATGCTATTGTGGCCCGCGAACTGGCACCGTTGCTCGACGAAGCGGACCGCAAGTGGCTCGAATCGCGCTGCTTGCCGCTCCCGGCGTGACCGGGCGCGCTCAGGGCCGCTCCTTTTCCCCGCCACTTGCGTCCGAAACCGGCTCGGGCTGCCCCCGCGCCTGCTCCTTGCGCCGCCGCAGATTGGCCCTGAGTTGCGCGGCCAGCCGCGCGGCGCGTTCGTCCTGATCGCTCATCGCAAATATCGCTACCGCCACCGAACGCGCTTGACAACGCCGCCCGTCTCGGCTCTTAGGCCCGCTCCCGCGGACGACGTGGGAAGTGCTGCCGTAGCTCAGTGGTAGAGCGCATCCTTGGTAAGGCTGAGGTCGTGAGTTCAATCCTCACCGGCAGCACCATTTTCTCCTGACCGTCCCGTCAGTCGGCGATCCCCAGCCCGATCGCCGCAATCTGCCGTGAAAACCGCGCGTTATGCAGCTGTCGCAATCGCTCGACCTGCGCCAGCGACGCCGTCAGCACCGCTGCGGGGGCGAGTTCGTCGGCGCGGTGCATCGCCACGACATCCGCATCCGCCAGTTCGGCCAGCGCGGCTTCGGCAACCCCGTACAGCCCGTCGAGC
Source organism: Sphingomonas phyllosphaerae FA2 (assembly GCF_000427645.1). GTDB lineage: Bacteria > Pseudomonadota > Alphaproteobacteria > Sphingomonadales > Sphingomonadaceae > Sphingomonas > Sphingomonas phyllosphaerae. The sequence continues at coordinate 3,313,203 of NZ_KE386571.1, read as the reverse complement.
ACCTGCTCCTGCCCGTCGGCCATCGTCAGCGTCACCGACAGCGGCCGCAGCACCCCGCGCCGCGCATAGCTGTCGGCCAGCGCGCGCCCGGCGGTGACGTCGGCCAATGCCGCCTCCAGCGCACGCCGCCACCGCTTGGCGCGTCCGCCCTCGAACAACGCCTCCCCCGCTGTGCCCAGCGACGCATCCGCCTCGTCCACCGCCAACCCGTCCGCGCCCTCCGGGTCGAGCCGCAGCGCGGTCAGCCCGGCGGCCTGCGGCTGGCTCGTGGCGTGATAGCCGGCTGGCGAGACGAAGAGGTTCACCGGCTCCACCAACCCCACCAGAGCGACCAGTTCGAAGTGCCCGGTCTGCCCATCCTTCGCCAGCAGCACCGGCATGTCCGCCGCCGCCAGCGCGATCTCGCCCCGGCCGACCGGCACCAGCCGCCGCTCCGCCGCGCCGCGCGCCTTGTCGAGCCGCAACGCGCCGTGCCGCGCCGGGTCGAGCGCCCGCAACCGCGTCATACCGCCTGCAGCCCGTGCTCGCGCACCGCGCGCAGCAGGTCGCGATGTTTCGGCAGCCGCTGCATCGCATCGGCGCGCATCCGCTCGTTGCGCGCCAGCCAGCGCTGCGCCAAGGCGGCCTCAGGCGAGGCCGCGGGGCGCGCGTAAGTGGTCGGATAGTTCATGCCGTTCAGCACATATTGATAGCTCGGCCAGCCGAACACCTCACGCGCATGATCGAAATCGACCGCGGCGGGCGGATGGTCGCGCCACAGCGCCAGCCGCTCCGCCAGCCCGTCGGGCCAGGTCTTCGGATCGGCATGGTCGCGCCAGAACGCGGTGTCGGTGCGCCGCGTGATCGCATAATGCAGCTTCAGGAACTCGATGATTCGCGCCCAGTGATGCGTGAAGGCGGCATTGAACTGGCGCGCGGCGGTGTCGATCGCGCCGCGCGTGCGCGGCAGGCGATCGGCGATCGCGTCCATAGACGCCTCGATCAGCATCAGCGCCGACGCCTCGAGCGGCTCGACGAACCCCGCCGACAGCCCCACCGCGACGCAATTGTTCTGCCAAAAGCGCTCGCGATGCCCGGCCTCGATGCGCAACTTGCGCGCCGACAGCTTCTCCGCCGCCGGCCCGATATAGCGGCGCAGCGTCGCCTCGGCGTCGTCGTCGCTCTGGTGCGCGCTGCTATAGACATGGCCGATCCCGCGCCGCGTCCACAGCCCGATGTCCCAGATCCACCCCGACCCTTGCGCGGTGGCGACCGTGTGGCACGTCACCGGATCGTCGGGATCATCATAGGGCACCTGCATCGCGATCGCCCGGTCGGCGAACATGACATCCGCGCACGACCGGAACGGCACGTCGTACACGCCGCCGATCAGCAGCGCCGCAAAGCCCGAACAATCGATGAACAGGTCACCTTCGATCGTGCGCCCGTCGGCCAGCACCACGCCTGCGATATCTCCGTTATCCGCCATGCCGGCACGCACGATGTCGCCGACGACATGCTCCACCCCCAGCGCCTGCGTGGCATGTTCCTGGAGCAGCGCGGCGAACTTCCCGGCGTCGAGGTGATAGGCGTAATTCGCTTGGCCCGCATATTCGGGCATCGTAATCGCCTTGGGCGCCAGCCCCGCGTCACAGAGTGACGCCTGGAAATCGACCCATTCGGCGAAGTCGGCGCCACCGGGGGTTTGCTGCCAATATGGCGCCAGATCGACGTCGGTCGCCCCCGCGGGCGGATTCAGCGGATGATAATAGCCGTCGCCCGGCGTTCCGTCCGCCCAGCCGACGAAGCGCGCGCCCTGCTTGAATGCCGCGTCGCAGCCGCGCACGAAGTGCGTCTCGGAAATGCCGATCTTGGCGAGCGTGTTGCGCATCGTCGGCCAGGTGCCCTCGCCGACCCCGACCGTCGGCACCGTCGCGGATTCGACCAGCGTCACCGCCACGTCGCTGCCACCGCGTCGCGCGGCGGCGGCAAGCCGGCAGGCCGAAATCCACCCCGCAGAACCGCCCCCGACTACCACGACCCGTCGCACCGGACGGTCGCAGCCTTCGGCAGTGTTGCTCATTTCCCTCTCCCCGCGGCTAAACCCGCAAACGTTTGACGGCCATATTGCCGGTGTCTGATAATATTACTAGAGGTGGCTACGAACCCGCAGATCCAAGGCGGGCATATGGGAGGATAAGGATGACGTCTCGGTACCGGCATGCCCGTGGCTTTCGCCATATCACGGCGGGTATGGGCTGCGCCATCGGCGCATTGATCGTCGCCACCCCGGCACTCGCGCAGGAAAGCGCGCCGCCGCAGGGCACCGGCATCGCGACGTCCAGCGAGACCGCCGCCGACGACATCGTGGTCACCGGCATCCGCGCCAGCATCGCCACCTCAGCCGCGCAGAAGCGTGACTCCTCGGGCATCCTCGACGCGATCTCCTCGGAGGATCTCGGCAAGTTCCCCGACGCCAACGTCGCTGAATCGCTGCAGCGCATCCCGGGCGTCGCGATCGACCGCAACAACGGCGAAGGCCAATCGGTCACTGTTCGCGGCCTGGGTCCGCAGTTCAACACCGTGTTGTTCAACGGCCGCAGCTTCGCCTCGGACAATTTCAACCGTTCGTTCTCGTTCGACCTGATCCCGGCGGAGCTGATCAGCGGTGCGCAGGTCTACAAGAGTGCGCAGGCGCCGTTGCAGAGCGGCGGAATCGGCGCGACGATCAACATCCAGACCCCGCGCCCGCTCGACCTGAAGGGTTTCAAGGGCATCGTCACCGCCAAGGCGCTGTACGAGAAGAACAGCGAGAAGTTCACCCCGCAGCTGTTCGGGCTGTTGAGCGACACGTTTGCCGACGGGCGCCTCGGCCTGCTCGGCTCGATCTCGTACCAGAAGCGTATCGCCTCGGTCGATTCGGTCAGCAACGGTGGCTATCTGCCGAATACGACCGTTGGTCCGAACAGCAAGCCGCTGTTCACCAACGTCTACGCGCCGCGGAACCAGGATGTCGGCAATGCGCGCGACGTCCGCACCCGCCTGGGCGCAACGCTGGTCGCGCAATATGAGGCCAGCGACACGCTGACCTTCACGGTGGACGGCCTTTACAACAAGTTCAAGAGTGACTCGACGACGCGCGCGCTGGGCAGCTGGTTCGAGCCGTCGAGCTACACCGCGGCAACGATCGACTCGAACCGCACGATCACCTCGCTGACCACCAACGGCAATGCCGACTTCATCTCGTCGGGCGCAGTCCGCGAAACGACGACGTGGGAAGCCGGCGGCAATGTCGAGTGGAAGCCCACCGATCAATTCAAGATGACGCTGGACGCCACCTGGTCGCGCGCGAAGAACGCCGGTGGCGGCAAGTCGTATTTCGCAGTGATCGGTTCGCCGTCGACCTACAGTTTTCAGCAGGCGGAAAACGGCGGGATCGGCTCGACCTCCGGTTACGGGACGGGCGTGCTGACCAACCCGGCGCTCGGCCGCACGCACATCGCCGGCGTTAACGGGAACGACATCACCGAGAAGGTGACGGAATATCGCTGGAACAACGAGTTCAAGCCGGTGGATGGTGTCCTCAAGGCGTTCCGCTTCGGCCTGGCGCGCACCACGCGTGACAAGAACAACGTGCCGATCACCTCGGCGGACGACGTCGGCTGCGTCTATTGCGGTTATCCGACGCTGGCCGATCCGTCGTTGCTGTCGTCGTTCACGATGAACTCGCTCGGCGCGAAGAGCGGATCGGTGCCGCTCACCTTCCTGACGTTCGATCCGCGCGCCTATCTGAACTTCCTGACCAGCGCGGCCGCTACCTCTGCGCTCGATACGGCGCAGAAGCTCGCGCCCGGCACGACCGCCGCACGCTATGCGCGGGCCAATGGCTATGCGGCGACGCCGCAGCCGTCGGCACGCGTCAAGGAGACGGTCTACGCCAGCTATGCCGACATCGATCTCGAATCGAACATTGGCAGCATGCCGTTGTTCGTTAACGTAGGCGCCCGCTACGAATATACCGAGCTCAGCTCGTTCGGGCAGCAGCGGCAGCTGGTCGATCTGACGCCGACCGGCGGTAACCCGCCGACCGATCCGACGATCTATGTCGGGGTGTTCAACAGCACGTCCGGTCTGCCGGTGTCGCGTCAGTCGTCGTACAGCAACTTCCTGCCCAACGCGAACGTCCGCCTGAACCTGACGCCGAAGCTGCAGGCGCGCGTGGCGGCCTATCAGACGCTGACCCGCCCGGCGATCGGCGATCTCGCGCCCACCTTCAACACGGAGACGCTGCGCCCGGCGACGCTGAGCGCCAGCGGCGGCAATACCGAGCTGAAGCCATATCGGGCCAATAACGCCGATCTGTCGGTCGAATGGTATCCCACCCGTACGACGACGCTGTCGGCCGCAGTCTTCTACAAGAAGATCAGCGACTTCATCGTCCAGAGCTTCGCGATCGAACGCCTTCCGATCCTCAACGCGGGTAACGCGCAGGGCGTGCGGCTCCCGGCGGGCGGTCTGATCTCGCAGGTCGGCGGGCAGTTCTTCGGCGAATTCAGCGTGCGGCGTCCGCGCAACGCGCAGTCGCTGGAGATCAAGGGCCTCGAGCTGAACCTGGTGCATACGTTTGACTGGTTGCCGGGCGTCCTGAGTGGCCTCGGCGTTCAAGCCAACGCGACCTTCGTCAGCACCAACCGCGATTTCGACGTCAACCAAATCGGTCAGTCGTTCGCCGCCGAAGGGATCGGCAATTCGCAGAACGGCACGGTGTTCTACGAAAAGTACGGCATCTCGGCCCGCGTCGCCTACAACCGTCGCGAACGCTTCCTGCGCCAGCTGGCGGGCGGTTCGGGCAACGAGCCGATCTTCGTGCGCGATTACGGGCAGTTCGACGGCAGCGTCGCGGTCAATGTCACGCCGGCGGTGCAGGTGTTCGTCGAAGGCACCAATCTGTTCAACGCCAAGTATTTCACCACCGGCCGCTTCGACAACCAGCTGCTGACGTACCAGAACTTCGGCCCCCGCTACGACGCGGGCGTCCGCTTCTCGTTCTGATCGCCTGCGGGTGGCAGCACATGCCGCCACCCGCTTTCTTTTTGGCGCCCTGGGCGCGCCATACTTCGCTTTGTTGCAACCGTGAAACGCGCGCGATACGTCGGCAGGCGATGTGCGCGTCATGCTCCAGTCCTGCCTCGATGCCGGTGACCTGATGGACCGCGCCGCGCGATTGTTGATCGTCGACGACGATCCCGACATCCGCGAACTGACCGCCGACTTCCTCGTCCGCCACGGCTATACCGTCGACGTCGCGCAGGACGGCGCGGAGATGCGCCGCGCGATGTCGACGCAGGATTATGCGCTGATCGTTCTCGACGTGATGATGCCCGGCGAGGATGGCCTGACGCTGTTGCGCGGGCTCGACCGTTCCAGGCCGCCCGCGGTCATCATCATGTCGGTGATCGGCGAGGAGGTCGACCGGATCGTCGGGCTGGAGATGGGCGCCGACGATTATATCGCCAAGCCCGCCAACCCGCGCGAATTGCTTGCCCGGATCCGCTCGGTGCTCCGCCGGGCTGCAGCCATCACGCCGGACGCCAATGTCCGCCAGTCGGCGATGATCCGCCCGTGGCAGCATTTCCAGGGCTGGCGGCTCGACCCGATCGGGCGGCAATTGCTCGATCCCGACGAGGTGGTCATCAACCTGTCGGATGGCGAGTTCCGGCTGCTGATGACCTTCGTCGATCATCCGCGCCGCGTGCTGACGCGCGATTTCCTGCTCGACCACGCACGCGGCCCCACCGCCGAACATTTCGACCGTGCGATCGACGTGCAGGTCAGCCGGCTGCGGCGCAAGCTGGCGCGCAGCGACGGGCGCGGCGGCGACGAGCTGATCCGCACCGTCCGCAACGAAGGCTATATGTTCGCCGCCGATGTCGCGCAGCGCTGACCGCAGCCGGCCGCTCGCCCGGCCGATCTTCGTGCTGGTGGTCGTGTCGGTGCTGGTCACCGCCGTCATCTCGTTCACGGTTACCTTCTCGGGCCCGCCGCCGTTCGAGCCGCCGCGCAGCCTGACCGGGGTCGCGCGCGCGCTAAAGGGCGAACGGCCGCCGTTCGGCTTCGGCGGAATGCCGCCCGGCGCGGGTGATCGCGGGATGACGTCGGGCGCCTTTCGCCACGGCCCCGTCCCGCTCCACCGTCAGCGGCTTGCCACGCCGCCCGGCCCGCGCCCGGACGAACGCCCCGACCCTGATGCCACGACGCGGCTCGCCGCCACGCTGCGCGTCCCCGTCGCCGACGTGCGCGCCTTCACCCAGCCCGGCCGCAGCGAGGGCGAGGCGTTCTCGGGCGACTGGACGTTCGGCTGGCGGCAGGACGGCAGCTGGTGGGTGGTCCGCAGCCAGCAGCCGCCGTGGCTGACGCGCTGGCACGTCCGCACGTTGCTGGCGCTGCTCGCCGCCATCCTGCTGCTGTCGATCCCCGGCTGGTGGCTGGCGCGCGCGATCACCCGGCCGTTGCGACAGCTCGCCGCCGCCGCCGATCGCGCCGGCACCGGTGCCCCGCTCCCCGAACTGCCCGGCGGCTCGCGCGAAATCCGCGACCTCGCGCGCGCGGTGTCGACGATGCACGCCCGGCTGGCCAGCCATGCCGAGGCGCGCACCGCGATGCTCGCCGGGATCGCGCACGATCTCGGCACCCCGCTCGCCCGCCTCGCGTTTCGCGTCGAGGGGCTGCCCGAGGCAGCGCGCGCGAAGGCCGCCGCCGATATCGAGGAGATGCGCGCGATGATCGGCGCGACCCTCGTCTTTGCGCGCGACGATGCCGCCGCCACGATGATGGTGCGGCTCGATCTCGCCAGCCTGATCGACAGCCTCGTCTACGACCTCAAGGACATCGGCGCGCCGGTCGAGTCCGCTGGCGGCCCGCGTGCGATCGTGCGCGGCGACAGCGGCGCGCTGCGCCGGCTGTTCGCCAATCTGGTCGAGAATGCGATGCGCTACGGTGAGCGCGCGACGGTTGGCTGGACGGTCGACGACGGACGCGTGACGATCACGATCGACGACATCGGGCCGGGGATCGATCCGGCGCTCGCCGAACGCTTGTTCCAGCCGTTCGTGCGCGGCGATCCGTCGCGCAACCGCATGACCGGCGGCACCGGGCTCGGCCTCGCGATCGTCCGCACGATCGCCACCGCGCACGGCGGCGCGGTGACGCTCGGCAACGGCGAAACGGGGGCGCAGGCGCGCGTGGTGCTACCATTGTCGGCGTAATTGCCCGGTAAAAATCGCAACGTCCGCCAAAACCCTGCCGCTTTGCAACACCCTGCAACAAGGTTGCAGCGCCCCGACATATCGACGTGAACAAGTGCCGGCAAACGGCTCCGCAGCAAAGCGGGAGCCACTCGACCATGACCGATCACGACCATTCACACGGCCACAGCTTGGCCGAAGACCTGCAGCGGATCGACGCGCTGATGGCGCGCCGCCGTGCACTCAAATGGTTCGCGGGCGCGGGCACCGTCGCCTTCCTCACCGGCTGCGGCGGCAGCGACGCCGCCAGCACCGACACCACGACGCCGACCACCGCGACGCCGACGCCCACGCCGACCGCGACACCCACCCCCACGCCGACCAGCACCACCGCGACCGGCACCTGCATCGCCGATCCGCAAGAAACCGGTGGCCCCTATCCCGCGGACGGCACCAACACCGCATCGGGGTCGACCAGCAACGTGCTGACCAGCACCGGCATCGTCCGCTCGGACATCCGTGCCAGCTTCCTGACGACCACCACCGTCGCGACCGGGATCGCGATGACGTTCACCATCACCGTCGTGAACGTGAACGCCACCTGCGCACCGCTCGCCGGCTATGCGGTGTATCTGTGGCATTGCGACCGCAGCGGCAATTACTCGCTCTACAGCGCACCGGGCGAAAGCTATTTGCGCGGCGTTCAGGTCACCGATGCCAATGGACAGGTCACCTTCACCACGATCTTCCCCGGTTGCTATGACGGGCGCTGGCCGCACATGCATTTCGAGGTGTTCTCGACACTCTCGAACGCGCTGGGCGGCCGCTACGCGATCCTGACCAGCCAGTTCGCGATGCCGGCCGGCAGCTGCACCACCGCCTATGCGGATACGACGACCTATCCGTCGAGCCAGTCGAACTTCGCGCGCGTCGCCTTGTCGAGCGACAACGTCTTCGGTGACAACACCACCGCGCAACTCGCGCAGATGACGCCCACGATCACCGGCAGCCCGTCTACCGGCTTCACCGCGACCGCGGTGATCGGCGTCGCGCGGTAGGTTATTGCTCTCGTCGCCCCGGACTTGATCCGGGGCCCCGCTTCTCCTTCGACCCGGAGGTACGAAGCGGGATCCCGGGTCAGGCCCGGGATGACGAAGGCATCGACAACTTCAACGATGCCAGCAACGCCGCGAAATGCGCCTGCGCTTCGGGCGTCGGCCCCGGATACGGCCCCTCGGTCGGTTGGTCGCCGATATAGCCCATATCCGCCTTGCCTTCGGGCAGGCTGTAGAAGCCCAGCACGAACAGGTTGCGCAACCGATCCATGAACGCGACCGGCTGCGCCATCGCCGCGCTCGGTGTCTCGACCGTCAACGCATCGAGCAACGTCGCGCGCTGCGCCGCCGTCCCCGCCGCGAAGTCGCCGCCATGCAGCACGCGGCTCTGCGCATCCAACCACGCCAGCCCGGCGAGGATCTTGACGCGATCCTCCTGCTGCTGCGAATACGGCGCGCTGATCCACTCGTCGATGAACGCCCCCACCCCCAGCGTCCCTGCCCCCGGCGAAGCGCCATCGGCGGGCAGGATCATGTCGCCCAGCATGTCGATCGTCGCGCGCTGCGGCTTGGTCAGCGTCAGCGGCCACGGCACCTTGGGCGCGGTCAGATCGGGATCGCGCCCATAGCCCTTGGCCGCCAGCATCGGCGCGACGCTCGCCGGCCAGTCGACCACCTTGAACGGCGGTGCCGCGCCGGCCGCCTGCGACACGGCGGCAGCGGCGACACCGCGGTTGGCGAGCGACAACGCGGTCGCGGTGGCGAACCATTGCAGCGTCGTGCGGCGGGTGAAGGTCATGCCAGCGCTCCTGACGACAGACGGGTGGCGAGCCGCTCCGACGCGCGCAGCGCCAGCGCAAGGATCGTCAGGGTCGGATTCTTGTGCGGCCCGGAGGCGAAGGTCGCGCCATCCATCAGCACGACATTGTCGACGTCCCACGTCTGGCCATAGCTGTCGACCACCGACGATTTCGGGTCGGCGCCCATCCGCGCCGTGCCAAGTTCGTGGATGATCTCGCCGCCCGCGGTCATGATCTGCTCGGGCGGCAGGTCGGGATCGAGGATCGTGCCGTTCAGCCGCTTGAACACCGAATGCGCGGCGCGGCGGCCGTGCGCGACCTGATTGACCTCGTGTTTGGACCAGCGGAACGCGAAGCGCAGCACCGGGATGCCGAACTTGTCCTTCACAGTCGGATCGATCTCGCAGAACGTGTCCTTGTTGGGGATCATCTCGCCGCGCAGCGTCAGGTTGATCGTCGCGCCCGAGGCGTTGCGCACCGCCTGTTTCAGCCCCTTGCCCCAGACGCGCGGCAGCGCCGCCTCCGCCGGAATGCCGAACCGCCCGCCGATCTCGAAATGATAACCGCGCGCGAAATCCAGCTCGCCGCGCTTCTGCTGCTCGTACAGCCAGAACGGGATGTAGATATGCTGCCCCCCGATCCCGTCCTCATTGTAGCGCGGCCGGCCGGCGAGGCCGGGGATGAAGGCGCGGAACGACGCGCCGGTCGAATCGGTCAGGTTGCGCCCCAGCTGGCCCGACGAATTGGCGAGCCCGCGCCCCGCTTCGCCCGAATTGAGCAACAGCCGCGTCGTCTCGCCGGTGCCCGCCGCAAGCACCACCGCACGCGCCGTCACCTGATGCCGCTGCCCGGTCTTGCGGTCGACATATTCGACCCCCGTCGCCCGACCGCGCGCGCCCGTCACGACGCGTGAGACCATCGCGTCGGTGACGACGCGTAACTTGCCGGTCGCCTTGGCCATCGGCAGCAGCGAGGTGGTGGTCTGGAACATCGCGCCGATCGTGCAGCCGCGCGTGCACGGTGTCGCGTTGAAGCAGGCGCTGCGCGGCGCGACCTTGTCGGGCATGTCGCGCGTCAGCACCGCGGTGTGTGCCGCGCGCACCGGGATGCCGAGGCTTTCGGCGGCGGCGGTGATGAGCAGTTCGGGCACGCGCGGCTTGGGCGGCGGCATCAGGCAGCCGGCGGGCGAGTCCGGGTGGTTCTCCAGCCCGATCGGCCCGCCGTTGACGCCGATCATCCGCTCGACGCGATCGTAGAAAGGCGCGACGTCGTCATAACCGATCGGCCAGTCGACGCCGAGCCCGTCACGCGAAAACGGTTTGAAGTCATACGCGCCGAACCGCGGGACATGCCGCCCCCAATGGTTGGTGCGCCCGCCCAGCATCCGCGGACGCCACCAGCGGAAATCGCTGCCCTCGGTCATCGTATAGGGCTCGCCCTCGACCTGCCAGCCGCCGTCGACCGTGGCGTCGAAATAGCCGAAGGGCTTGTCGGCGGTGCCGGTCCCGCGCAACGGCGCGTCGCTCTCGGGCGCGAACATGTTGACCTCGGCCTGCGGATCGTAATCGCGCCCGGCCTCGAGGATCAGGCAGCGCACGCCGGCCTTGGTCAGCGTATAGGCCGCCATCCCGCCCGCCGCGCCGGAGCCAACGATGATCACATCGACGGGGGTGTCCGCAAACTTCGGCGCTGCTTTTGTCACTCGCCGCCCCCGGTTGCCGAGGCTCCGATGCGGCGCAACTTAATGTTGCGGAACGCCACCGGCTCGCCGTGATCCTGCAACCCGATCACCCCGCTGTCGAAGGTGCCGAAGTGCGGCATCTTCGCAAACTTCGACCCCGCCACCCGCTGCCGCCACGCGTCGTCGCCGTACGAGACGTCGGCGGTGGGCGTACCGTTAAGCCATTGGCGAATCCGGCCGTTCTGGACGAGCAGCCGCGCATGGTTCCACGTGCCCGCCGGCTTGGAGACGCCGGCCGGCGGCACCGTCATGTCGTACAGCGATCCGGCGCGATGCGTCGGGATCTTGCCATCGGAATGCCCTGCGTCGTCAAGCACCTGCATCTCCAGCCCGGTCTGGTAGAGCAGCGGCGCGCCATCGACGGCGCGCGCCAGATACAGCACCCCGCTGTTGCCGCCCTTCTCGACCTTCCAGTCGAGCGTCAGTTCGAACGCGCCATAGGGATCGGTGGTGACCAGATCGGTCCCGCTCATCTTGCCGTCGGCCTTGGTCAGCAGCAGCGTCCCGTTGCGCACCGTCCAGGTCGAGGGCGCCGGGCCACCCCCGAACGCGCCCCAACCCGACAGGTCACGCCCGTTGAACAACAGCTTCCAGCCCTGCGCACGTTCCGCGGCGGTCAGGCTGTTGTCCTTCGCCAGCGCAACGCCCGGCGCCATCATCACCAGCGCCGCCGCGATGCCGATACCCAGTCGCATCTTCACTCTCCCACCATGTCCGCGCGCCGAAGGCCGCCTTTGCCCCAAAGGCTTAACGGCTTCGCCCCTGTTTACAAGGAAGGTCGGACGTTTGCGCGGAAGCCCTTCAACCGCCGCGCGCGGCCTGCATCGCTTCGCCCGGCGCGCTTGCCGATGGCCAATTTCGACATCGACTATGCGACCGTTTCAGACCATGAACCGGGCATGCAGCCGCCACCTCTTCGTTTCGTCGTCCTGTGCGACGGTCTCGACTTCGAACAATGGCAGGCACGCAGCATTACCGAAGCCGTCGATGCGGGCGTCGCCGTGCCCGTCGGGGTGGTGATCCGCGCGGCTGACGCGCCGCCGGACAACAGCCGCCGCTGGGCTCGGCGCTGGCAGGCGCGTCATCTGGCGATCTGGCGCGTCTTCGACCGCTTCTACACACGCCGCCGCAGCCGCGCGATCGCGCGCGTCGATCTGTCGGACGTGTTCGCCGACGTCCCGCAATGTCGCGATACCCCGGTCAAGCAGGGCAAGTTCGGCGAAGCCTTGAGCGACACCACGCTCGATTTCGTCCGCGCGCTGGCGCCCGATTTCGTGCTCCGGTTCAGCTACGGCATCGTGCGCGGCGAGATCCTCACGCTGCCCACCTACGGCGTCTGGTCGTTTCATCATGGCGATCCGACACGGTATCGCGGCCAGCCGCCCGGCTTCTGGGAGCTGGCGGAGGGATCGCCGGTCGCCGGAAGCATTCTGCAGGTGCTCAGCGACGAACTGGATGGCGGCAGGATTCTTTGGCGGGGCATGTTCCAGACCAACCGCTCCTCCTACGTCAAGACGCGCGACACTCTCTATCTCGGCAGCGCGTCGTGGGTGCGGACGACCTGCGCCGCCGTTCTCGCCACCGGGCGTCTCCCCACTGCGCCGGCCGGTCACGGCAAGGGCAAAATCTATCGTCAGCCGAACAACACGGCGATGCTGCGCTTCCTCTGGAAGACGCTCCGCGCGTTCGTCGCGACGCAAGTGACCTATCGCTTTTTCCGGCAGGATTGGACCTGCGGCGTAATCGCCGCGCCGATCGCGGACGTGGCGGGCCTGGCGGGCGCGGAGCGGCAGGCGCAGGCGCTGCGCAGCGTCCGGTGGATGCAGCCGCCGCGCGGTGAATTCTACGCCGACCCGTTCGGCCAGCGGATCGGACCTGGCGGCACCATCCGCCTGTTCTTCGAGCGACTCGACTGGCGAAAGAACCGTGGCGAAATCGCCACCGCCACGTACGCCGACGGTAGCTTCGGTGATGCCCGGACGGTGCTGGAGACGGGAACGCATCTCTCCTACCCGTTCACATTGGAGCTTGATGGCGTGGCCGGGTTCGTCCCGGAGCATGCCGCGGCCCGCGACGTCGCGCATTACGCGACCAGCCCGGCGGGCGAGGTGACCACCAAGACGACGATGCTGCCCGATGCGCCGCTGATCGACACGAGCTTCGTCGACTGGGGCGGGAAAAAGTGGGCGTTTGCGACCAAGGACACCGCCACCCACAACACCGATCTGTTCGTCTTCCATGCCGACAGCCTCGCCGGGCCGTGGCAGGCGCATCCGCTCAATCCGGTAAAGACTGACGTCAGAAGCGCGCGTCCGGCCGGCACGCCGTTTGTGGTCGAGGGCCGATTGTATCGCCCGGCGCAGGATTGCTCGACCCATTATGGCAGCGCCGTATCGATCAACGAAGTGCTGACGCTGAGCGAGACCGGCTTCGAGGAACGCGTCGTGGCGCGGGTCGAGCCGCGGGTGGACGGCGGCTACCGCTATGGCCTGCACACGATCTCGCAGGTCGGCGACATGACGCTGATCGACGGCGCCCGCAAGCAATGGGGGTCGTCGTAACCCCCGCGGTCGAGCCTTACTTGTAGGTGACCGGGCGGTGGCGTCGGTTGGTTAGCCGGGCCGCCCAATATTCCAGCACGCCGTGCGCTTCGGCGAATTTGGACACGATGCCGAGCGCGGCGACGCGCACGGCTTCTCGCGTGCCCCACCCCTGTCGCCGGTTCTTCGCGGCCTGACGCAGCAGTTGCGCGGGATAGACAGCCGCCACGACCGCCGCCAACCGCGCATCGACCGCCAACGACGCGACGATCGCCAACGGCAGCCCGACGCCCCAGATCAGCGCGCGCCGGACGATCGCCGTCCCCTGCGGGTCGCGTCCGGCCCCGCCCCGGTCGAGGCACTGACTGATGCCCAGTCCGGCGCGACGGCTGCGCCGATAGAATTGCCCCAGCCGCGTGATATTGGCGTCATGCGCGGTCATCGGCGCGTCCAGCCGCCAGATTTCCCAACCGGCGGCGCGCAACCGGCCGCACATCTCTGGTTCCTCGTGCGCGACCTGATCATCGGCGAACCCGCCGATCTCGACGAACGCCCGCGCGCGGACCAATGCGTCGCCGCCACTGGAGTCCGCCTTTCCGACCGGTGTGTTCCATTCCCGGTCGCACATCGCATTATAGAGCGAACGCTCGGGATGACGCTCGAGCCGACGCCCGCACACGACCGCCACATCCGGACGTGTCGTGAGAAAATCGAGCGCGGCTGGCAACCATTCCGGCATGATCGTGCAATCGCCGTCGACGAACTGGATGAACTCGAGATCGGGCATAAGCTCGAGCGCCTTATGCGCTCCCGCATTGCGCCCGCGAGCGGCGGTCAGCGGCATGTTTGGGCGCAATGCGACCACGTCGGCGCCGTGAGCGCGCGCCACCGCGATGCTGTCGTCGGTCGACGCGGAGTCGGCGTAGACCACAGTGACACCCGCCGTCGCCGAAGCGAGACACTCCGCAAGGCGAGGGCCTTCGTTTCTGCCGATGACGACGATGGCTAGGCGATGCTCCGGCACTCGGCGATCGTATAGCGAGAATTCCGATCCTGCCTAGGCGCTCGACCGGCGATTTGCGTTTGCTCAAACCATCACTGGACATTGCACAGCCGAGACTCCACCCGCGTTCGGCAGCCACATCAACAGATAGAAGATCTCGCGGCGTGCGGGAGTATGGCGGAGACGGAGGGATTCGAACCCTCGGTACGGTTTCCCGTACGACGCTTTAGCAAAGCGTTGGTTTCAGCCACTCACCCACGTCTCCGGGTCGGCGTGAGGCGCGGCTATAGCGAGGGGGATCGCCGCGATCAACCGGGTGCGCAACATTTCCGCATATCGCACCGGCGACTCCGGTCGTCGAGCCGTTCATTGCCGCGACAGCCCCGCTCGGCCTATAACAACACGATGATCGAGGGGGCAGGCATGAAGCGGATTGCACAACGGAGCATCAGGGCGGCGATGCTGATCGCCGCGCTCGTTGGCGCGCCGCTTGGCGCTGCGGCGCAGGTACGGACGATCGATCCCAATGCGGCAATCGACGGCGATGTCTCCACCGCCCCGCCGTCGCGCACCGTGCGCACGCCGACGGCGCCCGCGCCGGCCCGGCCGCTTCCCGCAACGCCGCCGCAGGAGCCCGCGCCCGCGCCACAGGCCCAACCCACCACTGGATCGGAGGTGCGGGCCGACGCGACCACCACCGCTGCCTCCACCTACAAGCGCGACGATCTGATCGCCGCGGGCGAGGGCGTGTTCGGCAAGGGTGCGGAAGGCTTTGCGCAGATCATCGAAAACATCCTGAAGGATCAGGGCGAGCCCAACGCCTATATCGCCGGGCGTGAGGCGTCGGGCGCGTTCATCCTCGGCGTCCGCTATGGCTCGGGGATCATGACCCACAAGGTCGAGGGACAGCGCCCCGTCTATTGGACAGGGCCGTCGGTCGGCTTCGACGTCGGCGGTGATGCCAACAAGGTGTTCGTGCTCGTCTACAACCTCTACGATTCGCACGATCTGTTCACGCGCTTTCCGGGCGCCGAGGGCCGATTGTACTTCGTCGGTGGGTTCGCCGCGACCTATCTGCGCAAGGGCAATGTCGTGCTGATCCCCGTCCGGCTGGGCGTCGGATGGCGCGCGGGGGTGAACGTCGGCTATATGAAGTTCACCGAAACCTCGAAGTGGCTTCCCTTCTGACGCGCGCCTGACCGGCGGGCGTTAGCGCCCGCCGGGGAAGCCGGTCGTCTCGAACCGCATCGGCGCGCCCTGCGGCGCGTCGCCGAGCTGATCCTCCCACATCGCCACCTGACCGCGCACGATCGTTCCGATCGGCTTGCCGGTCAGCTCCATGCCGGTAAACGGCGACCAGCCCGCGCGCGAGCGCAGCCAGCGCTCTTCGATCGTCCAGCGCTTCTTGAGGTCGACGATCGTGAAGTCGGCATCATATCCCGCCGCGATCCGCCCCTTGCCGGTCAATCCGAAAATCCGCTGCGCCCCCGCACTGGTCAGCTCGATGACCCGCTGGAGCGTCAGCCGGCCGTGCGCGGCATGGTCGAGCAGCAGCGGCAGCAGCGTCTGGACGCCCGGCATCCCGCTCGGGCTCGCCGGATAAGGCTTGTTCTTCTCCTCAAGCGTGTGCGGCGCGTGGTCGGAGCCGATCACGTCGGGCACGCCCTGGTTGAGCCAATGCCACAGGCCGTCGCGATGCGCGCCCGAACGGATCGGCGGGTTCATCTGCGCCAGCGTCCCGATCCGCGGATAGGCCTCTTCGCCGGCCAGCGTCAGATGCTGTGGCGTCACCTCGCAGGTCGCGATGTCCTTGTTCTGCCCGAGCAGTTCCAGCTCGGCAGGCGTGGTGACGTGCAGGACGTGGATGCGCCGCCGCGCCGCGCGCGCCAGCCGCAGGATACGCGTCGTCGCGAGCAATGCGCTCTCGTCGTCGCGCCACACCGGATGCGACGACGGATCGCCCTCGATGCGCTCGCCGGCGCGCGCGTTCATGCGGTCTTCGTCCTCGGCATGGATCGCGACGCGCCGGTGCCCGCTCGCCAGCACCTCGGCGAGCCGCGCGTCCTCGCTGACCAGCAGGTCGCCGGTCGACGCGCCCATGAAGATTTTCACCCCCGCGGTGCCCGGCAGCCGCTCCAGCTCCGCCAGATCGCGCGCATTGTGGTTGGTCGCGCCGACGTAGAAGGCATGGTCGCACCACATCCGCCCCTTGGCGCGGGTCAGCTTGTCCTCAATCGCCTCGGCCGAATCGGTGTTCGGCTTGGTATTCGGCATTTCGAAAACCGCGACCACACCGCCCATCACCGCAGCCTCGCTGCCGGTGGCGAGGTCTTCCTTGTGGACCAGCCCCGGCTCACGGAAATGCACCTGCGTGTCGATCACGCCCGGCAGGATGTCGAGCCCGGTGCAGTCGATCGTCCGCCCCGCATCGCCGCGCGCGCCGATCGCGACGATCCGCCCGTCGCGCACGCCGACATCGGCGGCGACGGGGCCGCCCGGCGTATGCACCGTGCCACCGGTCAACAGGAGATCGTAGGTCGCCATCGTCAGCCCTTTCCGGCTCTTTCGCGGGGTCGCCGCTCTCCCTACCTTGGCGTCATGGACGATACCACCCCGGCGACGATGCTGGCCGACCGCGCGCTGCTGCGGCTGTCCGGCGAGGATGTACGCGGCTTCCTTCAGGGTTTGCTGACCAACGATGTCGCGGGCGCGCTCCCGGTCTGGGCGGGGCTGCTGACCCCGCAGGGCAAGGCGCTGTTCGACATGATCGTCTGGGCGGACGGCGACGATATCCTGCTCGACGTCGAGCGGGAGCAGCGTGAGGCGATCGCGCGCCGGCTGACGATGTACCGCCTGCGCCGGGCGATCACGATCGCGCGCGAGGATGCGCTGGCGGTGCATTGGACACGCGACGCTTCCGACCGCTCACCCGACCCGCGACTGGCGGCGCTCGGCGCGCGCTGGATCGCGCCGCCCTCGGCGACCGCGACGGACTGGGATGCACATCGATTGTCGCTCGGCGTCGCCGAGGGCGTCGCGGACCTCGGATCGGGCGAGACGCTGTGGCTGGAGGCGAATGCGCGCGAGCTGAACGGGGTTAGCTTCACCAAGGGCTGTTACGTCGGACAGGAAAACACCGCGCGGATGCATCACCGCGACAAGGTCCGGCGACGGCTTGTCGTCGCCCCAATCGACGAGAGCGATACGCGTAAGCGCTCGGTCTATCGGCCACTGGGCCTGATGGTGACGTTGCGCCGCGTCGAAACGCTCGGCGAAGCGCGCGTGCCGGAGTGGCTGGCGACGGCGATCGGAACCGACGCCGGTGGCGCCCTGAGCTAAGCCCCTACTCCGTCATTGCGAGCGTAGCGAAGCAATCCAGGGCGTCCTGGTCCGGCTCTGAATTGCTTCGCTACGCTCGCAATGACGGCGATTGCCGGGACGAAGGGGTACCTATCCTCGGCGACGATCCGGAGGATTGTCCGGATCAAAGCCGCCGGCCCTCCAAGCTCGCACGCGACCCGCCACCCAACAAAAAAAGGAGGCCGGCTTGCGCCGACCTCCCTCTTTTCGGTCACCGAAGTGATCGACCTTACTGACCCGAACCCGGGCCGTAGGTGATCTCGACGCGACGGTTCTGCACTTCGCGGACGCCATCGGCGGTCTCGACGCGCAGCTTGGTCTCGCCGAACGCTTCGGTCGTCATCACGCCGTCCGGGATACCCTTCGACGCGAGGTACGCCTTCACGCCGTCTGCACGACGCTGCGAAAGGCCCACGTTGTACTTCGCCGAACCCGAGGTGTCGGTGTAGCCCGCCAGCATGACCTGCGCGTTGTTGCAGCTCTGGTACTGGGTAACCGCGTTGTCGAGGATCGACGCCGCTTCCGGGGTGACGTCCGACTTGTTCCACTCGAAGAACACGATGAACGGACCCGGCGAGCAGACCACTTCCGGCGGCGGAGGCGGCGGCGGCGGGGGCGGAGGCGGCGGCGGCGGCGGCGGCGGCGGCGGCGGAGCCGCTTCTTCCGGAGCACCGAAGTTGTACGTCACGCCACCCAGCAGGCTGTGCGAACGGAAACGACCGTCGTACGAGCTGCCACGCGCATCGAACAGCTTGACGTTGTCGGCGTTGAAGAAGCGATACTTCAGCGAAACGTCGACGTTCTCGCTCAGCGGCGCACGGATACCGGCCAGCGCCTGCCAGGCGAAGACGGTGTCCGAGTCGTCGAGGAAGCGATAGGCGTTCGGCGCCGACATGCGGGCCTGGACGCGGGCAACACCCGCACCGCCACCAACGAAGCCCTGCAGGCCGTCGTCTTCGCCGAAGTCCAGCAAACCGTTGACCATGAAGCTCAGGGCCGTGGTACGGCCGCCGACGCCATCATAGGTGCCCGGGTTCGCCTGGGTCGCGCCGCTGGTCGGAACGCCCGCGGTGGTGCGGAGGCTGTCGACGCTCGCGCGGCGGTAGCCGGCTTCGGTTTCGAGGCGGAACGCGCCGAAATCGTAACCGACGACGCCGTCGACGTCCCAACCATAGTCGTGATCGACAGTGGCGGTGCCGCTGCGGCTCGTCGCGGTACCAACGACGCTCCAGTCGATGTCCTCGACGATCATCGCACCGCCTTCAACGCCTACATACCACGCCTTGTCGCGCGCGAGCGCGGGCGTGGCGAGGGCGGTGGAGGCAAGCGCCATGATCATGGCAAGCTTACGCATCATAATCCCCTTTCCTTGGTGTCACTACGGACAGCGCAAACTCACTATCGGAAGGATGGTTTCGTCACAAGCTGACAAATACCGCCCACTGTGGCGCAATTGCCACACGGAAATCGACGCGCATACCGGTGTCAGGCCGCGATAAGTCCATGCTTCCGAAGCATAATCAGGATCGTTTCGACGCAGGCACGAAGTTCGCCGTCAATCGTCGCACCACCAGTCGGCACGATGATCGCCGCACCCTGCGCGCCAACCACCTGCAGGCCATCGATCAGCACCCGCGCGCCGCGCACGTCCCCGGTTTTCCAGCCGTTTGCCTCCCGGATCGCGGTGTGGCCACTCGGCAGATGGCGTACGGCCAGGCCGGGGCGCGGCGCGACGAACCGCCATCCGCCTGACGTCCATCCGGCGATCGCCCCCGCATGCCCGCTCCAGACGCCGGTTGGGGCAGCGCCCACGATCCAGCATTGCCCGGGCTGCGGTGTGGCCGGCGGCGTATTGCGGTCGATCTCCTCGACGCCGGCCTGCACCGCAATGTCGAGCAGCGCCAACGCCTCGTTATGCCACATCTCCTTCTGCGCCTGCCCCGGCGCCAGCAGCGGCAGGCCGAGCCGCGCGCTATCCTCGTCGCTCATCGTCACTCTCCCTCTATCAAGCCGCCGACCGCGGCCGAGGCCGCCAGCGTGCCGAGCTGCCGCACCGTCACCTGCGCGGCGGCCCCCGACACCATCGTCGCGGGCACTGTGACGCCCGCCGCATCGCTCTCGATCACCCGCACGTCCCCGGCATCGCCGATCGTCACGCGGTAACGCTCGCGTTCCTCACCGAGCGGTGCGTCGCCATCGTCGCCCCACCGCCATCCGAGCCGGCTACGGCGTACCCAGCGCACATCCACGTCGCCGTCGCCGCGCCGAAGCGCGCGCAGCCGCACCGGCGACGGCGGCGCGATCGACGCACCCGTCACCGCGATCGACACCGCCACCGGCTCGGCATCGCCAACCCCGCTGGCAAGCAGCCGGATCGTGTCGCCGACCTGCGCCCGCGGCAGCGCGATCGTCGCCACGCACCCGCGCTCGATCAGCGCGAACGCCGTCCCCGCCGCGTGCGCCTGCGCCACGCTCCCGCGCCGGGCGCGCAACAGCGTCGACAATCGCCAGCGGCGCGGCCCGATCTGCTCGGCATCGCGAAACTGGAACAACTCCTCGCCCAGCACCGCAAGGTTGCCGCCGCGGTCGAGCGCGGCGTCGTCGATCGACAACAAAGTGAGCGCATCATGCGCCAGCACCACCTCGATCGTCGCGTGGTGGTCGACTAGCCACTCCGTTCCCGACGCCAGCGCCGCCGCCAATTGCCCGACGATCGCGGGCGCAGCCGTGCTGCCCGCCTCTTCCCAGGACGCGCCATCGTCGCCGCTGGTCAGTAACGCCGCCCCGCGCCACCCCGGCGCGTCGCCGTTCGCCAGCACCGCCAGCCGCAGCGTCTCGCCCCGTCCTTCGTCGAGCGGCGGCAGTTCGACGGCGACCAGCATCGTCGCCGCGACCGGGCGATCCGGCGCCGCCAGCACGCGCCCCGCATCGGCCGGCACCGTCGCTGCGCCCGGCTCCGACGCGCTCCCCGGCGGCGTCAGCGACAACACCACCCCCCGCCCGCTCACCTCGACGCGCGTCACCCGCCATGTCGCACGCTCGCCGGAAAAGCGCAGCGCATCGCCCGGCGCAATGCCGATCGCGGTCGCGTCCAGCGTCACCCGCCGGGTCACACGCGCCCGCTCGGCGCGCTTCATCAGCGCCTGCGCCAGACCGCGCGCCTGCGTCGCCGCCAAAGCGGCGGGCAGCTCCTGCGCCTCCTCGCGCCAGCCGCCACCGGGCCGTCCGGCCTGCTGCACCCCGATCTGGTAATCGCGCGCCGGATCGTAGCAGGAGACACGCACCCGCTGCGGCACCGTCTCGATCGGTTGCCGTCGCTCGCTCGTCGCCGCATCCGCCGCCACCGTTACGGGCGCGTCGGTCGTATCCGCAAAGCGCAGCGCGCCGCCCGCGGGCACGAACCAGCCGCCCGCAATGGTCGCCAGCATCTCCAGCGCACCCGCAACGCTCTCCCCCCCGGTCGCATAGCCCGGCAGCGTCACCTGCGGCCCCGCCCCCACGATCGCACCCGTGCCCAGCGCCCCCGCGATCGCACCGATCGTCGGCGTGGCGGCGTCGCCGATCACCTCGAAGCTCAGCGACGGAATGCGGTTTCCGAACGGCTCCAGCGGCAGGTTCTCGAACACCGCATAGGCCGTTCCCCGATACGCCGGCGCGTGATCCTCCAGCGCGGCGATCAGCGGATCGGGCGCCTGCGCCTCGTCGCCTCGATACAGCCTCATCGTGACCGGCGATTTCCAGTCGCCCGCCGCCCCGCGCAACAGCTTGCCGTCCGCCCAGAAGCGCCCGATCCCGGCGATCGTCCGTCCCGACAGCGCCACCGCGAACGAGGCGGCGTATCGATAGCCCTCGACGCCGGGACGCCCCTTCGCCCCGCGCATCACGCTGCGCGTCTCGATCAGGTCGGTCGCCCAGATCACGCACCCCGCCACGCGCATCGTCCCGAAGACCTTCGCGATCGGCGTGCCATACGAGGACGTCTGTACCTTCAGGTCGGTCAGCCGCGGCCCCGCACGCGTCCGCGTCAGCACCGGCCCCAGCACGCGGCGATCAATCGCATTCCCCAGCAACGCGCCGACGGCGCCGCCCACCGGCCCGCCGACCGCGCTGCCGACCGCGGTCAGCACCAATGTCGCCATATCACCCTCCCTGCGGCGTCCAGCGCCACGCTCCCTCGATCGGCCACGGCACCGGCCCCGGCCGCGCGACCACACGCCGCGCCAGCGCATCGGCGTGGATGATCCCGTCGTGCGCGCGCACCGCCAGATGCAGCTGGGTCGCGGCGACCCGGCACAACAGCACATCCCCCGCCGCCGCGCCGTCACACGCGGTAAGGCCCGGCGGCACCGCCCCCAACGAAACCCGCCCACGCGACGCAGCGTAATCGCGCGGCACCGCCAGATCGGCGCCCGCCCGCCGCAACGCGACACCAACCAGCCCGACGCAATCCAGCCCCCGCGCCGGATCGCGCCCCTGCATCCGGAAGCGCACCCCCACCAACCCCTGTGCGGCGGCAAGCACCCGCTCGCCGCCCTCGCACGCCGGCCCCGTCATCCGCCGGGATAGCGCGTCAGCAGGTCGATCCCGGGCAGGTGCGGTTCGCCACGAAAGTTGACGACGTTCGCGAAGCGCGCCGCGCACGTCGCCAGCCGCCGGTCGCACCCCTCCGTTACCTCGACCAGCGCACCAGGCGCGACCGCCAACACCGGCGTCGCCCGCAGCGTCAGCACCGCCCCCGCCGACCGCTCGATCGCGCTGGTCAGTCCCGCATTCGCGCCCCCGAACCAGCGCAGCACCCCTTCGCCATAGGCATCGGCGACCGGCTCGCCCGCATCCAGCGTCACCGCGACCCCCGCGCACGCGACCACCCGCGCGACGCGGCGGCGCGGTGCCATCGCCACCCGGCACCGCGCATCGCCCAGCGTGGCGCGACACGCCGGCGACGTCGTCTCGTTCGCCGGCCGCTCCAGTTGCGCCTGCCCCCCGCGCAACTCGGCGGTGAAGCCATGCTCGTCCAGTTCGACCTCGCCGATCCGGCCTTCGCCCAGCGGGATCGCCGCGCGCGCCGGATCGCTCCAGTCGACCGCGCAGATCACCACCCGCGCCCCGTCCCAGCGGCCGGCGAGCAGGTCGTCGCGCCGGAACGCACCCGTGCCCAGCGCGCCGCTCACCTCCATCGTATCCGCGTCGAGCCCCTCGCTTCGCACGATCGCCGACGGCACCATCCCCGGCGCGGCGCGATAGGCAACGCCGTCCACCACCAGATCGCGGTCGTGGTCAGTCAGCGCCAGCATCACCCCGTCGCGCCGCTCGACCCGCCAGCACAAGGCCTGCGTCAGCAGTTGATCGCTCATGCCTCGCGCACCTCGATCAGCGGCACGGAGGGCGCAGCCCCGGCCAGATAGGTCGCACGCGTCACGCTCAGATGATCCTCGGCAAAGCGCACCGGCACATCGAACTCATACGAAGCCGCCACCACCGCCCCCTGCGCCGCTGCCGCATCCAGCGTCACCACGCCACCCGCCGCCAGAGTGAAGCCGGTCGTCGCCACACCGTCGACGTAGACGCGCACGCTCCCCGCCACCGGCCGCGTGATCCGCCGCGTCGCCGCGCCATATCGCCGCACCAGCGCGAACTGCCGGGTCACCCCGTCGCCCGTCCCGATCGTCTCCCCGGCCGCGCGCCAGTCGAACGGATCGCGCAACCGGAACCCGCGCGCCGCGCCCATCCGCGCGCGGAAGAACGCCAGCAGCGCCGCGACATCCGCCTCGCTGCGCACCCCCGGCCCGACGTCATAGCGCGTGCGCGCCTCCGCCCAGCCGGCGCTGCGCGTCTCGCGCCCGCCCGCACTGGTCGTCACGCCGGTCGAGAAGGTCGGCGTCACCTCCGCCTCGCGCCCCAGCGCCAGCGGGAACATCACATCGTCGAACGCCTCCACCGCGCCCTCCTCCTGCCAATAGACCAGCCCGTCGCGCAGCACCTGCGGCAGCGCCCACAAATAGACCCGCGCCACCCCGCGCGCCTGCGCCGCCCCCGCCACGATTGCGGCCCATTGCGCGCGATCCGCACCGCGCAGCACGAAGCCGGAAAGATAATCCTGCGCCGTCATAGGATAGCCGAGCCGCGCCCCCGCCACCGCTGTCCCCCGCGCGCTCGCCGCAGTGTCGCCCGCGGTCACCCAGTCGTAATCCTCGAGCTGGAGCACATCGAACGCCGGGGCCGCCCAGCCGGTCGGCAGGTTCATCCGCACCATCTCGGGCGCGGCGGCATCCAGCACAGTCGGCAGGTACGCGAGCAGATAGGTCGTGCACCCCGGTGCCGCCGCCTTCACCGCCGCCGCTAACGCGCTGGTCGACGCCGCCAGCGCCACGCCCGCACGATCCAGCGTCGCGCGCTGCGCCTCGCTCAAGGCGCCGCGCACGCTCGCGATCGCCGTTGGCGCGAACGCCGCTTTCGCGCTGTCGTCATAGAGGCACGGCCGCCCATCCGGCATCACCCACCACCACGGCTCGCCGATCTGGAAATGCGGCGCCAGCCCGGCCGCCGCGCCGATCCCCACGAACGCCAGTGCGATCCCGCGCAGATACGCCATCGCCGCCGCATTGCTCGGCGACAGCAAGGTCGAGGGCGGCACCCACCCGGTCAGCGCGGGCGAGCCATCCATCGCGCGCTGCTTCCATGCCGCGGGGCAATGCGCATCGAACACTTCGTAGGACAGCGACCAGATGACGTCGTAACCAACCGCCTTCGCCCGCGCCGCAAAGTCGCGGTGCCACGCCGCACACGCGACGTTCAGCCCGCCCTCCACCAGTCCGCCGCGCAGCCGGAAATAGTGGCTCATGCCAACGTAGTGGACGATCCCGCCGCGATAGCCGAGCTGCAGCATGTTGCGCAGCAATCGCGCCGGGGTCAGGTGATAGCTGTCGTCATACCCGTTCGCGATCCGCAGATCATGGTCGGGCAGCACCACGTCGCCGATGTCGATCACCGCCCCCGCGCCGTCGCACGCGATCTCGCTCAGCTCGACCCACGCCTCGGCCGGCTCCGCCAACGCCCCGCCCGCGACATCATAGCCCGGCGCGACCAGCGACACGAACATCCGGTCGATGTCGCCCGCCCACACCGGATCGCGCTCGCCGGGCAACAGGAACCCGCCGTCCACCGCGGCAAAGTCGATCGAGATTCGCGCATCCTGCGGCGTCCCGGTCGCATAGTTCCACAGCCGCACGTACCACGCCCGCGCCTGCCCCGCCGCATCGCGCCCCTCGATCGTCAGCACCGGGCCGTTGACTGCGTCCAGCGCCAGCACCCCCGCCGACCGCCACCGGAACGACAACCGGCACGCGCGATAATCACGCGCCGTGTCATAGCGCAGCAGCGGATGATCGTGGCGGTCCGCGCTCTCCCAGATTAGCCCGGCCAGATCGTCGCAGTTATAGAACACCGCATCGACGCGCAGCGCATCGGCCGCAATCGTCGTCACCGCCGCCATCATCGGCCGCGGGAAATCGACCGTCCAGTATACGGGGTCGAAGCGCGTCATCACGCCCGTCGCCTGTCCGGCGCGCGCGTCGGTCAGCCAATGCCCCATCACTCCGCCTCCATCAGCGCCGCGCGCACCGCGCGCGCCACCTGCCGGCTCGATCGCGCCATCGCCTCGGGCGCCGCCGCACCACCGGCATTGATCGTGATCGCCACCCGCACGTCGCGGGCGCCGCCGCTGCCGGTCACCGCCACCTGTCCGCTGCTCGTCGGTACGAACACCTCCGGCCCACGCTCGCCGACCAGATAGGCGCGCCCCGGGCTCACCGGGCCGCCGGTCGCGCGCCCGGGCAACCCAAGCAGCCCGGTCAGCACGCTCACCAGCCCGCCGCCGCCACTGCCCAGCACGCTGGTGATCCCCCTCTTCAGCGCCGCCGTCGCGATCTCCCCCAGCGCGTGCAGCGCCACGGACTTCAGATCGTCGAACCCCAATTTACCGGTCCGTACCGCACGCGCCAGCGCAGTTTCGACCGCCCGCCCCGCGCGCTCCGCACCGCTACCCAATCCGCCCTCCAGCGTCGCACGCATCGCCGCCACGTCGCGCGCGAATCCGCCGGTGTCGGCGCGCACGCCGATCACCAGCCGCTCGATCTCGTCATCCATCGGGAAAAGCCTCCTGCATCGCCGCGATCGTCGCGGCATCGGGGGGCGTCGCCGCGTCGGGGGCGCACGCTTGCACCAGCGCCGCCAGTTCCGCGGGTGTCGCCCGCCAGAAATCGTCCGGCCGCCATCCGAACACCACCCCCGCCAGCCCGGCCAGCCGCCCCGCCGCTTCGGCGAAACTCCTCATCGCCCCGCGAGGATCTGCGTCAGAAGCACCTTGAGCGCCGGGGTCGCCGCACTGACCCCCGCCGCCACCACCGCTTCGCCCAGCGCCTCGCGCGTCAAGGCCGGGGTGCCTCATGCCGGCAATGCCAGAACAGGCTCACCAGCTCCTCAAGCCGCAGCAGCCCCTCCGCCGCCCGCTGGACCAGCGCGAACAACGGCCCCAGTTCCTGCTCCGCCGCCACCAGCGCCGCGAACGTCGGTCGCAGCACCAGCATCTCCCCCGCCACCCGCACGGCGGCTTCTCCGCGAACGGGGTTCATGCGCTCACCACCGCGCCGGAGCTTTCCAGCGCCAGCGTGTAGCTGCGCTCGCCGCTGTAATCCCCGGCATAGTCGAGCCGCGTGACCAGGAACCGCCCGGTCATCGTCTCGCCGCTCTCGAAGGTCAGCCGGTAATCGTCGAGCGTCCCTGCCAGCGCGCTCGCCTTCACGCGCTGTTCCGCCGCCGATCCGGTGAACACCCCCGCTGCGGCGACGCTGACCGAGCGCACCCCCGCGCCCGACAGCAGGTCGCGCCACCCGCCCGAATCCTTGCTGGTGATCGCCACCGCCTCGCCGTTGACGCTCAGCTGCGTCGTGCGCAGCCCCGCCACCGTTCGATACGTCACCGGGGTCGCGCCATCGCCGACCTTCAGCAGGAACGCACTGCCCTTTTCCGCCGCCATCTCAATCCTCCGCCATGATCCGCACCCGCACGTCGACCAGCGCCGACCAGCGCCGACCAGCGCCCCGCGCTCTCGCTCACCAGCACGTTGCGCAGCGGCACCGCCGTCACCACCCGCCACCCCAAGACGCCGGGCAGCGACAGCAGCGCCGCCTGCGCGTCCGCCGCCAGCGCCACCGCGCGCGCACCGCTCTCGCCCGCATCGCGCACCGCTACGCCGATGCGCAGTTCGCGCCCGGCGCGGTCCTTCGTCCCCCAGTCGATCTCGCTCCATTCGCGCAGCGTCAGGAACGGCACCGTCCCTTTCTCCGCAGCGCTTTCGAACACCCGCGTCACCGCCACCTTCTCGCGCAGCCGCGCCAGCACCGCCGCGCGCATCAGTGTCGCCACCACGCCAGCGATGGATCCTCGACCCAGCGCCGCTTCAGCCCCCGCGCGCCGACCTCCACGCCATCGTCCCGCGCGACGATCTCCGCCTCGGGCAGCACGTCCCGCAACCGCGCCACCACCCGCGCGCGCACCCGCTCGACCGCGCGCTTCATGCGTGCACCGGCTGCGCCAGCGCGACGCTGCGGAACGGTCGCCACAAGGCGCTGACCGCCGCCGGAACCGGCGCGCTCCCCGCACGGTCGCTGAACAGATGCGCGGCAAGCATCGCCACCCCCTGCCGCAGCGGCGCGGGCAACCCCGGCCAGCCGCTCGCCAGCCCGGCGGTAAAGGTGACGCGCAACGCGCCCTCCCCCTTCACCCATCCGACGCCCTGCGCATCGATGTCGACCGCGACGCCGTCCGCGACGATCGCGCGCACCGGCGCGGCGGGCAGCGCCTGCCATCCGGATGCCGCACCCAGCTCCGCCACCAGCTCGCGCACGATCAGCACGCGCCCGGTGAATTGCTCCGCCAGCCCCAGCGCCGCCTCGACGAACGCCAGCGCCAGCGCATCGTCGTCGATCGTCGCCGCCCGCAATTCCGCGCGCACCGCCGCCAGCGCGAGCGCACGATCCCCCGCCCCCAGCGTCACCACGCCGGGCGCTCCCGCCACCAATGTCATGTTAAAGCTCCCATCACCCCGGCGCCGGCCCGGGTCCATCTCGCCACGCACAGCCCCCTTCGTCATCCCGGACTTGATCCGGGATCCCGCTTCTTCTTCGCTCGGCCAAGAAAGCGGGGCCCCGGATCAAGTCCGGGCGACGAAAGAAAGAATCGTCGGGTCGCAACCAACGACCCGTCACGAAGCGCCGGCTAGGCTGCGGCGAACCGCAGCAGCTTGATCGCCTCGCTGTTCGACACACACCCGCCGACGCGCTTGGTCGCGTAGAAGGTAACAAACGGCTTGTTGCTGTACGGATCGCGCAACACGTTGGTCTCGCTGCGCTCCGCGATCAGATAGCCGCGCTGGAAATTCCCGAACGCCACCGCATGCGCGCCCGCCGCGATGTCGGGCATGTCCTCGGCCTCGACCACCGGATAGCCGAGCAGGCTCGCCGGCTGCCCCGCCGCCATGCCGGGCTGCCACAGGAACTGCCCGTCGCTGGTCTTGAACTTGCGGATGCGCGCCGCGGTCGCCGCGTTCATCACGAAGGTCGCACCCTGCCGGTACGGCGCGCGCAGCGCCTGCACCAGATCGATCAGCCGCTCCGCCCCGTTCGCGCCGAAGTCGCCGGCGGTGCCGGTCGGCACATATTGCAACGTCCCGAACGCGCGCGTCGCATCCCCCGTCGCCGCGGTCGGCGCCGCCAGGAACCCACGCGGGCGGTTGACGCCATTCCCGCCGACGAACGCCGCGCCCTCCGCCTTGGCGAACTCCGCCGCGATCTCGCCCGCAAGCCAGCCCTCGACGTCGAACAGCGCATCGTCGAGCATCGCCTGGCTCGCCGACGGATTGGCGTACAGCTCGCCCATCGGCGGCGCGATCTCGACGAAGGTCGGCGTGGCCGTCACCGGCCGCCCGTCGGTTTCCGCCGCCCAGCCCGACGGCGTGCCGCCGGTCGTCACCAGCTTGCGATACCCCGCCGTACCGACCTGCACGACGTTCGCGATGCTGCGGATCGGGCTGGCGCTCTTCAGCACCGCATCGATCTGCGCATCGATCTCCCTGGGGATCGCATAGCCGCCCTGATCGCCGGTCGTGCCGGTGAACGCCTTCTGCTCGACCACGATCCCCGACCGCACGAAGCCGTCGAACGCCGCGCCACCACGCACACGCGCGCCATCCAGCACCGGGCGTGCCACCACCGTATCGCTCATGCTCTTCTCCATGAAAGAGGCCCCCCGCGGGCCCCGCAAAACTCAAAGGTCGGAAATCGTCTCGACCCGCGCGGCGGGCTGCATCGGCACCGCCACCAGGCTCACCTCGACCAGATCGGCGCGCACGATCGCGCGCCACGCGCCCTGCTGCACCACCCGCGCGCGATACCCGACCGACAGCCCCGGCAACGCCCGCGCGCGCACCAGCCGCGCCACCTCGCTGTCATCGACCTCCGCCTCGACCCGCAGGCCACGCGCATCCTCGCCGATCGACAGCAACGTGCCCACCGGCGCCCCGCGATGCTGCATCAGCAGCGGCACCGGCCCCGCGCCCGCAAAGGCCCCGCGGCGGATCACGTCCCCGGCCCGATCGACCGCATCGAACACCGCGGCATAGCCCGGGATCCTCACTTGAGCGGCCCCGGCTTCAGCAAGCCATCCAGCCCCAGCCGCATCGCAATCCCCGCGAGCAGCAGCGCGAACACCACGCGCATCACCCATGCCGCCAGCGCGCGCCACGCCGAGCGTTTCGCATCGCGCCACGCCCGCAACAGCTCGCGCAATTCGGCGACGTCCCCCGCCGCGCCGTCGTCCGCGAGCCCCAGCCGCTGCAACGCCCGCACCGCGCCCAGCTCGCCGGCCTCCTCGACGATCCCGCGCAAGGTCGCGATCTCCGCCCCCTCGTCACAGCCCTGCGCCAGCAATTGCGCCAGCACGCTCCCCGCGGCGGCGCTCACGACCAGTCCACCATCTGCCGCTTCTCGTCGGCCGACAGGAAGTCGGCCTCCGCGACCATCCGCCACAATTGCGCGCGATCCTCGACCAGCGCCGGCACCCGGTCGAGATCGACCTGCAACCGCGCGTCCGGGAAGTCCGCCGCCAGCCCGTCGCGCACCGCCGACAGGATCGCGCCCGCCAGCGGCAGCACCGTCAACCGCCACAAGGCGCGGTTCGCTTCCTTGTAATTCGCGTGCGTGCTGTCGCCCGGCAGCCCGAGCAGCATCGGCGGCACGCCGAACGCCAGCGCGATCTCGCGCGCCGCCGCCGCCTTGGTCCCCGCAAAGTCCATGTCGGCCGGGGTCAGGCTCATCGCCTGCCACTTCAGCCCGCCTTCCAGCAGCATCGGCCGCCCGGCATTGGCCGCGCCCGCAAAGCCCTGTTCCATTTCCTCGCGCAACCGCCGGAACTGGTCGGGGCTCAGCACCGATCCGTCCCCGGCGTCATAGACCAAAGCCCCCGACGGCCGCGCGGCATTGTCGAGCAACGACTTGCTCCACGCCCCCGCGACATTGTGGATCGCGATCGCCGCCGACGCCGCGCCGAGGCACCCCAGCCCGTAATGATCGTCGACCGGATTGAAGCGCCGGATGTGAATGACGCTCGCCGGATCGAGCCGCGTCGTCCGCACACCCACCCTGTACAGATACGCCCCGGGCCAGCCATCCGCGCCCAGCTCGACGCTCACCCGCTCGGGGCGCAGCGCGAACAGCTCCACCACCTGCCCCTCGCCGTCGCGCAGCACCTGCACGAAGGCATTGCCATGCAGCAGCAATTGCGCCGCGATCGCTTCCAACACCCCGCGCCCGCCCGCCAGCGCGCGCAACCGCGCATCGTCGGCATCGAGCGGCGCGCCCTCGACGCCCTCCGCCACCAGTTTCACCGCACGTTGTGCGATCGCGTTCGCGCAATAACCGGCGCGCACCTGCGCCTCATAGCCCTGCGGCCACTCCCCGATTGGCCGCGCCACCGCCCCGACACGCCCCAACGCCGGCCGCGCCACCGCGCGCCCGGATTTCCATCCGAACCAAGCCATGTGAATTCTCCAAAAACGCGGGCGCTGCACCGAGCCGTCGCCCACCCTCCCCCGTTCGTGCTGAGGAGGCATCGAGCGAAGTCGAGAGGCCATCTCGAAGCACCTGATGAAGCGCAACAGTCGCCCGCCAGTCCGCCGTCATTGCGAGCGTAGCGCGGCAATCCAGTGCCGGATCAGGACGCCCTGGATTGCCGCGCTACGCTCGCAATGACGAGAAGCCCCCAGCTAAACCGACCGCACCCGCACCTCACCCTGCCGGTCGAGCATCAGCGCGGTCAGCGCCCAGACGCACGCATCCGCGCGATCCGGCGACCGCCCCGGCCCCTCATACCCGCCGCCGGCGACCAATCCGGCCAGCTCATCCTCCAGCGCCGGGAACGCCCGCGCATGCCACACCCGCCCGCGCTCATAGAGCGCCGCCACCGGCTCGGCGCGCGCCGCCTTGCCGCGCGTCGCATGGACCAGCCGGATCGGCAGCGACGCCTGCGCCGCGCGCAGCACCTGCTCGACCATCGCCCCGCCCTGATTTGCCTCCGCGACCACACGCTCCGCCGACACCCGCGCCGCACACGCCGCGACCGCACTGGCCCAGCGCTCGGGGCTCGCGCCCGTCACGCTGGCATCCTCCAGCACATAGCCATGCCCGTCGCGCCCCAGCCCCGCGGCAACGATCCCGCACGCATCGCCCCCGATCCCCGCGGGCGGATCGACCCCGACCACCACCCGCGCCAGCTCGGGCACCGAGCGCACGCGCTGCCGCTCGATCAGCGCGCGCGGCCACAGCGCCCCAGCGACATCGTCGATCAGCTCGCCGTCCAGCTCCTGCCGTCCCAGTCGCGTCCCGCCATAGCTCGCCTCCATCGCCGCGACGAAGGCGTCGGGCAGGTGGACGTTGTCGCGCGTGCTCCCGCGCGTCACCACCGTCCCCGTGCCCACGCGGACCTGCCGCATCAACGTGGTCGATCGCGGCGTCGTCGTCACCAGCACGCGCGGCAGCGCGCCCAGCCGCAACCCCATCGTCAGATTGTCCCACGCGGAGGCATGGCTCCATTTCGCCAGTTCGTCGGCCCAGGCGAAATGATGCTCGGGCCCGCGCAATTTCTCCGGCGCCGCCGCCGAATACAACGTCGCGACCGCACCATTGCCGAACCGCACCTCGCCGCTGGACGGTCGCCACACCACCGCATCGTCGTCGCGCGCCACCGCGACCACGCCGCTCGGCCCGGCGACCATCACCTTGCGCGCATCCTCGATCGTCGCGCCGACCAGCGCGATCCGTGCGCCGGGCACCGCCCGCGCCATCGAGCCGACCCATTGCGCGCCGGCCCGCGTCTTCCCGAAGCCGCGCCCGGCCTGCATCAACCACACGCGCCAATCGCCCGGCGGCGGCAATTGTCCCTCATGCGCCCACAATGGCCAATGCTGTTTCAGCTCCAGCATCGCCTCGGGGCTCAGCGACGACAGCACCCGCTGTTGCTCGGCCTTACCAAGTTCCCGCAGCCAGCGTATCCCGCGGATACCGCCATGATCCGCGCCGCTCACTCCGCAACCTTCGTGCGCGGTCGCTTCGACATCGCCTGCAACCGCTGCAGCAACTCGCGCTCCGCCTTCGCGCGCGGGCTGTTGCGATCGGCGACCTTGCGCGGCGTCGTGGCGACGTCGATCACCGCCGGCGGCCGCCGCCCCAGCAGCAGCAGCGCGGCCGACACGTCCAGCTTGGTGTCGGTATCGCCCAGCACCTGCCGCACCAATGCCGCCTCCATCCGCTCATAGGCGTCGTCCAGCGCCAGCCGCCATTGCTCGCCGAAGCTCGTGCTGCGACGGCGCAGCGCATAGGCCGATCGCGCCGTCTTCCCCGCGGCGGCCGCCGCCTTCGCAACATCGCCGCTGATCGCGAAATGATCGAAGAAGGTCAGCCGATCCTCGCGCGACCACCGCTGCGACGGCTTCGCCGCGCCTGCAACCGCTGCACTGGCCACCGACGCGCCATCGGCTCCCGCCACCTCACCCATCTGCACCCTCCCGCCCGTTGTCACGCGCATCGCAACGCAAACGGGCCGGCGCGACCGGGGCCCACGACCCCGAGCCGCCCGGCCCGTTCACACCATCTCGATGTTCTCTTTTTGTACTCAATCAGCGTGACGCTGTCAAGCGCTTTCCACCTCGGCTTCGATCGGAAGCAGCGTGTCGCCCGCCGTACGCCGCGGCACCCTCCGCATCTTGAGGGCTCGGCTGTAAAGCGGACGCGGGGGATGGGTCCCGGTTATCGCACGATAATCGGCGTTATAATCTGCCTGCACCTCGGCCGCCGATTTCTCGACGTCGAGGCGAGCGAGGAACAGGACCAGGAATTCCACCAGGATGGTGACGAACACCACGATCTTGCGTTGATCCGCGCTCAGCTCCGGGCCAGCGATCAATGCGCCGAGCACGGCGAAGACGAAGGCATGGGTCGCCAGCATAGCGTCCTTGAACTGCGTCCAGATGCCGTCGATCCGCTGCCGATGCTGCGCCTCTACCTGCAAGAGCGCCAGCAGTTCGTCCGTCCGTTGCTTGTTCATTGCGTCATCCTCCTGCGATGCCGCACGACGCCTGCCGTCGCGTGACCGCTATCGAAGGATGGCATGACCCGCATCGCCCTGTTCGAACGACGCGGTAGCAAAGAAGCGAGAAATTGGAGCGGGTAACGGGAATCGAACCCGTGTATTCAGCTTGGAAGGCTGCTGTACTACCATTGTACTATACCCGCAACAGGGGTGCCCCTGCCACGAACCACCGCCGCCGGTCAACCCGACGAACGGTGCTCGTCAGTAACGCAGACCGACGTTCAGGAAGTCCGGCACCGGCCCGTTCCAGCCGCCGTCGTCACTCGCCTCGGCCACCACCGGCGCGCGCTCGCGTTCACGCTCGCGTCCGCCACGCGGGCGCTCGTCACGATCACGCCGCGTCCGCTCGCGCCGCGGCGCTTCGTCGCGAACCGCGTCGACCTGCGGCGCTTCGGCGCGCGGCTCGGTCCGGGGCGACGCGTCGGCCACCCGCTCGCGCCGCCGACCGCTACGCTCGCGCCGCGGCGCTTCCTCGGCCGGTGCCTCGGGCACATCGGCGACCCGCGCGATCTTCTGCCCGGTCAGCTTCTCGATATTGTCGATATTCTCGACGTCGTCCGGCCCGACGAACGTATAGGCGACCCCGGTCGCGCCGCCGCGCCCGGTGCGCCCGATGCGATGGACGTAATCGTCGGGATGCCACGGCGCGTCATAGTTGAAGACGTGGCTCACGCCCTTCACGTCCAGCCCGCGCGCCGCGACGTCGCTGGCGACCAGGATGTTGACGTCGCCCTTCTTGAACCGCTCCAGCTCGGCGACGCGCGCCGGCTGGTCCATGTCGCCATGGATCTCGCCACTGGAAAAACCGTGTTCGCGCAGGCTCTTGTTCAGCTCGCGCACCGTCGTCTTGCGGTTGCAGAAGATGATCGCGGTGCGCACCTCCTCCTGTCCCAGCAGCGCGCGCAGCGCCTTGCGCTTCTCGAACGACGGGCCCTTCACCGGCACCACCCATTGGGTAATGTTGATGTTGGTCGACGCCGGGCGCGCCACCTCGATCGTCTTGGGATTGTTGAGGAAGCGGTCGGCCAGCTTCTTGATCGGCGCGGGCATCGTCGCGCTGAACAGCAACGTCTGGCGCTGTGCGGGCAGCTTGGTGCAGATTTCCTCGATATCGGGGATGAACCCCATGTCGAGCATCCGGTCGGCCTCGTCGATCACCAGCATCGAACAGCCGGTCAGCAGGATCTTGCCGCGCCCGAACAGGTCCATCAGGCGGCCGGGGGTGGCGATCAGCACGTCGACGCCCTTTTCCAGCGCCTTCACCTGATCGCCCATCTGCACGCCGCCGATCAGCAGCGCCATGCTCAGCTTGTGGTACTTGCCGTACGTCTCGAAATTCTCGGCGACCTGCGCGGCCAGTTCACGCGTCGGCTCCAGGATCAGGCTGCGCGGCATCCGCGCGCGGCTGCGGCCGTGCGCCAGGATGTCGATCATCGGCAGCACGAAGCTGGCGGTCTTGCCCGTGCCGGTCTGCGCAATGCCGATGATGTCGCGCATCATCAACACCGGCGGGATCGCGCTCGCCTGGATCGGCGTCGGCTCGGTATAGCCGGTGTCGCCGACGGCGCGAAGGAGTTCGTCGGAAAGGCCGAGGTCGGCAAAGCTCATGCGGATGTCCGGGCTGTCGGGTGGCGCGGCGTGGCGGTTCCCATCGGTTCCCGCGCTTCCCGATCCACGGCGCAAAGTCAAGGAATTTGCGCCTTCGCGGCCCTCGAACGGGCTATTTCTTCGCCTTGCGCGGGACCAGCGCGCGAAAGCGCGTCACCGCGCAATACGCTCCCGATCTTGAACGGATGCCGTCGCGCCGCGCGCACAATTGCCCATCGGCGGTCGGCTTCAGGTAGAAACCGCGATAGAAATCAAGCGTCGGGCAATCGTCGTCCAGCTTGGCCCGAATGCGCCGCGCGCCGCCCACCACCAGATCGACCTCCCCCTCGCGCTCCACCGCCGCGCCGGTCAGCGCACTCATCGCCACGCATTCCGGCCCCTTCTTCTCGTCCCAGCGCACCTGCGGGACCGGCGGCGCGCCGCGTGCGCGCATTGGCGCAGGCGAGACGCGCGGCACGCGGATGATCAGGCGTTCGTGGATCGTCAGCTGCGCATACTCGATGCCGTCGAGCTGCGGCGGGCTCGCCGACAGCACGAACGGCGCCGCCGATACGAGCAGCAGGACAGACGGATTACGCAAGGTCATCTTGGGGCAGCAGCACTGACCATCGACGGTTGAACGCGTGATGAATTGGACGCACATCGCGCGGCAGCCAAGAGAAATCGCATGACCCTCACCATCGACCCCACCTCCGCGCTTCGCCGCCTCGCCGACCGCCTCGCCGGACAAGTCGAGGCGCGCACGATCGTCACCGATCCCGACACGATCGCACCGCTGCTCACCGACTGGCGCCGGCGCTTCCACGGCCATGCGTCCCTGCTGCTCGCCCCCGCGTCGGTGGCCGAGGTGCAGGCGATCGTCGTCGCCGCGCGCGAGGAAGGGGTGCCGCTCGTGCCGCAGGGCGGCAACAGCTCGATGGTCGGCGGCGCGACCCCGCCTGGCGACGGCCGCGCCGCGATCCTGTCGCTGCGTCGCCTCAACCGTGTCCGCGCGCTCGATCCCGACGCCGGGCTGGCGATCGCCGAGGCCGGAGTGATCCTGTCGGACCTCCACGCCGCCGCACTGGCGCAGAGCCGCCGTTTCCCGTTGTCGCTGGGCGCGAAGGGCGTCGCGACGATCGGCGGATTGGTGTCGACCAATGCCGGCGGCACGCAGGTGCTGCGGTTCGGCACGATGCGCGCGCTGGTCGCCGGGGTCGAGGCCGTACTGCCCGATGGATCGCTGTACGATGGCCTGTCCGCGCTGAAGAAGGACAATCGCGGCTACGACATCGACCAGCTGCTGATCGGCGCGGAGGGCACGCTCGGCATCGTCACCGCCGCGACGCTGCGGCTGGTGCCGGCGGTTACGGCGCGCTGTGTCGCATGGGTCGGCCTCGCCTCGCCCGCGGCGGCGCTGACGCTGCTCCGCCGCTTCCAGCGCGCCACGCCCGCGCTGGAGAGTTTCGAGCTGCTTCCCGCCGAGTCGCTCGGCGCGGTGCTCACGCACATCCCCGGCACCCGCGCACCGCTGTCCGGCGACCAGCCGTGGCACGTCCTGCTCGAGGTCACCGCCGACACCCCCGACGACGCCCCCGCGGCGCTGGTCGAACGCGTCCTCTCCACCGCGCTGGCGGACGGCCTCGCCGCCGACGCGACGCTCGCGGCGAGCGAGGCGCAGGCCGAGGCGTTCTGGCGGATCCGCGAATCGATCTCCGATGCCGAGCGCGCGACCGGCCCCGCCGCGCAGCACGACATCTCGGTCCCGGTCGAGGCGATGCCGCGCTTCATGGTCGAGGCGGCGGCGGCGTGCGACGCGCGCTTTCCCGGCACGCGCGCCTCGGGGTTCGGCCACCTCGGCGACGGCAACGTCCATTTCCACGTCCGTGCCGCCCCCGGCACCGATCCGGGTCATTGGTATGCCGAGCAGGTGCCGGTCGTCTCCGCCTTCGTCCACGACCTCGTCGTCGCGGCCGGCGGATCGATCTCGGCGGAGCATGGCATCGGGCAGATGAAGCGCCGCGAACTGGAACGGCTCGGCCCGCCCGCGCGGCTGGCGGCGTTGCGCGCAATCAAGCGCGCCTTCGATCCCGACGAGCTGTTCAACCCCGGAAAGCTCGTCACGCTTGCGCCCGACGCGCCCATTCAATAGCACCGGCGCGGTCCGGGGGGACGGCAGGACGTGACGTCCCCTTGCGCGAATGCACACGATACCGTCCGTTCTGGAGATTCCCATGGCCAGCGCGCCGCAACTTCCGCTCTTCTACAACGGCCTCGAACCGCTTTCGAGCGAGGTTCACGCCAATTACAAGGTGAAGCCGTCCGACACCGCGCCGTTCCTGGTCAACCAGCATGCGATCCCCGTCACGGTCGAGGAATTCCCGCTGATTCAGCGGCATATGCCAATCGTCTTCTCGTCGGGCGAGGATGCGATCCCAATCGCGCTGATGGGCCTGAACGAAGGCGTCAACGTCTTCATCTCGGAAGAAGGCCGGCTGATCGACGAGACGATCTACGTTCCCGCCTACATCCGCCGCTATCCGTACATGCTGGCGCGCCTGCGCCCGGACGCCGACGAGCTGTCGCTGTGCTTCGACCCGTCGTCGCCGACGATCGGCGCCTTCGATGAGGGCGATGCGCTGTTCACCGATGGCCAGCCGTCGGAGCTGACCCAGAACATCCTCAAGTTCAACGAGAACTTCGAGCAGGCCGCGGCGCGCACCGGCCAGTTCATGAAGGAGATCAAGGAACTCGATCTGCTCATGGAGGGTGAGGTCACCATCCAGCAGGACGGGATCGAGCAGCCGTTCGTTTACCGTGGCTTCCAGATGATCGACGAGAAGAAGCTGTCGGAACTGCGCGGCGATCAAATGCGCAAGATCTCGCAGTCCGGGATGCTCCCGCTGCTCTACGCGCACCTGTTCTCGCTGGCGCTGATGCGCGAGATCTTCGCGCGGCAGGTCAAGCTGGGCAAGATGCCGCAGCCGCAGCTCAACGCCTGACGAAAGGCTCCGCGATGGCCACCCGATTGCCCGTGAACGACCGGTATTCCGCGGTGGCCATCGTCCTCCATTGGACGATCGCCTTGCTCGTGATCGTCAACCTGATCGTCGGGATCGGGCACGATGCGATCCCGGCGCTGCGCGCGTGGATGCCCGGGCACAAGGCGATCGGCATCACCGTGCTCGGGCTCACCGTGTTGCGGGTCGGGTGGCGACTGCTGCACCGCCCGCCGCCGTTGCCCGCCTTCACGCCGGCCTGGGAGCGGGGGGTCGCGCACGCAACGCACTGGACGCTCTATGCACTGCTGCTGCTGATGCCGCTGTCGGGCTGGGTGATGGTGTCGGGTCCGGAAGGACGCCGCCCGCTCAGCTGGTTCGGAATCGCCGATCTGCCCTATCTGCCCATCGACGCCACCGGGGCGAGTGCGGGCCATGAAGTGCATGAGATTCTTGGCTGGCTGATGCTCGCTCTGGTCGTGCTCCACATCGCCGCCGCGCTGCGCCACCACCTGATCCTGCGCGATTCGGTGCTGCTCCGCATGTTACCCCGCGGCGCGCGCTGAAGTCACCGTCGCCCCTGCGCAGGCAGGGGCCCATGTCTGCCGATTACGGCGGCACGGCGGCCTCCATGCAGCCGCCGCTGAGTCCAGCGCCGCACCGCGCGTCAATTCACCGCGCCCCACCAACCTTTTACAGCCCGCCCCTTGCAACCAAAAGCGGACTGCCTAAGTTAAGCATGTACGGCGCTCGTGTCCCCCCTTTCGCGAGCCCGTATGACACGCTTCGGCGTGTCTCCTCCCTGAACCTTGGCCACCGGGTGCGTGCATCCGGTGGTTTTTTTATGTGCCGCCCCTACTCGGCGGCGTCCGCGATCGGCGGCGCCTCCGCGCCCTCGCTCAGCGCCTGCTCCGTCAACGCATCGATCACCGCGCGCAGCATCCGCGCCGTCGTCGCCGCGCCCGCCCCCGGCTGGTCGAGCCGCCGGTCGAGATAGAGCGCGCGATCGATCTCCAGCTGGATCGCATGCACGCCGATCTGCGGCGCGGCATGCCGCTCCAGGATATGCCCGCCCGCGTACGGCGTGTTGAGCATGTGGTGCAGCCCCTCACGTCCCAGCGCCTCCTCGACCCGCGCCACGAACCGTGCGCCCGCGGCGCGCCCGAACCGGTCGCCGATCACCACCCGCGCGCGCCCGCCCGCGATCGGCGGCATCGAATGGACATCGAGCAGCACCGCGCACCCGAAGCGCGCGCGCGCCGCCGCCAGCACCTGCGACAGCGTCTCGTGATACGGTCGGTGATCGGTGGCGATCCGCGCCTCCACTTCGGCAGCGCTCAGCCGGCATCGCCACAGTTCGCCCGCCGCCGCGGTTCGCCGCGGCACCAGGCCGATTCCAGCGCGCACCTTGGCAGATGCCCCGGCGCCCCTGCACGCGCCCTCATCGAGCAACGGATCGCGCTCATGCTCGGCGCGGTTGAGGTCGATCCACGCGCGTGGCAGCGTCTGGAGCAACAGCGTCTCACGCGCGCGCGCCGCCAGCGCGATCGCATCGACATGCCGGTCCTCCAGCGCCGCCAGACTGGCCAGCGGCGCGCGCAACGCCATCCGCAGCGTCGCGGGATAGTCGCGCCCGGCATGCGGCACCGACAGCACCACCGGACTCTCGGGCAGCATTTCGCCGAACATGCGGAAGGAGCGCGTCATTCCCGCCTACCCTATGGAAGCCATCGCGCCACCGCAACGTGTCGTCGTGGGTCAGGCGTTCACCATCTCCGCTGGTGGAAAAATCAACGTCCGTCGGGCATATTATCCCGCGATTGGGAGTTGTGGTTGCGATGATACGGATTCTGCTGGCCGAAGATGATGCGGTAATGCGCGAATACCTCGGGCGTGCGCTCGAGCGTTCCGGCTATCACGTCACATCGGTCGATCGCGGCACCGCCGCGCTGCCGCTGCTGGAAAGCGAGCGGTTCGACCTGTTGCTGACCGACATCGTGATGCCGGAGATGGACGGGATCGAACTGGCGCAAAAGGCGCAGGAGCTGGCACCGGGAATGCGCGTGATGTTCATCACCGGCTTTGCGGCGGTCACGCTGAAGGCGGGCAACGCGATGCCGCAGGCGCGCGTCCTGTCGAAGCCGTTCCACCTGCGCGATCTGGTGCTGGAGGTCGACCGGCTGTTCGATACCGGCACCGCGAACGAGCTGATCTGACCGTCGCGGCAACAAAAGCGTAAAAAGCCGCTTGCGCCCCCCCGACCCAGTCGTTAGAGGCGCACCCCTACGGAGGGCGTGTAGCTCAGTGGTAGAGCACTGTGTTGACATCGCAGGGGTCGCAAGTTCAATCCTTGCCACGCCCACCATCTAAAACCCCACCATCCTTCCCGGATCGGTGGGGTTTTTGTTGCTTGGCCCGTCGCGCCGCTTATGGGCCGAGCACAGACACGCATACCGGCCGGCAATCCCCGCCAATCAGCCACCGTCGGTAAGACCCCGCAGCATATTGACCCGCCCGCGTCGCTGACCGAAGGCACGGACCATGCGCTTCTTTTCCGACAATGCCGCCCCGGTCCACCCCGCCGTGCTGCGCGCGATCGCCGCGGCCGACACGCTCGACACCGCGTATGACGGCGATCGCTGGTCGAAGGCGCTCGACGAACGCTTCTCGGCGCTGTTCGAAACCGCGGTGCGCGTGCTGTGGGTGCCCAGCGGCACCGCCGCCAATTGCCTCGCGCTCGCCGCCCTGTGCCCGCCGCACGGCTCGGTCGTCTGCCACCGCGAGGCGCACATCCAGAACGACGAATGCGGCGCGCCCGAATTCTACACCCACGGCGCCAAATTGCTGCTCGCCGAGGGCGATGGCGCGAAGCTAACCCCCGCCAGCGCAGCGGCGGTGCTCGATCGCCAGCGCTACGATGTCCACCAACAGCGCCCGCACGCGCTGTCGATCACCAACGCCACCGAATATGGCCGCGTCTACACACCCGCCGAGGTCGCCGCGCTCGGCGCGCTGGCCAAGGAGCGCAAGCTCGGCTTCCATATCGACGGCGCGCGCTTCGCCAATGCGGTGGTGTCGACCGGCGCGTCGCCCGCCGATCTGACGTGGCGCGGCGGTGCGGATGCGCTCAGCTTCGGCTTCGTCAAGAACGGCGGGATGAACGCCGAGGCGCTGGTGTTCTTCGACCACGACCTCGCCGACGCGACGCTCTACCGCCGCAAGCGCGCCGGACATCTGCTGTCGAAGGGCCGCTATCTCGCCGCGCAATTGCTCGCGATGCTCGACGACGACGTATGGCTCGATTGCGCGCGCGGCGCCAATGCCGGTGCGGCGCTGCTCGCGCAGGCGGCGGGCGCGCGGCTGCTCCACCCGGTCGAGGCGAACGAAGTGTTCCTGCGCGTCACCGCCGGGGAGGCCGCCCGCCTGCGCGCCGCCGGGTTCGACTTCTACGACTGGGGCGTCGGCGAGGCGCGGCTGGTGGTCAGCTGGAACCAGCGCGCCGACGACATCCGCCCGCTCGCCGACGCGATCGCCGCGCTCGGATGAGCCCCGCCGATCCCCCCAACAGCACGCGCGCCGCGGTGCTGGTGCCGTTCGCGCTAGTCGTGCTGATTTGGGGCTCGACCTGGATCGTGATCCGCGATCAGCTCCACGGCGGCGCGATTGCGGTGCCCGCCAGCTGGTCGGTCAGCTATCGCTTCCTCGTCGCCGGTGTGACGCTGGCGACGGTTGCGGCGTGGCAGCGCGCGCCCGGCACCCGCGCTTTGTTCGCGCAACCCGGCTTCTTGCGCTTCGCCGGCTTGCTCGGCGTGTTCCAGTTCGTGCTCAACTTCAACTTCGTCTACCGCGCGGAGGAGCATATCACCTCCGGGCTGGTGGCGGTGATCTTCGCGCTGCTGCTCGTCCCCAACGCGTTGTTCGCGCGCGTTTTTCTCGGGCAGCGGCTCGGGCGGCAGTTGCTGGTCGGGTCGGGCATAGCGATGAGCGGGGTGGCGCTGCTGTTCATCAAGGAAGCGCGCAGCGATCCCGGCGGCCCAACCGAATCGCTGATCGGCATCGCCTTCACGCTCTGCGCGATCCTGTCGGCCTCGACCGCCAACGTCATGCAGGCGACGAAGACCGCGACGCGCTATCCAATGATCCCGACGCTCGCGACCGCGATGCTGATCGGTGCCGCGATCGACGCCGGCTGGGCGTGGCTCACCACCGGCGCGCCGGTGTTCGACTGGCGACCCGGCTATATCGCGGGCGTGCTCTACCTCGGAATCATCGCCTCGGCGCTCGCCTTCACGCTGTACTTCCGCATTATCCGTACGATCGGCCCCGCAAAGGCCGCCTATAACGGGGTGATCGTGCCGGTGATCGCGATGCTGCTGTCGACGGTGTTCGAGGGTTATCGCTGGACGACGCTCGCCGCGGCCGGTGCCGCGCTGGCCGCGGTCGGGCTGGTGGTGGCGCTCAGGGCGCGCAGACCGGCGCGATAATCGAGGTAGCGCGGCCGCCAGTGCAGCACCCGCTTCGCCTTGCCGTTCGCCACCCGTCGGTTCTCGGCATGGAAGCCGCGCGCCGCTGGTGACAACTGCTCCAGCGGCACGATCGGCGGCGGCGCGACACCCAGCAACTGCGCGGCATAGCCGACGACCGCGTCCTGCGCCGCCGGCTCGTCGTCGGAAAGATTATAGGCACCCGCCGGCGCATCGAACCCGCCAATCACCCCCCGCGCCAGATCGTCGACATGCACGCGGCTGAACACCTGCCCGGCGATCCCGGTCCGATGCGCCTCGCCGCCCGCAACGCGGTTCAGCGGCGATCGGCCCGGCCCGTAAATGCCCGGCAGCCGGAACACCCGCGCGCCCAGCGAACACCACGCCGCATCGGCGACGTTGCGCAGCGGGCGACGCCCGCGATCGGCTGCGGCGCTCTCGTCGACCCACGCGCCGCCGGTATCGCCGTACACCCCGGTGGAGGAGAGATAGCCGAGCCAGCGTCCGGCGATTGCCGCCTCGTATCGACGCAGCACCGGGTCGCCAGTGTCGTCGGGCGGCACCGACGACAGCACATGCGTACTTGCCGCCAACCCCGCCAGCACCGCGTCTTCGTCGTCGAAGCGGATCGTGGCATCACGGCCATCGCGCGTCGTGGCGAGGAACGGCGCGCCTGCCGCGTCCACGACCGCGCGCGCCGCATACCCCAGCCCGAAGACGAACAACCGCACCGACGACCTTTCCTAAGCTCCGGAGGGCTTAGGGTCTGTACTCAATCGCAACAAGGTCGTGACGGAGCGGATTTTGGCGCCAGGCTAGGAGCAAGGAGGGAGCGATGCTCTCGCATCGTGACCGACGCGCGACGCCGCATGGCGCCAAAAGCCGCCCGCCGCGTAGCGGTCGCCCGTGGAAGGCCGCCCAGCGTCGTCGCTTGCTTGCGGGTAGCTCTGCTACCCGACTGCGCTGCACTCCTCGTGGGCGGCCTTCCACG
Organism: Sphingomonas phyllosphaerae FA2; assembly: GCF_000427645.1. GTDB lineage: Bacteria > Pseudomonadota > Alphaproteobacteria > Sphingomonadales > Sphingomonadaceae > Sphingomonas > Sphingomonas phyllosphaerae. Next base: position 3,269,721 of record NZ_KE386571.1, on the reverse strand, counting down.
GGCGATCACGATCCTTGTTGCGGTTGAGTACAGACCCTAGGCGAAGCGCACCCGTGCGTCCACGCGGCGGCGGCGCAGCGCGACGCCCGCCATCGCGAACCCGGCAACCATCATCGCCCAGGTCGCGGGCTCCGGCACCGGCGAGGTGACGGTCGCGCGGATCGTCTCGATCGATAGATCGGCTACCGTCGGCGTGCCGAAGGCCCCCGTCGTCGCGTCGCGGTTGGCGATCTTGACCACGCCCTTGGCATTGTCGGACAGGTTCAAATCGCTCACCGCCACCGCAGTAAAGCCGGGGCTGGACAGCACGTTGCGCAGCGTGTCGAAGCCGAGGCTCAGCAGTGTATTGTCGTTGGGCTGCTGCGACAGATCCGTATCGTCGACGAAGAACATTGCCGAATCCGTGCCGCCGTTACCGGCCGCATCGGTGACGCGCACCAGACCGTTCTGGGAACCCGCGAAGCGATAGCTCGCCGAACCGATCGTCAGCACCGCGCTGATCGGCGATGCCGCGCCCATGCCCGCCAGGTACGACGACGTCGCCGTCTCGTTCAGCGAGCTGCCCGCCGCCTGGTCGATCGTGAAGATCGCACTGAACGGCCGTCCCGCCAGGCTGGCACCCGCAACCCCGAACTGGCCGCCCGCATCGATGCCGCTCATCACCGAGCCGGTGACCGTCACCGTCGTCGGCGCCGCCGCGGCCGGCACCGCCATCGTCAGCGCCGCGACGGCGCCCACCCAGACCCTCTTCATACATTACATCCCTGTTACGCTACCTGTGCGAACAGAATGGAGAGGCGCTATATCATAGACAAGAAACGCTTATTGTTAACGTTGCCCGACATCGGGACGCTTTTCGACAATGTGTATCACGATGGGAACCACCCGTGCGGACGACGGTTGTTGCGCCCGCACGAATGATTCGTCGCTCAGATGAAGCCGAAGCTTCCGTCATTGAACACCAGATGGTTAGCAGTCACTCCTGACACCAGGATCGTGTCGCCGCCGCCCAGGTCGATCAACGTACCGCCCTGGACGTTGCTGACGGTCGGTGCCGCCGACAGGTCGTAGGCGCCGAGATCGATGTGATCGCCCTTGCCGAAATCGGCAATCACGTCCTTCCCCGACCCTTTCGCGAATACGAAATGATCCGCGCCGCCGCCGCCATACAGCGTGTCATTGCCCGCGCCGCCGGTAATGACATTGTCCTTGGCGTTGCCGCGGATGACATTGTCCAGCGCATTGCCGGTGGCGCTCAGCGCATTGCCGGTCAGCGTCAGATTCTCGACATTGGCGCCCAGCGTATAGTCGATCGACGACAGCACGGTGTCCACGCCGCCCTGCCCGTTGGTGTAATATTCGATCACGCGGTCGCCGATATTGTCGACGACATAGGTGTCGTCGCCGACCCCGCCCTCCATCGTGTCCGCGCCGGTGCCGCCGTCGAGATAGTCGTTGCCCTCATGGCCATAGAGCGTGTCGTCGCCCGCGCCGCCCAGCAACGTGTCGTCGCCGGCATAGCCCCTCAGCACGTCGTTCCCGGCCAGCCCGAACAGCGTGTCGGCGAAATTGGTGCCGTACAGCGCGTTGTCCAGCGCGTTGCCGGTGCCGATCCGCGCATTGTTGGTCAGGTACAGCGCCTCGACATTGGCGCTCAGCGTGTAGTTCACCAGCGCATAGACGGTGTCATAGCCGCTGCCCGCGCCCGCGCTCTCGATCACCACGTCGCCGGCATTATCGACGATATAGGTGTCGTCGCCCGCGCCGCCGTCCATCGTGTCGGCGCCCGCGCCGCCGTCGAGCCGGTCGTTGCCCGCCCCGCCGTACAGCCAGTCGTTGCCCTGATCGCCGAACAACTGGTCGTCTCCGGCATTGCCCCAGAGATAATCGTCGCCGCCCATGCCATGCAGGATGTCGTTGCCCGCGGTGCCGTTCAGCCCGTTGTTCAGCGCATTGCCGTTGCCGACCCGCGCGTTGCCGGTCAGGTACAGATGCTCGACATTGGCGGTCAGCGTATAGTCGATCGAGCTGTAGACGGTGTCGGTCCCGCCGCTGGTTCCGGCGATGCTCTCGCGCACCACGTCCCCGGCATCGTCGACGACATAGGTGTCGTTGCCGGTGCCGCCGTCCATCGTGTCCGCGCCCGCGCCGCCGTCGAGATAATCGTTGCCCTCGTTGCCGAACAGCTTGTCGTTGCCGTTGCCGCCGAACAGCGCATCGTCACCGGCATAGCCGTTGAGCGTGTCGTTGCCGTCCAGCCCGCTCAGCACGTCGCCCGCCGAGGTGCCGTACAGCGCGTTGTCGAGCGCGTTGCCGGTCCCCTTGGTCGCGCCGCTCACCAGATACAGGTTCTCGACATTGTCGCCCAACGTGTAGTCGACCTTGGAATAGACCGTGTCGATCCCCTCGCCGGCGCGCTCCACCACCTTGTCGCCGACATGGTCGACGATATAGGTGTCGTTGCCCGTGCCGCCGACCAGCGTGTCCGCGCCGGTGCCGCCGTCAAGGCGATCGTTGCCCGCGCCGCCATAGATCTTGTCGTTGCCCGCGCCGCCGAACAGGTCGTTGTCCATCGCGTTGCCGGTGATGACATTGTGGTCGGCGTTGCCCGAGCCCTTGATCGCATCGCCGGTCAGCGTCAGCGCGACCTCGCCCGCACGCAGGTAATTGTCGATCGCCGACACGCGCGTCACCGCGTCGGAAGGCTTGGCGACCTGATCGAGCATCGACAGATAGGCGGCCGCGGCCTGCTTGTACTGGCCCTTGCTTAGCTCACCCGGAAATGCCGCGTTCGAATCCCAGTAATTCTGGTACACCATGTCGTGGTCGGCCATCCACTGCATGGCCAGCTTCACGAATTCGGGCGAGTCCGTGTTGATGCCCCATTCGGCGACCGCGGTTTCCTTGCCGTGCGCCGCGGCGAAGTCCTGCTGCCATTGCAGACCATAGGGCTGCTTCACGAACCAGTCGAACGCCTTGACCGGATCCTTGTTGTGCCAGGCGGTGTTATAATACATGTCGACGCCGATCACGTCGACATACTTGTCGCCCGGATACGCGTCTTCGGGATTCATGTCCCACACGTCGAGCCCGGGGCACCATTCAAAGACGAATTTGTCCGACACCGTACGCGCCGCATCGACGAACTTGCGGAACGCCGCAGCGTAATTGTCCGGCTCGCCGACTGCGGACGACGAATTCCAGCCCTTGCCGTTGAATTCCCAGCCCAGCCGCACATAGATCTTGTCATCGCCGGCCGACGACGCGACCAGTTGCTTGGCCATCGCCAGATAATTGGCGTCGTATTTGCCCGCGCCCGCGTCGCCCAGCTTAGCGCCGTACGGGATCAGCGGGATCGACCACATGATCGACACGTCCTGATTGGCGAACATGTCGGCCTGCCACTGCACCGACGACAGCCAGTCTTTCCAGCCCGCGGTACCGCCATGCAACTGGATTGCGTCGAGCTTTCCGCCCGCCCACGCCTGATCCTTCAAGTAATCATCAACGCTGAACGCGTTGTAGACAGAGCTCAACATGCCGAATACTTCCCACCCATGCCTGATATCCCCCGATACCAAGCACGCCCCACGATCACCTTTATAAGTGAGGTTTATGGCAAGTTAACTACGCGCCTAGCATCTTGGCGCGTACGGCATTCGCCCCGGCCCGGAACGGGGGCCGGGGCGCGCGATCAGCGGCGACGCGCCAGCGTCTGCATCATCCGGCGCACCCGGCTGTCGCGCCGCTGCCCTTCCCACGTCAGGAACAGCGCGACGGCGATCGTCACCAGATTCTTGATCCCGAAGAAATTCCACAGGAAGCCGGTCGTATAGCCCCCGTACAGCGAGCTCATCGCGCGACCGAACAGGATCGAGGCGATCCAGTTACTCTCCGCGATCGTCTGCGCCACCATCCGCATGACGAAGGCGTGGAACGCGGCGATGATCGAGGAGACGAGCAAGAGCCCGATGATCCCCATCGTCATCAACAGATAGGGATAGAGCGAGAAGACGAATCCGGTGCCGCCTTCCATCGCCCAGCCCAGCAGCCGCGACGCGGTGAAGCGCTGCATGACGTAGTACAGGCCGAATCGCGTTCCCGCGCCCTCGGCATTCTGCTCGCCCGGTTGCATCCACGACGCGACGTCCGCGCCGATCGCGCGGTCGTCCAGCCGCGTCGTCGCCAGATATTTGTCGTCCGCGACATACCAGAGCTGCCCCTGCAACGCGACGCGCTGCCCGTATCTCTGGACCGCATTGTCGAAGTTGGTGAGCGCGCCATAGGCGATCAGCACCGCGGGCACTGTGATGACCACCACCGCCACCGCGATCCCGCCGATCGCACCGGTCGGGATCGAACGGTCGTTGGCGATATGGACCAGCCCGACCGGGATCGCGAAGATGCTGAGAAGCATCAACAACGACGTGAACTTCTCGCCGAACAGCACCGACAGCGCCAGCATCCACACCAGGAACAGCGCGGCTCGCAACCGATAGGCGGGAACGCAGAACAGCGCCCCCATGAACGGCGCCAGCACCGTCCGGTTTGTCATCCAGCCCGAGTAGATCGGCGAGTTGATCTTGTTGAGATATTCGAACCGGTCGAGGTGCGAGATCAGCGGGAAGCCGTTGTTGAGGCCCAGCCGCACCAGATAGGCCGTGGCCGCCAGCATCACGACCAGCAACCCCATCGAGATCAGCCGTCCTTGCGGCAGCCAGCGGGTCGGCGCCTCGCGGAACAGCGGCTTCAATCGCGGCCACGACGCCTCGACCACGATGGTCGCCGTCAGGAAGAAGAGCACGTAGATCAGGAACAATCGCGCAAACGCGCCCGTCGCGCGACCGGTGATCTCGGTTTCGACCATGTACGCGCCGCCCTCGATCGCCGCGCCCGAGATGAACTCGGTGATCCGCAACGCGATCAACGGCACGAACAGCAGGAACGTGGCGGGCGACGTCCGCAGCAGCCCGAACGACATCGATCCGAACAGCAGCAACGCCAGATAGGCCCAGGCCGCCGACGGGGCGGTCACCGCGCCGAACGCGATCGCCGCGCCCAACGCGAAGTGGAGCGCGAACATGCCGCCGAACGCCTTGGCCCGCGTACCATAAGGCACGAAGGGTACGCGCCCCGCGGGCGCGCGCCGTGCGGACGGCAATCGGTCTCCGCCTACGAGCGCCATTATGCTGGTCCTTACGCCTTTTCTGATGGCGCCGCTGATAGCGTGCACTGCACCATACACGCAACCGCGTGACATGTTGGCGCATTGGGACGCTCGACGAAATGCGGCAAGGCGGCGCAGGGAACCGTCGATCTGCGGAGCGTCCGCGTGCCCGCACGTCCGGGCTCGCGCTATGTAGATGATGCCTATCGTGGAGGGTTCCCTTGTCCCGTCTTCTCGCATTCCGCTTCCCTGCCGCACTCACCGTGCTGGTGGCGACCTGCTGCACCCCTGCGCCATCCCAAAGCGCCACTGCGGACTGGGCTGCGCTGGCGACCAATCCGCGCCAGTCCCCTGCCAGCGGCGACGGCTTGCGCCGCACCTGGACGGGGGCGGACGGACGCCCGGTCACGCTGGCGGTGCTGGCGCCGCGCGTCGCGGGACGGCCGGTGATCGCGCTCGATCCGACACCCGGCGACAACGGCCCCGCGATCGCTGCGGCGCTCGCGCGACTGCGTGCGGCGGGGGGCGGCACGCTGCGGCTGGCCGCCGGCACCTGGCCCATCGCGGGTGGTCCACCGGCGCTGGCGCTCGACGGGCTCAGCGACGTGCTGATCGACGGGCCGGGCGCGCAACTCGTGTTCGCGCAATGGGGCGACGGGATCCTCATCTCCAATGCGGCGCGCGTCACGTTGCGCGGCCTGTCGGTCGGCTATGCGCGACCACCAGTGGTGAAGGCGCGCGTCTCGGGCGGGCGGCTCGCCTTCTCCGGCCCCGCTCCCGACGCCGGCGCACCGATCTATCAGGTTTCGGCCGCCGGCCCCGCCGGCGTGCGCACGCTGTTCGGAAAGCAGGGCAAGGCGCTCGGCGCGGGCGGGATGCTGCCCGGCGGGCTCGGCGATTTCGCGCCGGGCGCCCCGGTGCAGGTGAAGCTCACCTGGTACAAGGGCGGCGCGATCCGCATCGGCGATCCGGGCGACAAGCCGGTCTCGCACGACATCATTCTCGATCATGTCACGGTGCGCGATTCGGCGGGCGGCGGGATCGTCGCCGACCTGATGGGCCGCGGGCTGGCGATCGTCGGCGCCAGGCTGGGCGGGGGCGGCAGCGCGATCGCCTATGACGGCTTCCACGTCACGGCGGCCGGCGGCGACATTCTGGTCGAGGACAGCGATTTCACCGGCACCGGCGACGATGCGATCAACATCGCCAGCCCGATCATCGACGCCAGCGTCGACGCTGGCGGGCGCACCGCCACGCTGTCGGGCGCCACGGCGCGCGTCTATCCGGGCGCGCGGCTGGCGCTGTTCGACGCCGGGCTGCAATTGCTCGGCACCGCCGACGTCGCCACGCGCGCGCCGCGTGATCCCGCCGGGCGGATGCGCGTGACCTTCACCACGCCGGTGGATGCCGGTGCGGCCCGCTATGCGCGCAACCTCGACCTGCTGTCGCAACGCTATGCGATCGTGGGCAACCGGATGGCGGATTGCATCTGCCACGGCGTGCTGGCGCAGGCGCCCAACGGGTTGATCAAGGACAATCAGTTCGCCGGCTTGCGCTACAATGCGATCCGCCTGCTCACCAGCGCCGCGTGGAAGGAAGGCGCGGGCGCCTATAACGTCGTCGTCGCGAACAACCGCATCGCCGATACCGGGCAGGATACACGGCCGGGCCGGGTCTGGGCGGCGATCACCGTCTTCGGCGAGCTGGCGGGCAACGGCCCCGGCGGGCAGGCGCCGCTCGCCCCCGGGCCGCTCAACGCCGGGCTGCTGATCCGCGACAACCAGATCGACGGCGTCGACCAGGGGTGTATCGCGGTGTCGAACGCCGCCGATGTCGTGCTGAAGGACAATAGCTGCAGCCGCTTCGCGCGTCAGCCGGGCACGATGCGGATGCTGGCGGATCGCGCCGACGTCGCCACCGGGCTGGCGCGGCTGCCCGCCAAGACCGCCTATGTCGCCGCGGGCAGCGGGGTGTGGATCGATCCTTCGAACACCGCGCGCGTCGACACCGACTCCTCGCGCTGACCACACGCCGGATCGTTACGCGCTTGCGCGTGGCGGAACCACACGGCTAGAAGGCGCGGCGTGCGAGGCTGCCGCCGGGACGAGCGGCCGTGTTCATAATACGGCAGGGAGTTTGAGCTGGTGCAACGGGTTGTGCCCAAGCGTGGGATGTCGTCGCGAAACGGCGGCGGGGCCTGCGTGGCGGCGATGGCGGCAGGACGATGACGGGGGCGCCCCTGCGCATCTGTCTCGTGATCGAGGCGGGCGGCGGCGGTGCCAGCCGCCACGTCCTCGATCTTGCCGGCGCGTTCCAGGCGCGCGGCCATCACGTTCACCTGATCTATTCGGCGGTGCGTGCCGAGGCGCGGCACCTGGCGGAAATCGCCGCCTTGCCGATCACTGCCGAACCGCTGGAGATGCACCGCTCGCTCGGGCTGCACGATTTCGCCTCGGCGCGCGCGCTGGGCGTCGCGGTGCGCCGCGCCGGGCCGTTCGATATCGTTCACGGCCATAGTTCGAAGGCGGGCGCACTGGTCCGGCTCGCCGATGTCGGCGGGGCGAAGCGCGTCTATACGCCGCACGCCTTCCGCGGGCTCGATGCCGGCGCCTCGCTGCCCGCGCGGGTGTTGTTCAACGGCGCGGAGATCGCGCTCGGGCTGACGCGCACCGATGCGCTGATCGCGGTGTCCAGCGAGGAGCTGGCGTTCGCGCGCAAGCTGCATATCGCCGACGGCCGCTGCCACCTGATCCGCAACGGCGTCATCACCATTCCCGACGTGACGCGTGCGCAGGCGCGCGCCGCGCTGGGCCTGCCCGACGATGCGCCGGTGATCGGCTTCGTCGGACGGCTTTCCTATCAGAAAGCGCCCGAGCGCTTTGTCGAGGCGATGCGTCGCGCCATGACGCAGGTGCCGGCGCTGCGCGCGGTCTTGCTGGGCGACGGCGAATGCGCCGAGGCGGTCGAGCAGGACCTCGCCGCCTCCGGCATGGCGGATCGCTTCATCTGGAAACGCTCCGCCAAGGCGCAGGACTATCTGCCCGCCTTCGACGCGGTGATGATGACCAGCCGCTACGAGGGGCTGTCCTACGTCCTGCTCGAAAGCCTCGCCGCGCATGTCCCGATCGTCACCACCGAGGTGGCGGGCGCGCAGGATGTGATCGGCGACACCGGCTGCGGCATGATCGTCGCGAATGACGAAGCGGTGGTCGACCGGCTGGTCGAGGCCGCAACCCTGATCGGTACCGATGCGGACGCGCGCGCCGCGATGGCCGCCGCCGCCGCGCGGCGCAGCAACGAGGTGAACGGAATGCGCATGATCGACGAGACCGAACGGCTCTACCGTCAACTGGTCGGCACGCGCTGATGCAGAGCGTCTTCATCAACGGGCGCTTCCTGACCCAGCCGATCAGCGGCGTGCAGCGCTATGCGCAGGAAATTGTCACCGCGCTCGACGCGCTGGCCGGCGACGGTGCGCTCCCAGCACGCTACGTCCTGCTCACCCCGCCCGGCGCGCGCACGCTGCCGCTGCGGCATATCGAGACGCAGACGATCGGCAAGCGCGCCGGCCATTACTGGGATCAGGTCGATTACGCCCGCGCCGCCAGCCGCGGTACCGCTCTGTGCCTCGCGATGACCGGCCCGGTCGCGCTGCGCCGCCAGGTCGTCGTGATCCACGACGCCGCGGTCCAGCGTCATCCCGAACATTTCAGCAAGCCCTATGTCCTCGCGCATAGCTGGCTCGACAGGCTGCTCGCGCGCCGCGCGGTGGTGGCGACCGTTTCCGAATTCTCGCGCCGCGAACTCGCCGACGTGCTGCCGGTCGCCGCGAAGGACATTGTCGTCGCCCCGAACGGCGCCGAGCATCTGTCGATCGCGCCCGATGCCGGCGTGATCGAGCGACTGGGGCTGACCAAGGGCGGCTATTTCCTCACGCTCGGCAATCTCACCCGCAACAAGAACCTCGCGGTCGCGCTGCGGGCGCTGGCGCGGCTCCAGCCGGGCAGCGCGAAGCTGGTCGCGGTCGGGCGGATGGACCGCTCGGTGTTCGGCTCGGCCGGGCTGCCCGAGCCGGGTGCCGACGTGCTGCTCCCCGGCCGGCTTGACGATGCCGAGGTCGCCGGGTTGATGCAGGGCGCGCGCGCGCTGATCTTCCCGAGCATCTACGAGGGCTTCGGGATTCCCCCGCTGGAGGCGTTCGTCAACGAATGCCCGGTGCTCGCCAGCACCGCACCCGCGGTGCAGGAAGTCTGCGCCGACGCCGCCGATTATTTCGAGCCGCATGACGACGCCACGCTCGCGCGGCTCATGCAGATGCTGCTCGACGACCACGACGGCGCGCTCCGCCGCGATCGGCTGGCGAAGGGCAAACAGCGCGTCGCGCGCTACACATGGCGTGGCTCGGCGCAGATCCTCGCCGACGCCTGCGCGAAGGTGGCGGCGCGATGAAGGTCCTGATCGTCAACGTCCTCTACCCGCCGCACAAGATCGGCGGCGCGGAGAAATCGGTGTCGCTGCTCGCCGAGGCACTGGTCCGCGCCGGCGACGAGGTGGTGGTCGCGACGCTCGACGATATCGCCGCGCCGGTTACCGAGGTGAAGAACGGCGTGACGCTGCGTCGCCTACCGATCGACAACATCTACTGGCCGTACGACCCCGACGCGCCCGCGCAGCCCAAGCTGAAGCGGCTGCAATGGCACGCGCGCAACCGCTGGAACCGCGCCGCCGCGCGCCGCATGGGCAAGCTGCTCGACGAGGTCCGCCCCGACGTCGTCCATTGCAACGTCATCACCGGGTTCAGCCCGGCGATCTGGCGCGAGATAAAGAAGCGCAAGCTGCCGCTCGTGCAGACGCTGCGCGATTACGGCGTGATGTGCACCCGCTCGGCGCTGTTCAAGAACGGCGCGAACTGCACGACGCGCTGCCTCGAATGCCGCGTGCTCACCGCGCCCGGCAAGACCGAGTCCGCCCGCGTCGACCAGCTCGTCTCGAACAGCGACTACGTCATCCGCCGCCACCATGCCGAGGGCTATTTCCCCGGCGTGCCCGCGCGGCGCATCTTCAACATCGTGCCGCTCGATGAACAGCCGCGCGACACCAAGGCGCCGGACGCGCCGTTCGTGTTCGGCTTCATCGGCCGGATCGAGGCCGAAAAGGGCATCGACGTGGTGCTGGAGGCGACCACCCGCGTCACCCGCGCCGACTGGCGCCTGCGTATCGCCGGTGTCGGCGTGCCCGAGTACGTCGCCGACCTGAAGGCGCGCTATCCCGATCCGCGCATCGAATGGCTCGGCTTCTCGCAGGCCGGCGACTTCTACCGCGCGATCGACACGGTACTGATCGCCTCGGTCTGGCCCGAGCCGCTGCCGCGAACCTTGATCGAGGCTTTGTCCTACGGCCTGTCGGCAATCTGTGCCGAGGCGGGCGGCATCCCCGAGATCGCCGACCTCGCGCGCCATGCGATCACCTACGAACCGACCGATGTCGAGGCGCTCGCCGCAGCGATGGACACCGCGCTCGGCGACGCCGCCGCGTGGCGCGCGGGCGGGCTCAGCGACCCGCAGGCGCTCGGCTGGTTCGCGGAGGACAAGATCGTCGCCGAGAATCACGCCGCCTATACCGACGCCATCGCGGCGGTGGCGGCGCGATGAGCTGGCGGCGCGACCTTTACGCCAACGCCTCGCGCCACGGCGTGAAGGGCGCGCTGATCGGCTGGTTCCTCAATCCCGGCTTCGCGGTCGTCACGCTGTACCGCATCATGCGCTACGCCTATCTGCGCGGCGGGCCGCTCGGTCGCTTGGTCGAGAAACTGGTCTGGCGGCGGATCGTCTTCGGCTACGGCTGCTATATCGATCCCAGCGCAAAGATCGGCCCCGGGCTGCGCCTGCCGCACCCGGTCGGGATCGTGATCGGCGCCGACACCGTGATCGGCGCCGACGTCACCGTCTATCAGAACGTCACCTTCGGTCGTCGCGCCGCGAACGAGGCGGTTTATCCGGTGATCGAGGACGGCACGATCATCTATGCCGGTGCGATCGTCACCGGCGAGATCACCGTCGGCCACGACGCGACGATCGCGGCCGGCGCGCTGGTCCGTCACGACGTTCCGGCGCACGGCGTCGCCCTCCCCGCCTCGGGCGCGATTCGGCCGGGCAGGCTCCACGCCGCCCCCTGATCGACGCCGTCGATCATACCGTCCGACTTTTCGCATTTTCCCGATCAATCTCCTTCCGCTACCACCATCGTCACAGATCGCGGGAAAGGTCGTGTTCGCCCGCGTGCAGCGGCAGCAGCAGACCGGATACCGGTCGCGAGAGGAGACGAGACATGGACGCCATCACCGAAGGTAGCCCGATCAACGATCCGAAGAAGCAGCCCGCCGCGTTGCGGACCCTGCTGGGGCGCACGTCCAAGGACTGGTGGCCGGAATCGCTGTCGATCGACATCCTTCACCAGCAGGGCAAGAGCGGCAATCCGTTCGGCGACGACTTCGATTATGCCGCCGAGTTCCTGAAGCTCGACCTGAAGGCGGTGAAGGCCGACCTGACCGCGCTGATGACCGACAGCCAGCCGTGGTGGCCGGCCGATTACGGGCATTACGGCCCGTTCTTCATCCGCATGGCCTGGCATTCGGCGGGCACGTACCGCACCGGCGACGGCCGCGGCGGCTCGTCGGCCGGACAGCAGCGCTTCGCCCCGCTCAACTCGTGGCCGGACAACGGCAATCTCGACAAGGCGCGCCGCCTGCTATGGCCGATCAAGCAGAAGTACGGCCGCGCGCTCAGCTGGGCGGACCTGTTCATCCTCGCCGGCAATGTCGCGATCGAATCGATGGGTGGTCCGACCTTCGGCTTCGGCGGCGGACGCGAGGACGTGTTCGAGCCCGAGAAGGACGTCTACTGGGGCACCGAGGAGGAATGGCTCGGCCAGACCCGCATTGACGAGGAAGCCGGGCTTGCCCTTGAGTCGCCGCTTGCCGCGATCCAGCACGGTCTGATCTACGTGAACCCGGAAGGTCCGGGTGGTTGCCCGAACCCGATGGGCTCGGCGCGCGACATGCGTGAGACGTTCGCGCGCATGGGCATGAACGACGAAGAGACCGCCGCGCTCACCGCCGGTGGCCACACCTTCGGCAAGGCGCATGGCGCGGGTGATCCCAAGCTAGTCGGCCGCGAGCCCGAAGGCGCGGACATCGCGTCGCAGGGGCTCGGCTGGGCGTCGACGCACGAAAGCGGTATGGGCGATCACACGATCACCTCGGGGATCGAGGGCGCGTGGACGCCGACCCCGACGACGTGGGACATGACCTATTTCGACATGCTGCTCGACCACGAATATGAGATCGTGAAGAGCCCGGCCGGCGCGCATCAGTTCCAGCCGGTCGGCAACCCCGATGACACGCTGGCCCCCGCAGCGCACACGCCGGGCAAGAAGGTGCCGACGATGATGACGTCGGCCGACATGGCGCTGAAGGTCGACCCCAAGTACCGAGCGGTCATGGAGAAATTCCGCGCCGACCCCGCCTATTTCGCGGACGCGTGGGCGCGCGCGTGGTTCAAGCTGACCCACCGCGATATGGGGCCGAAGCTTCGTTATCTCGGCAGCGAGGTGCCGCAGGAAGACCTGATCTGGCAGGACCCGATCCCGGCGGTCACCCACCCGCTGGTCGACGCCGCCGATGTCGCATCGCTCAAGGCCACGCTGCTCGACCGCCTGTCGGTGCAGGATCTGGTCAAGACCGCCTGGGCCTCGGCCTCGACCTATCGCGGCTCCGACAAGCGCGGCGGCGCGAACGGTGCGCGCATCCGCTTCGCTCCGCAGCGCAATTGGGAGGTCAACGACCCCGAAAACCTCGCGCGCGTGCTCGGCGTGATCGAGCAGGTGAAGGCCGACTTCGACGGCGCGGCGACCGGTGGCAAACAGGTCTCGATCGCCGACCTGATCGTGCTCGGCGGCAGCGCAGCGATCGAGAAGGCAGCGAAGGATGCCGGGCATGACGTGACCGTCCCGTTCACGCCGGGCCGTGCCGACGCGCTCGAAGAGCAGACCGATGCCGAAAGCTTCGACGTGCTCGAGCCCAAGGCCGACGGCTTCCGCAACTACCTGCAGGTCAAGTTCAACGTGCCGACCGAGGAGCTGCTCGTCGACCGCGCGCAATTGCTCGGGCTCACCGCGCCGGAGATGGCGGTGCTGGTCGGGGGCTTGCGCGTGCTCGGCGCCAATGCGCAGGGCAGCGAGCACGGCGTGTTCACCAAGCGCGTCGGTCAGCTGACCAACGACTTCTTCGTCAACCTGCTGGACATGAACACCGCGTGGAAGCAGGTCAGCGACGAGAGCGACGAGGAGTTCGTCGGCACCGATCGCACGACGCACGAGCAGAAGTGGACCGCGTCGCGCACCGATCTGGTGTTCGGCTCCAACTCGCAGCTGCGCGCGCTATCGGAGGTCTATGCCTGCGACGACGCGAGGGACAAGTTCGTCGCGGACTTCGTTACCGCGTGGACCAAGGTGATGGATGCGGATCGTTTTGATCTGGTCACGCACTGATTGATCGGCTAGCAAGCCATTGAAGAATTGGGAGGGACCGGGCGGCGGCCGTTTTGGCTGCGTTCCGGTCCCTTCCTCCTTGTACCGGCCGAACAGCCCTTCGGGTCGCCCCGTGGCTGGACAGTCGGGGCCGCCGGCGTGCCCCCCACGCCGGCGGCCGAACTCCCCCTCTTCCGTCATTGCTTCGCTACGCTCGCAATGACGTATTCTCATTTTCGTCGCCCCGGACTTGATCCGGGGCCCCGCTTCTTCCTTGCGGGTGGTCAAAAAAGCGGGGCCCCGAATCAAGTCCGGGGCGACGAAGAAGGCCGGGAGTGAGCGTTCAGCTCGGTCCCGCGCTTACTTCTTCCCCTCGTCCTTCCGCGAGTTCGCGAACAGCACCGCCGCCGCCACCGCGGCCGAACCGATCCCGACCCCCAGCCACGTCTTGCCCGGCTGCCACCGCCCCTTGCGCTGATGCGCGGCAGCGCCCGGCGCGCCGGCTTCCTCGTGCGCCTTGGCGGCCGCGGCGGCTTCCAGGATCTCGTTGGGTTGCTCGTCGCTCACGTCACTCTCCTTTTGGCGCGTCATAGCGCGCGCGGAAGTCATTGGCGAACGCCGCCAATCGCCCCTCGGCGATCGCGGCGCGCAGATCGGCCATCATCGCCTCGTAGAAGGCGATATTGTGCTCGGTCATCAGCATCGCGCCCAGCATCTCGCCCGCCCGCACCAGATGATGCACATAGGCACGGCTCCATGTCGTGCACACCGCGCACGCGCATTCCGGGTCGAGCGGCCCCTGATCCTCGGCGAACCGCGCATTGCGGATGTTGATCGGCCCGGTTCGCGTGAACGCCTGCCCCGTGCGCCCGGATCGCGTCGGCATCACGCAGTCGAACATATCGACCCCGCGCTCGACCGCGCCGACGATATCGGTCGGCTTGCCGACTCCCATCAGGTAACGCGGACGTTCGACCGGCAATTGCCCGGTTGCGAAGTCGAGGCAGCCGAACATCGCTTCCTGCCCCTCGCCGACCGCCAGCCCGCCGATCGCATAGCCATCGAACCCGATATCGATCAACGCATCGGCGCTCGCCTTGCGCAGCCCTTCGTCGAGCGCGCCCTGCTGGATGCCGAAGATCGCATTGTTCGCGGCATGATCGCCGCCGCTGTCGAACGCATCGCGGCTGCGCTTCGCCCAGCGCATCGAGCGTTCCATCGCCGCCGCCTGCACCTCGCGCGTCGAGGTGGTCGGCACCAGTTCGTCGAACGCCATCACGATGTTGCTGCCCAGCAGCCGCTGGATCTCGATCGAGCGCTCCGGGGAGATCATGTGCCGCGTCCCGTCGAGGTGCGACGCGAACGCCACGCCCTCCTCCGATCGCTTGGTCAGCGCCGACAGGCTCATCACCTGATAGCCGCCGGAGTCGGTCAGGATCGGCTTGTTCCAGCCCATGAAGCCATGCAGCCCGCCCAGCCGCGCGACCCGCTCCGCACCAGGGCGCAGCATCAGGTGATAGGTATTGCCCAGGATGATGTCCGCGCCGGCGCGCTCGACATCGCCGGGCTTCATCGCCTTCACGGTCGCGGCGGTGCCGACCGGCATGAACGCGGGCGTGCGGATCACGCCGCGCTGCATCGTGATCGTGCCGGTGCGCGCCGCGCCGTCGGTCGCGGCGATCTCGAACGCGAACCGCGTCATCGCCGTCCTCCGCGCCGCTTCGTATCGGCTCCGGGTGCGTCGTCCTTCTTCTCCGGCCGTCGTCCCGCGGTCGGCCCGCGCGCATCGACCGGCATCGTGCGATACGTCAGTAGCTCGGCCCGGCTGATCGCATGATCGCCGTCCCGGTCATACCGCGCGAACAATCGCGAGAAATGGTCCTGCAACTCGGCGAGCGTCACCTCGCCGTCGTTGTCGCGATCGACCTCATACGGGCTCGGCAGCGCGGCGCGATCACCCAGATAGCGCAGCGCCCAGTCGCCGAAGGCGATATAGCGCAGCTTGCCGGTCTTGTTCGGATCGAACGCCGCCAGCGACGCGGCGACGCATTCCTCCAGCTCATAGCGTTCGACCTTCGCGTCGCCGTCGCGGTCGCAGGCGGCGATCATCATCGCCACCGGCTCGACCACCATCGTCGCAGGGGTCTGCGGAGTGGCGGGCAGCGGGGCGCGGACGGTGATGTCGCCGTCCTGCGGCGTATATTGCACCGGGGCCGCGGCGAGCAGGAGCAACGCAAACGGAATCATCACTGCTCCGTGGCAGAAGCCTGCGCGGATCGCCAGCGTCTTCGGCCCGCGCGCCTATCCCTCCATCGCCGACTTCGTATCCTCCAGCGCGAGGTCGACCAGCGTCCGCATCGCCGCGGTCGCGCCGACCACATCCCCGGCGGCGATCATGTCGTGGACGCGGACATGGTCGGGGATCGGGTTGCGCGGCAGCGCCCGCGCGCGCTGTTTGAACTGCGTCGTCCAGTGGATCGCGGCGCCGATGCTCGCGCTCAGCACCATCAACGCATCGTTGCGCGTCGCGCGCAGCACCGCATTGTGGAAGTCCTTGTCGGCCGCGCGCCCCGCCTCGGTCGCCAGCGTGTGCCGCCGCATCGCCGCCAGCGCGTCCTTCATCGCCTTCAGGTCGGCCTTGTCGCGGCGCTGTGCCGCCAGCCCCGCCGCCGCCGGCTCCACGATCGCGCGCAACTCGAACAGCGCACGGACGAACTGCACGTCGGGCGCGCCGGCGAACGCCCAGGCGAGCACATCCGGGTCAAGCAGGTTCCAGCGCTCGCGCGGCAGCACGCGCGTCCCCGCCTTGGGCCGGCTCTCGACCAGCCCCTTGGCCGCGAGCACCTGCATCGCCTCGCGATACGCGCTGCGCGACACGTCGAGCGCCTCGGAGAAGGCGACCTCGCCCGACAGCGTGTCGCCAGGCAAATATTCGCCGGAGACGATCGCGGTGCCCAGCTTGTGCGCGATCGCGCCATGCAGCCGCCGCCCGGTCCCGCGCACCGATGCGCGCGCCGTCTCCGGCGTCTCGACGCCGGCTGCCGGCGCATCGCTCTCCTGCTGCGGCACGCCGCTCTCCCGATCCGCCATCACCTCTCCTTTGTGACCTGCTTTAATGCGCCGTGGCAAGCGCACGCCGCGCGGCAAATGGTCGTTGCAATGCCCGTAACCCAAACCTAATGTCCGAGTAATGAGCAAAAACAGTGAGGTGGGCAATGCCCCGACCTCGCTTCTTTCGGGAGGATAGGATGAAGGCACGTCTGTTCGCTTATGCCGGAGCGCTGGCCATCGGGTGCGCCGCACTCGCGCCCGCCACCGCGCAGGACGCCCCCGCGGTCACAGCAGAATCCGCGACGCTCGCGGTGCGCGGCGACACGCCGGGTCCGGTCTACGACAAGCGCATCTTCACCCAGTTCGCCGAGCATCTCGGCAACGGCATCTATGGCGGGCTGTGGGTCGGCAACGACCGCAAGATCCCGAACACGCGCGGCTTCCGCAACGACGTGGTCGGCGCGCTCCGCGACCTCGGCACCCCGGTCATCCGCTGGCCGGGCGGCTGCTTCGCCGACGAATATCACTGGCGCGAGGGGGTCGGGCCGAAGAACAAGCGTCCGGTCAAGATCAACACCCATTGGGGCGGCGTCACCGAGCCCAACACCGTTGGCACGCACGAGTTCATGGACGTGACCGAGCAGATCGGCGCCGACGTCTATATCTCGGGCAACGTCGGCAATGGCACGCCGCAGGAAATGGCCGAGTGGGTCGAGTACATCACCTCCCCCGCCGGGTCGCTCGCGGACGAGCGTGCGAAGAATGGCCGCAAGCAACCGTGGAAGCTGCCCTATTTCGGCATCGGCAACGAACTGTGGGGCTGCGGCGGCAACATGAAGCCGGAATATGCCGCCGACGTGACGCGCCGCTACGCCACCTTCGTCAAGGCGCCGGCCGGCACCAAGATCGAGAAGATCGCTTCGGGCGCCAACGCTGACGATTACAATTGGACCGAGGTGATGATGCGCGAAACGGGCGGGATGCTCGACGGCATCTCGCTCCATTACTACACGGTGCCCGGCGACTGGAACAAGAAGGGCTCGGCGAGCGACTTCGACGAAAACGACTGGGCGCTCACCCTCGCCAAGACGTGGAAGATGGAGGAGCTGATCGCGAAGCACAGCGCGATCATGGACAAGTACGATCCGCAGAAGAAAGTGTATCTGGCGGTCGACGAATGGGGCACCTGGTACGATCAGGATCCGGGCTCGCACCCCGGCTTCCTGCGCCAGCAGAACTCGCTTCGTGACGCGCTGGTCGCCGCGATCAACCTCAACATCTTCGCCAAGCATGCCGATCGTGTGAAGATGACCGCAATCGCGCAGATGGTGAACGTGCTGCAGGCGATGATCCTGACGGACGGCAACAAGATGGTGCTGACGCCGACCTATCACGTCTTCAAGATGTACAAGCCGTATATGGACGGCACGGTGCTGCCGATCGACATCAAGTCGCCGTGGTACAACAAGGAGCAGTGGACGATACCGGCGGTCAGCGCCTCGGCGGTCCGCGACAAGGCCGGCGTGACGCACGTCGCGCTCGCCAATGCCGATCCGAACCGCACGATCACCGTCACGACGACGCTGACCGGGGTCAATGCGTCGCGCGTCGGCGGCACGATCCTGACCGGGCCGAAGGTCAATTCGCTCAACACCTTCGAGCAGCCCAACGCCGTCGTTCCCGTCGCCTTCAACGGCGCGCAGCTGAACGGCGGGCAGCTCACCGTCACGCTGCCGGCCAAGTCGGTGGTCATGCTGGACCTGAACTGATGACGGACGACCTGTCGCGGGTCTCACGCCGCCTGTTCGTGGCCGGGGGCGCGGCGCTTGCCGCCGCCCCCGCGCTGGCCCGCACCCGCGCGGGGGCCGGCACCATCGTCAACCCCCTGGTCCGCCAGCGCGCCGACGCACAGGTGTTCCGCCACACCGACGGCTGGTATTACATGACCGGCTCGGTGCCCGAATATGACCGGCTGGTGCTGCGCCGCTCGAAGACGATCGCGGGCCTGACGACCGCGACCGAGAAGGTGCTGTGGCGGCACGAGAAGACCGGCCCGCTGTCCGGCTTCCTGTGGGCACCCGAGCTGCACCTGATCGACGGCAAGTGGATCATGTATTTCGCCGCCGGCCCCAGCGGCGGCGGCGAGGACGTGTTCCGCATCCGCACGCATGCGGTGGTCTGCGATGGGGCCGATCCGATGACCGGCAAATGGACGGTGCTCGGCCAGCTCCAGACGCCGTGGGACAGCTTCAATCTCGATTCGACCAGCTTCGTCCACCGCGGCCGGCGCTATCTGGCGTGGGCGCAGCGCGAGGAAGGGATCGACACCAACTCGAACCTCTATCTCGCCCCGCTTGCCACCCCGCTGACGTTCGCGGCGAAGCCGACGCGGCTGACGATCCCCGAATTGCCGTGGGAAATCCGCGGCTTCAAGGTCGCCGAGGCACCCGCGCTGCTTGCGCGCAACGGCCGGTTGTTCATGACCTATTCGGCCAGCGCCACCGATGCGCGTTACTGTCTGGGGATGCTCACCGCGCGCGACGACGCCGACATCATGGACCCGGCGGTATGGACCAAATCGCCCGAGCCGGTGATGAAGACTTCGCGGGCGCACAAGATCTTTGGCCCCGGCCACAACAGCTTCACCATCGACGAGCGCGGGCGCGACATGCTGGTCTTCCACGCGCGCGACTACGAGAAGATCGTCGGCGACCCGCTGTTCGACCCCAATCGCCACACCCGCGTCCAGCCGATCCGCTACGATGCGGCCGGCGTCCCGCAGTTCGACCCACCGGTCGCCAACGGCCCGCTCCCGCGCGGAGCGTAGGATATTCGGGCATAGCTCCTCCCGTCGCCCCGGATTTGATCCGGGGCCGCACTTTCTTCTTGGACGCTGGCAAGACGCGGGACCCCGGATCAAGTCCGGGGTGACGGGGAAGCCAATTATTGTATGAGTATTGCAGATCGTGTCTGCATCTCCGCAGGAGTCCCCCCGATGCGCACGTTTCTCCGCAGCGCTGGCGCGCTGCTCCTGCTCGCCACCATCCCCGCTGCGACCGTCCCGCCGCCGCTGACCGGCGACCTCACCCCCGTCCACGACCCGGCGATCATCGCCGACAACGGCACCTACTACCTCTTCGTCACCGGCCACGTCCGCAGCCGCGACGGTCTGATCCCGCTCCGCACCTCGACCGACCTCACCCACTGGACGCTGCGCGGCGCGTCCTTTCCCGCACTCCCGGTGTGGGCGAGCAAGCACGTCCCCGGCAGCGCCGGCATGTGGGCGCCCGACATCACCAAAGCCGGCGACGAATATCGCCTCTATTATTCACTATCGACCTTCGGGAAGAACCGCTCGGCGATCGGCCTCGCCACCGCGCGCCGGCTCGACCCCGAAGCGCCCGCCGCCAACTGGGTCGACAAGGGCCCGGTCGTCGAATCCGCCGCCGGCGGCGACTATAACGCGATCGACCCGGCCGCCTTCACCGACGCTGAGGGCAAGCAATGGCTGGCGTTCGGCAGCTTCTGGAGCGGGATCAAGCTGATTGCGCTAAACCCCGCCACCGGGCTGCGGCAACCGGGCACGCCCATGCACAGCCTCGCGAGACGCCCGTCGCCCGGCGCGATCGAGGCGCCGTTCGTGATCCGCCACGGGCGCTATTACTACCTGTTCGTCTCGTTCGACTTCTGCTGTCGCGGTGCGAAGAGCAGCTACAACACCGTCGTCGGCCGCGCGGCCGCGCCGACCGGCCCCTACCTCGATCGCGCCGGCACGCCGATGCTCAAGGGCGGCGGCACCCCGGTGCTCGCCTCGGGTCAGGGCAGTGGCAGCCGCTATGTCGGGCGGGGCCACAATGCGATCCTGCAAGGCCCCGACGGCGACCGTATCGTCTACCACGCCTACGATACACAGCGGAACGGCATCCCGACGCTTCGCATCCAGCGGCTCCGCTGGGACGCGGCAGGCTGGCCCCACGCGGAATAGGTTCGCCGTCGCCCCGGCCTCGAGCCGGGGCCCCGCTGCCTCTTTGAGACCCGATAACCTCTACGTTACCCGTCATTGCGAGCGTAGCGAAGCAATCCAGAGCCGGACCAGGACGCCCTGGATTGCTTCGCTACGCTCGCAATGACGAACGTTGTGCTCGACCTGTCGTTGTGGGCCAGCCGGCTATGGCAGCAGCGTCGTTCCGGCTCACATCCCGGACGATGAGGCGCTCAGAAACTCGCCTCACGATAAACGCGCGACAAATCCCCGCCCCACGCGCCGTTGTACAGGTCGAGCAACCGCTCCGCCGGCACCTTCCCCGCGCGCACGATCTCGCGCAGCGGCTCCAGGAACCCGGTCTCGTCCTCGCCCGCCGCGCTAACCCGCGCGCGCGCCTTCAGCCCGCCATGCGCGATATTGAGCACCGCCGCCGCGATGTCGCGCAACTGCCCGCCACCGGGGATCGGCGCCGACAGCCCCAGCTTCGGCACCGCGTCGCGCAGCGCCTGCCGCTCGTCGAGCGTCCAGTGCTTCACCAGATCCCACGCAGCATCCAGCGCGACGCCGTCATACAACAGCCCGACCCAGAACGCCGGCAGCGCGCAGATCCGGTTCCACGGACCACCGTCCGCGCCGCGCATCTCGAGGAAGGTCTTGAGCCGCACCTCGGGGAAGGCGGTCGACAGATGATCGTCCCAATCGGTGATCGTCGGCTTCTCGCCGGGCAGCACCGACAGCTCGCCGCGCAGGAAGTCGCGGAAGCTCAGCCCCGCCGCATCGATGTAGCGCCCGTCGCGGTAGACGAAGTACATCGGCACATCGAGCATGTACTCGGCATAGCGCTCGTACCCGAAGCCATCCTCGAACACGAACGGCAGCATCCCCGTCCGCGCCGGGTCGGTGTCCGACCAGATATGGCTCCGATAGCTCAGGAAGCCGTTGGGCTTGCCCTCGGTGAAAGGCGAATTGGCGAACAGCGCGGTGGCGAGCGGCTGCAGCGCCAGCCCGACGCGGAACTTCTTCACCATGTCGGCTTCGCTGGCATAATCCAGGTTCACCTGGATCGTGCAGGTGCGCAGCATCATGTCGAGCCCCATCGTGCCGACGCGCGGCATGTGGCGCAGCATGATCGCATACCGGCCCTTGGGCATGATCGGCAGCTCGGCGCGCGTCTTGTCGGGCCACATGCCGAGCCCGAGGAAGCCGATCCCCAGCTTCTCGCCCGCCGCCTTCACCTGCGCCAGATGCCGCCCGGTCTCCGCACAGGTCTGGTGCAAATTCTCCAGCGGCGCGCCCGACAGCTCGAACTGCCCGGCGGGTTCGAGGCTGACCGACCCGTCCGCGCCGCTCAGCGCGATGACGTTGCCGCCTTCCACCACCGGCTGCCAGCCATGCTGCTCCAGCTCGCCCAGCAGCGCGCGAATTCCGCCCGCCTCGTCATAGGACGGCGCGTGATGATCGCCGGTGGCATAGACAAACTTCTCGTGCTCGGTCCCGATCCGCCAGCGCTCCGCGGGCTTCTCGCCGCTCGCGAAGCGCGCGATCAGGGCGTCGCGCGATTCGATGGTCGCTGCTGGCGTGTCCGAAACCGTCTTGGTCGTCATGGCCGCGCCTTACGCCGCGATGAACACCGGCGCTAGAGCGGATCGGGTTGTGATGGGTAAAGCCGGGTCACCAGTCGCCGGCGACCGCCATCCACACCGCGATCGCCGCCGCCGCCGCGGTATCGGCGCGCAGGATCCGCGGCCCCAGCGCGATGCCGATCGCCGCCGGATGCGCGCGGATCGCGGCGCGTTCCTCGTCGTCGAACCCGCCTTCCGGGCCGATCAGGACCGCCGCCGGCCCCCGCCGTTCGCGCATCGCCACCGCCGCCGGCTCGCCCCCCAGTTCGTCGGCGAAGAACAGCGCGCGGTCCGCCGGCCAGTCGCGCAGCAACGCCGGCAGCTTCACCATTTCCGTCACTTCCGGCACCGCGGTACGCCCGCATTGCTCGGCCGCCTCGATCATATGCGCGCGCAGCCGCTCGGTGTTCGGCTTGTCGACCACCGTCCGCCGCGTCACCACCGGCACCAGCCGCGCGACGCCCAGCTCGCACGCCTTCTCCGCCATCCAGTCGACGCGCCCCTTCTTGAGCGGCGCGGCGACCAGCCACAGATCGGGCACCGCCTCGCGCTCGCGCAACCGCTCCTGCACGTCGAGCGTCAGGTCGCGCTTGCCGACCGCGCTCGCCACCGCCAGCCATTCGCCGCTGGCGTCATCGAACAATTTGACCGGGTCGCCCACCTTGGTGCGCATCACCGACACCAGATAATGCGCCTGCGGCCCTGACAGGGCCAGCGGCCCCGGCGACAGCGCCGTCTCGACGAACAGCCGCGGCGTCGAGCGCGGCGGCCAGGCGGGCACCGCCCCCATCATTTCTTCCTTCCCCGTCCGATCAACAGGCGCGCGATCAGGAACAACAGCGCCCCCGCCAGCGCGACGACCAGCACCACGCCCGTCACCACCCCGGCGACGCGCAGGATGGCATAGAACAGCGCCTCGAAAAACCGGCCGATCGCGACCGACAGATGGATCACTTGCGCGCGACGCGGGTCCAGCGCTGCTCCTTGCACCCGAAGCCCGCGAACAGGCACCCCTGCGCCACGAGCGTATCGCGCCCGTCGAGCTGCAACGTGCCGTCGACCTCGCGCCCGATGTCGGGGACGAACACCGTCCCCGCCCACGTCCCGTCGCCATCGCGCTCGAACCCGCGGAACAGCGACGTGCCGACCAGCCGCTCGGTCCCGCCCGCCGCGGCATCGTCCTTGGCCTTGTCGCTCGCCGACACCACGGTGCCGCACATGCCCGGCTCGCCGCGGCACGGCGCGACACGGATCCGCACGCTGTCGGCCGCATTGCGCCACGTCCCCGCCAGCGGATCGGTGGCAGCGGCGACGAGCATTGCGAGAAGGGTCAACATACGCACGATCCTTACGAAACCGGTGTCGTTGTATGTAGGCGCGGTTGACGGTGGCGTGAACCGGCCACCCACATACTTCCGTCACGCGGCGCGGCCGGGTTTAGGCGGAAAAGCCACCCCACCCGTCATCCCGGACTTGATCCGGGATCCCGCTTTTTCTTTACGTCGTCCGCCAAGAACAAGAAGAAGCGGGGCCCCGGATCAAGTCCGAGGCGACGAATGAGAGGGCGGAGGTGAGAAGGACTCACCGCCCGCACGCACGATAGCCGCTGACGCCCGCCCCATCCCCCGCTATCGAGGCGACGTGACCGACATCGTCCCCGACACCCAGCACCGCGGCCTGCTGTCGCTCCTTCCGCCGCGCGCGCGGCTGTTCGCGTCGCTGGCGCGCTTCGACCGGCCGATCGGCTGGTGGCTGCTGTTCTGGCCCGGCGCGTGGGGCGTCGCGCTCGCCGGCGGCGTCATCGAGCGCTGGCCGCTGATCCTGTGGCTGCTCGTCGGCAGCATCGCGATGCGCGGCGCGGGCTGCGTCTACAATGACATCGTCGACCGCGATCTCGATGCCAGCGTCGCGCGCACCCGCAGCCGCCCGCTCGCCAGCGGCGCGGTCTCGGCGAAGGCGGCCTGGGCGTTCCTGCTCGCGCTCTGCCTGATCGGGCTGGTCGTGCTGCTTCAGCTGCACCTGCCCGCCGCGCTCGTCTCGCTCGCCGCAATCGCGCCGGTCGCCGCCTATCCGTTCATGAAGCGCATCACCTGGTGGCCGCAGGCGTGGCTCGGGCTGGTGTTTTCGTGGGCGGCGCTGGTCGGCTGGACCGAGACATGGGGCGCGCTCACGCTCCCCGGCCTGACGCTCTACGCCGGCACGATCTTCTGGGTGGTCGGCTATGACACGATCTACGCGCTGCAGGACCGCGAGGACGATGCGCTGGTCGGCATCCGCTCCTCGGCGCTCGCGCTCGGCCGCCACGTCCGCGCCGGGGTTAGCATCTGCTACGCGCTCGCGCTCGCGCTCTGGGCCGCGGCGCTATGGCAAGTGCGCGCCGATCCGCTGATCCTCGCCGCGCTCGCCCCGCTCGCGCTCCACCTGTTCTGGCAGGTCGCGACCTTGCGCGACGACGACGGCCAAGGCGCGCTCGACCGTTTCCGCAGCAATCGCACCGCCGGGCTGCTGATGTTCCTCGCCTGCCTCGTCGTCGGCACGCGCATCCAATAACGTCGCCGCGACGTTCTCCGCGATATGGCAACCGCAACCTTTCGCCCCTAAGTCGACGTCATGCTGACTCCCTCCCAGGCGCAGGATCGCGCCCACGACATCGTCCGCCGCGCCACCGCCGCCGGAGCCGACGCCGCCGACGCGGTGTTCGCCGCCAATGCCTCGACCGACGTCTCGGTCCGGCTCGGCAAGCTCGAGGATGTCGGCCGCTCGGAGGGCGAGGACCTCGGCCTGCGCGTCTTCGTCGGCAGCCGCTCGGCCAGCGTCTCGACCTCCGACCTGTCGTCCGCCGCGATGGACGCTTTGGTCGAACGCGCGGTCGCGATGGCGCGCGAGGCCCCCGAGGATCGCTGGGCCGGGCTCGCCCCGCAGGAGCGTCTGCTCCACGGCGCGCCGCCCGCGCTCGCCCTCGCCGACCGCCACGCCTGCACCCCCGAACAGCTCCGCACCGCCGCGCTGCGCGCCGAGGACGCTGCGCGCGCGGTCGACGGCGTCACCAACAGCGAGGGCGGCGGCGCTTCGGCGTCGGAAAGCGTCTGGGCGCTCGCCACCAGCCACGGCTTCGCGGGCAGCTACGCCACCACCGGGTTCAGCGTCTCGGCCAGCGTGATCGCGGGCGAGGGCAGCGCGATGCAGCGCGACTATGCCTTTCACTCGGCCCGCCACCTCGCGCATCTCGACACCCCCGAGGCGATCGGCCAGCTCGCTGGCGAGCGTGCCGTCGCCCGCCTCGATCCGGGCGTGGCGCGCAGCGGAACGATGCCAATCGTCTTCGATCCGCGCGTCGGCGCCAGCCTGCTCGGTCATCTCAGCGGCGCGATCACCGGCGGTGCGATCACCCGCCGCACTAGCTTCCTGCTCGATTCGCTCGGCACCGAGGTGTTCGCGCCCGGCGTCACGATCCGCGACGACCCGCACCGCCCGCACGGCCTGCGCTCGCGCCCGTTCGATGGCGAGGGGCTTCCCGTCTCGCCGCTCGCGATCATCGAAAACGGCATGCTCGAAAGCTGGCTGCTCGACAGCGCTTCGGCGCGGCAATTGGGGCTGGAGCCGACCGGCCATGCCGCACGCGGGATCGGCGGCGCGCCGGGCGTCTCGACCAGCAACCTGTACATGGAACCCGGCAAGGTCCCCGTCGCGACGCTGATCGAGGATATCGAGGACGGCATCTACGTCACCGAGCTGATCGGTCAGGGCGTCAACCCCGTCACCGGCGACTATAGCCGCGGCGCGGCCGGCTTCGCGATCCGCGGTGGCGAGATCGTCGCGCCGGTCGCCGGCTTCACGATCGCGGGCAATCTGCTCGCCATGTACCGTGCGCTCACCCCCGCCAACGATCTCGTCTTCCGACAGGGGGTCAACGTGCCCACGCTGCGCATCGACGGCATGACGGTCGCCGGTGGCTGACGCCGCCGCCCCCGCTCTCGCCCCCGACCCCGGTCTGGTCGAGGCGGTCGTCGCGGTTGCGCGCGATGCGGGGCAAATGGCGCTCGCGCGCTGGCGCACCGATTTCGCGCGCTGGGAGAAATCGGAGGGCAGTCCGGTCTGCGAGGTCGATCTCGACGTCGACCGGATGGTCCGCGCCCGACTGAGCGCTCTGCTCCCCGACGCCGGCTGGCTGTCGGAGGAAACCGCCGACAACGCCGACCGGCTGGCGTGCCGCCGCGTCTGGGTGGTCGATCCGATCGACGGCACGCGCGACTATATCCGCGGGCGCACCGGCTGGTGCGTGTCGATCGCGCTGGTCGAGGACGGCCGCCCGGTGATCGGCGTACTCGACGCCCCCGCGCGCGAGGAAGTTTGGTGCGCCACCGCGCCCGGCGGCGCGACCCGCAACGGCGTCCGCGTCACCGCCGGGGGACGCGAGTCGCTGCCCGGCGCGCGCGTCCCGGTGGACGCGCTGCCCAAGGTCGATCGCGACCTGACCGCGGTCGAGAAACCGAACTCAATCGCCTTGCGCGTCGCGATGGTCGCCGCCGACCACGCCGATCTGGTCGCAACGCTGCGCTGGGGCAACGAATGGGACATCGCCGCCGCGGTGCTGGTGGCGAGCGCGGCGGGCGCCTCGGTCAGCGACGCGGTCGGCGCGCCGCTGGTGTTCAACAAGCCCGACCCACGCGCCTATGGCGTGCTCGTCAGCACCGCCGGCATCCACGACGCCGCGATCCTCCGCCTCGCCGACCGCGTAAAGGCGGCGCTGGGCTGAACCGTCGCAGCCACTACCCCCTCAATCCTTCGTCATCCCGGACTTGATCCGGGATCCCGCTTCTTGCTGACGCCTACGGTTATAGCGCTGCGATCGCCCCTTCCAACGATTGAACCGCCGTCGTCTTCCGCCGCGCCGATCGTGTAGAAACCGGACTTGAACTTACCCAAACCCGTCGTCCCGGACGTGATCCGGGGCCGCGCCTCATGCCCGAGCTTCCACCCCGGCGAACGCCGGGGCCCAGTTGAGAAGGCTGACGAAACGAAGCGCAGCAGGCATCACCAGCGTCTCCCAACTGGGCCCCGGCTTCCGCCGGGGCGGTCAAACGGAGCAAGTCAACGCTTGATGACGAACCCAAACTCTACATCAACAACCGCACCCCGACGATCAGCAACACCACCGCCAGCGCCGGCGTCACCACCCGCTCGGGCAACCGGTCGGTCAGCTTCGCGCCGAGGATCACCCCCGGCACCGACCCGAGCAGCAACGACCCCAGCAGCGGCAGATTGATGTTCCCGATCACCGCGTGCCCCATCCCGCCGATCAGCGCGACCGGCACCGCGTGCAGAATATCCGTTCCCACCAGCCGCTTGGCGTTCAGCCGGAACGGATACAGCATCAGCAGCAACGTCGCTCCCAGCGCCCCCGCCCCCACCGACGTCAGCGTGATCAACGTCCCCAGCAACGCCCCCGCCGCCGCGGTCAGCAGCGGCTGCCAGCGCAACAGCGCCTCGGTCCGCGCCCCCTCGGCGCGCGCGAACCGCCGCGCCAGCGTCGCGCGGAACGGCGTCAGCAGCGCGGAGATGACCAACGTCACCCCCAGCACCCGCACGATCAGCCCGTTGCTCTCGGCCTTGTGCCCATGGCTCGACAGCCACCACAAGGTGATCGCCACCGCCGGCAGGCTGCCCCAGCACAGTCGCTTGACGATCGCCCAGTCGGCGTTGTTCTGGCGGTGGTGCATCGTCCCGCCGACGATCTTGGTGATCGCCGCGAACCACAGATCGGTGCCGACCGCCGTCGTCGGCGCGACCCCGAACAGCAGGATCAACAGCGGCGACATCAGCGATCCGCCGCCGACCCCGGTCAGCCCGACGATCGTGCCGACCAGAAATCCGGCCAGCGTGCTCAGTAGGTCCAAAGCTGCCTGCCCCCGTTCATCGGCCATACCTGCGCCGATGCCCCTGCCCGGGGCAACCGCAGAAAAGCTTGGGGTCGCGATGGCTCAACCCATGTTACCCGTCATCGTAGCCAGCAGGACGTCGGCGATCCGCCGCGCCGCCTGTCCGTCGCCATAGCAATCGCGCGCTACCGCCATCGCGGCATAGGCATGCGCATCGTCGAGCACCTCGCCCGCCGCGGCGACGATGCGCGCGGCCTCGGTCCCCACCACCCGCACGCCCCCGGCCACCACGCCCTCCCGCCGCTCGGTCAGATCGCGCAGCACCAGCACCGGCACGCCCAGCGCGGGGGCTTCCTCCTGCACGCCGCCGGAATCGGTAAGGATCAGCGCGCTCGCCGCCATCAGCCACACGAACGCCGGATAATCGAGCGCCGGGATCAACGCGACGCGGTCGCATCCGTCGAGCCGCGCGGCCAGCGGCGCCGCCACCGCCGGATTCGGATGCAGTGGCACCACGACCCCGATGTCCTCCCGCCTCGCGAGCCGCGCGATCGCCTCCGCGATCCCGCGCAACGGCGCACCGAAATTCTCGCGCCGGTGCACGGTGACGGTTACGATCCGCTTGGCCTTGAAGCGGGCCAGCACCGGCTCGATCGCAGCGGTCAACGCCGGTTCCGCCGCGATCCGCGCGCGGATGGCGCACAGCGCATCGGCCGCCGTGTTCCCGGTCAGGTGGATTGCCGCCTCCGGCACGTTCTCCGCGCGCAACGCCGCCACCGCCGCCGCGGTCGGCGCGAAGTGCAGGTCGGCCAGCACCCCGGCGACCCGCCGGCTGCCCTCCTCGGGCCACGGCGCGGACAGGTCGCCGCTCCGCAACCCCGCCTCGACATGCGCCACCGGGATCCCGCGCAGATGAGCGGACAACGTGGCGGCCAGGGTCGTCAGCGTGTCGCCGTGCACCACCACCCGCTGCGGTCGCTCGCATTCGATCGCGCAGCCGATCCCGACCAGCAATTGCGCCAGCGCGGCATCGAGCGATCCGCCTTCGCGCGTAAGTGACAGGTTCGCGTCCGGAACGATCCCGAACGCGTCCAACGCCTGCGTCAACAGCATCGTATGCTGCCCCGTCGCCAGCACGCGCGTGGTAATTTGCGGCCGATCGCGCAACGCGGCGATCACCGGCGCCATCTTTATCGCCTCCGGTCGTGTCCCGAAGACGATGAGCAAGCGGGGCCGATGCAACGCGCGGGCGCTCCCAGGGGTTGTTGCGCCAGCGGAACCTGACGCATGGTCGGGTGATTAAGCGGCCAGCGAGGGAGTTTGCAATGCGACTGGTGATGATCGGCCTCGGCCGAATGGGCGGCAACATGGCACGCCGCCTGATGAGGGCCGGGCACGAGATCGTCGCCTTCGATCGTGACGCACAAGCCGTTGAAAAGCTTGTCGCCGATGGCGCGATCGCCGCCTCTTCGGTCGACGATGCGCGCGCCAAGGCGGGCAGTCCGGCGATCTGGTGGGTGATGCTCCCGCATGGCGAGATCACCGACGGGATGGTCGACCAGATCGCCGCCGGCGGCAGCGCCGGCGATGTGGTGATCGACGGCGGTAACAGCTTCTACAAGGACGATATTCGCCGCGCCAAGGCGCTCGCCGAAAAGGGCATCCACTACGTGGACGTCGGCACTTCGGGCGGCGTCTGGGGGCTGGAACGCGGCTATTGCATGATGATCGGCGGACCCAAGGACGTCGTCAAAGATCTTGACCCGATTTTCGCTGCCCTGGCCCCCGGCATGGGCACCATTCCCCGCACCGTCGGGCGCAAGGACGATACCGACCCCCGCGCCGAGAACGGCTACATCCACGCCGGCCCGGCCGGTGCGGGCCATTTCGTGAAGATGGTCCACAACGGAATCGAATACGGGCTGATGCAGGCCTATGCCGAAGGCTTCGACATTCTGAAGGGCAAAGCTTCCGAAAAGCTGCCCGAAGATCAACGCTATGACATCGATCTCGCCGACGTCGCCGAAGTGTGGCGGCGCGGCAGCGTGATCTCGTCGTGGCTGCTCGACCTCACCGCCGACGCACTCACCGCCGATGGCAAGCTCGAGAAGTTCAGCGGCAACGTCGCCGATTCGGGCGAGGGCCAGTGGACGATCGAGGCGGCGATGGAGGAGGCGGTGCCGGCCAACGTCCTCACCACCGCGCTGTTCGCACGCTACCGCAGCCGCGTCGAACATACCTTTGGTGAAAAGGTCCTGTCGGCGATGCGCTTCGGCTTCGGCGGCCATGTCGAGATGCCGCAGTAATGGCGATCCGCCTGCTGGTGTCGGATCTCGACGGCACCTTGGTCGACAAGGACAAGAACCTCACCCCCGCCACGATCGCCGCCGTCGACCGGCTGCGCGGGGCGGGGGTCGGCTTCACGGTCATCAGCGCGCGACCGATGTCGGGAATTCGCCCGCTGCTCGAACCGCTTGGGCTGGACGGCGACGTCGCGGCGTTCAACGGCGGGATCGTGTTCCGCCGCGACGGCACGATCGTCAGCCACGTCACGATCCCGGCGGACGTCGCGGGCGGCGTCATGGCGATGGCGGACGGCGTCGACACCTGGGTCTTCGCCGACGATCAATGGTTTGCCAGCAACGGCGATGGCCCGCACACGCAAAGCGAGCGCCGCAGCAGCGCGCAGGAACCGGTTTTCGTGGCCTCGTTCGACAACCTGCTCGACCACGCGGACAAGATCACCTTCGTCAGCGATGACGAGGCCGCGCTCCGATCACTCTACGAACGCGTCAACGCCCGCTACGGCACCGACGCGACCGTCGCACAGTCGCAAACCTATTATCTCGACGTAACCGCTTTGGCCGCGAACAAAGGCGACGGCATCGCCGCGCTCGCCAGGGCGCTGGATGTCGATCTCGCCGACACCGCCGCGATCGGCGATCAGGCCAACGACCTGCCGATGCTGGCGCGCGCGGGCCTGTCGATCGCGATGGGCAACGCGCCCGACGCGGTGAAGGCGAAGGCACACACCACCACTCGCGCAAACGACGAAGATGGCGTAGCGCACGCCATCGAAACGATTATTCTGCGCACCGGAGATACCGAATGAAGAAGCTCGTCGCCTTCGACCTCGACGGCACGCTCGCGCTCAGCAAGCAACCGCTGAAGGACGATATGGGCGAGACTTTGGCCGATCTGCTGACGGTCGCCGACGTTGCGGTGATCTCGGGCGGCGACTGGCCGCAGTTCGAGAAACAGGTCGCCAGCCGCCTGCCCGAACGCGCCGATCGCGCACGGCTGTGGCTGATGCCGACCACCGGCACCAAGCTGTATGTCCACAAGGACGGTGCGTGGCAGACGGTCTATGCCGAACTGTTCGACGACGCCGAGAAGCAGAAGATCATCACCGCGTTCGGTGAATCGCTTGAGGCGACCGGCTTCGTCCCCGAACAGACCTGGGGCGAGCGGATCGAGGATCGCGGCAGCCAGATCACCTTCTCCGCGCTCGGGCAGGAAGCGCCGATCGAGGCCAAGGAACATTGGGATCCCGACTTCGCCAAGCGCAAGGTGATCCAGGCCGATCTGCGCAAACGCCTGCCAGGGCTGGCGATCAACATGGGCGGCGCGACCTCGATCGACATTACCCGCGAAGGCGTCGACAAGGGCTATGGCCTGCGCCGGCTCGCCAAGGAGAGCGGGTTCGATCTGTCGGAGATGCTGTTCATCGGCGACGCGATCTTCCCGGGGGGCAACGATTATCCCGCGCACGAGGCGGGGGTCGACTGCGTGCGGGTCCGCGATCCGCAGGAGACGATCAGCGTCGTGACCGCGATCGTCGCCTGCCAGAAGTGACCCGGTGACCGACGTACCGGGGCTGTACGCCCGCTTCATCAACTGGATCGGCGACGGCACCGGTACCACCGACACGGTCCTGCACATCCACGCCGGGATGGCGGTGCTGATGATCGCGCGGATCGTCACGCGCCGCTCGCTCGGCACGTTCATCCCGCTATCGGTGGTGGTGGCGGCGGAGCTGGCGAACGAAGTGCTCGATCGCCTCCACTATCATAGCTGGCGTTGGTGGGACACGATCCCCGACGTCGTCAACACCCTGTTCTGGCCGACCGTCATCTGCCTCGCGGTTCGGCTCCGCCCGATGCGCCCGATCCGGCGGCGCTGACGCCAGCAGGTCAGCCGCCTATCGCGATGTCAACAGCTTGACCGGTCCGCCGTCGAAGCGCGCCGCGGTCAGCACGCCCGTCGCATAGGCACCGCTGTCGAGGCAAATCCGCCCCGGTGCGCCATAGGCCTCGTCCTGCGGCGTATGGCCGTGCACGATCAACAGGTCACTATCGACCGGCGCGCCCAGAAACTCCTCGCGGATATACAGGATGTCCTTCATCCGCTGCTTTTCCAGCGGCACGCCGGGACGCAGCCCGGCATGGACGAAGATCAGCCCGCCCTGCACGATATAATGGTCGAGCCCGCGCAACCACGCATCATGCGCTGCCGGCACCACCGCGCGCAGCTGCTCGCGGGTCGCGTCCCAGCCTTCAGGCGTCTCGGGTGCCGCAATGCCATAAGAGGCGAGCGTCGTCGCGCCGCCATGCCGCCCCCAGCTCTGCCCGCTGCTCCGCGCATCGAGGAACGCGACCATCGCATCCTCGTGATTGCCCAGCACCGCGCGCCATTCGATCGTCTCGTCCTCGCGCAGCGCGAGGATACGGTCGATCAGCTGCGCTGAGGCGGGGCCGCGGTCGATATAGTCGCCCAGCAACACCACCATCGGCTTGCCGTCATACCCGCCGGGATGCGCCGCGATATCGTCGCGGATGCGCGCGATCAGCCGGTCGAACAGATCGACGCGCCCGTGCAGGTCGCCGATCGCGTAGATCAGCCGCCCGCCGCTGTCGGGGGTGCCTAGCACGCGCACCAGCGCCGCGCCGCTCACGTCGCCGGCCGGCACCGGCTCGGGCAGCGGCGTGCGGCTCTGGCGCGGTGGCATCTTCGCGGTCGGCAGCGGCGCACCGTCCAGCTGCGGCTTCGGCTCCTTGCTGCGGCGGCGTAGCGAATCCTCGGGCGCGATGCGCAGCAACGTCCCGAACATCACCAGCGACAGCACGTTGTGCGCGGTCAGCAGCGTGCCCTCGAACGAGAACCACACGATCAGCACAAATGCGATCGCCCCCTGCGGCGCGCGCCGGAACAGGCAGTAGATCACCCACGCGTAGAACAGGATCGCGCTGACCAGGCCATATTCGATCGCCGTCTTGACGAACGGCCACCAGATGAAATTGCCGCCCTTCTCGATCTGGCCCGCGCCGATCCCCGCGATCAATCCCTTCGGATCGTGCAGGAACTCCAGCAGTCGCTCCAGCGGCAGGATGAAGCGCATGTTGGCGCTGGTGCCGTTGTGCTTGTATTCGTCCATGCGCGTGCTGACGATGTCGAACCATCCCAGCCGGAACGCGACCACGCACACGACCAGCAGGATCGCGAGCATGACGATCGCGTTGCGCATCCGCATCCGCCCCAGCAGCACCGGCAGCGTCAGCGCCATCAGCAGCGAACCGGTGCCCGCCATCGTCATCAGCAGGCCGGCCGCCAGCACGATCAACCGGATCGGGCGGCGGAATAAGGTCAGCTCGAACGCCAGCGCCAGCGCGATGAACTGCGACAGCAGCGACACTTCGAGGAAGCTCACCGCATTGGGCTTCATGTAGCGCGAGCCGTAGATGATCGGCTGGATATAGACGTAATCCGGGATCAGCCACGCCTTGGGCAGCAATAGGTTCAGGTTGGGCCATGCCCGCCACGAGATCGCGAGCTGGATCATGTGCTGCGCCAGCGTGACGCCGACGTAGGCCAGCATCACCGAGATGAACAGGTTCATGCAGCGCCGGTAATTGGCAGCGCTGGTCTCATACTGGATCATGAACGGCGCATAGAGCGCGGCGAAGAGCATCAGGCTCGACGCGCTGTAGCGCGGCGCCAGGAAGAAGGTGGAGAAGGACGCGACGATGAAGGCGAGGAAGAACCCGCCGATCCGCACGGCGTCGAACTTCGGCCGGATCAGGATCGGCCCCAGCGCGATCGCCGCGACGAACAGCGGCAGCACCAGCGGCACGAACCCGCCGGCCTTCAGCGGCAGCGCGATCTTCTGCAGCACGACATTGCCGACCAGGCCGACCGCGAAGATCGCCAGCACCACCTTGTCTTCGAAGCTGGGCGGCGCGGCGGGCGCATCGCTGCGCGCGCGGCGCTCGGCCGGTTCGCGCGCGGCGCGCTCCATGCCCTCGATCGGGGCAGAGTCGAGGGTCAGCGATCGTGCCATCGTGTTACGCAATCCCTGGGCATGGCGAACCGGCGGATCGCCGGGCGATCCGTCACCGCCGCAACGCTAAAGGGTAAGCGGTCGACCGCCAACCGAAAAAGCCGCTCCCATCCCGGCACATCGCGGGGCTGTCCTACAAGCCTGTTATGAACATAAAGGGAACGTTTTCGACAGAAGGAGGACGACGACATGCCCGACAAGTTCCAGAACAGCAGCGACAGCGCCAGCGCGCCGTCGACCGCCCCCTATCCGATCCAGCCCGACGACACCGCGCCGCTGCCCAGCGTGCCGCGCGGCATCTATGTCGGCGGCGGCGGCACGATCGTGCTGCGCGGCGTCGAGGGAAGCGAGGACGTCACGTACCGCAACCTGCCCGACGCCAGCTACATAGCGGTGCGCGCGCTCTATGTCCGCGCCACCGGCACCACCGCCACCAATCTGATCGCGGAGGCCTGAGATGACGCGGACCTCTGGATCGATCGGCGGCGCCGTCACCGCCGCCGCGCTGGCGCGGCTGGGCGCCCCCGTGCCGACGGTCGAGGCGCCCTCGACCACCGCGCTGCTCGGCTGGGCGGCGGCGCGCGGGCGCGTGCGCAGCGGGATGAGCGACGTCGCGCGCATCGCCTTTGTCGGCGACAGCAAGACCGTGGGGGCCGGCGCGGGCACCGGCAGCACCTTCACCGTCGGCGCCTTCGCGCGGTCGCGCCCGGCGCGCGTCGCGGCGTTGCTCGCCGCGGCCGCACTCACCACCCGCACCGACGCCTTCTTCGGTTGCGCCGGCTTCGGCAGCATCGCCGACGTCCTTGCGTACGATCCGCGCCGCAGCGGTTTCGCCGGCTGGGGCGGGGGCAGCAACTCGCTGGGCGGCGCGATGATGAGCGCGGGCAACGCCAACCCCGGGCAATTCCAGCCCGGCGGGCCGGTCGATCGTTGCTCGGTATCGTCCGCAACGGCAGCGACCGGCCCGCGTTCACGGTGACCAAGGGCAGCGAAAGCGTGACCCTGACGCCATCGGGAGCAAGCGGCGGCTTCGCCCGGCTGGAGGCGACCTTCGCCACCCGCGACGCCGCCCCGATCGCGATCGCGCGCGCCGGCACTGCAGGCAATCTGCAACTGGCGGGGATGATCGCGTGGGACAGCACGCGCCCAGGCGTCGAGATCGCCAATTTCGGTGTCTATGGCGTCGTCTCCGGCTTTCAGGCCGACATGACGAACGCGTTCTCCCCGGCCAGTGCGCTCGCCACATACGCGCCGCATCTGACGATCGTGAACCTGGGCACGAACGACAGCGCGCAGGGGGTGGCGATGGCGACGTGGCTGACGAACATCCGCACGATCGTCCAACAGGCGCGGCCGAGCGGCAGCGTGATCCTGACCTGGCCGGCGGTCGGCGGCGTCGGCGCGGCGGGCGGCAGCGATGCGAACCGCGCGCAGTGGCGCAGCGCGCTGCGCGCACTCGCGCTCGACAGTGAATGCCTCTTCATCGACGAGGAGGCGATGCTCGGCGGGCGTGCCACCGCGCAGGCGAGCGGGGCGTTCGCCGACAGCCTGCACGAAGCCGCCTGGGCCTATGACGTCCAGGCCGCGGCGATCGCGCGCGCGATCCTCTAACCGCCCAAAATGACACGGCTCCGCCTTTTCGGGGCGGAGCCGCAATGCTTGCTCCCGCGCCGCACCATGCTACGCCCTGCCGGCACAGCCCGGAGGAGACAGCGTGCGCGCCGATGCCAGCGAATTGACCGCCCCGCCCGCCCCGGCCGATGTCTGCATCGTCGGATCGGGGGCAGCCGGCCTCACGCTCGCCGCGCGCTGCGCCGCGCTGGGGCTGGACGTGCTGGTGCTCGAGGCTGGCGGCCCGAATGCCGATCCCGCCGTGCAGGACGCCTATGCCGGGCAGGTTGCCGATCCGCGCGTCCACTGGCCGCTCGACACGTATCGCGTGCGCGCGCTGGGCGGCACGACGGCACTGTGGGGCGGCCGGTCGATTCCGTTCGATCCGATCGACTTCGAGCCGCGGCCGTGGGTCGCGCATTCGGGCTGGCCGATCGGCTATGACGAGGTCGCGCTTCACTATCCCGCCGCGATGGAGGCGGCGGAGGCGGGCGCGTTTGATCACACGCCCTCCGCACCGATCGTCCCCGGCCTCGAAGGCGAAACGCTTCACACCACGATCGAGCGCTTTAGCCGCCCGACCAACTTCTGGACCCGCTACGGCGAGCAACTGACCGCCGCGCCGAACGTCCGGGTCGTCACCCATGTGCCGGTCACCGCGATCCGGCTGGCCGCCGACGGCAACAGCGTCGACCATCTCGAGGTGCGCGCGCCGGACGGCAGCAACTGGCCGATCCGCGCGAAGAATTACGTGCTGGCCGCGGGCGGGCTGGAAACCGCACGCCTGCTGCTCGCCTCCGACGACGTGCTGCCCGACGGCCCCGGCAACGCCGGCGGCTGGCTGGGGCGCGGCTATATGTGCCATCTCGCCGCGACCTTCGGCATGGCGCATTTCACCGGTGATCCCAAGACGATCGGCTTCGATTACGAGCGCGATGCGGAGGGGATCTACATCCGCCGCCGCCTCGCCCCCACGCCCGCGGCGCAGCGCGCACGGCAGTTGCTCAACAGCACCGTGCGGCTCCACATCCGCGACGCCAACGATCCGGCGCACGGCGATCCGGTATTGTCGCTGATGTTCCTCGCCGCCTTTGCGGTGAAGTACGAATATAGCCGCGCCGCGCGCGAGGCCGATCGGTCGCTCGGGCCCTATCTGCGCCACGTCGGCAATATCGCGCGCCATCCGGTGCAATTGTTCAACTTCGTCCGAACCTGGGGCGTGAAACGCTATCTTGCATCGCGGCGGATCCCGTCGATCGCGCTGCCGTCGCGCGACAATCGCTACCCGTTCGAGTTCGTCAGCGAGCAATCGCCGAACTGGGACAGTCGCGTCGCCTTGTCGGCGGAGCGCGATGCGCTGGGGATGCGCCGCCTCCACGTCGACTGGCGCGTCGCCCCGGCCGACTTCGATTCGGCACGCGCCACCTACCGGCTGATCCGCGATGAACTGGTGCGCACCGGCACCGGCACGCTCGATTATGACGAGGCGGCGCTGGAGGACGCGCTGCTCGATTCGGCGGCCTATGGCGGACATCACAGCGGCACCACCCGCATGTCGGACAGTCCGCGCGACGGTGTCGTCGATCGCAACTGCCGTGTGCACGGCGTCGCCGGCCTCTATGTCGCCAGTGCGTCGGTTACGCCCACGTCGAGCCAGGCAAATCCCACGCTGACCGCGATCGCGCTGGCGCTGCGGCTGGCGGATCATCTGAAGGAGCGGCACGTATGACGGGCACGGTGCTGGTGACGGGCGCGGGCGGTTTCGTCGGGCAACGCGTCGTTGCGGCGTTGCAGGCCGCCGGGGTCCCGGTCGTCGCCGGCTATCGCCGCCCGCCCCCGGGCGGCACCGCGCTCAACGTGCTGGAGCCCAAGGCGCTGGCGGTGACGATGCCCGGCATCGAGACGGTCGTCCACACCGCGATCGGCGGCCCGCGCGACACCCGCGTCATCGTCGACGGCACGCGCAACACGCTCGCCGCCGCGCGCGCCGCGGGGGTGAAGCGCTTCATCCAGCTCAGTTCGGTCGCGGTCTATGGCGCCGCCACCGGCACGATCGACGAGGATGCGCCGACCGACCACCCGCACGGCGCGTACGGCGCCGCGAAGGTCGCTGCCGAAGCCGCCTGCCGGCAGGCGGGTGATGCGCTGTCGGTCGCGATCCTGCGCCCCACCCTGATCTACGGCCCGCGCAGCGCGGCATGGACCACCGCCTATCTCGACCGCCTGCACGACGGCTGGCCGGTACTGGGCGACGCCGGACGCGGCGATGCCAATCTGATCCATGTCGACGATCTCGCCGCGTTCATCACGCATCTCGCGACCGGCGCGACGCCGATCGCCGGCACCTTCAACGTCAACGGTGCCGACATCCCGACGTGGCATGGCTATCTCGAGGCGTTGCGCGATGCGGTGCAGGCGCCGGCCGGCACCGGCTCGCTACCGGGCACTGCGACGCTGGCGGCACGCAAGCTCGCCAAGGCGGCCAGCGCCGCCGCCGGACGGGCTGGCATGTCGCTCGATCCGCTCGAACGTTTCGTCGCGCGCACGCCCTCGCATGACGAGGTCGCGCGCTTCCGCACCTCGGTTCGATATGCGATCGACCGGATGCAGGCGACCGGCTTCACGCCGCGGATCAGCGTGGCGGACGGCGTCGCCGACATTGCCGCCTGGGAACGCGCCGGACGCCCCTGACGTGCGGAATATGGCACAGGCGGGTCCGCGCGCTGGCGGCGTTCCGCACATCTCCGGCGACCGGGCACAGCAGTAGCTTATTTTGTCGTTCGGTTTCAAGCGTTTAAGCCTGCTCAAGAGGATGCTTCGTCCCGGCGACGATCCGCGATAGCCTCGCCCTCAAGACGTTCGCTGAATGCGGACGCGAGGAGAGGTTATGCACAGCACCATCATTCCCCCCGAGGCCGAAGGGCCCCGCCGCCTTCACCACCATCTCTATGTCCAGGTCCTGATCGCGATCGTCGCCGGCGCGATCGTCGGCCATTTTTATCCGCAACTCGGCGCGGCGCTGAAGCCGCTGGGCGATGGCTTCATCAAGCTGGTGAAGATGGTCATCGCCCCGGTCATCTTCCTGACCCTGGTCAGCGGGATCGCGGGCCTGCGCGAATTGAGCGCGGTGGGGCGCGTTGCCGGCAAGGCATTCGGATATTTCCTGTTCTTCTCGACGCTCGCACTGATCGTGGGGCTCATCGTCGCCAACGTGGTCCAGCCGGGCGCGGGGATGAACATCAATCCGGCCACGCTCGATACCGGCGCGGTCGCCGATTATGCCGCCAAGGCGCATGACACGACGCTGACCGGCTTCCTGCTCAACATCATCCCCGACACGCTGATCTCCGCGTTAACGCAGGGCAACATCCTGCAGGTGCTGCTGGTCGCGATCCTGTTCGGCGTCGCGCTCAGCCTCGTCGGCGCGCCCGCCGCCCCGATCCTCGACCTGATCGAGCGGCTCAACATCGTCGTGTTCCGCGTCGTCGCGATCCTGATGCGCGTCGCCCCACTCGGCGCGTTCGGCGCGATCGCCTTCACCGTCGGCAAATATGGCGTCGGCAGCCTCGTCAACCTCGGCGGGCTCGTCGCGACCTTCTATCTCACCTCGGCGCTGTTCGTGTTCGGTATCCTCGGCATCGTCGCGCGGCTGCACGGCTTCTCGATCTTGCGCCTGATCGCCTATCTGAAGGGCGAGCTGCTGCTGGTGCTCGGCACCTCCTCCTCCGAGCCGGCGCTGCCGGGGCTGCTCACCAAGCTGGAGGCCGCCGGCTGCGACCGCGGCGTCGTCGGGCTGGTCGTCCCGACCGGCTATTCGTTCAACCTCGACGGCACCAACATCTACATGACGCTGGCGGCGCTGTTCATCGCGCAGGCGTGCAACGTCGACCTGACGCTTGGCCAACAACTACTGCTGCTCGGCGTCGCGATGCTCTCGTCGAAGGGCGCGGCGGGCGTCACCGGTGCGGGGTTCATCACCCTGGCCGCGACGCTGTCGATCGTCCCGACCGTGCCGGTCGCCGGTATGGCGCTGATCCTGGGCGTCGACCGCTTCATGAGCGAATGCCGCAGCCTGACCAACTTCGTCGGCAATGCGGTCGCCGCGGTCGTCGTCGCGCGGTGGGAGGGGAAACTCGACCGCAACGCGCTCGATGCGGCGCTCGCAGGGCGTCCGCTTCCGATCGCGAACGCCACGCAACTCGCTGAATAATCGCCTTCACCTGTGGGACGGCTTGCGACCGCCGTCCCATTCTGATACCGGTAACGCGAACCCCGATAGTATACTTTCGCCTATTTTTCCGGTAGTTAGTAAGCGCTAACCCGGCAAGTATAGCGCCGTACTTTCGTGTGTGATTGGGTTACCAAGCGCATAACGGTACGATCTTTACCATATTCATCAGGTGCTTTCGAAGATTAGCTGTAGTAACAAGAACTTGGTCGAAGGCATGCCAACCTTTCTTGCGCGCTTCATACGCCCTAGTAGAAACGCGCAAGACCGGTCGCAGTCTTCCGACGCCGAGTTCATGATTGCAGGGTGCAGCAAAAGCGTCACTCGTGACGTTTGATTGGGGTGGAATTGGTGCCGAACTACGCGCTCGTACGGCAACATGCTGTTCCATCGGGGAATCCCCAAACGCTACCGCGACACGCGCGAACGGCGCCGCCCATGGCGGTGCTGCTGGCCGAGTTCCATACCAGCATGAGCGTAACGGGCCTCAGGTACTTCAACGGCAACATCGACCGCTTCATGGTCTTCTGCCTGCTCCTGCGTACCAGCATGTCGCAGCCGGACCAGCGGGGCACGATTTCGGTCCATTCCGCAGCAATGTCGCTGGGGCGTCCGTTCGAGACTGTCCGTCGCCATATCTGCGCCCTGCTCGAAGCGCGGGTCTGCGAACGGATGCGTAACGGCGTCACGCTGTCGACCGCGTTCTGGGAGCGCCCGGACAATTGGCAACAGTTGCGATACGCGCATGATTGCTTCGTGCGGCTGCTCGCCGATGCGGTGGCGACGGGGTTGATCGACATGACCAAGGTGCCGCCCGGCGTCTCCACGCGACTGTCGCTGACCGATGGCCTGTGTGCGGCGATCGACCTCTTCCTCGCGCTGTTCGAGGCCAATCGCGCCTTGTGCGCGGAGCCGATCGACCTGGCGATCTTCTCGGTCGTGCTGCACGCCAATCATCAAGCATTGAAGGCCGATCGCGCGATCGGCGGGTTCAGCGCGCCGCCCGCGCTGCTGCCGCATCATGCGGTGCGCGTCGCGCAGGTCGCACGCGCGCTATCGACTCCCGATACGACGGTGCGGCGCCGCGTCGCGCCGCTGACCGGGGAAGGCGGCCCCTACAAGCGGACACCCAGCGGCCTCCTGGTGTCGACCGATCGCCTGAGCGCCTGCGGGGAGCCCAGTGAGGCCAACAGCGCCAAGCACGGATCGATCCGCCTGATCATCCAGCGCGCGGTATCGGCGGGTCTGTCGTTGCGCGATCCGGCGACGTCCTATTGCGACGGGCGGCCACCGTCGCCCCGCATCGACTAACCGCATCGACTGACGTCAGCCGCCGCGCGGCCGTTTGGGCACCAGCGTCGACAGGATCCCGCGCACGGTCCGCACCTCCTGGCTCGACCATCCCGGCTTGGTCAGCAACGTCCGCAACATCCGCCGCGTCGTGGGGGTGCGATCGGGCGGATAGAAATAGCCGCCGTCGTCGAGCAGCGCGTCGAGTTGCGCGATCATCCCGTCCAGCTCGATCTGCGGCGCGGGCGGATCGGCGTCGACCGCCGGCGGGCTCGCCAGCGCCTGCCCCTTCGACCATTCATAGGCGACCAGGATCACTGCCTGCGCCAGATTCAGGCTGCCGAACTCGGGATTGATCGGCACGGTGATGATCGTCCGCGCCACCGCGACATCGTCGGTTTCCAGCCCTGATCGTTCCGGCCCGAACAGGATCGCCGACCGTGCCGGCCCGGCATGGATCGTCTGCGCCGCCTCCGCCGGGGTGACGACCGGCTTGGTCACGCCCCGTTTGCGAACGGTGGTGGCATAGACGTGCGCACAATCCGCGACCGCGTCGGCCACGCTGTCGAACACCGCCGCCCGTTCCAGCACGATGTCCGCCCCGGACGCCGCCGGCCCGGCCTGCGGATTCGGCCAGCCATCGCGCGGTGCGACCAGCCGCAGCTCGACCAGGCCGAAATTGAGCATCGCCCGCGCCGCCTTGCCGATGTTTTCCCCCAGTTGCGGGCGAACGAGCACGATGACGGGAGGCGGAACAGCAGGCTGCTCGCCCCTCGTTTTGTTCCCAGAGGCTGGGCCCACGATATGAGTCGGATTTGAACCGCTCTCACCCTCATCCGGTCGGTTCGAGCCAGCGTCGAGTAGACGCTTACCATCCCCCCTCCGTTCGTCCTGAGGAGAGGCTGAGCCTGTCGAAGCCTCGTCTCGAAGGACCGCCCGGCTGGCGAGCGACCGGATCGCCGCCCAGTCACCCCGCACCAGCGCCTCCTTCTTGGCCCGCGACCAGCCCTTGATCCGCCGCTCGGCACCAAGCGCCTCGTCACGCGTCGAAAAATCCTGTGACCACAAAACTTCGACGGGCCGTCGGCTTTGCGTGTAGCCCGGCAGCGTCCCCGCCTGATGCGCGCCGATCCGCGCTTCGAGATCGTCGCAATGCCCCACATAATAGCTGCCGTCGGCGCAGCGCAGGAGGTAGGTGTAGAAACTCACGGGGGGCAGGTCCTTCGAGACGAGGCTTCGACAAGCTCAGCCTCTCCTC
Source organism: Sphingomonas phyllosphaerae FA2 (assembly GCF_000427645.1). GTDB lineage: Bacteria > Pseudomonadota > Alphaproteobacteria > Sphingomonadales > Sphingomonadaceae > Sphingomonas > Sphingomonas phyllosphaerae. Next base: position 3,226,767 of record NZ_KE386571.1, on the reverse strand, counting down.
AGGACGAACGGGGGGGATGTCAAATTGGGGCTCACCCCCGCCCGGCTTCCTCCACGCTGCCCGCGAATTCCTCGAAGTCGCGCGCTTCGCTGAACTCGCGATAGACGCTGGCGAACCGGATATAGGCAACCGAATCGAGGACCTTCAGCCCCTCCATCACCATCTCGCCGATCCGTTTGGCCGACACCTCGGCCTCGCCGCTGGTCTCCAGCTGCCGCTGGATACCACTGACCAGCTTCTCCAGCCGCACCGGCTCCACCGGCCGCTTGCGCGCCGCGATCGAGATCGAGCGCAGCAATTTCTCGCGGTCGAAAGGCTCGCGCCGCGATTCGCTCTTCACCACCGTCAAATCGCGCAACTGGATGCGCTCGAAGGTGGTGAAGCGCGCCGCACAGCCCTCGCATTGCCGCCGCCGCCGGATCGCCGCCCCATCGTCCGTGGGGCGGCTGTCCTTCACCTGGCTGGCGTCATGTCCGCAAAAAGGGCAGCGCATTCAGCGGATCACTTGTTCTTGGTGCCCTTGTGATAGGCCCAGGCCGCACCCGCGATCGCGCCGAAGATCGGCCCGACCACCGGCAGCGGGATCGCGACGACCGCGCCCAGCGCGCTCCACTTCGCCATGCTCTTGCCCAGACCCGGCGTGCTCTTCACCGTGCCGCGCACTTCGTTCACCTTGCTGTCGAAATCGGCCACCGATCGTTCTCCTTAGCTGTAGATCGGGAACCGAGCGCACAGCGCGCGAACACGTTCCCGCACGTTCGCCTCGACCGTGGCGTCGCCGCCCTCGCCCTTCTCGCGCAGGCCGTCGAGCACGTCGGCGACCATGTTGCCGATCTCACGGAACTCGGCGGTGCCGAAGCCACGCGTCGTGCCCGCGGGCGAGCCGACGCGGATGCCGCTGGTCTTGACCGGGGGCAGCGGATCGTTGGGGATGCCGTTCTTGTTGCAGGTGATCCCGGCGCGCTCCAGCGCCTCGTCCGCATCGCGGCCGGTGATGCCGAGCGGGGTGAGGTCGACCAGCGCCAGATGCGTGTCGGTGCCGCCCGATACGAGGTCCGCACCGCGCTCCTTGAGCGTCGCCGCCAGCACCTTGGCGTTCTCGACCACCGCGGCGGCATAGCTCTTGAACTCGGGCCGCAGCGCCTCGCCGAACGCCACCGCCTTGGCGGCGACGACGTGCATCAGCGGTCCGCCCTGCAGCCCCGGGAACACCGCCGAGTTGATCTTCTTCGCAATCGCCTCGTCATCGGTCAGCACCATGCCGCCACGCGGGCCGCGGAGCGTCTTGTGCGTGGTGGTGGTCACGACATGCGCATGGCCGAACGGCGTCGGGTGGACGCCGCCCGCGACCAGCCCGGCGAAATGCGCCATGTCGACCATGAAATACGCCCCGACCTTGTCGGCGATCGCGCGGAAACGCGCGAAATCGATGTGGCGCGGGTAGGCCGAGCCACCGGCGATGATCAGCTTCGGCTGCGTCTCGACGGCTTGGCGTTCGACCGCATCATAATCGATCAGATGCGTGTCGGCGGTGACGCCATATTGCACGGCATTGAACCACTTGCCGCTCATCGCCGCGCGCGCGCCGTGCGTCAGGTGCCCGCCCGCGTCGAGGCTGAGCCCCAGGATCGTGTCGCCGGGCTTGACCAGCGCCAGCATCACCGCGCCGTTCGCCTGCGCGCCCGAATGCGGCTGGACGTTGACGAAGCCGCAGTTGAACAGCTGCTTGGCGCGATCGATCGCCAGCTGCTCCACCTCGTCCGAGGGGTGGCAACCCTGATAGTAACGCTTGCCCGGATAACCCTCGGCATATTTGTTGGTGAACACCGAGCCCTGCGCCTCCAGTACAGCGCGGCTGACGATATTCTCCGACGCGATCAGCTCGATCTGCGTCTGCTCGCGGGTCAGCTCATGCTCGACGCCGGCGAACACCGCCGCATCGGCGTCGGCGAGGCCGCGGGTGAAGAATCCCTCCGGCTGGATGTCGGAAAGCGAGGTCGGGTTGGTGCTCATGCGGGCTCCTTGAGCATGTCGACGCGCGCGGCATGGCGCCCGCCGAGGAAATCCGTGGACAGAAAGGTGCGGAGGCAGGCGCGCGCCATCTCGGGGCCGATCAGCCGTGCGCCGAACGCGATGGCATTGGCGTCGTTGTGCGCGCGCGCCAGTTCGGCCGACAGCGGCTCGCTTACCAAGGCGCAGCGCACCGCCGGATTGCGGTTCGCGGCGATCATGATGCCGATCCCCGATCCGCAGATCGCGACGCCGCGCTCCGCCTCACCCGCCGCCAGCCCGTCGGCCAGACGGCGGCCGTAATCGGGATAGTCGACGCTGGCGGTGCCATGCGTGCCGAGGTCGATCACCTCATGCCCCTCGCTCGCCAGCCAGTCGCGCAGATCGTCCTTCAACGGAACGGCGGCATGGTCGCAGGCGATGGCGATACGCAAGGATCGACTCCCGGAATGATAGGATGGCCGCGCTCTAGCGATCCGCGCGCGTCAAAGCTACCCGGAACGCGGGCCCGACACTGCTGGTTGATGTACCATGACGATGCGCTTTCCGCTCCTGCTCGCCCCCGTCGCGCTCGCTGCCTGTGCGCAGCCCGCGCCCGACCCCTCGCCCAGCGGCACGCCGACCGACCGCGTCGGTCCCGTCGCGGCCCCGCGTGACGAGCCGGGCGCCGGCCAGATGCGCGACAATGCGGTCGAGCCCGCCGCCACCGCCGCGTCGGAGGAACGCTATCTCGGCCGCTGGGTCGGGGTCGAGGGCATGTACCTGAACGTCACGCGCCGCGAAGCGGGCGGCGTGACGCTCGACATGCAATGGGACCTCGACCATCGCGGCACATTCGACGGATCGGTGACGGCGGAAGGGCTGCGCTTCATGCGCGACGGCGTCGCCGAAACCGCGGTGCTCGGCGACGGCGACCAGACCGGGCTGAAATGGCTGGCGGGCAAGAAGGAATGCCTGATCGTCAAGCCGGGCGAGGGTTACTGCCGGAAATAGCCCGCCCACCGTCATTCCCGCGCAGGCGGGAATTCAGACGCGCAGGTTTTCGCATTAAGTCGCCACGGCAGAGTTTCGATAACCCCGCCCTCACGAGACCTCTGCGGATTGCGGTCCATTTCTTTCGTAAGCCGTTCCCCGGCGAAGGCCGGGGTCCAGTTGAGAAGGCGTTTCAGTTTGTTACAAACCTCCCCCAACTGGGCCTCGGCCTTCGCCGGGGTACAGGAAGGGGAATTTCGCAGATCTCTCGCGCCCCCGGGGCTACCGACCTCGTCACCGCGCCGGGACCGCCTCTGCCAGCGCCAGCGTTCGCCGCGCTTCCTCCAGATGCAGCCGCTCGACCATCCGCCCCTCGATGCGGATCGCGCCTTCGTCCTCGCGCCCGTCGAAGGCCGCCGCCAGCGCCCGCGCCGCCGCGACCTCCGCCTCGGACGGCCCGAACGCGGCGTTCGCCGCCGCGATCTGCGCCGGATGGATCAACGTCTTGCCATCGAAGCCGTAATCGCGACCCTGCGCGCATTCCGCCGCGATCGCCGCCTGATCGTCGAGCGTGTTGATGACCCCGTCGAGCGCCACCAACCCCGCGGACCGCGCCGCCAGCACGATCTGCGCGAGCGCCGGCAGCAATGGCGCGCGATCGGCACCGACCCGGCACCGCAACTCGCGCGCCAGATCGTTCGTCCCCGCGACCAGCGCCGTCAGCCCGTGGGCTGCCGCAACAGCGACGATTGCGGGCGACCGCAACACGCCCTCGCACGTCTCGATCATCGCCCACAGCGCCGGCCCGTCGCCCAGTGCGGCGCGCACGTCCGCCAGCGTCGCCGGGTCGTCCAGCTTGGGCAGCAGCACCGCGTCCACCCCGGCCCCGGCAAGCGCCGCCAGATCCTCCGCGCCCCACGGCGTGTCGAGCCCATTCACCCGCACCACCAGCTCGCGCGCACCGAATCCGCCCTGGCGAACCGCAGCGACCGCCGCCGCGCGCGCCGCGTCTTTCTGCGCAGGCGCAATCGCATCCTCCAGATCGAGGATCACGACATCGCACGGCAAGCTCCGCGCCTTCTCGATCGCGCGCGCGTTCGAGGCCGGCAGGAACAGCGCGCTCCGCCGCGGCCGCACCGCCAGCGTCATGCCGCGACGCCACCGCCCGACAGCGGCGCGAAGCGTGCCACCTGCCGTCCGATCAGCCGCAATTGCTCCACCACCGCGGGATCGCTCGCGCCGCCCTCGTCGTCGAAGCGCGTCACCTGCGTGTTGATCGCGGCCGCGAACGGCGTCGGCCATCCGCGCAATGCATGGACGATCGAGCGCAGCGCCGCGATCGTCGAGCCGGTCGCCTGCCAGCCATAAGCGGTGGCGATCAGGCCAACCGGCATGTCGGCGAGATACGGGCGCGAATCGCGCGCGGTTTCCTCGAGCAGGTCGAGCGCATTCTTCACCACGCCCGAAATGCTGCCATGATAGCCGGGGCTGGAGATGATCACCGCCGACGCCTGTCGCACCGCTTCGACGAACGCCTGCTCCTCGGGCGTGCGCGATGTCGCGCGCGGATCGTAGAGCGGCAGCCGCGCCATGTCGGCGCCGCCGAACATCTGCGTGCGAAACCCCTGCGCCGCCGCCTCGCCCAGCGCGATCCGCAGCGCGCGCTCGGTCGACGACACGCCGCCGATCGTGCCCCCGATCCCCACCACCAGCGGCGCGAGCGCGCCTTTCGCATCATCCTGCATTTGGCTATCCTTGGTTCACGCGGGCGAGGCTTGCGACAACTGTTATATCAGCGTAAGACACCAACAGCCATGCGCCCCGACCCCTACGACACCGGCCGCGTCCGCTACAACCACGCACGCGGCGACAATCCGGGCGGTCCGCCCGATGAATTGCCGTCGTTCGGCGCGTGGCACGGCGAGTCCGCGCACGACGACGCCCCGCGCTTCGACGACGGTGGCGATCCCCCGCCGCGCCGCCGCCGGATCGCATGGGGCAAGTGGATCGTCCGCGGGCTCGCGGCATCGATCGTCCTGTTCGTACTTGCGGTCGTCTGGCTGGCGGTCACCGCGCCGCTGTCACGCTCGCTCAAGCCGCCGACGCCGCCGTCGATCACGTTGACCGCCGCGGACGGCACGCCGATCGCGCGGCGTGGTGCGATCATCGGCGCGCCCGTCGACGCGAAGACGCTGCCCCCGCACGTCCGCGAGGCATTCCTCGCGATCGAGGACCGCCGGTTCTATTCGCATTGGGGGATCGACCCGCGCGGCATCGCGCGCGCCGCCTGGGCGAACGTCGGCTCGGGCGGGGTGCGACAGGGCGGCTCGACGATCACGCAACAGCTCGCGAAGAACGCCTTCCTCGATTCGGACCGGACCGCCGCGCGCAAGATCCGCGAGGTCATGATCGCCTTCTGGCTTGAGGCGTGGCTCAGCAAGGACGAGATTCTCTCGCGCTATCTGTCGAACGTGTACTTCGGCGACAACGTCTACGGCATCACCGCCGCCTCGAAACATTATTTCGGCCGCACCCCGCAGAAGCTGAACGTCGGACAGGCGGCGATGCTCGCCGGGCTGGTGAAGGCGCCGTCGCGGCTTGCGCCCACCGGCAACCTCAAGGGCGCGCGCGCACGGCAGGCAGTCGTGGTCGGCGCGATGGTCGATGCCGGCTTCCTCACCAAGGCCGAGGCCGCGACCGTCCAGCCGCAGCGTGTGCTCGCCGCGCGCACGGACACGCTGCCGACCGGCACCTATTTCGCCGACTGGGTGCTCCCCACCGCGCGCGAGGTCGCAGGTGACTCGGGCACCGAGGCGACCGTGAAGACCACGCTCGACCGCGGGCTGCAATCGACCGCCGAGCGCGTCGTGCGGCAGGCGAGCCTGCGCGGGCTACAGGCGGCGGTCGTCGCGATGCGCCCCGATGGCGAGGTGGTCGCGATGGTCGGCGGCAAGGACTATAAGACCAGCGCCTTCAACCGCGCAGTGCAGGCAAAGCGCCAGCCGGGCTCGACCTTCAAGCTGTTCGTCTACCTCGCCGCCTTGCGCGCCGGGCTGACCCCCGACGACGTCCGCGACGATTCGCCGGTCGAGATCGCCGGGTGGAAGCCGCGCAACGACGACGGCCGCTATCTCGGCCCGATCACCCTGCGCCGCGCCTTCGCGCGTTCCTCGAACGTCGTCGCCGCGCGGCTGACGCAGGAGGTCGGCGTCCGCAACGTCATCAAGGCCGCGCGCGACCTCGGCATCAGCACGCCGATCCCCAATGAGGCGACGATCGGGCTCGGCACCGCCGAAGTCTCGCTGCTGGAGCTGACCGGCGCCTATGCCGCGATCGCCAACGGCCGCTATCCGGTCACCCCGCGCGGCGTGGAAGGCAATCGCAACGCCAGCTGGTATGAGAAGATCGCCGGCCGCGACACCGAGATGCCCGGCAAGGTCCGCGACGAGATGCGCTCGCTGCTCGGCTCGTCGATCCGCGGCACCGGACGCGACGCCAACCTGCCCGTCGACGCCTTCGGCAAGACCGGCACCAGCCAGGGCGGGCGCGATGGCTGGTTCATCGGCTTCGCGGGCAATCTCGTCGTCGGCGTCTGGGTCGGCAAGGACGACAGCTCGCCCAACCCTGGCCTGCACGGCGGCGGCATCCCGGCGCAGATCTGGCGGCAGTTCATGATGTCGGCGCTGCACATCCCGGTCGTCGTCGCCCCCGAGGCGGACGAAATGGGCGCGCCGCTCGACAACATGGGCGACGCGCTCGACCAGTTCGGCCGCGCGCTCGACGGCGCGCAGCCGTCGATCGAGGAAGCGGTCGACCGGCTGCGCGAGCTGGGGATCGACGTGCCGCAACCGCCCGAGCCACGCCAGCGCGCTCCGGTCGAGCGCTATCCCGACGATCGCGGCCCGCCCCGCGAGGACGAAGGCGGCCCGGACGAAGGGTACGACTACCGCTTCTAAAATCTGAATGACAGGTCCTCCGTCATTGCGAGCGTAGCGAAGCAATCCAGGGCGTCCTGGTCCGACTCTGGATTGCTTCGCTGCGCTCGCAATGACGGAGGCATGTCACCACTCTTCCTTGACCAACCCGCCCTCACGCTTATTGTCTTACAAAAAGCGGGAGAAGAGCTGTTTCGGGTCGATTGTTGATAGCCGCCGCCCTGCCGCTGGCCGCGCTCGCCGCTCCCGTCGCCGCCCAGGAGCGCGCCGTCACCGTCACGCTGCGCCCGGCGGTCGACCGTCCGTCGACCACCTTCGAGGGCTGGGGCACCGCGCTCGCCTGGTTCGCCGACGTCACCGGCGGCTGGCCCGATGCCGAGCGCGAACGGCTCGCCGACCTCTTCTACGGCAAGGACGGGCTCGGCTGGACGATCGCGCGCTACAATATCGGCGGGGGCAATGCCGCGGGCACCAAGCCGTATCTGCGTCCCGGCGGCGCGGTGCCGGGCTTCTGGCGGCAACCCGCCGGCACGCAAGGCCGCGACTGGTGGCGCGCCGACGATCCCGCGATGTGGGACTGGTCGCAGGATCAGCGCCAGCGCTGGTGGCTCGACGCGATCCGCGACCGCGTGAAGACGCCGATCTTCGAGGCCTTCTCCAATTCGCCGCCGTGGTTCATGGCCGTTTCCGGCCGCGTGTCGGGGGCGGAGAAAGCGACCGACGACAATCTGCGCCCCGGCTTCGAACAGCCGTTCGCGACCTATCTCGCGCGCAGCGTCGCCGAATTGCAGAAGCGCCACCGCATCACCTTCCGCACGCTCTCACCGGTCAACGAGCCCAACACCGATTACTGGTTCGCCGCCAACAAGCAGGAAGGCGCGCACTGGAGCCCGGCGCGACAGGCGGCAATGATCGACGCCACCGACGCCGCGTTGAAGGCGCAGGGGCTGAACACGGTCGTCGCCGCGCCGGATGAAACCAACTCGGTGCTCTTCCTCGCCGATTGGGCGGCCTACCCCTACGCGACGCGCGCGCGGATCGGGCAGCTCAACGTCCACAGCTATGGCAACATCCACCAGACCGGGGTCCGCGACGCCGCCCGCGCCGCCGGCATCCGGCTGTGGATGAGCGAGAATGACGCCCCGCTCGACAAGGACCCGGAGGATTTCGCGGGGATGGCCTCGCCGCTGGCGATGGCCGAGCATATCGTGCTCGACATCAAGCGGCTGGAGCCCGCCGCCTGGGTCTTCTGGCAGGCGGTCGAGACGCTCAGCACCGTCGACGGCGCGAAGGGCAGCAACTGGGGGCTGGTGAAGGCCGATCTGCGCGCACCTGCCAACGCCGCACACGCCATCCACGTCACGCAGAAATATTGGGCGATGGCGCAGTTCAGCCGCTACATCCGCCCGGGCGACCGGCTGGTCCCGGTCGACGATCTCGACACGATCGGCGCGCTGTCGCCGGATGGACGACGCCTGACGCTCGTCCACGTCAACCCCGGCGTCACGCCGCGCCAGCTCGCGCTCCCCGCCAGCTGGACGACGCAGATGGTCGTCACCGATGCGACGCACCGCGCGACCTGCGTGCCGGGAACGCTCGTTCCTGCGCGCGCGATCGTCACCCTCATCCTGCGCCGCGACGGCGCGAAGGACCTGCCATGCCCCGCCTGACCACACGCCTGCACCGTTTCGCGCCCGCGCTGCTGCTGCTCGCCGCGCCGCTGACGCTCGCCGCCGACGAACCCGCGCGCTGGGACGCGCCCGGCGCAGGCAACCCGCTGCTCCCCGGCTATTTCGCCGATCCCTCGATCGTCCACGACGGCAACAGCTGGTATATCTTCGCGACGATCGATCCGTGGGGTGACAAACGGCTGGGGCTGTGGACGTCGGAGAACGGCCGCGACTGGCGCTTCTCCACCCCGAACTGGCCGACCAAGGCCGCCGCAACCAGCCCGACCTCGGGCGATTCGAAGGTGTGGGCGCCCTCGGTGGTCCGCGCCGCGAACGGTCGCTGGTTCATGTATGTGTCGGTCGGCAGCGAGGTGTGGGTCGGCACCGCCGCTGCCCCCGCCGGTCCGTGGCGCGATGCCAACGGCGGCAAGCCGCTGATCGCCCGCGACTTCGCGCCCGCCTATCACATGATCGATGCCGAGGCGTTCATCGACGACGATGGTCAGGCGTATCTCTACTGGGGATCGGGGCTGAACTGGACCAACGGCCATTGCTTCGTGGTCAAGCTCAAGCCCGACATGGTCACCTTCGACGGCCCCCCGCGCGACGTCACCCCGGAGAATTACTTCGAAGGCCCGTTCATGGTGAAGGCCAAGGGTCGCTATCTGCTCACCTATAGCGACGGCAACACCACGAAGGACACGTACAAGGTCCGCTACGCGATCGGTGCGACACCATTCGGCCCCTTTCATGAGGCACCCAACAGCCCGCTGCTCCAGACCGACGCCGCGCGTGACATCGTCAGCCCGGGGCACCACGCCGTGTTCCGCGCGAAGGGGCAGAGCTACATCCTCTACCACCGTCAGGCGCTGCCCTGGCCGCAATCGGGCGATACGGTGCTGCGACAGGTGGCGGTCGATCCGCTCACGATCGCTCCCGACGGCACGTTCGCGCCCGTCCGTCCGACGCACGGCAGCGCGGTCGCGGGCTTCGCCGCCGCGCGCGACCGCGGCCTAGAGTGGACGCCGCTCGGTGACGGTGAGGCCGCTAGGGCCGCCGACGACAATTACGCAACGCTGTGGCGCGCCCCCGCGCGCGGGTCAGGCACGATCGTCGCGGATCTGGGCGCGATCCGTCAGGTCGCGGGCAGCCGCCTCCGCCCGGAGTTCGCGACCCGCCGCTACCGCTACGCCCTCGACACCTCGCGCGACGGCAAGCGCTGGACGCGGCTGCTCGCACCGGGTGACCATCAGGGTTCCCCGATAACGCTGCGCCACCCCGTCACCACACGCTATCTGCGCCTGACCGTGGCGACGCCCGGCGCCGGCCTGTGGGAATGGTCGATCGACGGCGAAACGGCACAACGCCGCTAACCTCCCCGTCATCCGCGAACCTCTCCGTCATTGCGAGCGTAGCGAAGCAATCCAGAGCGTCCTGATCCGGCCCTGGATCGCTTCGCTACGCTCGCAATGACGTATTTCGTCTCCGTCGCCCCGGACTTGATCCGGGGCCCCGCTTCTTCTCCCGCGATCTGAAGGCCCCACCCTACTTCACCACCTGCACCAACCCCGCCGCATCCTGCCCGCTCGGCAACCGCCCCGACGCACTCAACCGCCCCGCGGCATCGTCCCACGTCAGCGTCGCGCTACGCCCGCCCTTGGTGCGATAATCGTTGGTCGTGCCATCATCGTCATACAGCGTGAAGCTGGTGCTCCGCCCCGGATAGACGCGGATCTGCTCCAGCTTCTGGTCGGTCGCGGTGCTCGGCACCGCCGCGCCGAACGGCACGATCGACCCGGCGCGCACGAACAGCGGGATCTGGTCGATCGGCGCCGCCGCGGTGATCGTCTGCCCGCCGGTGTAGCGGCGGTTCGTCCAGTAATCGTACCAGTCCGCCCCCGCCGGCAGATACACCTTGCGCTCGGTGATCCCCTGATCGGTCACGGGGGCGACGAGGAACGCCGGCCCGAACATGTACTGATCGCCGATCGTCGCGACGGTCGGATCGTTGGGGAAGTCCATGAACAGCGCGCGCATGAACGGCGCGCCGGTCTTGTAGGTGCCGTACCCCAGCGAATAGAGATACGGCATGAGTGAGTAGCGAAGCTTCAGGAACTTCGCGAGCACCGGCTCGGCCGCCGCGCCATATTCCCAGATCGCGGTCGCGGGGCGCTGCCCGTGGATACGCAGTGTCGGCGTAAAGCTGTTATACGCGAACCACCGCGCGAACAGCTCCGGGTAATCGGGATAGTTTGCCCCCATCGCGGTCGCGCCGGCCGGATCGAGCAGCACCGGGCGCGGCGCGACCGGGCCGTTCGGCCACTGCCACCCGCCGGTATCGCTGCTCCAATAGGCCATGCCGCTCGCGGTAAAGCCCAGCCCGGCGGGCACCTGCCGCTTGAGCACTTCCCACGTCGACTGCACGTCCGACGACCAGAACAGCGCACCGGTCCGCTGCACGCCCAGATAGGCGGCGCGCGACAGGATCAGGTTGCGCAGGTTCGGCCGATCGCGCGCGCTGCCCTGCGCCACGCCACCGGTGTGGACCAGCGGGAACAGGTTGTGGAACCGGTCGCCGGTGCCGATCGAATAATGATAGCCGTCCGGGACCAGATCGGGCTCGGTCTCGTCGAGCCAATACCATTCGAACCCCTGCGAGCCGAGGTTGTCGCGGATCTTCTCCCAGAACCAGCCGCGCGCCTCGGGGTTGGTCGAATCGATCAGCGCGCCCGCGCGGTCGGACCGCACCGCCAGCCCGTCGACCGGCGTGCCGTCCTTGTGCTGAAGCAGCCAGCCCTTCGCCGCCAGCATGTCGTAATAGCGCGACTCCTTCTCGAACCGCGGCCACACGCTGATGATCGAGCGCATCCCCTTGGCCTTCAGCGCGTCGTTCATTCCCTTGGGGTCGGGGAAGAAGGTGTGGTCGATGTCCAGCTGCCCCATCCGCGTCCAGTAGAACCAGTCGAGCACCATCACGTCGAGCGGATAGCCACGCCGCCGATAGCCGTCGGCGATATCGAGCAGCTCCTTCTGCGTCTCATAGCGCGCCTTGGACTGGATCAGCCCGAACGCGGCTTTCGGGGGCAGCGGGGTCGTACCGGTCAGTTTTGCATAACCGGCGTACAAGTCGTCACTCGTTGCGCCCGTGATGACGAAAAACGAGACTCTTTCACCCACGTTCGACTGAAAGTGGGTGCTATTATTGAGGCCAGCCGAGACCGTGAGCGCCGAAGGATTGTCCCAGACGATACCGTAGCCTTTGTTCGTGACCATGAATGGCACGCACACCGTCTCGCCCGCCGGGGCATCGTAATTGTGCCGGCAGTCGATCGTCCGCCCCTTAAGGTCCAGAATACCTTCCTGATTCTGTCCGAGCCCATAGAAATGCTCGTCCGGCTGCACAGAAAAACTGGCCCCAACTTTAAACGTCTGCTCGCCGGTGACGGTATGCGGCGCCCGCTCCCACCCCTTCATCTCCGTCAACACCCGCCCGCTGCCATCCGCGAAACCGATCGAAACCGGCGGCAACGACGGCGCGAAATAACGCTGCATTTGCGACGGCGCGCCGGGCCACGGCTGCGCCTTGACGGTCACCGTCATCGCCGATGAGGCGAAAACGTCGCCGCTCGCGTCGGCGCGATGCTGCCAGCCGGCGAAGTCGGCGCTCGCATTCGGTCCTTCACCCGGCGGCGCGTCGGCCAGCTTGCGCTCCAGCGCGATCGTGACGCGAACGATGTTCGGCGCATATGGCTCGACCGCAACCAAGGCTCCGTTGCGATCGACAGTGGCAAGCGGCGCGGCCGTCGCCGGCACCGCGACGAGCGTGGCGGCCCCCAACAGCGCGGCACGCCACACGCGCCTGCCCTCGACTCGATCCGCCTGCCCGATCATCACCCACTCCCCGTTGCGTTCAGCGTTCGTAGCGCTACCATTCCTTTGCGGCAGGATGAACCGCCGCACAAGCCGACCTCGGCCGAGGTGGCGGGGGAGAGGGAATGATCGGACGTACCACCATCGCCGCGGGGCTGCTGCTCGCGACCGCGAATGTCGCTGCCGCGCAGCTGCCGCGGCTGGAGAGCCGCAACGGTCGTCACGCGCTGATCGTCGATGGCGCGCCGTTCACAATCCTCGGCGGTCAGGTGAACAATTCGAGCAATTACCCGGAGGTGCTGAAGAGCGCATGGCCGGTTCTCGATCGCATTCACGCCAATACCGTAGAGGTGCCGATCGCCTGGCAACAGGTCGAACCGCAGGAGGGGCGCTTCGACCTGTCCTTCCTCCAGCAATTGCTCGATCAGGCTCGGGCGCACGACAAGCGCGTCGTCCTCCTGTGGTTCGGAACGTGGAAGAACACGTCGCCCAGCTACACGCCCGATTGGGTGAAGCTCGACAACCGCCGCTTCCCGCGGATGAAGAAGCGCGATGGTAGCGATCACGGCGTGCTCAGCCCGCACGGCGCGGCGACGCTGGCGGCGGATCGCGCGGCGTTCGTCAAGGTGATGGAATATCTGCGCGATCATGATGCGCAGCACACCGTGATCATGGTCCAGCCCGAAAACGAAACCGGCAGCTACCGCAACCCGCGCGATTACGCGCCGGCCGCGAACGCGCTGTTCGCCAAGGGCATTCCCGCGCCGCTCGCCAAGCGGGTCGGTCGCAACGGAACGTGGTCGCAGGTCTTCGGCGCGCAGGCCGACCGCGCCTTCAACACCTGGTACGTGGCATCCTACGTCGACGCGATCGCGGCCGCGGGCAAGGCCGTCAAACCCTTGCCGATGTACGTTAATGCCGCACTCGCGGGACCGTCGAACGTCCCCGACCCGGACGGCGTGGCGAGCGGCGGACCGCAGCAGGACGTGCTCGACATCTGGAAGGCCGCCGCGCCGCATGTCGATTTCGCCGCGCCGGACATCTATGATCGCAAGAGCGCCAATGCGACCGCCTATCTCGACCAATATGCCCGCCCCGACAATGCATTGATGGTACCCGAGGTCGGCAACGCACGCGACTTCCACCGCTATGCCTATGCGGCGCTGGGGCGCGGCGCGATCGGCTATGCGCCGTTCGGCATGGACGAGAGCGGCTATTTCAACTTTCCACTCGGCGCGCGCGATCTGAGCGATGCGACGCTCGCGCCACTGACGCTGACCTACGCCATGTTCGGCTCGATCATGCGTGACTGGGCACGGATCGCCTATGAGCGTCCGACCTGGGGCGTTGCGAAGCCCGACGATGGCTCGGCCCAGTCCACACGCATGGGGGCGTGGACGATCAAGGCGACCTGGGGCGAATGGCAGTTTGGGATGCGCGATTGGACGTGGCTCAAGGCCGATCCCGCACCGTGGGCCGACGAGCCGGTCGGCGGAATGGCGGTCGCGCAGCTCTCCGCCGACGAGTTCCTGATCGTCGGCGATCATGTCCGCGTTCAGATCGACGCCGTCGACAAGACGACTGGAGCGATGGTGTTGCGGGTGGAGGAGGGCGGGTTCGCGGCTGGTCGGTGGGTGGCATCGCGGGTGTGGAACGGCGACCAGACGGATTATGGGATCAACCTGACGGACCGTCCGCAGGTATTGAAGGTGACGATGGGTCGTTATCGCTGAGGTGGTGGGTGGCGGAGGGCATGTCCTCCGTCGGCCTTGCGTGCTGGCGTGTGCCCGGAACGCACGACAGCCCCGTCTCTGTCGAGACGGGGCTGTCGTGTGTGTTGGTTGCGGGGACAGGATTTGAACCTGTGACCTTCAGGTTATGAGCCTGACGAGCTACCGGGCTGCTCCACCCCGCGCCGAGGTGAGTGTTTGTGGATGGGTTCTTGTGTTTGTGCGAGCTGCAATGCCTGGCGGCGACCTACTCTTCCATCGCTTGAGCGATAGTACCATTGGCGCAGAGGGGTTTCACGTCCGAGTTCGGGATGGGATCGGGTGGTTCACCGACGCTATGGCCACCAGGCAATGGAGCCTGCACAAAGTGTCATCCCCGGCCTGTGAAGGCTGGGGAGACGGGTTCAAATCGATGCACTGTTTTACTGGCTGTGAGTGATCACCCTGCATCCAACGCTGTTGTTGGGGGTGTGTGCTCTCAAGCGCGAATAGGACGATTAGTATCGGTTAGCTTCACGCGTTACCGCGCTTCCACATCCGATCTATCAAGGTCGTGGTCTCCGACCGTCCTGTGAAATCTTATCTCGAGGGAGGCTTCCCGCTTAGATGCTTTCAGCGGTTATCCCGTCCGTACATAGCTACCCTGCTGCGCCGTTGGCACGACGACAGGTACACCAGAGGTACGTTCAACCCGGTCCTCTCGTACTAGGGTCAACTCCTCTCAAATTTCGACGCCCACGGCAGATAGGGACCAAACTGTCTCGCGACGTTCTGAACCCAGCTCACGTACCACTTTAATTGGCGAACAGCCAAACCCTTGGGACCTGCTCCAGCCCCAGGATGTGATGAGCCGACATCGAGGTGCCAAACAACCCCGTCGATATGAGCTCTTGGGGGTTATCAGCCTGTTATCCCCGGCGTACCTTTTATCCGTTGAGCGATGGCCCTTCCACGAGGGACCACCGGATCACTATGACCGACTTTCGTCTCTGCTCGACTTGTCAGTCTCGCAGTCAGGCGGGCTTATGCCATTGCACTCTAACAGCCGGTTTCCAACCGGCCTGAGCCCACCTTCGCGCGCCTCCGTTACTCTTTAGGAGGCGACCGCCCCAGTCAAACTACCCGCCACAGAGGGTCCCTGTACCGGTTTCACGGTACGAGGTTAGACAATAGACAACAACAGGGTGGTATTTCACCTGTGGCTCCACACCGGCTGGCGCCAATGCTTCAAAGCCTCCCACCTATGCTACACAGTTCTTGTCCACTGCCACTCTGAAGCTGCAGTAAAGGTGCACGGGGTCTTTCCGTCTAACCGCGGGTACTCCGCATCTTCACGGAGAATTCAATTTCGCTGAGCATGTCCTGGAGACAGTGGGGAAGTCGTTACGCCATTCGTGCAGGTCGGAACTTACCCGACAAGGAATTTCGCTACCTTAGGACCGTTATAGTTACGGCCGCCGTTTACCTGGGCTTCATTTCAGAGCTTGCACCCCTCCACTTAACCTTCAGGCACCGGGCAGGCGTCAGGCCCTATACGTCGTCTTGAAGCCGACTTAGCAGAGCCCTGTGTTTTTGCTAAACAGTCGCTACCCCCTGGCCTGTGCCCCCCATGAGAGCTTGCGCTTACATGGGGCCTCCTTCTTCCGAAGGTACGGAGGCAATTTGCCGAGTTCCTTCAGGACACTTCTCTCAAGCGCCTTGGTATACTCTACCAGACCACCTGTGTCGGTTTCGGGTACGGTCTATACGGTGGGGCTATTTCCCGGGACAGTTTCGAAGCCAGCTCAATCCGTTAAGAGCTGACAACACACACCATCCGTCACACACCACCAGGCTGCGGAATATTAACCGCATTCCCATCGACTACCCCCTTCGGGCTCGTCTTAGGGGCCGGCTCACCCTGCGCGGATTAGCCTTGCGCAGGAACCCTTGGTCTTTCGGCGAGAGGGCATCTCACCCTCTTTATCGCTACTCATGTCTGCATTCGCACTTCCGATACCTCCACGACCCATTACCAGATCGCTTCGCAGGCTTACGGAACGCTCCGCTACCGCGTGGATAAATCCACACCCTAAGCTTCGGTGCACGTCTTGAGCCCCGTTACATCTTCGCCGCAGGAACCCTTAGCTAGACCAGTGAGCTGTTACGCTTTCTTTAAAGGATGGCTGCTTCTAAGCCAACCTCCT
>NZ_KE386571.1:2872894-3205394 GCF_000427645.1 Sphingomonas phyllosphaerae FA2 | reverse complement strand
CGAGCAACTGCGGCGCATTGCCGCGCGCCCGACTGTCGATCCGGTTGCCGCTGTCACGCTGCCCGTGGCCGCCGCCGCCACCCTGACGCTGCTGGCCACCACCACGGCCGCGACGGCGACCGTTCTGACGGTTGTTGATCAATTCACTGTCCTCGTCCTGGAACCAAAACCGGCATTCGCTCCCGAAGCACGGGGTGCAATCGTTCCCCGGCGCCGCGACCGTTTCGGTAACGCGGGCCTGCCATGGCCACCGGACTGCAGCGGCTGATGACGAAGGGAGGGCAGGCGCGCCATCCAACGCATGTCGGTGAGTTCGCGAGCCCCTGCGCTGTCTCTAGACGCACGGCCGTCGTTCTCAAAGCAAAATATTGGGCCTCGCCCCGCCAAATTCAAGGCGTGACCACCAGACAGCGATCGCGATCACCCAGATCGCGGCGTAACGTGACCGACAATCCGGCGGCACGGAACAGGGCTGCGGCGGACTGCCCCTGCCCCGCGCCGATCTCCACACACGCCACCGCGCCGGGCGCGAGCAAGGCGGGTAGTTGCGTGGCGATGCGGCGATAGTCGTCGAGCCCGTCCGTTCCCGCGAACAGCGCGGCGGCGGGTTCGTAGCGCGCGACCTCGTCGGGGAGCTTCGCATCGCGCTCGATATAGGGCGGGTTGGCGAGCACGAGGTTGAAGGTTTCGGCGACCTCGTCGGCCCAATTGCCATGGATGAAGGAAGCGCGGTTGGCCATGCCAAGCGCGGCGGCGTTACGGCGCGCATAGTCGAGCGCCACCGGCGAGGCGTCGATCCCCTGCCCCGTCGACGCCGGCCAGTGATCGAGCGCGGCGAGCAGCAAGGTGCCGGGGCCGGTGCCGAGATCGAGGATGCGCCGCGGTCCGCCGGTGCCCGCGAAATGCTCGACCGCGGCCTCGATCAGCGTCTCGCTGTCGGCGCGCGGGATGAGGACGCCGGGGCCGACCATAAGGTCGATCGTCCAGAACGCGCGGGTGCCAGTGAGATAGGCGACCGGCTCGTGACGCGCGCGGCGCGCGACAAGGTCGGCGAAGGCCGGCGGGACGTCGTGGTCGTCGAGCGTGAGGAGCAGGCGATTGCGGTCGATGCCGAGTGCATGGGCGAGCAATAGCTCGGCGTCGAGCCGGGCGGTGGGTGAGAAGGCGAAGCGCGCGGCGGCGTCCCGCAGAGCGGTGCGGGCGGTGGTCATGCTGGGCTGGCCGTCGCGAATGTTGAGACGCTGGCGGGATTTCTCAACATTCGGGTTTCGGGGTGTCGGGTGGTCTGGATTCGTCGATCTTTCCCATGATTGACTGAGATAACAGCACCTTCCGTCACCCCGGCCTTGAGCCGGGGTCCCGCTTTCACTTCGGTCGACAAGAAGCGGGGCCCCGGCTCAAGGCCGGGGCGACGGTGATTGGGTGTGCCGTTCATTCCAACTGCGAATGTTGAGACGCTGGTGCCCTGTCTCAACATTCGCCAACCGGCCGTCATTGCGAGCACAGCGACGCAATCCAGAGCGTCCGGATGGCAACCCTGGATTGCTTCGCTGCGCTCGCAATGACGGTGGGGCATGAGGACGGCTCTGACAGAAGAAAGGGGGATAGCGTCACATGGCGGCTGTAGGACAGCGCCGCGGCAAAGCCGCGTCGTCGGTCGGTGCGCCGCCCCGCCGGCCGCGCTTGGCTAAGTCCTGTCGCAGCATGCGACAGGCCAGCCTGCGCTACGCCTCCAACGTCGCCAGTCGTTCCGCCTCATCCTCGGCGATCAACGCCCCGATCAGCTCGTCCATCTCGCCCGCCAGAATTTCCGGCAAGCGGTGCAGCGTCAGGTTGATGCGGTGGTCGGTCACGCGCCCCTGCGGGAAATTGTAGGTGCGGATCCGCTCCGAGCGGTCACCCGAGCCGACCATCGCCTTGCGCGTGCCCGAGCGCTCCGCGGCGAGCCGCTCGCGCTCCGCCTCGTAGAGCCGGGTCCGCAAGACCTTGAGCGCCTTGGCCTTGTTCTTGTGCTGCGACTTTTCGTCCTGCTGGATCACCACCAGCCCGGTCGGCAAGTGGGTGATGCGCACCGCCGAGTCGGTGGTGTTGACCGACTGCCCGCCCGGCCCCGACGAGCGATAGACGTCGATGCGCAAATCCTTGGCCTCATCGATCTGGACGTCGACGTCCTCCGCCTCGGGCAGCACCGCGACCGTCGCCGCCGAGGTGTGGATGCGCCCGCCGCTTTCGGTCGCGGGGACGCGTTGGACGCGGTGGACGCCGCTTTCGAACTTCAGTTTCGCGAACACGCCCGAGCCGGTGACGCTGGCGACGACTTCCTTGTAACCGCCGGCATCGCTGTCGGAGGCGGAGATCAGCTCGACGCGCCAGCCCTGCCCTTCGGCATAGCGCTGGTACATGCGGAACAGGTCGCCCGCGAACAGCGCCGCCTCGTCGCCGCCGGTGCCGGCGCGGACCTCGAGCATCGCCGAGCGCTGGTCGGCGGCGTCGCGCGGGAGCAATGCCAGCGCGAGCTTGCGGTCGGCAGCGTCGAGCGCGGCGCGGTTCTCGCGCAACTCCTCCTCGGCCATCGCACGCAGCTCGGCGTCGGCGTCGCCGGCCATGAAGGCGAGGCTTTCGGCCTCCTGCCGGAGCCGGCGCACCTCGCTGGCGGCCTGCGCGACGGGTTCGAGTTCTGCATATTCCTTCGACACCGCGACGAAGCGATCGCCGTCGAGATTGCCGGTCGCCATCTGCGCGGCGAGTTCGTCGCGGCGCGCCTCGATCTGGCGGATTCGGTCGATCGAGATGGTGGTCATGGGCGCGCCCCGACCGTCATCCCGGCCTTGAGCCAGGATCCCGCTTCTGCGGCGACGTCGGAGAGGTAGCGGGGCCCCGGCTCAAGGTCGGGGCGACGGGAGAGAGGTGGGGTCACGCGAGAACCTCGGCGACGCGCGACGTGCCACCGCGCAGCACGCGACCACGGGTCGCAATTGCATCGCCATCCATCGCGAAGGTCAGCGTCTCGGCCGGGTCGAGCTTGAGTGCCTTGTCGTAGCGCTTCTTGGGCGAGCCGGTCGCGACTAGTTCCGCCGAAACGCCGGCACGGCGCAGCTTCGCCAGCATCGCGACCGCCGCGGTGTGCGCGGCGTCATTCTCGACCACCAGCACCACGTCGGGCCGCGCCGCCGCCGGTTCGTCGAGTAGCATCGCCAGCCGCTCGACCCCCGCCGCCCAACCCACGCCCGCCGTCGCCGGGCCGCCGAGGCTCTCGACCAATCCGTCATAGCGCCCGCCCGCCAGCACCGTGCCTTGCGCGCCGAGCCGGTCGGTAACGAACTCGAACGCGGTGTGGCGGTAATAGTCGAGTCCGCGCACCAGCCGCTCGTTGCGGGTCCAGCGCACCCCGGCGGCGTCGAGGCCCTTCTGCACGCTCTCGAAGAACGCACCGGCCTCGGCGCTCATATAGGCGTCGATCCCGGGCGCGGCGTCGGCGATCGGGCGGTCGCGCGGGTCCTTGCTGTCGAGGATGCGCAGCGGGTTCTTGTCGAGCCGCGTCAGGCTGTCTTCGGACAGCTCGCCGCGATGCGCCTCGAAATGCGCCACCAAGGCGTCGCGCCACGCGTCGCGGGTCGCGGCATCGCCGAGGGTGTTGAGTTGCAGCGTCACGCCCTCGGCGACGCCCAGTTCCTGAAGCAACTGATCGGCGAGCGTCAGCAGTTCGACGTCGGCGGCGGGCTCGGGCGCGCCGAGCACCTCCGCGTCGATCTGGTGGAACTGGCGATAGCGGCCCTTCTGCGGGCGCTCGTAGCGGAACACCGCGCCGCTGGTGACCAGCTTGAGCGGCGCGAACTGCTGCCAGCCGTTGGTGATATAAGCGCGCGCGATCCCGGCGGTGAACTCGGGGCGCAGCGTCAGCAGGTCGTCGCCCTTGTCGGGGAAGGTGTACATCTCCTTGGAGACCACGTCGGTGGTCTCGCCGATCGAGCGCGCGAAGACCTGCGTGTCCTCGAACACCGGCACCTCGACGCGCTCGAAGCAATAGAGCCGCCGAACGCGGTCGAAGGTGTCGAGCACGTGCGCGAAGCGGCGTTGCTCGTCGCGGAAGATGTCCTGCGTGCCGCGCACGCGCTGCGGAGTGGGAATACGGGCCATAAGAAGGTGCGCATCTAGTCGCGGACGCTGCCGCGCGCTAGCGGCTGTTCGCATGGACGAACACGCGCGCTGGTGGGGGTTGGGACGGCGGATCGCACCGCCGCGCTTCGTGCTGTTCGTGGCGGTGCTGGTCGTCGCGGTCGCGGCGCTGTGGGCACCGCTGGGGCGCGGGCGCGCGGCGATGGCGGGGTTCGATCTCGCGGCGGTCGTGTTTCTGCTCAGCATGATCCGGCTGCCGCGCCACGACAGCCCGGCGCAGATGCGCGTCGTCGCGCAGGCCAATGACGCCAATCGCACCCTGCTGCTGGCGATCACCGCGGCGGTGATGCTGGTGATCCTGACTGCGGTGCACGAGGAATTGCAGGGGCGGCAGAGCAACCCGATGCGATTGCTGGTGATCGTCACGCTCGCGCTGGCGTGGCTGTTCTCGAACATGGTCTATGCGCTGCATTACGCGCATCTGTTCTACATGCCCGGCGACGACGGGAAGGATGCGGGCGGGATCGACTTTCCCGGGACCGACACGCCCGATTACTGGGACTTCGTCTATTTCAGCTACACGCTGGGGATGACGTTCCAGACCTCCGACGTGTCGATCCGGTCGGGGACGGTGCGGCGCGCGGTGCTGGGGCAATGCCTGGCCGGGTTCGTCTTCAACCTCGGAGTGATCGCGTTCAGCATCAACGTGTTGGGTGCCAACTGACCGGCGGGGGCTGGACGTGGGGGGTGCGGGCTGATTAACCGGGTCAGTCACGCTGTCCTTTGGGAGCCCCGATGATCGCCCGTTTCGCGTCCGCCGCCCTTCTCGCCTCCGTCGCCCTCACCCCGCTCGCCGCGCAGGTCCCCGCCGGCAACAGCGCGCCGCAGCCGGTGCCGTTCACCGACACGATCCCCGCCGCGCGCGACGTGCGCTTTCCCGGCACGCTCCGGCTGAACGTCGACGCGAGCGATCCGTCGCAGGGGATCTTCCGCGTGATCGAGACGATCCCGGTGCCGCAGGCCGGGCATATGGTGCTGCTGTTCCCGAAGTGGCTGCCCGGCGCGCACAGCCCGCGCGGCGAGATCGAGAAGCTGGCCGGGCTGATCATCACCGCCAACGGCAAGCGCGTGGAGTGGACGCGCGACCCGGTCGACGTCTTCGCCTTCCACATCGACGTGCCGACGGGCGCGAAGACGATCGAGGCGCGGTTCCAGTTCATCTCGGCGACGCAGGGCAATCAGGGGCGGATCGTGATGACCCCGACGATGATCTCGCTCCAGCCCAATTCGGTCAGCCTCTATCCGGCCGGCTATTTCACGCGGCAGATCCCGATCCAGATGACGGTGAAATACCCGGACGGCTGGACCGCGGCGGGGGCGGTGCCGGCGAAGAAGGCCGGATCGACCTACACGTACGACACCACCAATTACGAGGTGCTGGTCGATTCGCCGGTGCTGGCGGGCAAGTACGGCAAGGTCTGGCCGCTGTCCCCACGCGTCAACCTGAACGTCTTCGCCGACGATCCTGCCGAGCTGGCCGCGACGCCCGAGCAGATCGCGGGGCACCAGCGGCTGGTCGAGCAGGCAGTGAAGACCTTCGGCGCGCAGCATTACGACACATACGAATTCCTGCTGTCGATCACCGACAAGCTGGGCGGGATCGGGCTGGAGCATCACCGCTCGAGCGAGAACGGGGTGACGCCGGGCTATTTCACCAAGTGGAACGACGGCCCCGGCCGCCGCAACCTGCTGCCGCACGAATTCACGCATAGCTGGGACGGCAAGTTCCGGCGCGGCGCGGACCTATGGACCCCCGACTTCCGCACGCCGATGCGCGGGTCGTTGCTGTGGGTCTATGAAGGGCAGACGCAATTCTGGGGCTATGTGCTCCAGGCGCGCGCGGGGCTGGTGAGCAAGCAGGACACGCTCGACCAATATGCCGCGATCATGGCGCTCTACGACAGCCAGCCGGCGCGGCAGTGGCGCGCGCTGATCGACACCACCAACGATCCGGTGATCTCGCAGCGTCGGCCGAAGGGCTGGACGAGCTGGCAGCGCAGCGAGGATTATTACAACGAAGGGCTGCTCGTCTGGATGGACGTCGACTCGCTGCTGCGCGAGAAATCGGGCGGCGCGAAGTCGATCGACGATTTCGCGCGCGCGTTCTTCGGCATCCGCGACGGCGACTGGGGCGAGGTGACCTATACGATCGACGATGTCGCCAAGACATTGAACGGGATCGTGCCGTTCGACTGGGCGGGCTATCTGCGCCGCCGGCTGACCGAACATGCCGCGGGCGCGCCGCTCGACGGATTTGCGCGCAACGGCTACCAATTGTCCTATAGCGAGACGCCGACCTCGTCGTTCAAGGCTGCCGAGGCCGCGTCCAAGTCGACCAACCTGACCTATTCGGGCGGCATGGTGCTCGACACCTCGGGCACGCTGACCGGCGTGACGTGGGACAGCGCGGCCTTCAAGGCGGGCTTCACGGTCGGCGACCAGATCGTCGCGGTCGATGGCGAGGCGTATAGCGCCGACAAGCTGAAGGCCGCGATCACCGCCGCAAAGGGCACGAAGACCGCTATCCCGTTGACGGTGAAGCAAGGCGATCGCTTCCGCAGTGCAGCACTCGACTATCATAATGGCTTGCGTTACCCGCGCCTTCAGAAGATCGGCACCGGGGAAACCGGTCTCGATCGTCTTCTTGCGCCCCGTTGATCCGGGGCGTTCGCACCTCAAGAGGGGAAGAGAATGCGTATCGACCTGATCCCGGTGGGCAAGAACCCGCCCGACGACCTGAACGTGGTGATCGAGGTGCCGACCGGCGGCGAGCCGGTGAAGTATGAGTTCGACAAGGCATCGGGCGCGTTGTTCGTCGACCGCATCCTGCACACGCCGATGCGCTATCCCGCGAACTATGGCTTCGTGCCGCACACGCTGTCGCCGGACGGCGATCCGCTCGACGCTTTGGTGATCGCGCGCTCGCCGTTCATCCCGGGCTGCGTCGTCCGCGCGCGCCCGATCGCGGTGCTGAACCTCGAGGACGAGGCCGGTGGCGACGAGAAGCTGGTCTGCGTCCCCGTCGACGCGGTGTTCCCTTATTATTCGAACGTCGATGGCCGCGCCGACGTGCCGGAGATCGTGTTCGAGCAGATCGAGCACTTCTTCACGCACTACAAGGACCTGGAGAAGAAGAAGTGGGTCCGCGTCGGCGTCTGGGGCGACCGCGACGAAGCGCGTCGCATCACGCTGGAAGCGATCGAGCGCTACAACGCGGCCAAGGAGCAGGGCGAAGAGCCGCACGATTTCGAGGTGCCGGGCCGGGAATAAACCCCGACCGGGGCCGATCGGCGACCGGTCGTTTTCGCTCCTGCCTGCCCCTTCGTCGCCCCGGGCTTGATCCGGCGCCCCGCTTCTTCTCGACAGAAAGCGGGATCCCGGATCAAGTCCGGGATGACGAGATGGGGCGGTGCGTATCCGCTTTGATTGTCACACGGCCCGCCGCGTCTCCCGTCATTCCTGATCGGCGACCGTGAGATCGTCGGGATTGTCGTCCGGCTCGCCTGCGGGCAGGTCGTCCGGGGTGTCGGTCCCGTCGGGATCGCGCTGGTCTTCGCTCAGCGCGGGGTGGCTGCGGGGTTCGGTCATCGCTTCCTCCTCCTGATCGCCGCACCAACGCACGGCCACCGCCGAAGGTCGCAACGATCAGCGCTGCGTCATCGCCTTCTTCAGCTTGGCGTGCGCCGCGCTCTTGATCTGGCAGACGCGCGCCGCGCCGATCCCGAGCACCTGCCCGATCTCCTCGAGGTTCAGTTCCTCGACGTGATACAGCTGGATCACCAGCTGCTCGCGCTCGGGCAGGCCCGCGATCGCGGCGATCAGCCGGTCGCGCGTCTGCGTCTCGGAAAGCTGCTCGAACGCATCGGGCTCGTTGCTGGCGAACCACGGCTGGTCGTCGGCATAGACCTCATCGATCGACTCATATTTCACCGCCTCGGCCGCGGCATATTCAGTGCGCAGCTTCTCCGGCGTCACCTCCAGCCGCGACGCCAGCTCGCGCTCGGTCGGCGCGCGGCCATATTCGTGGCTCAACTGGTTGACCGCGCGCGCATATTCGCGCTTCCGCCGGATCGCGCCGCGCGTCATCGCAGCGTGGCGGCGCAGCTCGTCGATCATCGCGCCGCGCAGGCGGGTGACCAGATATTGCTTGAGCGTCACCTGCCCGCGATCCTCAAAGGCGGCGACCGCCTCGACCAGCGCGACCAGCCCGACCTGCACCAGATCCTCGACCTCGATCGCGGTCGAGACCGAACCGTGGACGTGCCACGCCAGCCGGCGGACGAGCGGAAGGTGTTCACGCACCAGCGCATTTTCATCCCGCGCGCGAACGCGCGGCTTGTAGGTGAGCGGCGCGCCGTCGATCGGTGACGGGGCGATGGGCTGGGCGCCGGTGAACGCCTGCGGCATCGGTTCGGCGCTCATGCCGCCAGCGCCTGCTGCTGCGGCTGGTTGCCGATGATCGCGACGACCTCGACGGCCTTGTCCTCGGGGACTTCGAAGAAGCTCATGACGGGCGTATCCGGTAGAACGGTGCGGACGAGTTTGCGGATCGCGACGCGGATCGCAGGCTGGACGACCAGCGCGAACGGCTTCGCTTCCGCGATGAGCGGCTGGGCCGCGGCTTGCAGCGCGTCGACGATGCGACGGCCGAGTTCGGGTTCGATGACGTGGCGGCCGGGATCCTGCCGCGCGGCCTGGCCGAGCAATTGCTCCAGCCCGCCCTCCAGCGTCATGACGCGCAACGGTTCGCGCACGCCGGCCAGCCTGGCGATGATCAGCGAGCCCAGCTCGGGGCGGATCAGCTCGATGATCTCGGACGGATCGGTGCTGCGCTGTGCCGCCAGCGAGATCGCGGCGGCGATGCGGCGGAACTCGCGCAGCTGGATGCCTTCCGACAACAGCCCCTTGAGCACGGTTGCGAGCGAAGTCAGCGGCAGCGGCGCCAGCGCGGCGACCAGTTGCGGCGCACGCTCCTTCAATTCGTCGAGCAGCGACTGGACCTCGTCCGCGCCCAGCAGGTCGCCGGCATTGGCGCCCAGCGCATGGTTGAGATGCGTGGCGATCACGGTGCCCGAATCGACGACCAGATAGCCCTGGCCGGTCGCGACATCGGCGTCGCCGGTCGCGATCCACGTCGCGTCGAGCCCGAAGGTCGGGTCCTTGGCCTTCTTGCCGATCAGCTCGCCGAAGCCCTGCCCGGTGTCGAGCGCCAGCATCTCGTCGGGCGAGACCTGATCCTCACCGACGCACACCCCGCCCAGCATGACGCGATAGGTATAGGGCGGCAGGTTGATGTCGTCGCGGACGCGCACCTGCGGCACCACGAAGCCGAGTTCCTTCGACAGCTGGCGACGCACGCCGGTGATCCGCCCCATCAGCGGCGCACCGCGCCGCTCGTCGACCAGCGGGACCAGCCCGTAACCGATGTCGAGGTTGACCAGCATCGTCTCCGACACTTCGTCCCAGCCGATCTTGGAGGGATCGGGGGCCTCGACCACGGGCGGCGTCTCGACGATTGCGGGGCGCTTGGCGATCTGGTTCAGCTTCCACGCGGCGAACCCGGCGGCACCGGCGAGCGGCAGGATGACGAAATGCGGCATCCCCGGCAGCACGCCGAGCAGCACGAGGATCACCGCTACCGGCGTCCAGGTGCGCGCCGAGCCGAACTGGCTGCCGATCTGCCCGGCGAGGTCCTTCTCAGACTTCACGCGGGTGACGATCGCGGCGGCGGCGATGGAGAGCAGCAGCGCCGGCACCTGCGCGACCAGCGCGTCGCCGATCGCGAGCATCGTATAGGTCTGCGCGGCCTTGGCGATCGTCAGCGAATGGCTGACCGGGCCGAGGATCAATCCGCCGACGATGTTCGCGGCGAGGATCAGCAGCCCGGCGACCGCATCGCCCTTCACGAACTTCGACGAACCGTCCATCGAGCCGTAGAATTCGGCCTCGGTCGCGACGTCGACGCGGCGCTTCTTGGCTTCGTCCGGCGTGATGAGCCCGGCGTTGAGATCGGCGTCGATCGCCATCTGCTTGCCGGGCAGCGCGTCGAGCGTGAAGCGCGCCGACACTTCGGAGACGCGGCCCGCGCCCTTGGTGACGACGATCAGGTTGATGATGACGATGATCGCGAACACGAACAGCCCGACGACATAGTCGCCGCCGATCACGAACGATCCGAACGCCTCGATGACATGCCCCGCCGCCGCCGAGCCGGTGTGGCCGTGGACCAGCACGATGCGCGTCGAGGCGACGTTGAGGCCCAGCCGGAACAGCGTCGCGAACAGCAGCACGGTCGGGAAGGACGAGAAATCGAGCGGCTTCTCGGCATTCAGCGCGACCATCAGCACCGCGAGGCTGATCGTGATGTTCATGATGAAGAACACGTCGAGCATGAAGGCCGGGATCGGCACGACCATGAGGACGACGAGCAGCAGGATCGCGGCGGGCAGCGCGCCCTGGCGCATATGGGCGAGGATCTTCATCGTTTAGCGCCCCAGCCCAGCGAGCATCATATAAGCCAGCCGTGCATTGTCCGGCGACGGGCGCAACAGGCTGGCCTGATTGCCGCGCTGGCCGAGCGCCGACTTCGCCCAGTCGAGCGCGTCGGTCGCGCTCTGCCCGGTGCCAGTGACGACGGTGGCGTCCTCGCCCATCGCCAGCGCCTGCGCGGCGAACTGCCACTGGTTGTTGGCCTTGGCGGTCGCGGCGGCGTCCGATCCGTTGCCGAGCTTGTCGGCGAAACGCTTGTAGACCTCCGACAGCGAACGGGCGGAGCCGTCACGCTCGAAGAACACGCTGCGGTTCGCGCGCGCCGCGGTGGGGAACACCGCCGCCGCGCTGCGATCGGGATTGCTCTGCATCGCCGACAGGAAGGTGCGCGCGCCGCCGATGCCGAGGAAGTGCGCCATGTACAGATCGGTGCCGGTCGCCTCGCGCCCGGTCACCGCCTCGATCGCGCCCTTGTTGTCGCTGGCGTGCTCGGCGGCCATCAATGCCGAGACTTCCGGGTTCTTGCGCAGCGCGAGGATCGCCTCGCGGTTGCCACCCGAGACGGTATAGCGCCCGCCCGACTTCTGGATGCTGTCGGCGGCCCAGCTCAGCCCGTGCTCGGCACCGTGCTGTTTGACGACCGCGAGCCAGCTCTGGTCGAGGAACTGGTACAGCCCGGTCGCGGACGAGGTGCCCGAGCGCGCATTGGCGTTCAACCCGCTCTCCAGCCGCGCCTGACCCATCAGATAATCGAAGTCGACGCCCGTGCGCTGCGCGGCGCGCTGGATCGCGGACGTGACGCGCTGGGTGGCAGAGGTGATCGTGGCAACGGTCATGCCCGGCATTGCTGCAAGGGCCGTGCCAAGCTCTCTCCGTCATCCCCGCGAAGGCGGGGATCCATGTCTGTCGCGTACCGCGTGACCGTCCGACACACGGACGTTCGCTGTGTCCGTAAAGTCGGTCATCAACGAGAGAGAGATAGGCCCCTGCCTTCGCAGGGGCGACGGGCTTCGCCCTGTCGGAATCACAACGCCCCGGGGGTGGGCCGGGGCGTCGTCGTGTCAGCGGTGATCCCGTGGGTCAGGCGTAGGCGGCGGCGCTGCGGCCGTAGGAGCTGCCACCCTGACCGGAAAGAAGTTGCAGGCGGCGGCGAACATTTGCCGCCATCAGGTTCACGTAGATGCGGCAGGTGTCGTTGAGGCGGTCCGCCTCCTCGACCAGCCCGCGCAATTCCGGCGTGGCGGGTCCGTCGCCCAGCTGCTGCAGCTCCTCGATCGCGCGCAGCTTGTTCGACGTCGCCCGCTCCAGCGCGTTCATGTCGTTGCTCTTCAGCGCCGCGATCTCGGCATGGAGCAGGTCGATCACGCGGACCAGCGCGTCACGCCGCGTCATTGCGTGACACCCAGTCGTAGCGCAGTGCGATGAACTGATCGGCGATCGTCGACGGCGACAACGGGAAGGTCCCGTTGGCGAGCGCGGTCTTGATCTGCTGCACGCGGTCGGCGTTGACCGGCGGCTCGGCCGCCATCGCGCTGGCCAGCGCGCCCGGCGCCTGCGTGGCGTCCGTGCCCGTCTGCTTCGTGACCGGTGCCGCCTCGGCGACCGGCGCGGCCTTTGCGGTCCGCTGGACGGCGGAAACGGGGGAAACCCCCGCCCTCACCGTCGCTGATCCTATTGATTCCACCATGTCCACACCCGTGGGTTTCCGCTGACACCGGCAGAAACGACCGTTGGGGCGGCGGCTTTAGCACTTTTTTATTCCGGCCAGCCGGGCAGCGTCGCGCGGCCCGCGTCGACCGCCACCGCCTGCACCGGTCGTGCGGCATCGTTGACGCGCACCATCACCCGTCCGCCGGGGGCGGCATCGGCCATCGCGACGCCCTCGCGGGTGATCGAAAAGCCGTCCGAGCCGGCCTCGATCGTCACCGAATCGCCGCGGCGGATCACCGGTTCGGCGCGTGGTGCGGGCGCGGCGGCACCGGTGCGGACGACCGCCGGCGCGGCGCTTGCGGCGCGCGGCGGGGCGATGACGGGGACGAAGATCCGCCACGCCGGATCGGCGCAGGCGACCACCACCGCATCATGCGCATCGGTGCGCCACGACAGCGCGACCATCCCGCAGGTGGCGAGCCGCAGCCGCGCGTCGACCGGCGCGCGCGCGCCGCCCTCCGCACCGACCGGGCGCGTGGTGAAGGCGGCGACCGCGCGGTCGATCGCGGCGGTATCCTGAAAGGCGAGCGAAGCGGCGGCGAGCAGCGCGATCATCTGGGAGTTCCTTGCGAATGGGCCTCGCCGGCGAAGGCGAGCGTAACGGCGACCGCGCGCGGACCGTGCGCGGGCGTCGTGGAAAGCAGCAGCCGCGCATCGGGCACCCCGCCTGCGGCCAAGGCGGCGGCGACCGCGCGGGCGCGATCGGCGGCGAGCACCGTCGCGCTGCGCGAGCCGGGATCGACGTCGGCGGCGCTGCCGTCGGTGCTGGCGGTGACGGTCAGCCGCACGCGCGGGTCACGCAGCTCGGCGCGCGCCCAGGCGAGCAGCGCGTCGGTCGATTGCGGCAACACCGCCGAGCCGGGCGCGAAGCCCGCGACGCCGTGGCTGGCGACCGGCATCGCAACGGGGGCGGGCTCGACCCCGAACCCTTCGGCGATGCCACGCGCCAGATCGTGCGGGGTCAGCGTCTGATTGGCCTGAAGCAGCACGAAGAAGCCGACCAGCAACAGCGCCAGATCGGCGAGCGTGATCAGCCACAACGGACGGCCGGGCTGAACGTCGAGCAAAGCGTCGTCGTTCATGCGGCCTCGTCCTGCGCAACGATCGCCAGCGGCGCTTCCGCGTCATGCGCACGCGCACGGACGCGCGGCGCCTCACGCTCGGCCAGCGCGGCGAGCGGCGCGACCAGCCGCTCGCGCTCCAGCAGTTCGGCGCGCGCCGCGGTGCGCAGCCGCGCCGCGATCGGCATCGCGACGAGATTGGCGAGCAACGCGCCATATAAGGTGGCGAGCAGCGCGACCGCCATCGCCGCGCCGATCGCCTGCGGGTCGCTCATCCGCGTGAACATCGCGACCAGCCCGATCAGCGTGCCGATCATCCCCATCGCCGGGGCGGTTTCGGCCATGCCGGTCCAGCATTCGACGACGATCCGGTGGCGCTCGGCACGCTGGCGGCGCGCGGTGTCGAGCGCCTCGACCACCACCGCCGGTTGCGCGCCGTCGACGATCTGCATGATCGCCGCGGCGATGTCGGTGTCGCGGATCACGCTGCGGTCGAGCGCGTGGACGCCGTGGCGTTGCGCGATCCGCGACAACGTCGCGATCTGCTCCAGCCGCGATTCCGCACGGAAGCGACGGCGCGGCAGCGTGGCCAGCGCGAGCAGCGCATGCGCGAGATCGCGCAGCGGGGTGCGCAGGATGGTCGCCAGCATCGTGCCGCCCAGCACGATCGCCAGCGCCACGGGGTCGAGAAGCAGCGCAGGTGTCATGCCCGCCCTATTGCAAGCCGTGGGCCAAGTGAGTCGGGCGCTTGTGCGGACGGCAGCGCCGCGCGCGGGCGGCAAGGGGATTTGCCGGCAACCGGCAAGCCTTTGCCGGTCGGTCGCGCTCTCTTTCGTCATTGCGAGCGCAGCGAAGCAATCCAGGGCGTCCTGGTCCGGCTCTGGATTGCTTCGCTACGCTCGCAATGACGGGGATTTAGCCCGTTGCCCGACCCATTTGGCACGGCCTTTGCTCAACAGCCTCGTGCACCTGTCGTGCATGGAGGAGTTGGGGCCGATGGCCGAGGGATTGTTCGGAGTTCACGCTGCCGCGCTGGAGGTGCGTTCACAGCGCATGGGCGTGCTGGCGTCGAACATCGCCAATGCGTCGACGCCCAACTTCAAGGCGCGCGACATCGACTTCACCACCGCGCTCAACGCGGTCGAGAGCCAGCCGGGCGGCGTGGGCGCCGATCTGGGCGGTGCGCTCAAGTATCGCGTCCCCACCAACCCGTCGATGGACGGCAACACGGTGGAACTGTCCACCGAGCAGACCGCCTTCGCCGAGAACGCCGTGCAATATCAGAGCACGCTCGCCTTCCTCAACGGACGCATCGGGCAGATCACCCGCGCGCTGAAGGGAGAATAAGCCATGTCGGGTACCCCGATGACGGTCTTCCAGGTCGCGGGCCGCGCGATGTCGGCGCAGCTGACGCGGATGAACACCACCGCGTCGAACCTCGCCAATGCCGGCGGCGTCGCGGGCACCGAGGACGCCGCCTACAAGACGATGAAGCCGGTGTTCCGCACCAGTTTCGACGAGGCGAGCGGTCTGTCCACGGTCGACGTGCAGCAGATCGTCACCGCGGGCGAGAAGCCCACCAAGCGCTACGATCCCAATCATCCGCTCGCCGACAAGGACGGCAACGTCTTCGACGCGGCGGTCGATGAATCGCGCGAGCTGGTCGACATGATGGAGACCGCGCGCAGCTACCAGAACAACGTCGAGGTGATGCAGACCGCCAAGACGCTGATCCTCGACACTCTCAAGATGGGTCGCTGACCATGACCAGCATTACCGCCAATACCAGCGGCGTCGACAAGGCCGCACAGGACGCGATCTTCTCCTCGGCCGGGGTCGCGCGTTCCAACTCCGTCACCGGCACCACCGATGCCGGCGCGAACGTCGGCAAGTCGCAGCTCGGGCAGAAGGACTTCGTGCGCTTGATGACCGCGCAGCTCCAGTATCAGGATCCGTTCAACCCGCAGGACAATACGCAGATGGTCGCACAGATGGCGACCTTCTCGCAGGTCGCGGGGATCAGCGAGATGAGCAGCACGCTGGCCGGGATCGCCAACCGGCTGGGCACGACCTCGTCGAGCGACGCGATGAGCTTCGTCGGCCGCACCGTGCTGACCGAAGGCAAGACCGCGTATGAGCGGACCTCGGGCGGGATCATGGGCGCGGTCGAGCTGCCGAATTCGGCGACCGACGTGGACGTCACGATCACCGACAAGAACGGGCTGGCGGTCAAGAACATCCAGCTCGGCAAGCAGGAGGCCGGCGCGGTCGACTATAGCTGGGACGGCAAGGACGACGCCGGCAACAAGGTCGAGAACGGCCCGTACACCGTCACCGTCGAGGCCGCGAACGGCAGCACGATCATCCCCGCCAAGTCGCTGGTGTGGGCGCCGGTCGAAACCGTCAGCCTGAGCGCGGGCGCGGAGCCGGTCCTCAACGTCACCGGGCTCGGCAAGGTCGATCCCGCCGCGGTCCGCAAGGTCGCCTGATCCCCCCTAATTCACCTTATTACCCGCAGGAGTACCCCCCATGTCCTTCTTCACCTCGCTTTCGGGCCTCCAGGCCATGCAGACCGACATGTCGGTCATCAGCCACAACCTCGCCAACGTCTCGACCAACGGCTTCAAGAAGAGCCGCACCGCGTTCGCCGACGTCATCTCGTCGAACGTGTCGACCGATCCGCGCAAGATGGTCGGCTCGGGCGTTTCGGTGAAGGGCACCGTGCAGCAGTTCTCGGACGGTTCGTCAAACCAGACCAAGAGCGCGCTCGACATGCAGATCCTCGGCGAAGGCTTCTTCGTGGTGAAGTCGACCGGCCTGTCGGATCAGGTCAACTACACGCGTACCGGCGCGTTCACCGTCGACGACAGCCGCAACGTGATCGACGCGCAGGGCAGCTATCTGATGGTCTATCCGGTCGATAACGACGGCAACGTCACCGCGACCGGCGACAAGTCGCTGACCAACCTGCAGATCCAGCCGACCAGCGGCTCGCCCAGCGCGACCAAGAACGTCGCCACCAAGGTGCAGATCCCGTCGACCGCTACCGTCAAGCCTACGAGCGGCTTCAAGCGCACTGACACCTCGACCTACAACAACTCGGTCGCGACTCGCGTCTATGACGCGAACGGAAACGCGATGACGATGACCAGCTACTATGTCCGCACCGCGGAGGGCAAGCCGACCGCGACGCCGCCAAACACCGGCACGTGGGATGTCTACACCTTCGTTGGCGACCAGATGCTGACCCCAGACGACGGCGCCGCGACTGGGCCGGGTCCGGTCACGCAGACCTATGACACCACCGGCGCGCTCGTCCCACCGACCGCGATCCAGTTCAAGCCGTTCATCCCGGCCTCGGGCGCGGCACAGCAGACGATCAAGCTCGACCTGTCGGGCTCGACCCAGACCTCGGCCGCGGCCGCGGTCAGCAACCGCGTGCAGGACGGCGTCGCGGTCGGCCAGCTGGTCGGCATCACCGTCGACGACGCGGGCATCATCAAGGCCAGCTATTCGAACTCGGACATCGTGCCGCTCGGCAAGGTGGCGATCGCCAAGTTCTCCGCGCCGACCGGTCTGCGCCAGGCAGGCAGCAACTATTGGCAGGCGACGGGTATCTCGGGGAAGGCGACACTCGGCTTCGCCGCCGCCGAAGGCTTCGGCAGCCTGAAGTCGGGCCAGCTCGAAGGCTCGAACGTCGACATCACCGAGGAACTCGTCAACCTGATCGCCGCGCAGCGCAACTTCCAGGCGAACTCGAAGGCGCTCGATACCGCGACGCAGGTATCGCAGGCGATCCTCAACATCCGCGGCTGATGCAGACGGCCGAGACGTCGGAGAGGATGTAAGTGGACAAACTGGTCTATACCGCGGCGACCGGCCTGCGCGCGCACATGCAGTCGCAGGCCGCGATCGCCAACAATATGGCGAACGTCTCCACCACCGGGTTCCGCGCCGATCGCGTGGTGTTCGACCGGATCATCCTGTCCGACGGCTCGACACAGCTGTCGGCGCGCCAGCCGACCTCCGAAGAGGTGCGCGACGCCGATCGTGCGCCGGGCGTCGTCCAGCAGACCGGGCGTCCGCTCGACGTCGCGATGGGCGATGCCGACAAATGGCTGGCGGTGCAGGCGTCCGACGGGTCGGAAGCCTATACCCGCCGCGGCGACCTGTCGGTGTCCGAATCCGGCACGCTCCAGACCGGCGACGGCTTCCTTGTCATGGGACAGAGCGGCCCGATCACCCTGCCGCCGTACGATTCGGTCAGCATCGGGTCGGACGGCTCGATCTCGATCGTGCCGCAGGGCGACAAGACCGGGCAGGTCACCGTCGTCGACCGGCTGAAGGTGGTGTCGAGCAAGGGCAGCGATGCCGTGAAGGGGCTCGACAATCTGATGCGCGTGCGCGGCGGCGGCGTGATGCCCGCCGATCTCGACGCCAAGGTGACCGCCGGCGCGCTGGAAGGCTCCAACGTCAACATGACCCAGGCGCTGGTCGACATGATCGAGAACCAGCGCAGCTACGAAGTGCAGGCCAATTTGCTGAAAGAGGCCCGCTCCATGGACGAATCGAGCGCATCGGTGATGCGCCTGCCGGGCTGAGGAAGGACCTGACCGATGACCACCGCTGCCATGCACATCGCGCGCACCGGGCTGGATGCCCAGGACACGCGGATGCGCGTTATCTCGAACAACCTCGCCAACGTCAGCACCACCGGGTTCAAGCGCGATCGCGCCGCGTTCGAGACCTTGTCCTATCAGGTCGTCACCGCGCCGGGCGCGCAATCGACCGGTGAAACCAAATATGCCACCGGGCTCAACCTCGGCACCGGCGTGCGCGTGCAGGGCACGTCGCGCACCGAGACGCAGGGGTCGATGAGCCAGACCGGCAACAGCCTCGACCTCGCGCTGGACGGCAACGGCTATTTCCAGGTGCAGATGCCCGGCGGACAGCTCGGCTATACCCGCGCCGGCAATTTCTCGCGTTCGCCCGAGGGGCTGCTGATCACCAGCCAGGGCTATCAGGTGATGCCCGGCATCACCGTGCCGACCAACGCGACGCAGATCACGATCGGCACCGACGGCACCGTCACCGCGACGATTCCGGGGCAGGCCGAGGGGCAGAACCTCGGGCAGATCCAGGTCGCCAGCTTCCCGAACTCGGCGGGGCTGGAATCGAACGGCGACAACTTCCTGCTGGAGACCGCGTCGAGCGGCGCGGCCAATATGGGCGTGCCCGGCGAGGACGGCCGCGGCCGCGTGCGGCAGGGGACGCTGGAGGCGAGCAACGTCAACGTCGTCGAGGAGCTGGTCGACATGATCGAGACCCAGCGCGCCTATGAGGTCAATTCGAAGATGATCTCCGCCACCGACGACATGCTGAAAACCGTTAACCAAAATCTGTCATGACCCGGATCATGACGACCGTATCTTCCCTTCGCCGGATTCGCCTGTTGCTGGGCGGGATGCTCGGCGCCGCCGCCGCGGTCGCGCTGGTGCCCGCCCCCGCGCACGCCAGCGTGTTCGGCAAGCTGCTCAAGAAGAAGCCCGCCGAGGATTTCAGCGCCGCGCGCGTCGAGCCCGCCGCCCCGGTGCCGACCGCGCCGGTCGCCGATGGCGCGATCTTCCAGGTGTCGACCGGCTATGCCGCGCTCTACGAGGGCTGGCGCGCGCGCCACGTCGGCGATCCGCTGACGATCGTGCTGGTCGAGCGGACTGCGGCGTCGAAATCGTCGGCGTCGAAGATCGATTCGAAGGGCTCGTTCGGGCTGACCCCGCCGAGCACCGGCCCGCTCGGCGGGTTGCTGAAATCCACCGACGTCGGCGCCAGCGGCAATCGCGGCTTCAACGGCACCGGCGCGGCGGACCAGTCGAACTCGCTGTCGGGCGAGGTGTCGGTCACGGTCGCCGAAGTCTATCCCAACGGCACGATGCTGGTGCGCGGGCAGAAGCGCGTGACGCTCAACCGCGGCGACGAATTCGTGCAGATCAAGGGCATCGTCCGCTTCGCCGACGTCGATCGCGACAATCGCGTCGAGTCGACCCGCGTCGCCGATGCGCAGATCGCCTATACCGGCAAGGGCGACGTCGCCCGCGCAAGCCGCCAGGGCTGGCTGTCGCGCTTCTTCCAGGTGGTGAGCCCGTTCTGATGCTGCGCACGCTGTTCATCGCGCTGGTCGCGTTGCTGGTTTCGATCCCGGCGCACGCCGACCGGATCAAGGATCTCGGCGGGTTCCAGGGCATCCGCTCGAACCAGCTGACCGGCTACGGCGTGGTGGTCGGCCTGCCCGGCACCGGCGACGACAATCTCGAATATACCGTCCAGTCGGTGAAGGCGGTCGCGTCGCGCTTCGGGCTGCAACTGCCCGCCAACGCCAATCCCGGGCTCAAGAACGCCGCGGTGGTGCTGATCACCGCCGAGCTGCCGCCCTTCGCCAAGCCTGGCCAGCGGATCGACATCACCGTCGCCTCGATGGGCAAGGCCAAGTCGCTGCGCGGCGGTGCGCTGGTGCTGACCCCGCTCTTGGGTGCCGACGGACAGGTCTATGCGATGGCGCAGGGCAATCTCGCCGTCGGCGGGCTGGGCGCGGAAGGTGCGGACGGGTCGAAGATCGTCGTCAACGTCCCCTCGACCGGGCGCATCCCCGAGGGCGCCACGGTGGAGCGCGCGGTCGCGACCGGCTTCGCCGACACGCCGTTCCTCACCTACAATCTCGCGCGCGCCGATTTCACGACCGCGCAGAACGTCGCCGCCGCGATCAACCGCAAGCTCGGCTTCGGCAGCGCGCAGGCGACCGACGCGGTGTCGGTGGCGGTGCGTGCACCGGTCGGCGCCGACGTCCGCGCGACGCTGATGAGCGAGATCGAGAATTTGACCGTCGACAGCGCCGAACCGCCCGCCCGAGTGATCGTCAACGCGCGCACCGGCACGGTGGTCATCAACTCGGCGGTGCGGCTCGCCTCCGCGGCGGTGACGCACGGCAAGCTGACCGTCCGCATCGACGAGAGCCAGCGCGTCAGCCAGCCCGCCCCGCTCAGCAACGGCCAGACCGCGCTGGAGAACCGCTCCAACGTGCAGGTCAGCGAGGAGAAGAAGCCGATGTTCATGCTGACGCCCGGCCCGAAGCTGGCCGATGTCGTAAAGGCGGTGAACGCGATCGGCGCGTCCCCGGCCGACCTCGTCGCGATCCTCGAGGCGCTCAAGGAAGCCGGCGCGCTCAAGGCCGAACTGGTGGTGCTGTAATGAGCGACGCGATTGGGCCGATCACCGGCCAGACCGGGCTCGATACGGGGCTGTCGCGGGCCGCGACCAAGCAGAACCTCGACAAGGCCGCGCAGCAATTCGAGTCGGTGTTCACCGGCATGATGCTCAAATCGATGCGCCAGGCGAAGCTCGCCGACCCGCTGATCGACAGCAAGGCTATGGACACCTTCCGCGACATGAGCGACCAGAAGGTCGTCCAGAACATGGCCGAACACCATCCGCTCGGCATCGGGCAGGCGATGAGCAAGTTCCTGGCGCAGTCGCAACCGGAAATGGGGGCGGGTACGGACGGGGCAGCGACGGCAACACCGAAGCCCTGAGTCACCCCCGTCATTGCGAGCGCAGCGAAGCAATCCAGAGCCGGACCAGGACGCCCTGGATTGCTTCGCTGCGCTCGCAAGGACGTCGACCCTGAGGCGAGCCTCGCCTCCCCAGCCGGGCAATGGGCCAAAAACCTGTCAAACCACCCGTCAACCCGATCTTAACCCGAATCGTGCGACTCTCACCGCATGAGTGATCTGCTCTCCTTAGGCGCTTCGGGCGTGCGCACGTATCAGACGGCGCTGGCGACGACGTCGGAGAACATCGCCAATGCTGGCAACGCGTCCTACGTCCGGCGCACGCCCAGCATCCGCGAGATCACCGGGGGCACCGGCTTCAACACATCTTCGCCGAACGGCATGGGGTCGTCGGCCTTCAACATCCTGCGCGCCGGCAACAGCTATGCCGACCAGACGCTGCGCACCGCCGCTTCCGATCTGTCGCGTACCGAGGCCGGATCGGTCTGGCTGGAGCGGATCGAGACCGCGCTGGGCAGCGGCGGGCTGTCGTCGCGGATGACCGCCTTCTTCGCCGCCGGCACCGCGCTTCAGGCAGATCCCTCCTCCACCGCGCTGCGCGCCGGGATGCTGAGCGCCGGCTCGTCGGTCGCCGATGCGTTCGGCGTCACCGCGCGCGCGCTCGACGATTCGGCGGCCGAGCTGGACGGACAGGCCGGTCAGGCCGCCGCCGAGCTGACGCGGCTCAATCAGGCGATGCTCAAGGTCAACCAGGGGCTGGTGAAGACCGCACCCGGCACCTCGGCGATGGCCGGGCTGATGGACCAGCGCGACGATTTGCTTCAGCAGATGAGCGCGCTGACCGACGTCGACGTCAAGATCGACGATTACGGCCGCGCCACCGTCCGCGCCGCCGGCCCCAACGGCCCCGTGCTCGTCGACCCGCGCGACGCCAGCGAGGTCGCCTATGGCCGCACCGGCAGCAACGTCGCGCTCGCGGTGCGCCCGCCCACCGGCTCCCCGACGCTGTTCGACCCCGATGGCGGGTCGCTGGCCGGGATGGTCGAAGGTGCGCAGCGGATCGCCACCACGCGCGACGCGCTGGGGCGCATCGCCAAGGACCTGACCGAGACGGTCAACACGTTGCAGGCCGCCGGCGACGATCTGAAGGGCAACGTCGGCACCGACTTCTTCACGGCGAGTACCACCGACCCGACCCAGTTCAAGGTGGCCCTGACCGGCGGCGACCAGATCGCGGCGGCCGGGCGCGCGGGTGGATCGCGCGACGCATCGAACCTGGTCGCGCTGGCGGGCAAGCGCAGCAGCATGGGGTTCGAGGGCAGCGTACAGGGGCTCGTCACCGACAATGCCGCGACGCTCAAGCAGCGGCGGCTGGTCGCGGAGGCGCAGACCACGATCCGCGACGGCGCGATCACCACGCGCTCCGAACTGACCGGCGTCAATCTGGATAACGAGGCGGTCGACCTGCTGAAATATCAGCAGGCGTATCAGGCATCGAGCCGCGTCATCCAGGTCGCCAAGGAAACCTTCCAGTCGATCCTCGAGATCAGGTAATCGCCATGCAGATCTCCAGCAGCCTCATGTTCGATCGTTCCGCGGCCCGGATGGGATCGCTGATGTCGAACGCGGTCAAGCTCCAGACCCAGCTGGCGACCGGCAAGAAATTCACCTCGCCGTCGGAAAATGTCGCGGTCGGGCAGCAGCTTGCCGAGTTCGACCGCAAGAACATCGACGCGGCTGCCTATACGTCGAACATGAACATGTCGTCGTCGCTGCTGTCGCAGGCCGATACGACGCTCGATTCGGTCTACACGCAGATGCAGCGCGCGACCGAACTGACGGTGCGCGCCAGCAACGGCTCGCTCAGCGTCCAGGATCGCAAGGTGATCGGCGACGAGATGAAGGCGGTCGTCGACACGCTGATCGGGCTGGGCAACGTCACCGATTCGAATGGCCGCTCGCTGTTCGGCAGCGCCAGCGGCGACGCGGCGATCACGAAGAACACCGACGGCACCTTCACCTACAATACCGCGCCGTCGCTGTCCGAAGTGCCGATTGCCGACAATATGTCGATCCAGCCGACCGAGACCGCCGCGCGCATCTTCCAGAGCCCGGCCGGCGACACGCTGGCGATCCTGTCGCAGCTCGCCGCGGCCTTGCAGGGCGGCGACCCGACCGGCGAGTCCGCGCGCGGCGCGCTCGACAAGGTCAACAGCGCGACCGATCAGGTCTCGATCGTCCAAGCATCGGTCGGCGCCCGCGCCGCGCGCGTCGAACTTCAGCAGACGTTGCAGGAGAATGTCTCGGCCGACCGCGAGGAGCTGCGCTCGTCGCTGGAGGATACCGACATGACCGCGACCGCGGCGGAATTCGCCAAGACGATGA
This sequence comes from Sphingomonas phyllosphaerae FA2, assembly GCF_000427645.1. Taxonomy (GTDB): domain Bacteria; phylum Pseudomonadota; class Alphaproteobacteria; order Sphingomonadales; family Sphingomonadaceae; genus Sphingomonas; species Sphingomonas phyllosphaerae. The sequence continues at coordinate 3,182,011 of NZ_KE386571.1, read as the reverse complement.
CGATCCTGAACGCGACCCAGTCGAGCTTCTCGAAACTGTCGCAGCTATCGCTGTTCAGCTACCTGCGCTGATCCACTCTTCCGTCATTGCGAGCGTAGCGAAGCAATCCAGGGCGTCCTGATCCGGCCCTGGATTGCTTCGCTACGCTCGCAATGACGTTTGCGGGATGAGCGGACAGTCAGTCAGCCCCCAACGGCAAACGCCGCATCACACCCCCCCGCGGTAACCACTTCTCCACCGCTGTCGGGTTAACCACTCCCCTCGAGAATCATCCCGCACGCTTATTGGGGAAAAGTGCCATGTTCCCGGCCATCGGCCTCGTCATCCTCCTCGGCATGGTGTTCGGCGGTTTCGCCATCACCGGCGGCAACCTCGGCCCGGTGTTCGAGGCGATCCCGCACGAAATGCTCATCATCGGCGGCGCCGCGGTCGGCGCGCTGGTCATCGGCAATTCCGGCAAGGAATTGAAGGCGGTCGGCGGCGGGCTCGGCAAGGTCTTCAAGGGCCCAAAATACAAGAAGCAGGATTATCTCGACGTCATCTTCCTCGTCAGCAAGCTGATGAAGATGCTGCGGATGGAAGGGCCGATCGCGCTGGAACCGCATGTCGAGGACCCGAAGTCCTCGGCGGTGTTCGCCGAATATCCCAAGCTGCTGAAGGACCATACGTTGGTCAACCTGATCGCCGACACGCTGCGGCTGGTCGTCGTGTCCTCGGGCACCCTCGACGTCCATGCGGTCGAGGAGGTCATGGACAACGCGATCAAGACCCACCACCACGAGGTCGAGGGGCCGGAGCACACGCTGCAGAGCCTCGCCGACGCGCTGCCCGCGCTCGGAATCGTCGCGGCGGTGCTGGGCATCGTGAAGACGATGGGCTCGATCGACAAGCCGCCGTCGGTGCTGGGCGGGATGATCGGCTCGGCGCTGGTCGGCACCTTCATGGGCGTGTTGCTGGCGTACGGGATCGTCAATCCGTTCGCGGGGCGGCTGAAGCAGGTGATCGATGCCGACGCGGCGATCTATCATGTCGTCAAGCAGATCATCATCGCCTCGCTCCACGGCCATCCGCAGCCGCTGGTGATCGAGGCGGCGCGCTCGGGGATCGACCACAAGAACCAGCCCGGCTTCGCCGAGGTCTTCGACGGCCTGCGCGGTAAGTAAACCCGATGGCCAAGGCACCGCACGGCAAGAACGAGCCGCCCAAGATCGTCATCGTCAAGAAGATCACGATGGTCGCCGGGGGACACCACGGTGGCGCGTGGAAGGTGGCCTATGCCGATTTCGTGACCGCGATGATGGCGTTCTTCCTGCTGCTGTGGCTGCTCGGCGCGACGACCGAGAAGCAACGCAAGGGCATCGCCGATTATTTCGCGCCGACGCTGATCGACAAGAAGCGCGTCGGGATCGGCGGCAACGGCATGTTCGGCGGCGAATCGCTGACCTCGAAGGAGAAGATCGGTCCGAAGGCGGGCACGTCGGATCTACACGCGCTGGCGCTGGTCACCACCGATCCGGTCGGCGAGGCCAAGGGATTCGGCAAGAAGGGCTCGCTGCGCAGCAGCAGCGCGGTCGCCAAGGAAGACGCCAAGAACTTCGCCAAGCTGCGCCAGCAGGTGATGCAGAAGATCATGGCGCAGCGCGAGCTGGCGAAGCTGGCCAAGCACATCCGCTTCACGATGACGTCGGACGGGATGCGCATCGATCTGGTCGACGACGCCGATTATTCGATGTTCGCGCTGGGCACGACTGCGCTGGCCAGCGATGCCTCGGCGCTGATCGGGCTGGTCGCGCAGGGGATCAAGGAAACGCAGAACCCGATCTCGATCCGCGGCTATACCGACAGCCTGCCGTATGGCGATCCGCGCGCGATGAACAACTGGATGCTGTCGTCCGGCCGCGCCGAGGCGACGCGCCGCCGGTTGGCGCTGGGCGGCATCCCTGAGACGCGCTTCAACCGGATTGAGGGCGTGGCGGACCGCGAACCGATGATCGCCGACAACCCGCAGGACCCCCGCAACCGCCGCGTCGCGATCACCTTGCTCTACCGCGCGGGGTCGTTCGGGCAGTAGGAGGCACGGGGAGCGCCACAAACCCTCGTCGCCCCGGACTTGATCCGGGGCCCCGCTTCTTCCCGGCCGAACCCAAAAGCGGGATCCCGGATCAAGTCCGGTATGACGGAAGAAGGCAGGCCACCGCTACCTCAAACGATCGCCGGCCGCGGATCGACATGCGTCCGCCGCGACGCATGCCGCCGCAGCCCGATCAGCGGGCGCAGCGGCCCGATTGCGCGCCCGCCCAGATAGAAGGCCCAGCACCCCGCCAGCGTCGCCGCGACCAGCAATGCGAACGCCAGCCCGCCCGGCAGCGCGAACGGCGCCAGCCAGAAGGCGACCAGCACGATGATCGACTGGTGGACGATGTAAAAGGGAAACACCGCCTCGGTCAGCACCCGCCGCCACTTGCGGTCGCGGTTCCAGTGCCCGTCGGCATAGCCGATCAGCGCCGCGACCGCCGCCCAGCCCTCGACCGATCGCGCCACCGAGAAGACGATCCCCCAAGGGTACGGCATGCTGCTGCCCGGCCACCGGATTTCGATCCCCGCGACGACCGCATAGGCCGCCAGCGCGATCGCCGCCGACGGCTTCCACCGCGCGACCAGCGCCGCCAGCGTCTCCGGCGCGCACGCCAGCGCGTAGCCGAACAGGAAGAACGGGAAGTAGCTGAAATGCGCGACCCAGTCGTCGACCAGCGCGTGCGTCTCGCGTCCGCCGGGAAACAGCCAGAAGCTGACCAGCACCATCCACGCGATCGGCACCACCAGCAGCGCCGGCCCGCGCATCATCCACGCAAACCCTGCCTGGATCGCGCGCCGCACCACCCGCGGCAGCAGCAATGCACCCGCGGCGAGCACCAACGTATAGACCCACAGATAGGCGACGAACCACAGGTGGTTCCAGGCGGGCAGGAACAGCGCCCCGACCTGCGCGAACCGGAAGTAATCGTGCACCCAGAAGTGCCCGAACCCGTGCGGATAGCCATATTTCTGCGACAGCTCGACCCACGGCTGCACCGGCACGATCACCGCGATGCCAAAGATCAGCGGGACGAGCAGCCTGAGCGAGCGCTGCCGCGCGAACCGCCACGGCGCCTTGTTGCGCAGCATCAGCGCGCGGCTGGCGTATCCCGAAACGAGGAACAACAGCGCCAGCCGCCACGGGTTCGACGCCATCATCGGCACTGCCACCCACCACGCGCCCGGCAGCTTCGCATGGAAGTCCCACGGCACGAACACCATGCCGACGTGATAGAGGATCAGGATCGCGAACGCCCCGATGCGGAGCCAGTCCAGGCCGTAATGACGCTGCATTTGCGGTCGCCTAGCATTGCTTGGCGGATGCTGCGACTTTGAACTGCCACGCCACACGCGTATATGGCGTCTATGTCGATCCGTCCGTGGCGCGATATCGCGCGTCGTCCCAGCCGCCAGATCATGGTCGGCAATGTCCCCGTCGGCGGGGATGCCCCGGTCACCGTGCAGACGATGACCAATACTCCGACCGAGGATGCCGCCGCGACGATCGACCAGATCCGCCGCTGCGAGGAGGCGGGGGCGGACATCGTTCGCGTCAGCTGCCCCGACGTCGCCTCCACCGCCGCGCTCGGCCAGATCGTCCGCGCCGCGAAGGTGCCGATCGTCGCCGACATCCATTTCCACTACAAGCGCGCGCTCGAGGCCGCCGACGCCGGCGCGGCCTGCCTGCGCATCAACCCCGGCAACATCGGCTCGTCCGACCGCGTCGCCGAGGTCGTGCGCGCCGCCAAGGCCAACGGCTGCGCGATCCGCATCGGCGTCAACGCCGGGTCGCTCGAGAAGGACCTGCTCGAAAAATACGGCGAGCCGTGCCCCGAGGCGCTGGTCGAATCGGCGCTCGACCATATCAAGCTGCTCCAGGATCACGACTTCCACGAATATAAGGTCGCGGTGAAGGCGTCAGACGTCTTCCTCGCGGTCGCCGCCTATCAGGGGCTCGCCGAGGCGACCGACTGCCCGCTTCACCTCGGCATCACCGAGGCCGGCGGGCTGATCGGCGGCACGGTGAAGTCGTCGATCGGGCTCGGTTCGCTCCTGTGGTTCGGGATCGGCGACACGATCCGCGTCTCGCTGTCGGCCGAGCCGGAGGAGGAAGTCCGCGTCGGGTTCGAGATCCTCAAGGCGCTCGGCATCCGCAACCGCGGCGTGCGCGTGGTGAGCTGCCCCAGCTGCGCGCGACAAGGCTTCGACGTGATCCGCACCGTGCAGGCGCTGGAGGAACGGCTCCAGCACATCCGCACCCCGATGAGCCTGTCGGTGCTCGGCTGCGTCGTCAACGGTCCCGGCGAGGCGCGCGAAACCGACATTGGCATCACCGGCGGCGGCAACGGCAAGCACATGGTCTATCTGTCGGGCGTCACCGACCACCACGTGCAGGACGCCGACATGATCGAGCATATCGTCAAGCTGGTCGAGGCGAAGGCGGTGGAAATCGAGGCAGCGGACGCGGCGGCGAAACTGGCGGCGGAATAGGTCCTGTGATATACGTCAGGTCCTGGAGGGCGTGACGTGACCTATCATGCAAAGGTGATCGCGGGCGGCAAGATCGTTATTCCTGCCGACCTGCGCCGCGAGTTGAGCATCAAGGACGGCGACATGGTCGTCATCGACCGTGACGCACAAGGCGGAATGGTCCTTAGGACGCACGCCCAGGTCGTTCGGGAGGTGCAGGACATCTTCCGTCCGTTCCGTGATGCACATGGAAGTATCGTCGACGATCTGCTCGCCGGTCGCCGAGAGGAACAGCGCCGAGAAGGTGACGCGGACGCGGCATCGGCAGCGTGACGATCGTCTTCGATTCATCCGCGCTGCTGGCGTTGTTGTTCGACGAAGCAGGCAGTGATGTCGCGCTGCCGTTCGTGCGCGGCGCGCTGCTTTCGGCGGTCAATCTCGATGAAGTGCTCCACAAATGTGTCCGCCGTGGCATAGACGCGGGGGCGGTGCTGGATAGCTTGCGCCGCCTTGAAGTGGCGATCGGCTCCTTCGACAGCGAACAGGCTCGGGTCAGTGCCGCGCTTCACCCCCGCGCGCAGGCGTTGCGACTGTCTTTTGCCGATCGTGCCTGTCTGGCGCTCGGCATCGTCCGTCGCGCAACCGTCGTGACCGCCGATCGCGCCTGGCAGGCGTTCGACGGCGACGTCGACATCCGCCTGATCCGTTGACCAACTCGCGCCATCTCTCCCCCGCACTGGCGCTCGCCGTCGCGGCAGGCGGGATCGGGCTGTTCTCGATCATGGACGCGTTCATGAAGTCGCTGGTGCTGGCGATCGGCGTCTACAATGCGCTGCTGTGGCGGACGCTGCTATCGACCGCGATCGGCGGCGCGGCGTGGCACATCGGCGGCGGGCGGCGGATCGGCGCGCGGGCGCTGCGGCTGCATCTGGCGCGCGGCACGCTGACCACCGCGATGGCCTTGCTGTTCTTCTGGGGGCTGGCGCGGGTGCCAATGGCGCAGGCGATCGCGCTGACCTACATCGCGCCGCTGCTCGCGCTGCTGCTCGGCGCGTGGTTGCTCGGTGAGCGCGTCGGCGCGCGGGTCGTCGCGGCATCCTTCGCGGCGCTGGCTGGCGTGGCGGTGATCCTTGCCGGGCAGACGCGCCTGGCGCTCGGGCCGGAAGCGTTGGCGGGCGCGGGCGCGATCCTCGCCTCGGCGATCCTCTACGCCGCGAATTTGATCGTCGCGCGGCTCCAGAGCCAGGCGGCGGGCCCGCGCGAGATCGCCTTCGTCCAGTCTGCGGTCATCGCGCTGCTGCTGCTCTGCGCCGCGCCGTGGCTGGCGGTGCCGCCCGCGTCCGCGATGTGGTGGAAAATCGTGATCGCTGCACTGCTCGCAACCGCGTCGCTGTTCCTCCTCGGATGGGCCTATGCGCATGCCGAGGCGGGGTTTCTGGCGACCACCGAATATACGTCGTTCGTCTATGCCGCGGTGCTCGGCTGGCTGTGCTTCGGCGAGCGCGTCGCGCCGACGACGCTGGCCGGCGCGGGGGTGATTGTCGCGGCGTGCCTCTACGCGGCACAAAGGCGGCCGGTGTCGCACGGGGCGCTCGAAGGCGCTGCCTGACGACTCATCCGTCATTCCCGCGCAGGCGGGAATCCAGACGCGCAGGCCCGTCGATAGAAGCGAAACGTCAGAGGTTCTGGATCCCCGCCTGCGCGGGAATGACGGCAAGGCAGTGGACGAAGGTTGGGCAGCTCATCACGACGCGCTACACCCGCGGCGATGACGCTCACGATCCGCCCCGCCGCCCCCGCCGACGTTCCGACGATGCTCGGTTTCGTCCGCGATCTCGCCGCGTTCGAGAAGGCGCCCGACGCGGTCGAGACGACCGCGCCGATGCTCCACGACGCGCTGTTCGGCACGACCCCCGCCGCCGAGGCGCTGATCGCCGACCTCGACGGCCGCGCGGTCGGCTTCGCGATCTTCTACCTCACCTTCTCCACATGGACCGGCAAGCGCGGCATCTGGCTCGACGATCTCTACATCGCGCCCGAAGCGCGCGGACAGGGCGCCGGCGCGGCGTTGCTCGAGGCGCTGGCCGGCATCGCGGTCGATCGCGGCTATGCGCGCTTCGAATGGTGGGTGCTCGACTGGAACACCCCCGCGATCGACTTCTACCGCGCCAAGGGTGCGGTCGCGCAAGGTGAATGGACCGTGCAGCGCGTCGACGGCGCGGCGTTGCGCACGCTGGCGGGGCGCGGCTGATGGCGTGGGTCTGGCTGGTCGTCGGCGGGCTGTTCGAGGTCGGCTTCACCACCTGCCTGCGCAACGCCGACGGCTTCCGCCACATCGGCTGGACGCTCGCCTTCCTCGCCTCGATATCGATGTCGATGCTGCTGCTGGAGGTCGCGGCGCGCAGCATCCCGATGGGGACGGCCTATGCGGTATGGACCGGGATCGGTGCGCTCGGCACCGTGCTGACCGGCATTTTCTTCTACGGCGAGGCGGCGACCCCGGTGCGGCTGCTGCTGATCCTCGGCGCAGTCGGGTGCATCGCCGGGCTGAAGCTGACCGCGGGGCATTGACGTGGCGCTGGACCAGGGATTGATCGACTGGGTCGCGGAGGCGCTGACAGCGGAGGGCAGCGTCACGCACCGCCGGATGATGGGCGGCGTGACGCTCTACCTCGACGGTGTGGTCTTCGCGATCGTCGACGGCGACGGCAGCCTGTGGTTCAAGGGCGATGCCGACAGCGACGCGGCATGGGACGCGGCAGGCTGCGCGCGCTTCACGCATGAGCGCCGCGACGGCACGGTGGCGTCGATGAACTACCGCCGCGCGCCCGAGGAGTGCCACGACGATCCCGAGGCATTGCGCGAATGGGCAATGCTCGGCGTTGCAGCCGGGCGGAGAGCGCCGGTCAAGAAGACGCCGGCATCCCGAAAGAAGCGCGCGTAACGATCACGCGCCCTCATTTCATCACGCCGCCCGGCTGGAATCGAACGAACGCAGGCGACCGCGCAAGAGGGGCTGCCATCCGCGCCACGCGCCGTCGCCCTGCACTGGCAGGGGCCCATGTCTGCGTCGTGCCGCGCGTCATCTGACACACGGCTCACGCGCAATGTGTCAGCCTGATCGACCAACGAAACAGCGATAGGCCCCTGCCTGCGCAGGCGCGACGGCGTTCGGCGCGGACCCGCAAACAGCGAAAACCCCCGCCAGCCATCCGGCTGACGGGGGTCTTCTTGTCCGGCACCGGCCCCGCTCTGATCGGGGGCAAGAGGCCGGTGGTCGGCTGCCGGACTTAGCCGAGCAGCTTCATCACGCCCTGCTGCGACTGGTTGGCCTGCGCCAGCATCGCGGTCGAGGCCTGACCGAGGATCTGCGCCTTGGCGAGCGCGGTCGTCTCGGTCGAGAAGTCGGCGTCCTCGATACGGCTCTTGGCGTCCGACAGGTTGGTCGCGGTGGTGGTCAGGTTGTTGACCGTCGATTCCAGCCGGTTCTGCGCCGCACCCATCGTACCACGCGCCGCCGAGACCTTGTCGAGCGCGCTATCGATCACCGCCATCGCCGCCGAGGCACCGGCCTGGGTTGCGATCGAGACGACGCCAGCGGTCTTGCCGGTCGTGAAACCGCCGTTGCCCGGGGTGGTGCCGGTGATGTCGATGCCCGCACCCGACATATCTTCCAGCGAAACCGTCCCGATTGCGGTCACGGCAGCCGTCGCCGAGCTGGCGATGAGGGTCGAGTTGGTCGGGGTCGTGGCGCTGCTGATCATCGCATCGGTGTTGGTGATGCCGATGTTGCTGCCGTCCTTGCTGGTCAGCACCAGATTGCCGTCCTTATCGGCGCTCGCCGAGATTTGGCTGGTCGAACCGAGCGTCTGGTTGATGCGCGCCGCTACCGAGGTTGCATCCTTCTCGGCCGCCGTCATCGTGACGACGGTGCCGCCAACCGTCATTTTGTTGCCGACCACCAGCTTCGTCGCGTCCAGCGTTGCAGTGACAGTGTTCTTTGCGGTCGCAACGACACCCGTGGTCGGCTTGCTGTTGACCGCCGCCGCCACCGAAGAGGCGTCCTTGGTCGCAGTGCCGATGTCCACGCCGTTAATCTTCACATCGCCGGCGGAGACTGCCGCCGCCACTTCGCCGCCCTTAACCGAGGCGGTCAGGCCCAGCGAGGAGGTGCGGGTGTCGGTCAGCTTCATATCGATCGTCTGATCGGCGTTGATGCCGGTCTGCAGCTTGACCGCATCGGAGCTGCCGTCGAGCAAGTTGACGCCGTTGAACGAGGTCGTCTTGGCGACGTTGGCGATTTCCTGCGTCAGCTGGCTCATTTCCGACTGGAGCGCGCTGCGGTCGGTGTCCTTCAGCGTACCGTTGGCCGACTGCGTCGACAGTTCCTTCATGCGGGTCAGCATGTTGGTGACTTCGCCCATCGCGCCTTCGGCGGTCTGCGCCAGGCTGATGCCGTCGTTGGCGTTGCGGACGGCCATCGCCATGCTCTTGGTCTGGCTCGCCATGCGGTTCGCGATCGCGAGGCCGGCGGCGTCGTCCTTCGCCGAGTTGATGCGCTTGCCGGTCGACAGACGCTCCATCGAGGTCGACAGCGCCTTGCTCGCGGCGGTCGAAGCGTTGGTGGCGCGCATTGCCGAGGTGTTGGTGTTGATCACGGTCATGGGAAAATCTCCATCTACCGGCCCGTCCCGCCGCCCCCGAATGAGCAGGTGGCCGTGCCGTCACCGCATCAAACGGCTGCCCGCGCCGGACCTTTAGCGCTTTTCGTCGCAGAATTTCTGCGAGGGGCGGACCGCCCCCGCCTCCCACTTCCCCCTACGTGTATGCGCGCGCGGGCGCCCCGGGCGCCCGGAAAAAGTCTGCCGGCAACGGCGGCAATTATACCGCGCGTTAACCACCACGGCCGCATCACCGTCGCACTGATTCGAGGGAAATACTGGCCATGCGTTCGATCATGCCGACAGCCACCGTGGAGCGCGCGCACCTGACGCTCGTGTCCTCGCTGCGCGCGCAGGGCTTTGCCGTGCAGGCCCCCGCCGCCCGGCCGCAGCCGAACGTCGCCTATCTGGTCGCCGACGGCGAGGCGGTGCCCGCCCCGGCGCGTACGCTGATCGTCGGCAATGCCGGGCGCGAGGTGATCCCGTTCCGCGACGGCCAACCGGCGCGCATCGCCTATGGCCACGAGGATGTGGCGGTCGGCAACGCCTTCGCGCGTGCGCTGGTCGGCGGGCCCGAGCTGCCGACCGCCGCCGATCCCGAGTCGCTGGCGCTGCTCGCGCTGGCCGAGCGCGTCGCGCAGGCCGACATCACCGTGCTCATCAACGGCCCGACCGGCACCGGCAAGGAAGTGCTGGCGCGCACCATCCACCTGAACTCCGAGCGCCGCGACGGCCCGTTCGTCGCGATCAACTGCGCCGCCTTGCCCGAGACGATGCTGGAGGCGATGCTCTTCGGCCACCAGAAGGGCGCGTTCACCGGCGCGTCGTCGGGCGGTGAGGGCTTCTTCCGCGCCGCGAACGGCGGCACGTTGCTGCTCGACGAGATCGCCGAGATGCCGCTCAACCTTCAGGCCAAGCTGCTGCGCGTGTTGCAGGAGCGCGAGGTGGTGCCGATCGGCGCGACCATGCCGCAGGCGGTGGACGTGCGCGTGGTCGCCTGCGCCAACCGCGATCTTCAGGCCGAGGTGGCGGCGGGCCGGTTCCGCGCCGATCTTTACTACCGCCTGTCGGTGTTCCCGCTGTCGACCCGCGCGCTCGCCGAGCGGCCGCAGGACATTCCCGCGCTCGCCGCGACGATGATCCTGCGCCACGCCGGCACCCGCGCCTCGGTGCCGTGGCCGAGCGACGCCGCGATCGCGCGGCTGGTCGCGCACGACTGGCCGGGCAACGTCCGCGAGCTGGAGAATGTGATCCAGCGCGCCTTGCTGTTCGCGGGCGGCGACACGATCGAGGCCGATCACATCGTCTTCGACCGTCCTTCGCCCGCGCCGCGCGCCGCATCGGGCCACGGCGGCGACGACAATACGCTGGGGCAGGTCGTGCAATTCTCCGAATTCGCCGCGATCCGCGAGACGCTGGCGGCGTGCGGCGGCAGCCGGATCGAGACCGCGAAGCGGCTCGGCATTTCGGAGCGGACGCTGCGCTACCGGCTCGCCAAGGCGCGGGAACAGGGTGACGATCTCGCCGCCGGCACCAGCCGGATGCTGTCGGCATGAGCGCGATCGGAGGCGTCGGCGGCGTCGACCGGGTGATGGCGCTGCGCGCGCAGATCCTGGAGCGCAACGCCGCGCTGAACCGCACCAGCGGCGTGGCCTCGGCGGCTCCTGCCCCGGTCACCGGCGGCGCGGCGAACGCGAGCAGCTTCGCCGACACGATGCAGTCGGCGATCGCCAAGGTGAACGACGGCCAGCAAAAGGCCTCGGCGCTGTCGGAGCAATACGAACGCGGTGAGACCGTCGACATCGCGAAGGTGATGCTCGCACGTCAGGAAGCGTCGGTCGGCTTCGAGGCCACCTTGCAGGTCCGCAACAAGATCCTGTCCGCGTACAAGGACATCATGAGCATGCCGGTCTGATATGAGCAACGCTCTCACCCCGCAGAACCCGGTGCCCGTCACGCTGGTGCCCGAGAAGTTCGCCAACCCGCTGCGCCAGATCCAGGGCGTGATGGCGCAACCCGCGGTGCGCCGCGCCGGGCCGATGGCGTTGATGGTCGGGCTGATCGGCGCGGCCGGGCTCGCCTGGTCGGCGCTGTCGACTCCGCCGCAGAAGACGTTGTTCTCGGGGCTGCCCGATTCGGACAAGGCCGCGGTCACCACCGCGCTGTCGGCCGCGAACATCCCCAGCCATATCGACGATTCGGCGGGCACGCTGACCGTCAACGAGGAGGATTTCTCCAAGGCGCGGCTGCTGCTCGCCGGGCAAGGTCTGCCCAAGGCCGCGCCGGGCGGGTACGCGATCCTCGACGAGCTGCCGATGGGCGTCAGCCGCGCAGTCGAGGGCGAACGGCTGCGGCAGGCGCGCGAAACCGAGCTGGCGCGCTCGATCCAGGAGATCGACGCGGTCGCCGAGGCGCGCGTGCATCTGGCGATGCCCGAGGCGAGCGTGTTCGTGCGCGACAATGCCGCGCCGTCGGCGTCGGTGGTCGTCAAGCTGCAGGGCGGCCGCTCGCTGAGCGACGCACAGGTCCAGTCGATCGTCAACCTCGTCGCCTCGTCGGTGCCGGGGCTGAAGCCCGATGCGGTGACGATCGTCGACCAGATGGGCGGGCTGCTCACCAAGTCGGGCGACGGCCCCGACAGCGCCAACGACAAGCGCATCGAGTTCCAGCGCCGCGTCGAGGACAAATATCGCCAGCAATTGATCCAGCTTCTGACGCCGCTGGTCGGCGCGGGCAATTTCACTGCCGAGGTGCAGGCCGACGTCAACCTCGACGAAACCAGCGCGACGCGCGAAAGCTACGACAAGGAAGGCCGGCTGCGTGCCGAGACCGGCAACTGGACCGGCAACATGGCGACCAACGCGCCGCCGTCCGGCATCCCGGGTGCGCTCAGCAACACGCCGCCGCCCGCCTCGCAGTTGTCGACCCCGCAGCCCGCGACCGGCAACCCCGGCACCCCCGCGGCGCAGCCCGCCGCCGGCGGCCCCGCGCCCGATCCGGCCAAGCAGACCGACGCGTTCCAGCGCGCCTATGATCTGAACAAGGAAGTCTCGGTCACGCGCGCCGCGCCGGGCAACATCAAGCGGCTGTCGGTCGCGGTGCTGCTCCGCGATCCCGAGAAGACCAAGCGCACCGCGATGGAGATCCAGCAGATCAACGATCTGGTGAAGAGCGCGGTCGGCTTCGATCAGTCGCGCAACGACAACGTCACCGTCATCAGCCGCAAGTTCGCCGACGCCAGCGCCGATGCCGCCGCCGCGCCGAAATGGTACGACAATGCGCTGGTGCCGATGCTCGCGCGCAACCTGACCGCGCTCGTCATCGCGCTGCTGGTGCTGCTGCTCGGCGTGCGTCCGATCGCCAAGGCGCTGATGAAGAAGCGCGAGGACGCCACCACCGCCAAGGACGCCGCCGCGGACGCGAACAAGGCCGACGGCGCAGCGCTGACCGATGCGTCGGGCGAGGGCACCGACGGCGAAAAGGCGGACGGCGAGCACATCGCGGTCCAGGCGCCGGTCAGCCTCGACCAGATCGAGACCAGCCAGAGCTACGAGGAGCGCATCGACGCGGTGCGCGGCTTCACGCGCGACAATCCGGCGCGCGCGGCGCTGGCGGTGCGTGACATGCTGGTCGCGGACGCCAAACCGTGACCGAGGTCGCCACCGCCCCGCGGATCTTCACCGGCGTCGAGCGCGCCGCGGTGCTGATGATGCTCGTCGGCGAGGAAGAGGCCGCCGCGATCCTGCAAAAGCTCGATCCCGAGGAGGTCCGCAAGCTGGGCACCGCGATGTTCGCGGTCGCCGACGTCAGCGAGGAAGAGGTCGAGCTGGTGCTCGACGATTTCGTCGGCAAGGCGCGCGAGCGCACCGGCATCACCTTCAACCCCGGCCCGAAGGTCGAGGCGGTGATGACGCGCGCGCTGGGCCGCGACAAGGCCGAGAGCGTGCTGGCGCAGATCACCCCGGCCGAGGCGGTGTGCGAGATCGACCTGCTCGACTGGCTGGATGCCAAGGAGATCGCGGCGATGCTCGACAAGGAGCATCCGCAGATCTGCGCGGTGATGATTGCCAATCTCGATCCGGCGATCGGCAGCCAGGTGCTCGAACTGCTGCCCGAACTGACGCAGCCCGACATCCTGCACCGCATCGCGCGGCTCGGGCCGATCACGCCCGACGCGGTCGACGCGCTGCGCACGCTGATCGCCAGCCGCACCGGCGGCGGCGGGGCGAGCGGCGGCGGCGGCGCGTCTTCCACCGCGCTGCAACTGGGCGGCGCGCGCGAGGCGGCGAAGATCCTGCAGGGCGCGCGCAAGTCGACCGAACAGCGCGTCATGCCGAAGCTGCTCAAGATGGACCGCGACATCGCGCGGCAGATCGAGGAGGCGATGTTCGTCTTCGACAACCTGCTGGAGCTGGACGACAAGGGGCTGGGCACGCTCATCCGCAACGTCGACGGCGATACGCTGGGCCGTGCGCTGAAGGGCGTGGACGAGGCGGCACGCAACCGCATCCTCGGCTGCATGTCCGCCCGCGCCGCATCCGGCATCCGCGACGATATGGAAGCGCGTGGGCCGATGAAGCTGAGCGAAGTGCTCGAAGCGCAGAAGGCGATCATCCAGATCGCCCGCAACCTCGCCAAGGATGGCACGATCAACCTGGGGGCAGGCGACGACGATTATGTCTGAGGCGGATTTCGTCAGTGGTATGCCATCACGCGCCGATGCCGCGGCACTCAGCCGCACGCGCGCGCAATCCGGGATCGCGCCGGGCTTCACGCCCGCGGACCTGATCGCGCGCATCGAACAGGCGTTCGGCGCCCGCTCCCCAGCGCCGACCGCGGCCGAGCACCCGTCGGACGACACGGCCGGCGACCAGCCGCGCCATTTCTCGCCCGCGGACCCGGATGCCGATCCGACCGCCGGCTGGGACATGCTCGACGCCGACGCGCCGATCCCGGCCTGCGTCGAGCAGATCGAGGCGGCACGGATCGCCGGCTATCACGAAGGGCTCGCCGACGCCGCGATGGCGGCGGACGCGGTGGTGTCGCGCGAGCGCGAGCTGCTGGAGGCGGTCGCGGGCGCGATGAAGGCCGGCGGCGCGATCGACCGCGTCGCAATGGCCGAGGCATTGCGTCGCACCGTCACGATGCTGGTCACGCAATTGGTCGGCGAGATCGGCGTGTCCGCGCCGTTGCTCGCCGCGCGCGTCGATGCCGCGACCGAGCTGCTCGCCGACGCCAGCGAATCGGCGATGCTGCGCGTCCATCCCGAGGATTTGCCGCTGCTCGAAGGCCGCGTGCCCGGCACCGTCTTCCCGGTCGCCGACGAAAGCGTCGCACGCGGCAGCTTCGTCATGGAGGCCGCGTCGACGATCGTCGAGGACGGCCCCGCAATGTGGCTGGAACAGCTGACCCACGCGATCGAACGCGCGGCGGTGCCCGCGTGCTGAACCGCTTCGCCGAGGATTACCTCGGCACGCTCGCGCTCGCCGGATCGCGGCCGAAGCCGCGCGTCGCCGGGCGGCTTTCGTCCTATGACGGCTTGCTGATGGAGGCGGTCGGGCTGTCGCTACCGGTCGGCACCGTCTGCAAGATCGGCGCGGACGGCGGGCAGCAGGTCGAGGCGGAGGTGATCGGCTTCCGCAACGGCCGCACGCTGATGATGAATCTCGGCGGCCCCGCCGCCTTGCTTCCCAACGCCCCTGTCCGTCCGCTCGGCCCCCCGGGGGAGGCGGAGGTCGGCGCGGCGATGCTCGGGCGCGTCGTCGATGGCGCTGGCCAGCCGATCGACGGGCTCGGCCCGATCCGCGGCGCAGGCCGCTGGCCGCTCGCCGGGCATATGCAATCGCCGCTCGACCGGGGCCGCGTGCTCGCGCCGATGGATGTCGGGGTGCGCGCGATCAACGGCTTGCTCACCGTCGGCCAGGGCCAGCGCGTCGGGATCATGGCGGGCTCGGGCGTCGGCAAGTCGGTGCTGCTGGGCATGATGGTGCGCGCGGCGCAGGCCGATGTCGTCGTGATCGGGCTGATCGGCGAGCGCAGCCGCGAGGTCGCCGACTTCCTCGAAACCAAGGTCGCGGGCGAGGCGCGCAAGCGTTCGGTCGTCGTTGCGGTACCTGCCAACCACTCGCCGGTGCTCCGCATCCGCGGCGCATTGCGCGCCACCGCGATCGCCGAGGCGTTCCGCGCCGAGGGCAAGAGCGTGCTGCTCATCATCGATTCGCTGACCCGCGTCGCGCACGCCGGGCGCGAGATCGGGCTCGCGCTGGGCGAGCCGGCGTCGGCGCGCGGCTATCCCCCGTCGGCGATCGCGATGCTCCCCAATCTGCTGGAGCGCGCCGGGTCAGACGTGAACACCGGCGGGTCGATCACCGGCATCTATACCGTGCTCGCCGACGGCGACGACGGCAACGATCCGGTCGTCGATTCGGCGCGCTCGATCCTCGACGGGCATATCGTGCTCAGCCGCGCGATGGCCGAGCGCGCGGTCTATCCGGCGATCGACATCTCCAAGTCGATCAGCCGCGTCATGAACGACATCGTGCCGCAGCATCACCAGCAGGCCGCGCGTATCCTGCGCCGGCATCTGGCGACTTATGAGGAAAACCGCGACCTCGTGCTGATGGGCGCATATCGCAGCGGCAGCGATCCCGCGATCGACGCCGCGATCGCCTATCAACCCGCGATCATGGAATTCATTCGCCAGGACACGCACCAGATGGTGTCGCTGACCGATGCCGAGATGGAGCTGGTCGGCGTCTTCGGCGATGCCTGACGCCAAACGGCTCAAGCGCCTGCACCGCGTCCGCACGCTCCAGCTCGGGCTGGCGCGCGCCGACGAGGCGCGGACGCAGGCGCAGCTGACCAGCGAAACGCAACTGGCGCAGCGCATCGCGCAGCTCGCCGACGCCGTCGCCCCAGCCCCATCCACCGTCGCCGGCGCGGTCAACCTCGCCGCGACCGCGCATTTTCGCGAGCGGCTGCACCGCTCGGCGGAGGCCGCGATGAACCGCGTCCGCGCCGCCGAGGCGCAGGTCGAGCGCAGCACCGAGGCAACGCGTGGCGCGCGCCGCGACCAAAGCGCGGTCGAAAAGCTGATGGAACGCCAGCACGCCGCCGATCTGCGCGCCGAGATGAAGACGCTCGAGGACGTCCCCGCGCGCCCGAAGAAGTAAACGGCACGCTCCTTGCAATGTGGCTGGCGAACCCTGTCCACGAAAGCGGCCTGACCCTTGACCACGATCGCAAGCCTTCTCCTGACGACGGCACCGGGCGCGATGCTGCCGGGTGCGGCCTCGCCCAAGCCGGGCGTGGCGGGCGCGAGCGGCGACTTCCTGAAGCTGGTGCTGCCCGGCTGCGGCGATGGCGTCGCGGTCGGCGTGCCGACGGTCGTGGGGGAGCCGGGGCGGCAGGATCTTGCCGGTACCGGCACCGGGCTGCCGCTGGTCGATGCCGCGATCCCGACCGGCGAGGCGGCGCTGGCGTGGCTGGCCGATGCGACCGGCGTGGCGGTCCCCCCGCCGCCGCCGGCGCTCGCGACGCCCGCCGAGGTGGCGGTTCCCGTAGCGACGGTAGTTCCCGGCACTGTAGTAGCGCCGACGCCAGAGCCGACGCCGGCCGCCGAACCGGCGGCGCGCCCGCGGCTGCGCGTCGTCACCCTCGATCCGCCCGTTCAGCCGCCGCTGACCAAAAGCGACATCGATGCGACCGACACGATTGCAAAGGCGGTCGCGCATGACCACGCCGATCGGGACGCGTCGATCGCTTCCACCGAAACGCCGCCCCCCCCCACAGACGCGCTGACGATTACCGCTGACGCAACGACCGCGACGGTAGAGCCGCCCGCAACCACCCCGCACGCCCCGGTGCCGGTCGCCGACGTTCAGGCCACGCTGGCGGCGTCGCCCCCCGCAGTGCCGTCGATCGTCACGTCGCCGGAGCGGAGCACCGAAACGCCGACCGTCGTCACGCCGGCCCACGCGACGACTCCGCGTCGCGCGACGCAGCTTTCCGCGGTGGTTTCCCCGCATGTAACCGCACCGACTGCCGAACCGACCACGACAACGCCGACCGCCTCGCCCGAGGAAGCCGCAGTCGCCCAGACCCGGACTCCGCCTGCAACGGCGACGGCGACGATCGTCCCGCTTCCCGCCACCCGCGCGGCGGACGCGATCGTCCCGCCGCAGGCCGCCCCATCATCCGCCGATCCTGCTCCTGCGCCGCAACCCGCCGCTCCCGCCCCGGCAGCGGCGTCGGCCCCTCCACGCCCCACGCCGGGTCCGGCGGCCACGTCCCGGCGCGGTGTCACCGCTCCTATCAGCGCGTCGAACGCACCGGCGACCGTCCCCCAACCGGAACAGCCCGCGCGTCCAGACATCTTGTCGAGCGCACCGGCTATCGTCACCCAACTGGAACAGACCCCGCGCGGTGCCAGCGCTCCCGACATCGTGTCGGGCGCAACGCCTCCCCTCGCCCAACCCCGACAGCCCGCGCGCGCCACCCTCGCGCCGACGCCGCTTCGCGACCCGAACGCAGCCGCTCCCGTCACGAAGCCGGACGAAGCGGGTCAGCCGCCGATTGTCGAGATCGCCCCCGACCTCGCCGCCGCGATCGTTCAGGACGCCGCACCCTCCCGCACCGCTCCAACGTCGACCATCCGCGTCGACATGCCATCCGCCGCCGCGACGTCGATCGCAGCGACCCCGACGCGCACGCTCGCCGTCGAAAGCCCACGTCCAGCGGCTCGAACGGTCGACGCGCCCAGCACCGAGGCTGCTATTTTGACGCCGGTCGCGGCACCGGCGGCCGCGAACGATGCTCCCGCCGCGACGCAAACCGCGCCCGCCGAAACGGCGCCGGCAGGCACCGACGTCGCCACCGCTTCGCCGCTGCGCACCGCTCCCGTCGCACCATCCACCCCGATCATCGCCAGCGCCGCAACGGTCCAGGTCGATGCACCGATCGTCACCCCGGCCCCGATTGCCGCGACGCCGCCCGCACCACAGCCGGTCATTTCGACCACGGACGTGTCCCCCGCCGCGACCACATCGGCACCCGTGGCGGCGATCGAAACGCCCCCGGCCGACGCTCCCGCTGTCCGCGACACGCCGCGCGCAGCACCCGCGCCTGCTCAGGTCGCCACCGACGCCGCCCCCGCGCCGGCGATTGCCAGCGCCGCCCGCACCTTCGCCGAGGCGATCCACCGCGCCGTCACCGCCGAGGATCGCGCCCGCCCCGCCGATCCGGCCGCCCCGATCACACAACCGCAGGCGACCGCCGCGATCTCCGCCGCCGCGGTCACCGCGACCGGCCAGGCGCAGCAGCAGACGCTCGACATGCGCCAGCCGCACTGGCCCGCGGCGATGATCCAGCACATCGAGAAGCTGCGCGACATGGCCGATTCCAATGACATGCGCATCCGCGTCGTCCCCGACGCGCTCGGCTCGATCGACGTCGTGCTGCGCCGCGAGGGCGATAGCGTGCAGGTCCAGCTGACCGCCGAACAACCGCAGACGCGCGCGATGCTCGCCGATGCGCAGCCGCGACTCACCGAAATGGCCGAGGCGCGCGGGCTGAAGCTCCACCATGCGCAGCCCGGCGGCGCGAGCGCGCAGGGCGACCGCCAGCCCTCGCAACAACAGCAGCAACAACGCGCCGCGCCGGTCCCGGCCGCGCCGCCTTCCGCCCGTCGGGCCGCCACCGCGGATACCGACGACACCGACCAGCGTATCGCATGACTAAGGGAAACGACCGATGAGTGACGCTCCGGCCGCAGACGCCGCGCCCAAGAAAAAGGGCAAGATGAAGATGATCGTGATCGGCGCCGTCGGCGTCATCGTCCTGTTGGGCGGTGGCGTCGGGGCCGGTCTGTATGCCGCCGGCTCGGGCATGGTCGGCGGGGGCGGCGGCGAAAAAGCAGCCGCGCACGAAGACCCGAACAAGCCCAAGCTCGTCCCCAAGAGCGAGCAGAAGCACGCCGGTGAGGGCGGCGAAGGCGGCGAGGGTGGTGAGGGCGGCCACGGCGGTGGCGAAGCCAAGGCCGAGGGCGGCGGCGAGGGCGAAGGCGGTGCCAGCGAGTCGCACGGCGCACCGACCCCGGAGGGTCATGGCGGCGAGCCCTATGCCTCGAACTATTACGCGATGGAGAAGGAGTTCACCTCGAACCTGCAGGATTCGGTGCACTTCATCCAGATCGGGCTGGCCGTGTCGACGCCCTATGACGACAAGGTCATCTCGAATCTGAAGACCAACGACATTGCGATTCGCTCGGCGATCCTGCTGACGCTGGGCGACACGCCCGAGGATCAGGTGTTCACCGGAACCGGCAAGGCGCAGCTTCAGAAACGGCTCGTCGCGACGATCAACCAGGTTCTGCGCGAAAAGGAGGGGTTTGGCGGGATCAGTAACGTCTACTTTACCACTTTCGTGGTTCAGTGAACGGAGATGGTTAACACGCCCTCCTCCCTGGACGCCGGATTCGACTCCGGTACGCCGATCGGCCCTGCTGCCGCATTGGGCGGGGGGAGCGGCGCGCCCGCGAAGCTGCATCCGTTCGGCGATCTGCACACGTTGCAGCATCTGTCGGCGCGCGCCGCCCGCGGGGTTCGCCAGACGTTCGAGGGCTATTGGCGCGCCGAGACGCGCGCCTGGGCCGAGCCGCTGGAGGTGCTGCGGCTCGCCGACTATCGCGCGGCGCGTGGCGACAAGCTGACCGCGTGGCTGCCGCTGTCGATGGACGGACGCCCGGCGCTGTGCGTGCTCGACAGCCAGTTCGTCGTCGAGATCATCGACCTGTTCTTCGGCGGCACCGGCGACGTCTCGCCGGTGCTCGCGCTCGAATTCACCCCGGCCTGCGACGTGATCGTAGCGCGCATCGCCAAGGCATTGGCCCGCGCGCTGGAAACCGCATGGGAGCCGCTGGCACGCGCGCGCTTCACCGCCGAGCCGTTCGAGCTGGGCGGGAGCATGATCCCGGGCGTCGAGGGCGACGAGGTGGTGATCGCCACCCGCTTCGCGATCGCGCGCGGCAGCGCCAAGCCGGCGTTCGTCGACATCCTCTATCCGGTTGCGACGCTGAAGCCGCACACGGTCGCGCTGACTGGCAAGGTCGTCGCCAAGCCCAGCGAGGTCGACGCCGAATGGCGCACCCAGCTGACGCGCGCGGCGATGGGCGTACGCTTCCCGGTCCGCTCGGTGCTCGCCGAGCCGACCATCCCGCTCTCGCGGCTCATGGATCTCAAGGAAGGCGACATCATCCCGATCAGCTTCGGCGCGGACGTGCCGATCGTGGTCGGCGGGATGGCGCTGGGGCTGGGCACCGTGGGCACGTCCAACGGCCGCGCGGCCATTCGCATCTCCAAGTTCGAAGGACCCCTGCAATGAACGACATGACCGGCGGATTCGCGATCGACGCCGCCGTCGCCGCCAACCTGCGGCTTCTGCAGGGCGTCGACGTGAAGCTGACCGTCGAGATCGGCTCGACCACCTTGTCGCTGCGCGAATTGCTCGCGCTGGGCGAATCGAGCGTGATCGAGCTGGACCGGCAGGCGGGCGAGCTGCTCGACGTGCTGGTCAACGGCACGCTGATCGGTCGCGGCGAGATCGTGACGGTCGGCGAGCGCTACGGCGTCAAGATGACCGAGCTGGTCTCGCCCGAGAAGCGCGGCTGAGGGGCACGCACGCGATGATGTGGACCTATATCCTGAAGCTGGTCGTGATGCTCCCGCTCGTCTGCGGGTTGATGATTGGCTGCCTGTACCTGTGGCGTCGGCTCGAGGCGCGGATGCCGGGTAAGCCGTCGACGCGCGGCATCGCGGTGCGCGAGACGATGATGATCTCGCCGGGCGTCAAGCTGGCGGTGGTCGATTTCGAGGGGCGTCGGCTGCTCGTGTCAGTCAACCGCGCCGGGGTGACGCTGGTCGACAAGGCCGAAGGGCGCGTGCCGGTGGAGCCCGCCGCGTGAGCGCCTCGGCGATGCACAGCGGCGCGCTGATCCGCCCGCGCGCACGGACCGCGGGCAAAAGGTCGCACCTGATCCTCGCATTGCTCGCGATCGTCGTGGCGCTGTGCGTCGCGATGCCGGCGCTGGCGCAGAACTTCCCTGCCCCGTCGCAGCCGGCGGTACAGGGTGCCCCGGCGGCGCCCGCACCGGGCGTCGGCGACGCGGTCGATCGCGCGCTCGGGCAATTGTCGCGCGGCGATGCCGGCGCGCAGAACAACAACGGCTCGCTGTCGCTGTCGTTGCAAGTGCTCATCATCATGGGCCTGCTCACGGTGCTGCCAGGCATCGTGCTGATGATGACCAGCTTCACGCGGATCATCATCGTGCTGTCGATTTTGCGGCAGGCGATGGGGCTGCAACAGACCCCGCCCAACCAGGTGCTGATCGGCCTGTCGCTGTTCCTCAGCTTCTTCATCATGGCGCCGACGATCAACCAGATCAACACGACCGCGATTCAGCCCTATTCGCAGGGGCGGATGAACGGCACGCAGCTGATCCAGACCGCCGCCGCACCGCTGCACGCCTTCATGTCCAAGCAGACGCGCGTGAAGGACGTGACGATGTTCGCGCAGATGGCAAAGTCCGGCCCCTATGCGTCGCCGAACGACATCCCGTACTCGGTGCTGCTGCCGGCGTTCGTCACCTCGGAACTGAAGACCGCGTTCCAGATCGGCTTCCTGCTGTTCCTGCCGTTCATCGTCATCGACCTGGTCGTCGCCACCGTGCTGATGGCGCTCGGCATGGCGATGCTTAGCCCGACGATCATCTCGCTGCCATTCAAATTGCTGTTGTTCGTGCTGGTCGATGGCTGGGCGCTGACGATGGGCAGTCTGGCAAATTCGTTCGCCACTTAGCCTTCCGTCATTCCCGCGAAGGCGGGAAACCAGAACCTCCGACGTACCGACTCCATCGCCAGACCTGCGCATCTGGATTCCCGCCTCCGCGGGAATGACGAAGAGAGAATAGTGACATGCAACCGCTCGTCGACGCCGATTACTTCCTGACCGTCGCCAACCAGACCATGTGGGTGCTGGCGCTCGTCTCCGCGCCGATCCTGATCCCGGCGTTGCTGTCGGGGCTGATCCTCGGGATGGTGCAGGCCGCGACCTCGATCAACGAACAGACGCTGAGCTTCGTCCCGAAGCTGATCGTCGTCGCGGTGTCGATCATGGTGTTCGGCGCGATGATCCTCGGGCTGCTGAGCGACTTCACCACCGAGATCTTCGCGCGCATCCCGGATCTGGTCCACTAACCTTGGGCCAGACCCTCCCCGTCGCCCCGGCGCAGGTCGGGGTCCAGAGCCGCAAGCGTGGTTCTGCGTGGCTCTGGACCCCGGCCTGCGCCGGGGTGACGGAGGCGTAAGGTGCTGGGCTTTGGCTTAAGCATCGAACCGCAACTCTGGGCGCTGATCTTCGTGATGATCCGCGTCGGCGCGGCGTTCATCGCGGCACCCGTGTTCGGCAACGTCTCCGTGCCCTTGCCGGTGCGGATCACGCTGTCGGGCGCGGTCGGGGTGCTGGTGCTCGGCACCACATCGATCCAGCAGCCGCCGACGATCTTCGCGCTCGCCACCTTCGTGGCGGTCGCGGCCGAAGCACTGGTCGGGCTCGCGATGGGCTTCATCGTCCAGATCGCCTTCGCCGCACCATTGGTGGCGGGCGAGATCATCGGCGGATCGATGGGGATCGGCTTCGCCAATATGATCGACCCCAATTCGGGGCGCTCCAGCCCGGCGGTCGGCCAGTTCCTGTCGATCCTGCTGACCTTGCTGTTCCTGTCGCTCGACGGGCATCTGGTGCTCGTCGACATGGTGGTGAAGAGCTACACCGCGCTGCCGCCCGGCGCGGCGTGGATGAACGCGGCGCAGCTGCGCGACATCGCGCTGTTCGGCGGCTATGCGTTCATGGCCGGGCTGTTGCTCGCGCTGCCGGTCGGCTTCCTGCTGCTGTGCCTCAACCTGGTGATGGGGATGGTGTCGCGCTCGGCGCCGTCGCTCAACCTGTTCTCGATCGGCCTGCCCGCCAGCCTTGCGGTCGGCGTAATCAGCCTCGCGATCGCGCTGCCCGCGATGGGCGATTACATGCAGGTGATCGTCCGTGAAGGGCTCGCCGCCGCGCAAAGCCTGGTGCTCGGCTGATGTCGGAGGGTGGCGACAAGACAGAAGCCCCAACCCAGAAGCGTCGCGACGACGCCAAGGAGAAGGGCGATGTCCTCAAGAGCCGCGATCTCGCAACCGCGTTCGTCGTGCTGGCCGGCATCACGTGGATCATGTTCTTCGGCCCGGCGCTGCTCGCGGCGTGTCGCGAGGTGATGGCGGCGAGCTTCAGCTTCGGGCGCGCCGATGTCGAGGATTTCCAGCCGTGGCGCCCGCTGGTGCAGGCCGGGTGGAAGCTCGCCGCGCCGCTCGGCACGCTGTTCGCGATCACGATCGCCGCCGCGATCGCCAGCCAGGCCGGGCTCGGCTCGCTCAGCTTCAACGCCAAATTGCTCGCGCCCAAGGCATCACGGATCAATCCCGGCTCCGGGATCATGCGCATCGTCGGGATGCAGGGCTGGATCGAACTCGGCAAATCGCTGCTCAAGGTGACGTTGCTGGGCGCGATCGGCGCGTGGATGCTGCGGCAGACCGCGCATTTCAGCTTCGGGCTCGCCGCCTCGAACCTGCCGGTCGCGCTCGCTGGGCTGGGGTCGACGCTGACCCACGTCCTGCTCGTCATGTCGATGGGGCTGGTCGCGATCGGCATGATCGACGTGCCGACCCAGATCATGCAGCTGCTCAAGAAGCTGCGCATGACCAAGCAGGAGGTCAAGGACGAGCATAAGGAGAGCGAGGGCAACCCCGAGATGAAGGGGCATATGCGCATGAAGCAGCGCGAAATGCTGTCCGGGGGGATGCACAAGGCGCTCGACCAGGCGCATGTCGTACTCACCAACCCGACGCATTTCGCGGTCGCGTTGCGCTACGAACGTGGGCGCGACGAGGTGCCGGTGGTGGTCGCCAAGGGGCGCGGCGCGCTGGCGCTCGCGATCCGGTCCGCCGCGAAGGACCGCGCGCTGCCGATCCTCGAGTATCCGGCGCTGGCGCGCGCCGTTTACTATACCAGCCGCGAGGGACAGGAGGTGCGCGACGATCTGTACCTCGCCATCGCCACCGTGCTGGCTTTTGTCTTTGGACTCAATGCGCAAGCCGGCGGAACGCAACCGCCGGTCGACGTGCCCGACACCGCACGTTTCGACGAAAATGGTGTCCGACAGTCATAAAGAATCGCCGCGCGCGGCCGTTTAGGAGAGCATCATGGCGACGATCAGCAGCACCAGCACGAGCAGCACGGCGACGACGACGAAAACGTCGTCGGCGACCGCGTCGTCGACCACCAAGACGTCGACCGCATCCTCGATCAACAAGTCGACCGCCAACTCGATCCTGACCTCGCTCGGCTCGGGCTCGGGTGTGGACACCGACACGCTCGTCACGCAGTTGGTCGACGCGCAGTTCGCCGCCAAGCGCGCGCAGATCACCGCCAAGACCGACAAGCTGACCGCGCAGATTTCCGACGCCGCGACGCTCAAGAATTTCGTCAGCGACTTCGCCAAGGCGGTCAACACGCTCGTCACTGGCGGCTCGCTCGCGACGCAGCCGAACGTCAGCGATCCGAAGGTCGCCGGCGCGACCGCGATTTCCGGTGCGCCGATGTCGGCCACCGCCTCGGCGAACGTCACCGTCACCTCGCTCGCCACCGTCCAGACGGTTACCAGCGCGAAGCTGGGCAAGACCGACCAGTTCGGCACCGGCAAGCTGACGATCAACATCGGCACCGCGAATTACACCGCGGGCAAGATGGACGGCCTGACCGTCGGCAAGGCCAGCGACGGCACCGACCTGAGCTTCGACGTCGACATCGCGCCGCCCAACGACACGCTGTCGGGGATCGCCGCCGCGATCAACGCCAAGAACACCGGCGTCACCGCCGCGATCATCACCGACGCCGATGGCGGCGCGTTCCTGTCGCTGAAGGGGCAGAGCGGCACCGCGCAGGCGTTTTCGGTGAAGGGCACCGGCGGCACGCTCGATACGCTCAGCATCGGGCCGGATGCGACCGCGACCTCGAAGATGGCGGTCGTCGGCAAGTCCGCCAACGCCGAATTGTCGGTCGACGGCGTCACCGTCCAGCGTCCCAGCAATGAGATCAGCGATCTGATCCCCGGCGTGAAGCTGACGCTGGCCGGCACCGGTTCGATGACGCTGACCGGCACGCGCCCCGACACCGCGCTGACCAACGGCGTCAAGGATTTCGTCGAGACCTTCAACCAGTTGCTCAACGAGGTGAAGCAGCAGACCAATGCGGTCGACGGCAGCCTGCGCGCCGATCCCGCCGCCAAGCAGCTGCTGCGCAACCTGCAGGGCTTTGCGAGCAAGACCTTGCTCCCCGATGCAGCGCCGGGCACGCCCTCCACGCTGGCCGGGATCGGCGTCACCACCGACAAGACCACCGGCGAGCTGACGATCGACGACGCCGCGCTGACCAAGGCGATGAAGGACTCGCCCGATGCGATCCAGGCGATGTTCACGCCCAACAGCTTCGGCGCGACCGGCATCAACGCCGCGATGCAGTCATTGAAGCTCTCGTCGGGCAGCACGCTCTACGGGCTCGGCGCAACCGACCTGAAGCTCCGCAAGGCGCAGGACGATCTGACCAAGGAAAGCGCCAAGATCGACGAACAGTCGACGCGGTTCTCGGCGCGGCTGACGCAGCAATATGCCAGCATGAACTCTCGCGTATCGGCCTACAAGCAGACGCAGTCGTTCATGAAGCAGCAGATCGACGGCTGGTACAAGTCGAGCTGATCGGGAGAGACGACAGATCATGGCCTACGCCTCTTCCCTGCTGCGCGATCCGGCGCGCACCTATCGCGAGATCGACCTCGCGGGCCGCACCGCTGCGGCCGACGGCCCGGCGCTCGTCCAGCTGCTCTACGAGGAGCTGACGCAGGCGCTGCGCGTCGCCGCCTGGGCGGCCGATCACAAGCAGTTCGCCACCCGCAGCGAACGCATCACCCGCGCCACCGCGATCCTGTTCGCGCTGGAAGCCAATCTCGATTTCGAGAAGGGCGGCGACGTGTCGCGCGCGCTGGCACGCTTCTATGGTGGCTGCCGGCGGCAGGTGATCGAGGCGAGCATCGGCACCGACGGCAGCCCGTTCCGCGCCGTCGCCGCCGAGCTGGAGGAAATCGCCAGCGCCTGGCGTCAGGCGCGCGCGGCGTAAAGCGACGTCCGTCATTCCCGCGAAGGCGGGGATCCAGACGCGCAGGTCTTCGAAGGAGTTGCTGCCGTTAGAGGTTCTGGATCCCCGCCTTCGCGGGGATGACGGACGCGACAGCGCGCGCGCCTAGCCCTTGAACCAGTGCCGCTGGACGAACCAGATCACGATCCCCGCCGCGATCACCGCGCACGCGCCCGCGATCGCGTCGAACGCCCACGGTTCCTCGGCATAGGGAAGCCCCTTGACGTTCATCCCGTACAGTCCGGTCAGGAACGTCAGCGGCAGGAAGATCATCGCCACCATCGCGATCACCAGGCTGCGCTGGTCGAGCTGTTCGGCGCGCAGGTCGGTCAGCGCCTCGTGCATCAGCGCGGCGCGCTCGCGAATCGACTCCACCTCCTCGGCCATGCGCGCGGCGCGGTCGGCGGCGGCGGACAGATGCGCGCGATCGTCTTCCGCCAGCCAGTCGCCGGGCAACGTCGCCAGCCGCTCCAGCGCGGCGCGCTGTGGGCTGAGGAAGCGGCGGTAATTGATCGCCTCCGAGCGCATCCGCGTCACCGAACGGCGCAGCTCGAAGACGCGGTGCGCGCTCAGCTTCTGCTCGCAATCGTCGAGCCCGTCGCCGAGATCGGCGACGACCGGGTCGAGGTCCTCGGTGATCGCAGTGGCGATCGCCGCGATCAGGTCGCCGGGGTCGCGCAGCTCGCCGCGCTCCATCTGCTCCTCGACGCGCGCCAGCGTCACCAGTCGCTTGCGCGAGACGGTGATGACGCGCCCCTTGGTCGCCCAGATGCGGATGGAGGCGAGCACGTCCGAAGTGTCGAGCGGCTCGTCGGTACGCCCGCGCAGGTTGACGAACGCACCGTGCCCGATCTTCTCCGCACGCGGGCGCGTCTCGGCGGCGGTCAACGCGTCGACGGTAAAGGTGTCGAGCCCGGCGGCGTCGCGCAGCCACGCCTGCGCCTCGGCGGCGTTCGAGGCGAGATGAATCCATCGGAACGTCGCCTCCCCCGACAGCGCCGCCTTCGGTGCGACCTTGTCGACCTTGCCGTCCTCTCCGACGCGCCATGCCACGCCGCTCATGATCGCATTCCGATATCGACGGTCAGCCCGGTGCCGTCCGTCGGCGCTTCGTCGCATCGTTCACGCGCGGCGTCGGCGCGCGCCCGGTCGAGGATCGCGGCAGGGACGTCGGCGCGGTGCGTGACGCGGTCGGCGGCGGCGAGCAGCCGCGCCTGCCGCAGCGTGAGGTCGTCGGGGTCGCGCGAGGCGAGTTCGAGCCGCACGACGCCGGTCGTCGCCCGCCCGCCGAGCACCGCCGCCGCAGCGTCACGCCCGTCATAATCGGTCAGCGGATCGAGCGCAGCACCGGGTGCGAGCGCCGCGCCGATCGCGCGCCGCCGCGCGCCGCCATCGGGCAGCGCGGCGCGCAACGCCGCGCGCGCACCGTGCAGCGCCTCGGCGAGCCGCCCCAACGACGCGGGCAGCACCGCCTCCAGCCGCTGCCGCACCGCCGCCGCCAGCCCGGCCGAAACGCCGCCGGTGCCGATCGCGACCAGTACCGGCGCGCGGTCGACGATCGCGGGCAAGGTAAAGTCGCAGAGTTCGGGGCGGTCGACGGCATTCACCAGCACGCCGCGCGCCTTGAGCCGCGCGACTGCTTCGTCGTCATCGGCGACGATCGCGAGGCGGGCGTCGGAATGGTCCTCGCCGACGATCACCGCTCCCGCACGTTCGAGCAACCGCCGCTTCGGCTCCGCCGCCTCGCCCTCGCCGACGAGGATCACCGGGCGGCCGTTAAGGCGGACAAATAGCGGGAGGCTGTGGAGCGTCATGCCGCGCGACCCCACGCCGTCATTGCGAGCGCAGCGAAGCAATCCAGAGCGTTGCGCGCTTGGCTCTGGATTGCTTCGCTGCGCTCGCAATGACGAGGAAGGGCACTCCCCTCACTTCCCGTCACCCCGGCGGAGGCCGGGGTCCAGTGGCAAGCGGAGCGTTTGATGCGGCTACGTCCCCCAACTGGACCCCGGCCTTTGCCGGGGTGACGGTATACGGCAAAGGTCACGCCCGCCCCTACAGCCACTCCGGCACGCGCTCCGCGGCGAGGATCGTCTCCGCGGCGATGCGGTCGGCGACCACCGCATAGCGATCGCCATCGACCAGCACCTCGGGCACCAAGGCGCGGCTGTTGTAGGTCGACGCCATCGTCGCGCCATAGGCGCCGGCGGTACGCAGCACGGCGAGGTCGCCGCCCCGCACCGCGTCCATCTCGCGCGCCATCGCGAAGGTGTCGCCGGTCTCGCACACCGGGCCGGCGACGTTCGCCGTCATCCGTTCGCCGCTCGGCGTCACCGCATCGACATCGTGCCATGCGTCGTACAGCGCCGGACGCGCCAGATCGTTCATCGCCGCGTCGACGATCACATAGGGATGCACCACCCCCGGCTTCACCCAGATGACACGCGTCAGCAGCACCCCGGCATTGCCCGCGATCACGCGACCGGGCTCGAACATCAGTTGCACATCCCAGCCCTTGGTCACGCGCTCGACCATCGCGCCATATTCGGCCGGGGTGCGCGGATCGTCGCCGGCCTTGTAGCGGACGCCGAGCCCGCCGCCGAGATCGACGCGCGCCACCTCATGACCTGCTGCGCGCAGCTCGTCGGCCAGCGCCTTCACGCGGACATAGGCGGCTTCCAGCGGGGCGAGATCGAACAACTGGCTGCCGATGTGGATTGCAACGCCCTGCATCGACAGGCCAGGCAGCGCCGCCAGCCGCGCATACATCGCCGGCGCCTGATCGATCGGCACGCCGAACTTGTTCTCCTTACGCCCGGTCGAGATCTTGGCGTGCGTGCCCGCGTCGACGTCCGGGTTGACGCGCAGCACCGCGCGCGCGGTCAGTCCGCGTTCGTGCGCCAGCTGCGCGAGGACGATACCCTCTTCTTCCAGCTCGAGGTTGAACTGGCCAATTCCAGCCTGCAGCCCGCGCAGCAATTCGGCGCGCGTCTTGCCGACGCCCGAGAAGACGATCCCGCTCGCCGGGATACCGGCCGCCAACGCGCGCGCCATCTCGCCGCCGGAGACGACATCGGCGCCATAGCCCTCGGCGGCGACGACGCGCAGCACCGCCAGATTGGGATTGGCCTTGATCGCATAGGCGAGATGCACGTCCGGCACCCCCGACAGCGCATCGCGGAACGCGCGCGCCTGCGCGCGGAAGGCGGCGGCGGAATAGACGTAGACGGGGGTGCCCACCTCGTCGGCGATCCGGGTCAGCGGCACGCCCTCGCACCACAGGGCACCGTCGCGGTAATGAAAATGGTCCATGGTCACTCGCAGATAATCGTCAGCGTGGGGGAAGGTCGAACGGGTCGGGCTCCCGTTTCTGCGAGCTTTTGAGGACTTCCCCGGTGCGCTGCGGCCGCGCCTGTACCGAGGGGGTGAGCAGGTCGGCGACCGCCGGCTGTTGCGCCGCGCCGTAGGGCGTGACCGGCATCGGCTTGCCGGCCGCCGGCTTCAGCGCCTGCGTCGATCCGCACGCGGCGAGCGGCAGCGCGGCGACGAGCAGCAGCAGCGCCCTCATGCGCGCGCCGCCCGGATCGCGGCGCGGACATTGTCGGGCGCGGTGCCGCCGAAGCTCTTGCGGCTCGCCACCGACGCGTCGACCGACAGCACGCCGTAAACCGCATCGGTGATCCGCGCGTCGATCGCCTGCAGGTCGGCGAGCGGCACCTTGTCGAGCGTGCAGCCGAGCGCCTCGGCGCGGGCCACCGCGCGGCCGGTGATGTGATGCGCCTCGCGGAACGGCACATCGGCCTCGCGCACCAGCCAGTCCGCGAGGTCGGTCGCGGTGGCGAAGCCGCTTTCCGCCAACGCGCGCATCCGGTCGGTGCGGAAGGTGGCGCTCTCGATCATGCCGGTCATCGCCGCGATCGAGATCGCCAGCAGGTCGTGGCATTCGAAGACGGGCGGCTTGTCGTCCTGCATGTCCTTGGAATAGGCGAGCGGCAGCCCCTTCATCGTCACCATCAGGCTGACGAGGCAGCCGGTGATCCGCCCGCTGTGCCCGCGCACCAATTCGGCGGCGTCGGGGTTGCGCTTCTGCGGCATGATCGAGCTGCCGGTCGACCATTGATCGCTCAGCGACACGAAGCCGAACGGCTGCGACGCCCATAGCACGAACTCCTCGGCGAGCCGGCTGAGATGCAGCGAGCATTGCGCGGCGGCGGTCAGATAATCGAGCGCGAAGTCGCGGTCGCTGACCGAATCGAGGCTGTTGCGCGTCGGCCCGTCGAAGCCGAGCGCGGCGGCGGTGGCGTGGCGGTCGACCGGGAAGCCGGTCCCCGCCAGCGCCGCCGCACCCAGCGGGCAGAGATTGCCGCGCGCGCGATTGTCGCGGAAGCGGCTGATGTCGCGCGACACCATCTCGTGATAGGCCATCAGGTGATGGCCGAGCGTCACCGGCTGCGCGGATTGCAGATGCGTGAAGCCGGGCATCACGCTGCCGGCATGTTCCTCGGCGCGCGCCAGCAAGGCGGCATCGAGCGCGTCGAGCGCCGCCAGCACCTGATCGGTGGCGTCGCGCACCCACAGCCGGAAGTCGGTCGCGACCTGATCGTTGCGGCTGCGCGCGGTGTGGAGCCGCCCCGCAGCGGCACCGATCGCGTCGGACAACCGCGCCTCGGTCAGCATATGGATGTCTTCCATCGCCAGATCGTCGGGGACGCCGTCGGCGGCATACCCGGTCGCGACCTGCTCCAGCCCGTCGCGGATCGCCGCCGCGTCCGCCGGCGAGACGATCCCCTGTTCGGCGAGCATCGCGACATGCGCGCGGCTGCCCGCGACATCCTGCCGCCACATCCGCTTGTCGAAGGGGATGGAGGCGTTTATCTCGCGCATCACCGCGGCCGGCCCTTCGGCGAACCGCCCGCCCCACATCTGGTTGGAACCGCTCATGGCATCCCGCGTCGCGATCGTCTGTCTCCTCGGCACCGCGCTGGCTATGGCCGCGTGCGATAAGCCGTCCCCGGGCAACGGGCAAGCGGGGGTGGCGAGCAGCGACGAAGTCCCCGCCACGTCGGCGCCGAAGGTCGACAAGATCGACCGCAGCCACAAGGGCGAGGCGGCCCCCGACGTGTCCTTCACCCCGGCCGCAGGCGGCGCGGCGACGACGCTGGCGGCGTTCAAGGGCAAGCCGGTGCTGGTCAACCTGTGGGCGACGTGGTGCGCGCCATGCGTCAAGGAGATGCCGACGCTCGACGCCGCTGCCGCGACGCTGGGCGACAAGCTGCCGGTGCTCGCGATCAGCCAGGACATGGAGCCCGCCAAGGCCAACGCCTTCCTCGCGCAGCGCAAGTTCGCGAACCTGCGCCCGTTCCTCGACCCGAAGCTGGGGCTGAGCACCGGCTATGGTGCGAACCTGCCGACGACAATCCTGTACGGCGCCGACGGCAAGGAGATCTGGCGCGTGACCGGCGACATGGACTGGACGGGCGCGGAGGCAAAGAAGTTGCTCGCCGAAGCGGCGTAGGCGGCTCCGTTACCCCCACAACAAAGACCGTCATTCCCGCGAAGGCGGGAATCCAGACGCGCAGGTCTGTCGATGGAGGCGCGAAGGTCAGAGGTTCTGGATTCCCGCCTTCGCGGGAATGACGAAGAAGTTGAGACTAGATATGACCCGCCCCGCCTCCACCAGCACCGCGCCCGCGCTCGTCGCGGTGATCGTCGCGAATGCGGCACTGGCCTTCGGTCCCTTGTTCGTCCGCCTGGCCGATACCGGCCCGGTCGCCGCCGCCTTCTGGAGGATCGCGCTGGCGGTGCCGGTGCTCGCCGGCATCGCGCTCGCTACCCGCAAGCCCGCCACGGTCGCGCCGTCGTGGCGCACCTGGTTGTTCGTCGCGCTGGCCGGTGTCGCCTTCGCCGCCGACCTCGGGACGTGGCACCTCGGCATCATCCACACCACGATGGCCAACGCCACGCTGCTCGGCAATTCGGCGACCTTCCTGTTCCCGCTCTGGGGGTTCCTCGTCGCGCGCGCTTGGCCGACACGGATGCAAGGCGCCGCGTTGCTGCTCGCCGCTGCGGGTGCGGCGCTGCTGATGGGGCGGTCCTACCAGCTCGACCCGCGGCATCTCGCTGGTGACCTGCTGTGCATCGTCGCCGGGGTGCTCTACGCGCTCTACTTCATCCTGATGTCCGACGTGCGCCGCGCGCTCGCCCCGTGGCCGGCGCTGGCGCTGTCGTCGCTTGCCTCGCTGCTGCCGCTGCTCGGCTTCGCGCTGATCCTCGGCGAGCGGATCGTGCCGCAGCACTGGCCCCCTTTGATCGCGCTGGCGATCGTGTGCCAACTGGTCGGGCAGGGCTGCATGATCTATGCGCTCGGCCGGCTCTCGCCGCTGGTGGTCGGGCTGGCGTTGCTGATCCAGCCGACCGTGGCGGCGGCGATCGGCTGGGTACATTTCAGCGAAGCGCTTGGCGCACCCGATTTCGTGGGGATCGCGATGATCGCTGCGGCATTGGTGCTGGTGCGCGACACGCGGCGCGATGCTAATGAGCCGCCAGCCGCCCATCCGGTGCCGGAGGAAAAGCGATGACCGAGAATCTGACGCCGGAAGACCTGACGCTGGACGAGGTCCGCGCGCGGCTCGCCCCCGCGATCGCCGCCAATGCCGCCTTCGACGGCTGGGGCGACACCGCGCGGGATCTCGCCGCCGAGCAGGAAGGCATTGACCCCGACGTCGCCCGACTCGCGTTTGCCGACGGCGCGGTGACGATGATCGACGCGTGGTTCGCGCATGTCGATGCCGCGATGGCCGCGGCGTTGCCGCCCGCGACACTGGCGACGATGAAGATTCGCCAGCGGATCACCGCGCTGGTCGAGGCGCGGCTGGCGGTGCTTGCCCCCGAGCGGGAAGCGCTGCGCCGTGCGCGCGCGATCCTTGCGCTGCCGACCAACGTCGCCGTCGCCGCACGGCTGGGCTGGCGCAGCGTCGATGCGATGTGGCGGCTCGCTGGCGATCATGCGACCGATTACAATCACTATACGAAGCGCGCGATGCTGCTGGCGGTCTATGCTGCCACCACCACCGTTTTCCTCGACGACGACAGCGAGGAGCAGGCGGAGACCCGCGCGTTCCTTGCGCGGCGCATCGACGGGATCATGCGACTCGAGAAGGCCAAGGCGCAATTCACCCGCCGAACGCAGCATCGCCCCAGCCTCAGCCGCTTCATCGGCCGGCTGCGCTATCCGGTCGTGTGACGCGCCGATGCGCGCCAATCGCTAATTGATAATCAATCTCATTGCGATTATAGAAGCCGGGTGACCACGCCCATCAGCCTCGAAACGCTCCCGCGGCATCAGGCCGCCATTGTCGACGACATCGATTGGGCGCGGCTCGCCACGCCCGAAGCGCGGCGATTGCGCGAACTTGGGTTCGACTCCGGCGTGCCTGTGCAGGTGCTTCACCGCGCACAGCTTGGCGGCGGCCCGGTCGCGTGCCGGATCGGACGGATGACCGTGGCGCTGCGCCGCGCGGTCGCCGGCGCGATCCGCGTCTCGGTCGAACCGCTCCCCGCCGAGTGACGCGCCCCCGGCGCCACGCGTGATGGAAATGCCCCCGCTGGTCGCGATGGTCGGCAATCCCAATGCCGGCAAGAGCGCGCTGTTCAACGCGTTGACCGGCGCGCGGCAAAAGGTCGGCAATTATCCCGGCGTCACCGTCGAGCGCCACTCGGGCCGACTCGCGCTCGATGACGGGCGTCCGGTCGAGCTGGTCGACCTGCCCGGCGCTTACAGCCTCGAACCGTCCTCTCCCGACGAGCGCGTAACGCGCGACGTGTTGCTCGGCGCGCAAAGCGGCGAGCGACGCCCCGACGCATTGGTGGTGGTGCTCGATGCCGCCAATCTCGACAACCACCTGCGCTTCGCGATGCAATTGATCGCGCTCGGGCTGCCGGTGGTGATTGCGCTCAACATGGTCGACCTTGCCGAGCGTGACGGGCTGGTGCTCGATCCGGCGGTGCTGGAGCGCGAGCTGGGCGTGCCGGTCGTTCCCACGGTTGCGGTGCGCCGACGCGGGATCGACACGTTGCGCGCCACGCTGACCGCGCTGGTCGGCGCACCCGCCGCGCCGGTCGCCTCGACCGCCCCGGTCGAGGACATCCGCACGCTGCAACGCCGCGCCCGCGCGCTGTCGCGGGCCGCGACGATCAGCGAGACGCCGACCCGCCGCTGGCACCATGCGCTCGACAGCGTCGCACTGCATCCGGTGTTCGGCCCCATCCTGCTCGTCGCCCTGCTGTTCGTGATGTTCCAGGCGGTGTTCAGCTGGTCCGAAGCTCCGGTCGGCTGGATCGAGGACGGATTCGCTGCGCTGGAGACCGCGATCAAGGGCATGATGCCCGACGGTTTCCTGCGCTCGCTGCTGACCGACGGCGTGATCGCCGGGGTTGGCGCGGTGATCGTGTTTCTGCCGCTGATCCTGATCCTGTTCCTGTTCATCCTCGTGCTGGAAGCATCGGGCTATATGGTCCGCGCCGCGTTCCTGCTGGACCGCTTGATGGCCGGCGTCGGGCTGTCGGGGCGCGCGTTCATCCCGCTGCTGTCCAGCTTCGCCTGCGCGGTGCCCGGGATCATGGCGACGCGGACGATCGATGATGAGAAGGACCGGCTGACCACGATCCTGATCGCGCCGCTGATGACCTGTTCCGCGCGGCTGCCAGTTTACACGATCATCATCGCCGCCTTCATCCCGGCTCGGCAGGTGCTGCCGTTCGTCGGGTTGCAGGGGCTGGTGCTGCTTGGCCTCTATCTGATGGGGATCGTCGGCGCATTCGTCGCCGCGCTGCTGCTCCGCCGCACCGTGACCAAGGGCGAAAGCTCGGGCTTCATGATGGAGATGCCCAAATACCAGCTGCCGCGTCTTAACGATGTCGCGATCGGGCTTTGGAGCCGTGCGACGATCTTCCTGAAGCGTGCGGGCACGACGATCGCGCTGACCACCGTCGTGCTCTGGGCGCTGCTCAGCTTCCCGCAGGCACCGGCCGGGCAGAAACAGGTCGAATATTCGATCGCCGGGCGGATCGCGAGCGGGCTGGAGGTGATCGTCCGCCCGATCGGCTTCAACCACGATATCGCGCTGGCGCTGATCCCGACGATGGCCGCGCGCGAAATTGCGGTCGCGGCGATCGGCACCGCCTATGCCATTGACGACACCGAGGACGCCTCGGGCGCAAAGAGCCTGGTCGACCATCTGCGCGGGCGCTGGTCATTGCCGACCGCACTCGCCTTCCTGATGTGGTTCGTGTTCGCCCCGCAATGCATCAGCACGATCGCGGTCACGCGGCGCGAGACGAACGGCTGGAAGTGGCCGGTGTTCATGTTGGCTTATCTGTTCGTGACCGCCTATGTCATGGCCGGAATCACGTTTTGGCTGGCGACGTTCGCCGGTCTCTAAGAGGGCTTCATGGCAGGCAGCGTCAACAAGGTCATTCTCGTCGGCAATCTCGGGCGCGATCCCGAATCGCGCTCGTTCCAGAACGGCGGCAAGGTAGTGAACCTGCGCATCGCCACATCGGAATCGTGGAAGGACCGCAACACCGGTGAGCGCAAGGAAAAGACCGAATGGCATTCGGTCGCAATCTTCAACGAAGGGCTCGCGAACGTCGCCGAACGATTTCTGCGCAAGGGCAGCAAGGTCTATATCGAGGGCCAGCTCCAGACGCGGAAGTGGCAGGATCAGCAGGGTAACGACAAATACAGCACCGAAATCGTGCTGCAGGGCTTCAACTCGGTGCTGACGATGCTCGACGGCCCGGGCGGCAATGCGGGTGGCGGTGGCGGCGGTGGTCGTGAAGACTTCGGCGGCGGCGATGATTTCGGTGGCGGCGGTGGCTATGGCGGCGGCGCGCGCGGCGGTGGCGGCGCCGCATCGCGTGGTGGCGGCAGTGCAGGTGCAGGCGGCGGCGCGCGCGGCGGCGGTAGCAGCTACGGCGGCGGCTTCGCGGATGACCTCGACGACGACGTGCCGTTCTAAGTGACGGAGCAGCCCGCCAGCCGTCTGGAAATCTGCCCCGAGGCGCTGGATGAGGCGAAGCGGTCGCAGGTGCTTGCCACCTACGATGTCGAATCCCTGCGCGGTGCTGCGGCGCTGAAGCAGATC
The DNA here is from genome assembly GCF_000427645.1 of Sphingomonas phyllosphaerae FA2. GTDB lineage: Bacteria > Pseudomonadota > Alphaproteobacteria > Sphingomonadales > Sphingomonadaceae > Sphingomonas > Sphingomonas phyllosphaerae. The sequence continues at coordinate 3,145,383 of NZ_KE386571.1, read as the reverse complement.
ACCGACTTCGCCGCGCATCTCTGCGGCTTGCCGGTCGGGATCGTCAGCATCCTCGATACCGATCATCAGACCTTCCTGGCGCGCACCGGCTACCCGGAAGGGCCGGAGCCGCCACGCGAATATTCGTTCTGTGGGCATGCGATGTGGGGCGACGGGCTGATGATCGTCCCCGACGCCACCGCCGACCCGCGCTTCGCCACGAATCCGCTGGTCACCGGCGAGATGAACCTTCGCTTCTACGCCGGTGTGCCGCTGATTTCCGATGACGGTTTTCCGATGGGCTCGCTGTGCGTGCTCGACACGGTGCCGCATCCCGAGGGACTGAACGCGTTGCAGCGCGAGGGGCTGACGGTCCTCGCCGCCAACGTCCTTGCCCGGCTGCGCGACTCGCGGGAGGGCGCAGCGCGGCGCGCCTCGGTCCGCCGCGCTCGCAACGAGGCCGCGGAGAGCGAAACCCGCTTCCGCATCCTTGCCGACACCATGCCGCAGATGGTGTGGTCGACGCTGCCCGACGGCTATCACGATTATTACAACGCCCGCTGGTACGCGTTCACCGGCGTTCCCGAGGGGACGACCGATGGCGAGGCGTGGAACGGCATGTTCCACCACGACGATCAGGCCCGCGCCTGGACGGCATGGCGCCATTCGCTCGACACAGGCGAGCCATATGAGATCGAATATCGCCTGCGCCACCACGATGGCACCTACCGCTGGGTGCTCGGCCGCGCATTGCCGATCCGCGACGCCGCGGGCGCGATCACGCGCTGGTTCGGCACCTGCACCGACATTCACGAACAGAAGCTCGCCCTCGAACAGCGCGAGATCGTCAGCCAGGAGCTGAGCCACCGCATCAAGAACATCTTCTCGGTGGTCGCCGGGCTGGTGCATCTGACCGGGCGCACCCACCCGGAACTGTCCGGGCTGCTCGGCGAGCTACGTCAGCGGATCACCGCACTGGGCCGCGCGCACGATTTCGTCCGCCCGCATAGCGATCAATCGCGCCCGGCGCTTCGACAGGACAGCCTGCACGGGCTGCTCGGCGAACTATTCGCCCCCTATCACGCACCGAACGCTGAGCGGATTCATATCGTCGGCGATGACGTGACCGTCGACGATCGTGCCGCGACCCCGCTGGCGCTGATTTTCCACGAGCTGGCGACCAACGCGAGTAAATATGGTGCTCTGTCGACTGCGGACGGGCACGTCACGCTGACCATCACTGTCGAAGCCAGTGAGGTGGTGCTGCATTGGTGCGAGCGCGACGGCCCGCCGCTGTCGGGCCTGCCAACGCAGACCGGTTTCGGCTCGCAACTGATCGAGATGAGTGCCGCGCGGCAACTGGGCGGTACCGTGATACGCGAATGGCCGACGGCCGGGCTGGAAGTGACGACGCGCGTGCCGAGGATCGCGTTCAGCCGCTAGGCTGCAAGGCCCGATGTGCCGTAACGACGTGTTGCGGCGCGCTTAGCCCGCCTGAGCAGAACCGTTGCTGCTGATCGCCGATGTCGGCCAGCGTACGAAGTCGAGGCAGTCGCCGCCGGCGGTATCCGACTGCGCGGCAGTGCGCGCCGCCGCCAGGATCGCCTCCTCGTTGAACGGTTTGCGCACATAGCCCAACGCCGCGTCACGGTTGATAATCTGTCCGGGATTGGCGGTCACGAACACAACCTTCACGCCGTAATCGCGCGCGATCCGCTCGGCGATGTCGGGCCCCGTGGGCCCGTCGCGGAGATTGACGTCGACGAAGGCAAAACGGCATCCCGGCGCGGCGTCCAGCGCGGATTGCGCATCCGCGGCGATCGCCGCGACGCGGTATCCCGCGTCTTCCAGAATTCGTTCCAGATCGAGCGCGACGAAAATCTCGTCCTCGACGATCAGCGCAGTCGCAGTCATGCCGGGGTCCTCATCACGGATACCTTAACCCCGATCAACTTTGCTTTGTTCCCGGCGCAGCAGGAAGATCGCATGTTCGGCAAGGAAGTTCGCCGCCGCGCCGCCGGTCTGCTTGTCGCCGGACAGGAACCACGCCCCTTCCACGATCACCCCGCGTTCAACCAGATGCGCACGAAAGTCGTCGATCGTCAGATGGTGGATGTTGGGCGTATCATACCAGCGCTCGGGCAGCAGCCGCGTTACCGGCATCCGCCCGCCCCACAACAGCGACAGCCGCACGCGCCAGTGCGCAAAATTGGGAAAGCTGACGAACGCGTAACGCCCGATCCGCAGCAATTCGCCCAACACCCGGTCTGGCGCACGCGCGGTCTGCAACGTCTGGCTGAGGATCGCATAGTCGAAGCTCTGGTCGGGATAGCCCGCCAGATCGGTATCGGCATCGCCCTGGATCACCGACAGCCCGCGTCCGACCGCCGCCGCGACATTGCCGGGGTCCAGCTCCAGCCCGCGCACGTCGGCGCCGCGTTCGTCGCGCAGTGCCGCCATCAACTCGCCATCGCCGCACCCGATGTCGAGTGCGCGCGCGCCGGCGGGCAGATGCGCGGCGATGATCGCCAGATCGGGTCGCAAACTCATCGGCCGGCGCTCAGGAAGCCGTGGATCACGCGGTCCAGCTCCGGCGAGTCGAGCAGGAAGGCATCATGCCCGAACGGACTCGACAGCTCGACGAAGCTCGCCGGTGCGCCCGCCGCCATCAGGGCATGGACGATGCTGCGCGACTCGGCGGTTGGATACAGCCAGTCGGTGTCGAAGCTGACGAGGCAGAAGCGCGTTGCGGTGCCGCGGAAGGCGTTGGCGAGCAGCCCGCCATGCTCCTCGGCCAGATCGAAATAATCCAGCGCGCGCGTGATGTAGAGATAGCTGTTGGCATCGAACCGATCGGTGAACGCCAGCCCTTGATGCCGCAGATAGCTTTCGACCTGGAAATCGGCATCGAACCCGAACGACTTCTGCGCTCGCGCCTGCAACCGCCGCCCGAACTTCTCCGTCAGCCCCGCCTCGGACAGATAGGTGATGTGCGCCGCCATCCGCGCCACCGCCAGCCCGGCGGCGGGCGGGTCGCCGTCGTAATACTCGCCGCCGCGCCAGTTCGGATCGGCCATCACCGCCTGTCGCCCGACCTCGTGAAAGGCGATGTTCTGCGCCGAATGCCGTGCGGTTGAGGCGATCACCACGCACTTCCCGACGCGTTCCGGGAAGGTCGCCGCCCAGCTCAGCGCCTGCATCCCGCCCATCGACCCGCCGACAACCGCCGTCAGCCGCGCGACCCCCAGATGATCGAGCAACAGCGCCTGTGCACGCACCATGTCGCGGATCGTGATGACGGGAAACGCCATTGCATAGGGTCGCCCGGTCGAGGGGTCGACGCTCGCCGGGCCTGTCGACCCCATGCAGGATCCCAACACGTTGGTGCAGATCACGAAATAGCGATCGGTATCGATCGGCTTGCCCGGCCCGACCATCCGCTGCCACCAGCCCGGCTTGCCGGTGCGGGGATGCGCGCTCGCCAGATGCTGGTCGCCGGTAAGCGCGTGGCAGACCAGCATCGCATTGCCGCCGTCCGCCGCCAGCGTGCCATAGGTTTCATAGGCGATCTCGACCGGCGCAAGCAGCGCACCACCATCGAGCCTTAGCGGCCCGGGCAGCACGACACGCCGTGACAGGCCGAACCGCTGATCGAGCGAGGAAGGAGTGGTGAGCATCGAGCCGCTGCCTTTACCCGGCCCGCGGGCGGGGTGTCGAGATGCCTCGACGCCCCGCCGCCGACGCCTGACCCGCGATGGGCAGGAGCGCGCCAGCACCAAGGGGCCGGCGACAGAACCGACGCCACTTCCTCGCACCCTGCCGGCGTTCAAATCCATGTTGCGCGGTTCGTCCGCCACGTTGACCAATCGGTAAGGACTGCTGCCTAGCTCGCAACCAAGGGCATGGAGGCCACATGGGATTACTGGATTCACTCGCCGGCTTCATCGACAACGAAGGTCTTGCCGAGGCGTTCGCGATCAAGCCCGACGATCCCGCCAAGGCGCGGCGCCCGCTGCTCGACGGTATCCAGCGCACGCGCGAACAATATGCGGAACGCACCCCCGGCACCGCCAAGGCGGGCGGCCGCTGGTGGCAGGTCCAGAACGGCATCGTCGCCTTCACGGTGAAACTGCCCGGGGGCCCGCTGCCGCTCAACGGATCGGCGACCAACCACCTCCCCGAAGCGATGTTCGCGATGTTCCTCGACAAGCTGGAACAGGCGGTGGAGGCGGGCGAACTCGACGACGCGTTGAAGGCGCATCAGGAGGAACGTGCCAGATCGCAGGCGACGAGCACCGGCACGCCGCGCCGCAAGGAGCGCGGCGGCGAACGCCATCCGGGCAACGACCGTGAGGATTGGGACACGCTGACCTGGGCGCAACGCCAGAAGGTGAACGCGCTCTATCGCGACGGCAGAAACCCCGACGGCACCGTGATCGCAGAGGTCGGCTACAAGCCCGACGCGCCGCTTTAGGGAATGGTGGGCGGCAACGGCTCCGCCACCCGCCCCCTTCCCCCCGGCGCGCGCGCGCGCTACCTGCATCGGCCATGACGAACGCGCCCGCTCCCAAGCCCTGGATCATGGACATCGCCCCGTACATTCCGGGGCGTTCGACCACCGACGACGGGCGCACCGTCGCCAAATTGTCGTCGAACGAGAATCCGCTCGGCACCTCGCCGGCCGCGCGCGCGGCATATGCTTCCGCCGCCGATACGCTGGAGCGCTACCCCGACGCCAGCGGCGCGATCGTGCGCGAGGCGATCGCGGCGCGCTTCGGGCTTGATGCGGCGCGGATCATCTACGGTAACGGCTCGGACGAAATCCTCCACCTCGCCGCGGGTGCCTTCGCCGGGCCGGGAGACGAAGTGATCTTCGTCCGCTACGGCTTTGCGGTCTACGAGATCGCGACGCGGCGCGTCGGCGCGACCCCGGTGATCGCGCCCGACCGCGACTATGCCACCGACGTCGACGCGATCCTCGCGTGCGTCAGCGACCGCACGCGCGTCGTCTATGTCGCCAACCCCAACAACCCGACCGGCACCTTCGCACCCGCCGCCGAGATCGCGCGGCTTCACGCCCATCTGCCCGGCAACGTGTTGCTGGTGCTCGATCAGGCCTACGCAGAATATCTTGCCGACGCGGATGACGACGGCGGGCTGGAACTGGCGAAGACCGCGCGCAACGTGCTGGTGACGCGCACCTTCTCGAAGATTCACGGTCTCGCTGCCGAGCGGATCGGCTGGGGCTATGCGCATGCCGATATCGTGCAGGCGCTGCACCGCATCCGCCTGCCGTTCAACATCACGATCGGCGGGCAGCGCGCTGCCGTCGCCGCAATCGAGGACCGCGCCTTCGTCGAGCACACCCGCGCGCACAACACCGAGTGGCGCGCGTGGTTCGCGGCGGAAATCGCCAAATTGGGCAATGCCGGGCTGCGCGCGATCCCGAGCGAGGCCAATTTCGTGCTGGTGGTGTTCGAGGGCGAGCTGACCGCCGAGACCGCCTACAAGGGACTGATGGACGCGGGCTATATCGTCCGTTGGCTGCCGGGTCAGGGGCTTGCGCAGGGGTTGCGCATCACGATCGGCACCGAGGCGGAGACGCGCGGCGTCGCCGCGGCGCTGCGCGATCTGGTCGAGCGTGGTGCCGCCGCCGCATATGCCACCGCGCCTGACAAGGGCATCGAGCGCGGCTGATGCTGCCGTTCGCGCGTGTCTCGATCATCGGCCTCGGGCTGATCGGCTCCTCGATCGCGCGCGCGGTGCGGCAATATATGCCGACCGTGCGGCTGACCGGGCATGACGCCGACGCGGACGTTCGCGAAACCGCGCGCCGAATCGACCTGCTCGACGACGTCGCCGACCATGCCGGGGCGGCGGTGACCGACGCCGATCTGGTCATCCTGTGCGTGCCGGTCGGTGCGATGGGCGCGGTCGCCGCCGAGATCGCCGCCGATCTGCCGGCCGACGCGATCGTCAGCGATGTCGGCAGCTGCAAGGCGTCGGTCGCGCAGGCGCTATCCGCAGTGCTCCCCGCGGCGCGCGTCGTCCCTGCTCACCCGGTGGCGGGGACCGAGCAGAGCGGACCCGAGGCGGGCTTCGCGACCTTGTTCCGCCGCCGCTGGTGCATCGTCACGCCGCTCGCCGAGAGCGACGGGGCGGCGACGATCCGCGTCGAGGATTTCTGGCGGCGGCTCGGCGCGGATGTCGAGCGGATGGCGCCCGACCACCACGACCTCGTCCTCGCGGTCACCAGCCATCTGCCGCATCTGATCGCCTATACGATCGTCGGGACCGCCGACGACCTGCAACAGGTCACCCAATCGGAGGTCATCAAGTTTTCGGCCGGCGGCTTCCGCGACTTCACGCGCATCGCCGCCTCCGACCCGGTGATGTGGCGCGACGTGTTCCTGTCGAACAAGGAAGCGGTGCTGGAGATGCTGCAACGCTTCAGCGAGGATCTCAGCCAGCTCCAGCGCGCGATCCGTTGGGGCGACGGCGACGCGCTCCACGATCGTTTCGCGCGCACCCGCGCGATCCGCCGCTCGATCGTGGATCAGGGACAGGACGATGCCGCGGCAGATTTCGGCCGCAAGCACGATTGATCCCACGCCCGGCCGTCATCCCCGCGAAGGCGGGGATCCAGAACCTCTGACGTTTCGGCTCTATCAACGGACCTGCGCGTCTGGATTCCCGCCTTCGCGGGAATGACAAGCAGGGGTCAAATCAACCCCAGCTCGTTCAGCTTGCCCACCAGCACCGGCGGCATGGCGGCGAGCCCATCGGCCACGTCGCCGCCCAGATCGACCGGCGCGTCGCCCGCCTCCAGGTAGCGCCACCCCTGATGCGCGCGGCGCGGCTGCGCGAGCACCAGCCGCAGATCGGGATCGATATGGATCGCGACCCGCCCGCCCTCGGCATCGCCGAACGACAGGATCGGCGAGCGTGCGACCAGCTGGTGCTTGATGATCCAGAACAGCGACCCCTGCCCCGCGACTTCCTCGTGCCGCTTGGGCAGATAGCGCGTGGTCAGGAACACCGGCCCGGCGGCGGCGCGCGCCTGCAACCGCTCGGCAAGCAGGTCGACGCTCGCCGCGCCGAACGCGACTTTGGTGAGATGAAGCGGCATGGAAACAGCGATGTGGGTCGGCCACGCGCCGCCCGCAAGATCAGCGCAACGGCGTGTCGAGCAGCCGCAGCATCTTCGCCTTCATCGCGCGGATCGTCGCGGCGGGCAGCGCCTGCAGGCTGCTCATCGAGATGCTGCGCGGGTTCACCGGCCGGCCGTTCTGCCACACCTCCCAATGGAGATGCGGCCCCGTCGAGATACCGGTCGACCCGACATAGCCGATCACCTGCCCGCGCGCGACGCGCATCCCCGCGCGCACCGCAAAGCGGCTCATATGGCCATAGCCGGTCGCCAGCCCACCGGCATGGGCCAGCTTGACGAAATTGCCATAGCCCCCGGCGCGCCCCGCCGACTGCACCACGCCGTCCATCGCGGCATAGATCGGGCTGCCATAGGCCGCACCGATATCGGTGCCCTTGTGCATCCGCATGAAGCCGAGCAGCGGGTGCATCCGCATCCCGAAGGTCGAAGTGACGCGGCCAGCGACCGGCATCCCCATCGTCCCGCGCCGCTCGACCTGCCCGCCGGGATCCATCAGCGTGCCGCCATCGCCGTCGCGATCGCCCCAGCGCACCAACGCCACCTTTTGCCGCCCCTGATCGAGCCCGGCATATTGCAGTTGCCCGACCTCGACCTCGCCGGTAGCGGCGCGCTGCTGGTCGGCGACGATATCGAATGTGTCGCCCGGATCGATCCGCTCGATCGGCATGTGCGCACCGAGCGCCTTGAGATAGGTCTCGACCACCCGCGCCGGCACTCCGGCAGCGCGCGCCGAGCGGTAGAGACTCGCCCCGACGATCCCGCGGACGTGCAGCGGCGTACGGTCGATCGCGATCGGACGGCGCAGCACCGTCAGCCCCTCGCCCGCGCGCAGCACCGTCATGTTGAGGTCGAACGCCGCGCGGAAATCGAGCTTTTCGAGCGGGCGCGGCTGGAATTTGGTCGGCCGCCGACCGAGCGTCAGCGACAGCAACGTGCCGGGCCGCAGCGATGCAGCCCCGACCAGCGCCGCGACCCGCGCCGCCTCGCCGCCGCCGACCCCGGCGCGCTGCAACGTCCCCGTCAGCGTGTCGCCGTCGCCGAGCGCCGCGGTCAGCTCGATCTGCGGGCGCTCGGGGGTTTCGCTCAGCGGCCGCACCAGCGCCCCCGCCGCCATCCGCCGACCGGTTGTCGCTCCCAACGCGAGCGGCGCGAACGACTGCGTGCGCGCTTCCTCGAACGCCGCCTCGCCCATTACCGGCGCGCTTGCGCCGATCAGCGGCTGGAAGCCCGGCGACAGGAACCACGCACCCGCACATAGAGCAGTGCACGTCGCCAGCCCGCGCCACCATGTCCGGCTACCGATATCGCGGCCGAGATCGGGCACCCAGTCAGTCTCGCGTGCCGCGGCGCGGGCGCGGTGCAGCCAGGCGCGATCGGCGGAGGGCGGAATTACGCGGCCGGGCACACCCGCGCCCGCACCCGCCCATTCCAGTCCCTGTTGCTCGCGCAAGAACACGCCGGCTTCTGCCCCGCTCTCGAAAAGCACGCCGCGCAAGCGACCTGCGTCAAGCGCAGCGTTGTGGACGTGATTCGCTAAAGTCAAATTAACCGCGCGCTTCGGAGCGTCACGCTGCGGTGGAGCGTTGATCTGGGACGGCGAACTGGAGGCGCCCGATTTGCAGCAATTGCATCCACGCGCCGCACATCCGATGTAGGGCAGGTCATGGTGGCTTTCGACCGACCCCGCGTCACGGCCGTGCTGGGTCCGACCAACACCGGCAAGACCCATCTCGCGATCGAGCGGATGTGCGCGCATTCCAGCGGCATGATCGGATTCCCGCTCCGCCTGCTGGCGCGCGAGGTCTACGATCGTGTCGTCGCGATCAAGGGCGCCGGGCGAGTCGCGCTGATCACCGGCGAGGAGCGGATCGTGCCCCGCGACGCGCGCTGGTTCCTGTGCACCGCCGAGAGCATGCCACTCCAGCAAGACGTGGCGTTCGTCGCACTGGACGAGGCGCAGCTCGGCAGCGACCGGGAGCGCGGACACGTCTTCACCGATCGCATCCTGCGCGCGCGCGGTCGCGAGGAAACGATGATCCTCGGCGCCGAGTCGCTGCGCCCGGTGCTGCGCGCGCTGGTGCCCGGCATCGAGATCGTCGAGCGCCCGCGTTTCTCGACGCTCAGCTATGCCGGCGCGAAGAAGCTGTCGCGGCTGCCGCGCCGCTCGGTGATCGTCGCCTTCTCCGCCGAGGAAGTCTATGCCACCGCCGAGATGCTGCGGCGGCTGCGCGGCGGGGCGGCGGTGGTGATGGGGGCGCTCAGCCCGCGTACCCGCAACGCGCAGGTTGCGATGTTCCAGGCCGGCGAGGTCGATTATCTCGTCGCCACCGATGCGATCGGCATGGGGCTCAACCTCGACGTCGGGCATGTCGCCTTTGCCGGGCTCCATAAGTTCGACGGCCAGCAGCGCCGCCGGCTGCGCGTCTCCGAGATGGCGCAGATCGCCGGACGCGCCGGGCGGCACCAGCGCGATGGCACGTTCGGCGCGCTGACCGAAGAAGGCCCCGACGCGTTCGAGCCTGAGGAAGTCGCCGCGATCGAAGGCCACCGCTTCCCGCGGCTCGACTGGCTCTACTGGCGCAACGGCACCCCCGATCTGTCGAGCATCGACGCGCTGGTCGCCAGCCTGTCGGAGCGCCCCGACGATCTCGCGCTCCGTGCCGCGCCCGAGGCGCTCGACCTCAAGATCCTCAAGCGGCTCGCCGAGGAGCCCGGCGTCCGCGACCGCGCGCGCGGTAATGTCGCGCGGCTGTGGGCGGCGTGCGGCATCCCCGATTTCGCCAAGCTCGGGCTGGACCCGCACGCGCGGTTCGTGGGGCGGGTGTTCGGCTATCTTTCGCAGGGCCATATCCCGCACCAATGGTTCGCCGACGAGGTCGCGCGGCTCGACCGCACCGAGGGCGATGTCGAGACGATCGCCGGCCGGATCGCCGCGATCCGCAGCTGGGCCTATATCGCGCAGCGCCCCGACTGGCTCGCCGATCCGCAGACCTGGGCGGGCCGCACGCTCGAGATCGAGGCGCGGCTATCGGACGCGCTCCACCTCAGCCTGACGCAGCGCTTCGTCGACAAGCGCACCACTGCGCTGGCGAAGAAGATCGGCGGCGGGGTCGGCGCGTTGCCGGTCGAGATCGACGCGCAGGGCGAGGTGACGATCGACACTCACACGATCGGGCGGCTCGACGGCTTCCGCTTCGTCGTCGCCCCCGATGCCCGCGCGCATGACAAACGCCTGCTGCTCGCCACCGCCGAGAAGCGACTCGCCAGCGAACGCCGCCGTCGCGCCGAGGCGCTGATCGCCAGCGACGATGCGCGGTTCGCGGTCGGCGATGACGGGACGATTACGGTCGGTAGGCTGCGGCACCTTTCCAGATCTGACACCCCCACCCCGCTCGTGCTGGGCTTGTCGAAGCACGTGCCCGACGCCGCGCCGGTCGACACGCTCAGCACGAACGGTGCCGAAGAGGCGCGCCATGAAGAGAGCACCCTCGTCATTGCCCGCCTGTCACGCGGCACCTCGCTCGCCCGCCCGCAGGTAACGCTCGACGACGCGCTCGACTGTCTCGACCCGCCGCTGCGCAACCGCGTCGCCGAGCGGCTGCGGCAGTGGACCGCCGCGACGATCGCACGCACCCTCCCCGCGCTCGCCGCGCTGTCGGAAGCCACCCGCGCCACCGAAGCCGGCCCCGCGCTGCGCAGCATCGCCGCAGCCATGGAAACCGGTGCCGGCTTCGCGCCACGCCTGCCGCTGCGCGACGCGATCGAGGCGCTCGCCCCGGGCCAGCGGCAATGGCTGCGACGGCAGCGGATCACGATCGGCGCGCTCGACCTGTTCGATCCGCGGCTGCTCAAGCCCGCCGCGCAGGCGTGGCGACGCGCCCTGCTTGCCGCCTATGGCACGCCCACCCCGCCCGCGCCGCCGGCGGGCGCGACGACGCTGCCGCGCGGCGCGCCCGGCGCAGTGCCGCTGATGGGCTATCGCGCGCTCGGCGGACAGGCGGTGCGGATCGACCTCGTCGAGCGTGTCGCGCGCGCCGCGCATGACGCGCGTGGCGCGAACGGCCGCACGCCCTTCGCGCCCGATCCCGCGCTGGCGGTGTCGATCGGGCTGGAACCCGCGACGGTCGCACGGCTGATGGCCGAACTTGGCTTCCGCCCGGTCGCCACGTCGGACACGGCCCCGCGTTACGTCTGGCGCGGACGTCCGCGTGCCAAGGTCGCCGCTCCCGATCCCGCCAATGCCTTCGCCGCGCTCGCCGGGCTGATGGGGCGATGACGGGTGGAGCGACGATGCGGCTCGACCGCTATCTGTGGTTCGCGCGGCTGGCGAAAACCCGCGACGTCGCGCAGGCGCTCGCCTGCGATGGCCATTTCCGCATCGACGGGCGCGCGATTGACCGCGCACACGCGCCGGTGCGCGTCGGCAATATCCTGACCTTCTTCCATGCCGGCCGCGTGCGCGTGTTGCGCGTCGAGGCGCTCCCGGTGCGCCGCGGCTCCGCCCCGGAGGCGCAAGGTTGTTATCAGGAACTGGCCCTGTCTGAGCCGGTTTCGTCACCAGAGCGTTGACGCGCGACACCGACGGCGCGAAAGCGGCGCGCGAGAAGTGAGGAATTAGCCGACCATGACCTATGTCGTCACCGACGCCTGCATCCGCTGCAAGTATATGGACTGCGTGGAAGTATGTCCGGTCGACTGCTTCTATGAGGGCGAGAACATGCTCGTCATCAACCCGTCGGAGTGCATCGACTGCGGCGTGTGCGAGCCTGAATGCCCGGCCGAGGCGATCCTGCCCGACACCGAAAGCGGGCTGGAGCAATGGCTTGAGCTGAACAACACCTTCTCGGCGCAATGGCCCAACGTCACGCGCAAGCTGGACCAGACCCCGCCCGACGCCGACGAGATGAAGGGCGTGGAGGGCAAGTACGACAAGTTCTTCTCGGCCGAGCCCGGCAAGGGCGACTGACGCGGATGCGGCTGTCGCGCCGCGCGCTGCTGGCCGGTGGTGCGGCCACGCTGGCACCGCTGCCCGCGTTCGCGCGCGACGCCGTCTATCCGGCGCCCGATCGCGAGGCGATGCTGCCTGTCCCGGGCGGGCGCGTCTACGTCCGCATCAACGGTGGTCTGAACGGACCGCGCCCGCCGCTGGTCCTGATCCACGGCGGCCCCGGCGGGACGCACACCGGGATGCTCGACGCGCTCGCACTCGCCGACGAACGTGCGGTGATCCTCTACGACCAGCTCGACAGCGGTCGCTCGGATTGGCCGCAGAACCCTGTCAACTGGCGCGTGCCGCGCTTCGTCGACGAACTGGAGGCGATCAGGCGTGGCCTGAATGTCCCACGATGGCACGTCTGCGGGATCAGCTGGGGCGGCACGATCGCGCTCGAATATGCCGCGCGGCAACCGGCCGAACTGGTCAGCACGGTGCTCGGCGGCCCGTTGATCGCCACCAAAGCCTGGCTTGCCGACGCCGACGCGCTGCGCGCCGCACTGCCCGCGGCGGCCCGTGCCACGCTGCTCGCCTGCGAAGGCGCGACGCCACCCGCCCCCGCCGCCTGCGACGCGGCAACCGACGTCTTCTATCGTCACTACAATCGCCGCGAGGACGCGCCGGCCGCGCTACGCGAGGCGGCGCGCGCGGTCGGAAATCGCGGGTTCAATCAACGGCTTTACGAGACGATGTGGGGCAAAAGCGAGTTCGTCTCGACCGGCACGTTGCGCGATTACGACGGCACGCCCCTGCTCGCGAGGCTGGATGGTGCACGCACGCTGTTCATGGTCGGCCAGTATGACGAAGCGCGTCCGGTGACCGCCCTCGGCTTTGCGGCACGCATTCCGGGCGGGGCGGAGGTGGCGGTCATCCCCGGTGCCGCGCACGGCACGCTCAGCGATCGCCCGGCCGAAACGGTCGGCATCCTGCGCGCGTGGCTGACCCGTCACGACACGCATCCATTGTAAAAAAGTTCCGCCCCGTCAGCGACCCTGCCCTAAACAGGCTGGAAATTTTATTGCGGATGGGTTATATACGTCCGGCACGGGCGCTTCCTTAGCGTCCACCGGAGACGTCCAACCTTTTTGCCCCGCCCTGACCAGCAACGCGGCGCTTGCGCCACGGTCGGGTCCGTTGGGGCCACAACATTGGAAAGGCCACCTATGGCTGCCAAGGCTCTGCATTTCGATGTCGGCGATTATGTCGTTTACCCCAAGCACGGCGTCGGGCGCGTCATCGAGTTGCAGAAACAGGAAATCGCCGGGATGCAGCTGGAGCTGTACGTCCTGCGGTTCGAGAAGGAGCGGATGACGCTCCGCGTCCCCACCAACAAGGCCGAGTCGGTCGGCATGCGCAAGCTGTCGTCGGACAAGACGATGCGCGAGGCGATGGAAACGCTCAAGGGCAAGCCCAAGGTGAAGCGCACCATGTGGTCGCGCCGCGCGCAGGAATATGAGGCGAAGATCAATTCGGGCGACCTCGCGTCGATCGCCGAAGTGGTCCGCGACCTGTTCCGCGCCGACGACCAGCCCGAACAGAGCTACTCCGAACGGCAGATCTTCGAGGGCGCGTGCAGCCGCCTCGCCCGCGAACTCGCCGCGATGGAGCAGATCGACGAGCCGGCCGCGCAGGAGAAGATTCTCGACATTCTCCGCAAGGCCGCGGCGATTTACAACAAGGACAAGGTGCCCGCCTGACGCGGCATCCCCTTGTGCGTGCAGAAGAGGCGGCCGGCTACGGTCGCCTCTTTTCGTTTGTGCGTGTTCACGTAGTGTATTAACAAAACAATACACGAAGCGGAGATGCAGGATGCGGTTCAAGGTTCTTGCGGCGGCTGTGCTGCCGATGCTCGCATGCGCTTTCGATGGCGCCATCGCGCAGGAAGCGCCTGCGCGCGGCAGCGGCACGACCCGCAGCTACGATGTCCGCGACTTTTCCGGGATCAAGCTTGCGGGCAGCGACGATGTCGACGTGCGCGTCGGCCGCGGATTCTCGGTCCGCGCCGAAGGCGACCCGCGGGTTCTCGACAAAATCACGGTGACCCGCGAGGGTGACCGCCTGACGATCTCGCGACGCTGGAGCAGGGCGCGCGGCAACGCCCGCGTCTACGTCACCCTGCCACGGCTGACCGCCGCCTCGCTCGACGGATCGGGCAATCTCACCATCGACCAGGTGCGCGGTGGCAGCTTCGACGCGCGACTCGCTGGATCGGGCAATTTGCGGATCGCGCAGGTCGCCACCGAGTCGCTGGGGCTGTCGCTCGCCGGATCGGGTAATATCGCCACCGCGGGTCAGACCGGGCAATTTTCGCTCAACCTTGCCGGGTCGGGCAACGTCGATGCCGCGGCGCTGGTGGCGCGTCAGGCGGCGATCAAGTCCGCCGGCTCGGGCGACATCCGCGCCACCGTCCGCGGACCGGCGACAATTTCGCTTGTCGGCTCGGGCGATGTCGATCTCGGCGGTGGCGCGCGCTGCACCGTTCGCAAGGCCGGGTCCGGCACGGTCCGGTGCGGCGGCTGATCGCGCTCGCCGCGCTGCTCGCGACGCCGGCAGAGGCCGCCGAGCGGCGCTGGCCGGTCGGCAGCATCGAACGCCTGCGGATCGAGGCGCCGGTCACGGTGCGGGTCGTGACCGGCGGCGGCAAAGGCGTCCGCGGTACCGCAACCGACCGCGCGACGCTCGACGCGCTCGACTTGCGCGTCGACGGCACCACGCTGACGATCCGCGCGCCGCGCGGCAGCACCGCGCCCGCCGAGATCGTCATCGCTACCCCGCGCCTCGACACCATCATGCTGTTCGCGCCCGCGACGGTGCGCATCGACACGCTACGTGGCGCGTGCGCGACGGTGTCGATTGCCGGCGCGGGCAGCGTCGAGGTGGCACGCGTCGATGCCGAGCGGTTCGACGCGACGCTGGTCGGTGAGGGAGCGATCTCCGCCGCCGGACGCGCGACCGAGGCGCGGCTCGCGGGCAACGGACCCGGCACGATCGACACCGCTGCGCTTTCCGCCGAGCGCACCGTCGTTCAGGCGGCCGGCGACCTGATCGTGCGCGCCTCCGCACGCAGCGCCGCCACGATCACCGCCGGCCCGGACGCACAGGTGACGATGAGCGGTCATCGGCAATGCACGATCCGCGCAGCAACCCCCGCCAACGTCCACTGCTAGGACAAGACGTTCGTCAGTCTCCGTCGGGTCCCAAAGCAGGATCGACATCGCGCGGGCGGATGAAGCGGGTCAGTCGCCCGCTCCGTGCGGTCACCTTTGCCCAGTCATCGGTATCGAACGTCATCTCGGCCAGCGTTGCGGTCGGATATTTCTCCTCCGCCGCCGCACGCAGCGCGCCATCGTCTTCTGGCACCAGAAGCAGCGTCAGTTCCTCCAGCCCGGGATTGTGCCCGATAAGCAGCAGCGCGTCCGATGCGGCATCGCACTCATGCACCACGTCGAGCAACGTCGTCGGCGCGGCAAGGTACAGCCGCCGGTCCCACACCGGCATCAACGCTCGCCCCAGCCCGCGCTCGAACTCGACGACGGTTTCGTCGACACGCGTCGCCGGCGAAGCCACGACCACGTCGAACGCCAGCCCCAGGTCACGGACATGCCGACCCATGGTCACCGCCGCACGCCGCCCGCGCGCGTTAAGCGGGCGATCGAAATCGCGCGCCACCGGATCGTCCCAGCCCGATTTGGCATGGCGCAACAGCGTCAGCGTCTTCACGGGGCGTCGGTCTCCGTCAGGCGTCGAGGGGCGCGTCATGCCCCATGTTAACGCCGCTGGAAAGCCGCCGCTTCACTCTTTCGACCGCCTCGTCGAGCGACACGCGCGTCACCGTCACGCCGGGCGGAAAGGCGTCGAGCAACCGCGACGGCATCGCGGCAGACAGCAGCACGAACAGCCCGGCGTCGCTGCCGCGCCGGATCAGTCGCCCGAACGCCTGCGCCAGCCGCGCGCGCACGATCCGGTCGTCATAGGCGCTGCCACCGCCGACCAGCCGGCGGGCGGCGTGGAGCACGGTCGGCTTGGGCCACGGCACGCCCTCCATCACCACCAGCCGCAGCGAATGGCCGGGCACGTCGACCCCGTCGCGCAGCGCGTCGGTGCCGAACAGGCTGGCGTGCGGATCGTCGCGGAAGATGTCGACCAAGGTGCCGGTATCGACCGGGTCGACATGCTGCGCGTGGAGCGGCAGCCCGGCGCGCGCGAGCCGGTCGGCGACCCGCGCATGGACCGCGCGCAGCCGCCGGATCGCGGTGAACAGCCCC
The DNA here is from genome assembly GCF_000427645.1 of Sphingomonas phyllosphaerae FA2. GTDB lineage: Bacteria > Pseudomonadota > Alphaproteobacteria > Sphingomonadales > Sphingomonadaceae > Sphingomonas > Sphingomonas phyllosphaerae. The sequence continues at coordinate 3,128,975 of NZ_KE386571.1, read as the reverse complement.
AGCGCGCCACCCTCGCTCGCCTCGACCAGCCGCGCATAGGCATTGGCGAGCGCGGGAATGTCGCCGCGCTTGACGTCGGTGACGATCACCACCTCGGCGCGCGCCGCATAATCGAACGGCGACTCGACCTGGAATCGCCCCGCCGCACGCGGCAGATGCGGCGCGCCGACCCGCGCCTCGGCGGTGTCCCAGTCGCCGCCCGCGGTCAGCGTCGCGGAGGTGACCAGCGCCCCGTGCGCGCCCTTCAGCACCGTCTCCGCGAAAGGCAGCGTCGGATCGAGCCAGCGGCGATGCAGCCCGATGTCATATTCGCGCCCCTCGACGCGATCGACCGCCAGCCAGTCGACGAAGCGCGGGTCGGCCGGGCCGCCGACGCGCGCGAGCAGCGCCAGCCAAGACGCCACCGTCTCCGCGCGCCAGCCCAGCGAGGCGATCGCCCCCTCCACCCGCGCACGCGCCTGCCCATCGAGCCAGTCCGGCCCTTCCGCGAGCACCGCCTCCAGCCGCTTGCCGAGCGCCACCATCGGCCGCACCAGCGCATCGAGCGCCTGTGCGGCGGGCGCGGCGGCCTCGATCAATTCGGGCGACGGCTCGGCGAGTTCAGTCTCCAGCCCATAGCCGGCATCTGCGCCGCGCTCCTCGGCGCGGGCGTAGGCGAGCCCGCGCACCGCCCCCAGCAACGCCTCGATCGCGCCGAACGGCTGCCCTTCGGCCACCCTCGACAGCCAGCCGTCCGACGCCAGCGCCTGCGCCGCGCCGACGATATCGGTCACCGCGCGCCCGCCCTGCTCGTCATAGCTCGCGACGTCGGACAACCGCGCCTGCAACCCGCGCCGCCGCCCGCGCGACGTCCCCTCCGGCCCGACGATCCAGCGCCGCAGCTCGATCGTCTCCGATCCGGTCAGCGCGGTGCCGAACATCGCATCGGCGGCGTCGAATAGATGATGCCCTTCGTCGAAGACATAGCGTGTCGGCCGCGTCGCCAGCTCGCGCCCCCGCGCGGCGTTGACCATCACCAACGCATGGTTGGCGATCACCAGATCCGCCTCCGCCGACGCGCGCGCCGCACGCTCGATGAAGCATTTCCGGTAATGTGGGCAGCCGGCGTAGACGCATTCACCGCGCCGGTCCGTCAGCGCCGCCGAGCCGTTGCGGCGGAACAGCGCGACCAGCCAGCCGGGCAGGTCGCCACCGATCATGTCGCCGTCGTCGGTATAGGCCGCCCAGCGTGCGACCAGATGCGCAAGGATCGCCGCGCGCCCCGCGAACCCGCCCTGCAAGGCGTCCTCAAGATTGAGCAGGCACAGGTAATTCTCGCGCCCCTTGCGCGTCACCACCTTGGCCTTGCGCAGCGCGCGATCGGGGTAGAGCCGCCGCGTCTCATGCCCCAATTGCCGTTGTAGCGCCTTGGTATAGGTTGACACCCATACCGCGCCGCCGGCCTGTTCGGCCCACAGGCTGGCGGGGGCGAGATAGCCGAGCGTCTTGCCGATCCCCGTCCCCGCCTCCGCGAGCATCAGGTTCGGTGCCTCGCGCGTGACGCGCGGCGCGAAAGCGGCGCTGGCGGCGGCGGCATAGGCGCGCTGCCCCGCGCGCGGCTCGGCCCCCGCGCCGGTCAGCCGGTCGAGCCGATCGAGCACCGTGCGCTCCTCCAGCGTGATGCTGCGCGGTGCGGGGCGCGGGGCGACCTCCTCCCACTCCGGCAATCGCGCGAACAGCCAGCGCTCGTTCTGCTGCGGCTTGGCAATCCGCGGCGCGACGACCGGCGCCCACGCCCAGCGCGCGCGCGTCAGCGACTGCGCCGCGGTCCACGCGCCCTCGCGCTCCGGCCAGTCACCCGCGGTCACCGCCAGCATCCGCGTCGCCGCGTCGCGCAGGAACGCCGCGACCTCGTCATCGCGTGTGGGCGCGGCCATGCCGCACGCGTCGGCGACGCCCTTGGGCGTCGGCACCATGAACCGCGCCGGATGGAGGAAGGCGAACAATTCGAGCAGATCGAGCCCCGACAGCTCGGCATAGCCAAGCCGCTGCCCGATCAGCGGTGCATTGAGCAGGATCACCGGCGTATCCGCCGCCAGCCGGATCGCCTCGCCCCGCGACAACGCCCGCGTTTCCTCGCCATCCGCCATCCAGATGCCGGAATGGCTCGCATGGAGCGCAGGATGCGGGAGCCGGATCACGGGTAACGACATGGCGCTGCCAGAACGAAAGAGCAACCGCCTGGACAGGCCAACCCTGCAACCCTTCGCCTTTAGCTTGTCGAAGTCTCATGCTTCGACAAGCTCAGCACGAACGGTGTAGAGTGTAACCTAGCTCCAAAAATCTCCTTATTGCATTTGCTTCGCAACTGCGCGACGATAAAGGGTGGATTTGCGCGCGCCCCTGTGCTTTAGGCTGGCGCGATTTTTATCGCTGCACCTGGGAGAGCCCCGTGAACATCCACGAATATCAGGCCAAGGAACTGCTCGCGAAATTCGGCGTCCCCGTGCCCGCCGGCTATGCCGCGATGAGCGTGGAGGAAGCGGTCGAGGTGTCGAAGAAGCTGCCGGGGCCGCTCTACGTCGTGAAGGCGCAGATTCATGCCGGTGGCCGCGGCAAGGGCAAGTTCAAGGAGCTTCCTGAGGGCAGCAAGGGCGGCGTCCGCCTCGCCAAGACCGAGGACGAGGTCCGCCACGCCGCCACCGAGATGCTCGGCAACACGCTGGTGACGATCCAGACCGGCGAGGCCGGCAAGCAGGTCAACCGCCTGTACGTGACCGACGGCGTCGACATCGCGAAGGAATTCTACCTCGCGCTGCTCGTCAACCGCGCCACCGGCCGCATCTCGTTTGTCGCCTCGACCGAGGGCGGGATGGACATCGAGACCGTCGCGCATGACACGCCGGAGAAGATCCACTCGATCGACGTCGATCCGGCGACCGGCTTCCAGCCGCACCACGGCCGCGCGGTCGCGGGCGCGCTCGAACTGACCGGCGATCTCGCCAAGCAGGCGGCGAACGTCGCGGCGAAGCTGTACGACGCGTTCCTCGGCACCGACGCCGAGCAGATCGAGATCAACCCGCTCGCCGTCACCGAAGACGGCAAGCTGATGGTGCTCGACGCCAAAGTCGGCTTCGACGGCAATGCGATGTTCCGCCACAAGGACCTCGCCGAGCTGCGCGACGAAACCGAGGAAGACGCTGCCGAGCTGGAAGCGTCGAAGTACGACCTCGCCTATATCAAGCTGGATGGCGACATCGGCTGCATGGTCAACGGTGCCGGGCTCGCGATGGCGACGATGGACATCATCAAGCTGAACGGGATGTTCCCGGCCAACTTCCTCGACGTCGGCGGCGGCGCGAACAAGGAGAAGGTGACGGCGGCGTTCAAGATCATTCTCGCCGATCCGGCGGTGAAGGGCATTCTCGTCAACATCTTCGGCGGCATTATGAAGTGCGACATCATCGCCGAGGGCATCGTCGCCGCGGCGAAGGAAGTGAACCTGTCGGTGCCACTGGTCGTGCGCCTCGAAGGCACGAACGTCGAGAAGGGCAAGGAAATCCTCGCCGGCTCGGGCCTCGCGATCGTCCCGGCCAACGACCTGGGCGATGCCGCGCAGAAGATCGTCGCCGAGGTCAAGAAGGTCGCCTGACGCGCGCCGCGGCCACCGCGGAACGCCTTGAGCACTCGCAAGGGCGGGATCGGTTCGCCGATCCCGCCCTTCGCGTATCCGGCGCTGCGCCGCGGTCTTGCATATCGCGATGGACATCTAGGCGGCCTGACGCTTTATCGCTTTCAGACAATGGATGCCGGCCGCTCGCGACCCGGCCGCATCCGGCCGCTCACTTGATGTTTACGTAAACGTCAGGTAGCAGCCCGGACAGCTTGAGGAGGGTTAGCGCAATGAAGGTGTTGGTGCCGGTCAAGCGCGTGCTTGACTATAATGTGAAGCCCCGCGTGAAGGCGGATGGCTCGGGCGTCGATCTCGCGAACGTCAAGATGAGCATGAATCCCTTCGACGAGATCGCGGTCGAGGAAGCGATCCGGCTGAAGGAAAAGGGCGCGGTCACCGAGATCGTCGTCGTCTCGATTGGCGAGCCCAAGGCGCAGGACACGCTGCGCACCGCGCTGGCGATGGGCGCCGACCGCGCGATCCTCGTCACCTCGGAAACCAAGGTCGAACCGCTGGGCGTCGCCAAGCTGCTCGCCAAGATCGTCGAGGAGGAACAGCCGAGCCTCGTGATCCTCGGCAAGCAGGCGATCGATGACGACAACAACCAGACCGGCCAGATGCTCGCCGGGCTGCTCGGCTGGGGCCAGGGCACGTTTGCGTCGAAGGTCGAGCTGGCCGCCGACAGCGTCACCGTCACCCGCGAGGTCGATGGGGGGCTGGAGACCGACACGTTCAAGCTGCCCGCGATCGTCACCACCGACCTGCGCCTCAACGAGCCGCGCTACGCCTCGCTGCCGAACATCATGAAGGCCAAGTCGAAGCCGCTCGCGACCAAGACCGCGGCCGACTTCGGCGTCGACGTCACGCCGCGGCTGACCGTGGTCAACGTCGCCGAGCCGGCCAAGCGCATGGCCGGCGTCAAGGTCGCCGATGTCGACGAGCTGGTGAATCGGCTCAAGTCGATGGGCATCGCGAAGTAGTCCCTTTTCCGTTCATGGTGAGGAGAGGCTGAGCGTGTCGAAGCCTCGTCTCGAACCACAGTCCTTCGAGACGCCGCTTCGACTTCGCTCAGCGGCTCCTCAGGACGAACGGCTCGGAAGTTCGAGAGGATAGTGGAATGAAGACTCTGGTTTGGGTCGAACACGACGGATCGACCGTCAAGGACGCCACGCTCTCCGCGGTCACCGCCGCGGCGAAGCTCGGCGAGGTGCATCTGCTCGTCGCTGGGCACAGCGTCGGCGCGGTCGCCGAGGCGGCGGCGAAGATCGCGGGCGTCGGCAAGGTGCATGTCGCCGATGACGCCGCCTATGCGCACCAGCTCGCCGAGAATGTCGCGCCGCTGGTTGTCGAACTGATGGGGCACCACGACGCGTTCGTCGCGCCGGCCACCACCACCGGCAAGGCGGTCGCCCCGCGCGTCGCCGCGCTGCTCGACGTCATGCAGATCAGCGACATCCTGTCGGTCGAGGGCGAGGACACGTTCACGCGCCCGATCTACGCGGGCAACGCGATCGCCACCGTCAAGACCTCGGACGCCAAGAAGGTCCTCACCGTCCGCGGCACCGCGTTCGAGAAGGCGGCGGCCGAGGGCGGCACCGGCACCGTCGAGCCGGTCGCGGCGACCGGCGACAAGGGCCTGTCGACCTTCGTCAATCAGGAGATCGCGGCCTCGACGCGTCCCGAGCTGACCAGCGCGAAGGTGATCGTCTCGGGCGGCCGTGCGCTCGGCTCGGGCGAGAAGTTCCACGAGCTGATCGAGCCGCTCGCCGACAAGCTGGGCGCAGGCGTCGGCGCGAGCCGCGCGGCGGTCGACGCCGGTTACGTGCCGAACGATTATCAGGTCGGGCAGACCGGCAAGATCGTCGCGCCGGAAGTCTATGTCGCGGTCGGCATCTCCGGCGCGATCCAGCACCTTGCCGGCATGAAGGATTCCAAGACGATCATCGCGATCAACAAGGACGAGGACGCGCCGATCTTCCAGGTCGCCGATCTCGGCCTGGTGGGTGATCTGTTCAAGATCGTGCCGGAACTGACGGAGAAGCTGTAAGGCGGAAGGCGGGCGCCCGCCCGCCGGTGCAGCAAGCGAAGCAACGCTGCATCCGCCGACACGGCCGGCGGCGCCACAGCGCCGTCCGACGACGCGGGATTCACTCCCGCGTCGTGGCCACATGGGACGCCGTCATTGCGAGCGTAGCGAAGCAATCCAGAGCCGGACCAGGACGCACTGGATTGCTTCGCTACGCTCGCAATGACGAAGGTGGCTTGGTACCCACCGACCCATGAGCGCCACCCACTCGACTGGTCCCGCGACGGCGCCACCCATCACCCCGCCGCCGCGACCGAACTCCTCCCCACTCTCCACCAACTCGCCGCCGATCTCCCGCAGGACCGCGCCGGCCTTCGCCTCCACGGCCACCCCGCGCTGCCCACCCTCCTCGCCACCGGCCCGATCCACGCCATCGCCGCGCGCCACCTCGGCCCGCTCGCGGAGTCGGTCCGCGCGATTCTGTTCGACAAGACCCCCGTCACCAACTGGTCGCTCGGCTGGCATCAGGACCGCACCATCGCGTTTCGCGCCCGCGCCGACGTCCCCGGCCACGGTCCGTGGTCGACCAAGCAGGACATCGAGCACGCCTGATCGCCACGCCGGCCAAAGCTAGTCCGTCATTGCGAGCGCAGCGAAGCAATCCAGTGCCGGACCAGGACGCCCTGGATTGCTTCGCTGCGCTCGCAATGACGGTGCGGTCGCCACCCCGATCCTCCACGCCTCCGCCGCCGCACAAGGAAACCGTCGCCGCCGCGTGCTGCAGGTCGACTATGCCGCAATCGCGCTCCCCCAACCGCTCGTCTGGCTTGGCCTCTGACGACGTTGCGATCGCACGCGCGCGTCCGTACATCCGCGCGATGCGTCGCCTTTTCCCGCTGCTCGCCCTTCTCGCCGTCGCCGCTCCCGCCGAGGCACAGCGCGCCGACCGCGCTACGCCGGGCTGGGTGCGCGTGCGACTGGAAACCGCCGATGGCCCGATCGTCCTCGCGCTCGATCAGCGCCACGCGCCGCTCACCACCGCCAATTTCCTCCGCTACGTCGACGACGGCCGCTTCGATGGCGTCAGCTTCTACCGCACCGCGCGCAGCAAGAAGCTGCCCGGCACCGGCTTCATCCAGTCGGGCATCCGCACCGACGCGCGCCGCTTCCTCGACATGATCCCGCACGAATCGACGAAGAAGACCGGCATCCGCCATCTCGACATGACGATCTCGATGGCGCGCAAGGGGCCGCCGGGGTCGGCGAACGGCAATTTCTTCATCACCGTCGGCCCGGCGGCGTACATGGACTGGAGCCCGCGCGACCCCGGCTATGCCGCATTCGGGCGCGTCGTCGCCGGGCAGAAGACCGTCAAGCGCATCCTCGCCGAGCCGACCGGACAACAAATGAACGGCACGCTGATGCTGCGCCCGGTCGTGGTAACACGCTCGGTCCGGCTCGACGGCACGCCGAAGCCGACCGGCCGCCCGCGCCCGTGGCTGCTCGAACACCGCCGCGACGGCTGACGCGCATGAACACCCCGACGCTCGATCCGACGTGGCGCGACGCCCTCGCCGCGCCGCTCGCCAGCGAGACGATGGCGGCGCTCACCCGCTTCCTCGCCGCCGAGGAACAGGCCGGCACGACGATCTTCCCGCCCGCCGCCGACCGCTTCCGCGCGCTCGAACTCACCGCGCTGCCCGATGTGCGCGTGGTGATCCTCGGGCAGGACCCCTATCATGGCGCAGGGCAGGCGCATGGTCTGTGCTTTTCGGTCCGCCCGGGCGTTAAGCCCCCGCCCAGCCTCACCAACATCTATCGCGAGTTGGCCACCGATTGCGGCATCGCGCCGCCGACCCACGGCTTCCTCGAACATTGGGCGCGGCAGGGCGTACTGCTGCTCAACACCGTGCTGACCGTCGCCGAGGGCCGCGCCGCCGCGCATCGCGGGCGCGGCTGGGAGCAACTGACCGACGCGATCATCCGCGCGGTCGCCGAACAGGCCGCACCGACCGTGTTCATGCTCTGGGGCAGCCACGCACAGGCCAAGGCGCCGCTCGTCACTGCGTCCGGCGGTGACCGCCACCTGATCCTCACCGCGCCGCATCCCTCGCCGCTATCAGCCTACAAGGGCTGGTTCGGCTCGGGCCATTTCAGCAAGGCCAACGCCTTTCTGGAAGCGCACGGCCGCGGCACGATCGACTGGAGCGTCCCGCCGCTGAACGGTAAATAGTGGTACGCTGCGGCCTAACTGAGATGCGTCACCAGTACACACCGGAATAGTTGCCACTTCTCAACGGGCAAGCGAAAATTCTTGCCGGTCGAATGCTGCACGAAACTGCTTCCGCTGAGCGCGTTCACTCACCTCACATCTTCGTTGGCAGCGCTCGTCGGTGATGTTACCTTGACGGCATGATGTGGATGATTGTTGCTTTGCAAATCTCACTATCAACAACGACGACTTCGACTGGCTTCGATCTGTCGAAAGCGGGCAAGTCGGTCGATCACTTCAAGCTGTCGGTGGTTTCCGGCTGCGACGATACCGCCTCCTCGCCCGAGGAAATAACGGTCTGCGGGCAGCACGAGGGTCGATACAGGCTGCCACTCCCGGTCGAGCGTTCAGCCGCTCGGCAAGCGCGGGATGATCGTGCGACCGGCGTGGCGGCGCTCACGCCAGCTGCCCCATGCGGCATGTTTGCCGGGCAGCGAACTTGCTCGACGAAGGAAGCTGCTGCCTATGGTTATGGGCAGGGCCGCGATCCGCTGACCGTTGCCGTCAAGCTGGCCGGCAAGTTGATCGATCCCGACGCCGACTGAAAGTTCGCATCGATTGCCGCCCCTGCCGAGCACCGGTTCTTTCCTCGCACACGCTAACCATTCGCTCGCTCTCCGCGCGGCGTTGCGATGCGCGCGGTCCCCAGCACGAAGACCATGAACACGATCTGCGCGATCACGCCCGGCGTTTCGAGCAAGGTGCGCGACAGCGGCGGATAATAGAGCGCCATGATCGACAGGTTGTGGATGACGTCGACCACGATGATCGCCATCGTCGCCGCCACGCCGGCGCGCGGGCGACGCCACAGCAGCAGCACCGCCGCCGGATCGAGGAACGCCAGTGACGTCCAGAAGATCGCGCTCACCACGGGCAAGCCGTCATAGTCCCACAGCAGCTCGTGACGGACGATGATCACCCAATGGTTGTACGTCGCCCCGAGCAGGCACAGCGCGTAGATGGTGCGCAGGACAAGCGGCGACCGCGCCTCGCGCCCACCCGCCTCCGTCGTCACACCGTTCCCCTCGTCTGCCGCTTCCAGCGCGTTATCCTGCCACGATCGCCCACACCCCACCACCCCGGTTGCCCCGCCCGCGCCGATCCCGTAGCGCGTTCGCCATGAAGCGCCTCGCCATCTATTGCGGCTCCGCCACCCCCGCCGACCCCTTCTACCTCGATCTCGCGCGTGAGGTCGGGCACACGCTCGCCACACGCGGCATCGGCGTCGTCTACGGCGGCGGGCGGCTCGGACTGATGGGCGCGATCGCCGATGCCGCGTTGGCGGCGGGCGGTGAGGTGATCGGCGTCATCCCACAGGCGCTGGTCGATGCCGAGGTCGCGCATCGTGGCCTCACCGAACTCCACGTCGTGACGGGGATGCACCAGCGCAAGCAGATGTTCACCGATCTCGCCGACGGCTTCGTCACCCTGCCCGGCGGCACCGGCACGATGGACGAATTGTGGGAGGCGCTCAGCTGGGCGCAACTCGGCTATCACGCCGATCCGGTCGGGCTGCTCAACGCCGGCGGCTATTATGACGCGATCGTCGCCTTCTGGGAGAAGATGGGAGAGGTCGGCTTCCTGCGCGCGCAGCACCGCGAGTTGCTGATCGTCGACGAGACGCTCGGCGGGTTGCTCGACCGGATGGCGGCGCACGTACCGACGCAGCCGATCGTGCGCATGGCCGCCTCCGACCTGTGACCGACACGCGCGCGGCGCTGGTCGAAACCGCGCGGCTGTCGATCGCGCGCGGCTCGAAGAGCTTCGCCGCCGCCTCGAAACTGTTCGCGCCGGTGGTGCGCGAGCGTGCGTGGCTGCTCTACGCGTGGTGCCGCGCCTGCGACGATCTCGTCGACGGGCAGGATCATGGCCACGACCGCACGATCGTCACCGACGCGCGCGCGCGGGTCGCGCGGGTACGGGCGCTCAGCGACGCCGCGCTCGATGGCGAGCCGACCGGCGATCCGGCGTTCGACGCGCTCGGCGTCGTCGCGCGCGAGACGGGTCTACCGCGCCGCTTCGTCCATGACGTGATCGACGGCTTCCAGCTCGATGCCGAGGACTGGCGCCCGCGCAGCGCGGACGATCTCTACCGTTATTGCTACCATGTCGCGGGCGCGGTCGGCTTGTTGATGGCGGTGGTGATGGGGGTGTCGCCCGACGACGACGCAACACTCGACCGCGCCTGCGATCTCGGGCTTGCGTTTCAGCTGGCGAACATCGCGCGCGATATCGAGGAAGATGCGCGGGTCAATCGCTGCTATCTGCCCGTCGACTGGCTGGTCGAAATGGACATGCCGCCGGGCGAACATATGAAGCCGCCCTATCGCGAGCGGCTGGCGGTGCTCGCCAGGCGACTGGCGACGCGCGCACAGCTTCATGAGGATAGCGCAGCGATCGGCACCAAGGCGCTGTCGTTCCGCTCGGCCTGGGCGGTGCTGGCGGCGGCCGGGATCTACGGCGACATCGCGCGCGAAGTTGCGGCGCGCGGGCCGCGCGCGTGGGATCACCGGGTGACCACCTCGAAAGGGGCGAAGTTGGCGTGGATCGCACGCGCGGGACTGAAGGCGGCACGACGTCAGTCGCTACCCGACACCCCACGCGATCCCCGCCTGTGGACTCGGCCCCGCTGCCCCCCTCCCGTCATTCCCGCGCAGGCGGGAATCCAGACGCGCAGGTCCGTCGACAGAAACGCAACGTCAGAGGTTCTGAATTCCCGCCTGCGCGGGAATGACGGTACTGGGTGACGAACTCAAACCCGATCCAGATATGCCTGATGCGACGGCAGTTCGCGCACTGCGCCGGCAATCTTCGCTGCCATCTGCCCCAGAGTCTGCTGCAACCGCCCCTCGGGCATCATCCGCGCCACGCGATTATGCGCGAGTGGCGTCAGCTTCTGCCCCAGCATCACCTGCACCCACGAGGTGATCGTGAACAGCTCGTCGTTCGCCTGAAATGCCTGCGCGCCCTCGCGGAACAACGCGATCCGCGTCGCCAACGAGTCGGGCAGGGGCATGTCGCGCATCCGCTTCCAGAACGGCTCGTCCCGCTGGTTGAGCGTATAATGCAGGATGATGAAGTCGCGCACGCCCTCGATCTCGCGCCGCGCCATGTCGTTGAAGCGCGTGGCCGCCGCCTCGCTCACCCCGTCGAACGGGAACAACTGTAGCAGCCGCGTCAGCGCGATCATGATCAGGTGGATGCTCGTCGATTCCAGCGGCTCGACGAACCCACCCGCCAGGCTCAGTCCGACGCAATTGCGCTCCCACGCCTTCACCCGCCGCCCGGTGCGGAAACGGATCACGCGCGGCGCGATCAGCGTCTCGCCGGTCACGCTTCCCAGCAAGCGCGCCTGCGCCTCGTCATCGCTCAGGTAATCGCTGGCGTAGACGATCCCGTTCCCCAGCCGGTGCTGGAGCGGTATCCGCCATTGCCACCCGGCATCATGCGCGATCGCGCGCGTATAAGGCACCGCCGGCCCGGTCGCCGTGGTCTGCACCGCGATCGCGCGGTCGGTGGGCAGCCACTCAGCCCAATCCTCATAGCCGACGCCCAGCGTCTCGCCGAGCAGCAGCGCGCGGAAGCCGGTGCAGTCGAGGAACAGGTCGCCCGCGATCCGCGTGCCATCCTCCATCACCAGCGCCGCGATGTCGCCGCTTTCGCCATCGCGCTCGACACGCGCGATCTTCCCCTCGACGCGCGTCAGCCCGTCCGCCTCGCAGCGTTCGCGCAGATAGCGGGCATAGCGCGCCGCATCGAAATGATAGGCGTAGTTGAGCCCCCCCTCCGCGCCGCCCGCGAACTTCTCCGCGCGCGCCGCCTCATGCTCGACGCAATAGCGGCCGATCTCCTCGGCGCTGCCCTGCGCGCGCGCCTCCAGCCAGAAATGGTGGAAGTCGGCCATCCACGTCGATTGCCCGATCGACCCGAACGAATGGAGATAGCGCTCGTCGGGCCGCGACCAGCCCTCGAACGATATCCCCAGCTTGAAGCTCGCGCCGGTCGCGCGGACGAAGTCGCGCTCGTCGACCCCGATCAACTGGTGGAAGGCGCGCACCGTCGGGATCGTCGATTCGCCGACGCCGACCGTGCCGATCTCCTCCGATTCGACCAGCGTCACGTCGACCATCCCGCCGAGTTGCCTGGTCAGCATCGCCGCCGCCAGCCACCCGGCGGTGCCGCCGCCCGCGATTACCACCCGCCGCACACCCGTCATCGGTTCAGCTTCCTCAACAAATCGCCGCGCAACCGCCGCGCCCGCGCATCGTCCAGCGGGGCGAGCGCGCCCTGCGCCGCCTCGGGCAGATGCGCCGCCGCGCGCGTCGCATCGCCGAACACGTAATAGTCGAACAACGCGCGCCACGCCTGCTTCTCGTCCGCCGGGCGGTCGCGCAGGCTGAGCAGCGCATGGAGCAAGGTGTTCATCGGCGTATCCATGAACGCCGCTGCGTCGTTCCACCAATAGTTCACGAGCACGTTGAACGGCGCCAGCGCCTCGACATGGTGCCACCACAAGGCCGGATAGACGACCGCATCGCCCGGCTCCAGCTCGGCAACCTGCGCCGCCGCGCGCGCCTCCGCGAAGCCGGGGAAAAGATCGAGATCGGGCGCACGGAAATCGACCAGCGACACCACCTGCCCACCCGGCGTGGGTTCGAGCGGGCCCGGATAGAGGTTCGCGACCTGATCGGGCGGAAACAGCGTGAACCGCCGCCGCCCGACCGCGCAGACCGCGATGTTGTTCGACATGTCGTAATGCGCCTGCGCGGTCGTGCGCGTGCCGATCCAGATGCTGCGCAGCACGCGCGCGAAATCGGCCCGTTCCAACGGGTTCTCCGCGCTCCATCCGGGGAAGAACCGCTCCAGATCGGTCGACCCGATATAGAAGGACGGCGCGCCCTCACCGTCCAGCGCCGCCAGCATCCGCGCCATATAATCGTCGAGCGCGACACGTTCGGCATCGAAGTCGAGCCGCGTCAGCGTCTCGTCGTAGAAATATCGACCGCCATGCGCCGCCGCCGCGGTATACCCCACCCCCGGCTGCCCGTTGTAGAAGCCCCGCAGATAGTCGACCGCCGCCGCCGGCCCCTCGCGCCCCGCGGCAACCAGCGGCCACCCGGCCGCCAGCCCACGCACCACCACGGGCGCGCCCGCCGCGACCAGCGCCGCCAGATCGCGCGCCGCCGGATCGTCGGCCGCGATCTCCCGCACGCGCCGCTCCGTGATCGCCGCGGTCATGCCCCCTCCTTGATCGTCTTCAGTTCGACCAGTCGTTCGATATTGCCGAGCGACGCCGCCGCCATCGTCGCCGCACGCAGCAAGCCGTTGGCGTGCAGCCGCTCCAGCGTCGCGCCCGACAGCGCGGCAAGCGCCGCCTGATCGATCGTCAACACGTCGCTCACCTCATAGCCGCCCGCATCGCCCAGATCGATCCGCAGCGTCACGCCGCGCAGCAACCCCGCCGCCGCCCAATCGGCATGGATCGCCCGCTCGCTCTGCGCCCCCTCGGCCAGCAGCGTCAGCGCGGCGCGAACATGCTCCAGATACGGCGCATCGCCACCATGATCGCGGAACAGCGGCAGACCGTCCGCCACCCCGACGCGCGGATCGTCGCGATTCACCTGCACGACCGCGTCGCCATCGGCGCCACGCGCCAGCGCGAACGGCCCCCGCCGCTGAAACGCGGGCACGAAGCGCGTCGTCCAGCGATCCCCGTCGAGGAACAGATTTTCGCCGCGGTCGAGCCCCAGCAGCACATAGGCGCGGATGTCTCCGTCCTCGCTGCGGCGGAACACGATCGGCAGCTCGCGTTGCGCCTCCTCGAACTCGATCGGCATGATCGGGAGCAGATTGGCATGATCGCCGAACGCCGCCCCGGCGCGCACCGCGACGCGCAGCTCGGCATCGTCGACATTGTCGAGAGTCGTAAAGGTCATGGCACCCTTGTTCCAAACGAAAAGGGCCACCGCAAGCGATGGCCCTCCCCGTAACGTCGATCGTCGCGACCGATCAGAACTTGTAGCGTGCCCCCAGCAGGAAGCGCGGCTTCAGCTCCTGCGCGAACACCAGGTTGCGCTCGGTACGGCCATAGGTCTTCACGCTCTCGCTGGTCAGGTTGATCCCTTCCAGCGTGACCGCGATCTGGTCGTTGACGTCATAGCTGATGTTCACGTCCAGCGTGCCGAACGGCGCCACGAACAACGGGTTGCGGTTCCCGCCCTGGTTGGTCGCCGCCAGATACTTGTCGCGCCAGTTGTAGGCGATACGGGCGGAAATGCCGTTCTTTTCGTAGATGCCCGTCGCGTTGGCGCTGTTGCCGAGACCGGTCAGCGCGAAGATGTTCACGGTCGGGTCGGCGTACGGATCGACGTTCACGTCGCCGCTCACCTTCGTGAACGACCCCGCGAAACCGAAACCGGTGTTGCCGAAGAAGTTGGTCCACGCCAGCTCGAAGCCGTGGATCTTGCCCTCGCGGTTGTTGATCGGCTGCGAGACCGAGAAGTTGAACAGCGGATCGTTGGCGTCGGACGAGATGTCGACCTGCGACAGGATCTGGTCGACGAACGTCTGCTGCAACCCGCGTCCCGCGACATAATTGGCGTTGAACTGCGTGGTCGCCGCCGCCTGATTGCCACCATTCTGCACCAGCAGCGCGGAATAGGTGAACAGGTTGACGTCGCTCAGGTCATAGCCGCTGGCGCGCAGGAACGCCGCCGCGGTGCCGGAACGCGACCCCGCCGCGCCCGAACTGGGATCGCGCAGCCCGAACAGGTTCTGGTTGACGATGCCCGTGCCCAGGAAGTTGGCGACGCGCTTGTCGAAGAAGCCGACCGATACGAAGCTGGACGGCTTGTAATACCATTCCAGCGACACGTCGAAGTTATCCGACAGCAGCGGCAGCAGGTTTGCGTTGCCGGTGCTGCCCGTCGGAATGCCGCCCAGCGCGGTCGGACGACCCGGTGCCCCCGCCGAGGCGGTCGCAAACAGATTGCCATAATCCGGGCGGGCCAGCGTGCGGCTGAACGACACACGCGCCTTCACGTTGGTGATCGGCTCGATGCTGAAGTCGACCGACGGCAGCAGATTCTCGTAGCTGCCGCGCTGGCGGATCGCGGTGAACACGCCGCTGGCATCGCCGCGGAAGTCGTTGTCCGCAGTCCAGACGATATTGTTGTATGTCTGCACCGCGTCCGAGACGACGCGGGTCTGCTCGTAACGCGCACCGATGACGAGGTTCGCCGCCTTGCCGGCGACTTCGCCGTTCCAGGTGAACTGGCCGAACACCGACCAGATCTTCTCCTGCACGGTGTCGTCAGCCGGGGCCGACGGCGCCGGCGGCGCGCCGCGCTGCGAGTAATAGGGGCTCAGCACGTTGTAGAGGTCGATCGCATTGCCGCGGAACGCGATCAGCGACGCGCCTTCGGACGCCGGGTTGAAGTGGTCGAACTTGCAGGTCAGGCAATATTGGCTGACCAGCTCGGGCGCGAGCTGCTGGATGATGCCCGGGTTTTGGAGGCCCCAGTCGCCCAGCGTCTGCTGCGTCTGCGTCTGCGTCGAATGCATCTTCGAGTCGGTGTACGAACCGCCGACGTCGAAGCGGCTGCCGCCGCCCAGATCCCAGCCCAATCGCGCCTGGATCTGGTCGATCCGCTGCGTCTGGCGCGAGATGATCGTGCGCGCCGGTGCGGAGCCCAGATCACCGATGTCGAGCACGCCGTTGCAATTGCCCTTGGGCTGATCCGCGGGCGTCGCGCGATAGCAATCGTTGATGACCTGCGCCTGCTGCGGGAAGCCGGTGCTGAAGTCGAGCGAATGGCCCTGGATCACCGGCGCGCCGAGCGCGACGGTGGTCGCGGTGGTGCCGTTGGGGTTGTCCGGCGACGAGGTCGACACCGAATGGTGCCCGTCGACGGTCAGCGTCAGGTTCGACGCGAATTCCCACTTGGCGTTCAGACCGACCGAGCCGAGCCGCGCCTTGGTCGCCGCCTGCTGCTGCTCGAAGCCTTCGTCCTTCGGGCTGGTCGGCAGGTAATCGCGCAGGAAGATCGCGGTCGCCATGTTGGGGTTGTCGTCGAAGCGGACTTCGCTGAACGGGCGGTTGAACCAGTTCGTCTGCTCGCTGCGCGATTCACGCAGACGGTTCTGCGCGAACAGGCTGTCGACCGTGAATTCCAGATTATCGGTCGGCTTGAACTGCAACACGCCCTGGAAATTGATGCGCTCGCGGCGGTTTTCCGAGAACTGGTAACGGCTGTCGTTCGGGACCAGCACATACGGCGCGGTCGGACGCGCGCCGTCGATCACGGTCGTCGAGTTGATGAACGTCCCCGGATTGAAGAAGTCCGAGGTCTTGATGACGTTCCAGTAGTTCGGGTTCGACTGCGCCGAGGCCGAGTAGCGGAGCTGGTAGCTGCCGAACACCGCCGCGCCGAACGTGCCTTCCTCGTTACGATAATTCAGCAGGCCGGAGACTTCCGGGGTCACGCGATGCTTGGTGTCCTCGGACTTCTCGACCGAGGTATCGTACAAGGCTTTCACGCCGATCGATCCGGTCACGCCGGTTTCGCGCGAATTCAGCGGTTTGCGCGTGTCGATGTTGATCGTCGCGCCGATGCCGCCGGTCGGCACCGAGGCGCGCCCGGTCTTGTACACTTCCAGTCCACTGACGCCTTCCGACGCGATGTTCTGGAAGTCGAACGAACGGCCCGCACCACGTGCAAACAGATTGCCGCCGCTGGTGTCGATGTTCGTGGCCGGCAGCTGACGGCCGTTGATCGTGACGAGGTTGAAACCGCCCGAGAAGCCGCGAACCGCGACCTGCGAGCCTTCGCCGTTGACGCGATTGATCGACACACCGGTGATGCGCTGCAGCGATTCGGCGAGGTTGGTGTCGGGGAACTTGCCGATGTCTTCGGCGCTGATCGCATCGACGACACCCGGCGAATCGCGCTTGATCGCGATCGCGCGATCAAGGCTGGCGCGCACGCCGGTGACGACGATGTCGTCGGCGCCCGGTGCCGGATCCTGACCGACTGGCGTAGCATCAGCCGGCTGTGCGTTGGTCGGGCTTTCGGTCGTGCTCTGGCCGCTGGTCTGCGCCATCGCGACGCCCGGCAACGCTGCCGCTACCGCCAATGCCCACACCGACGACGAACGCGCGAGCGCGCCCATGACATGGCTTCCCTTCATCATCCCCTCCTCCGTGACGGCGACGCGCCGTCTTGTTCATGTTTGCGACATGATTGACGTTATCGCTATCAGGGCGCTCTGCGCTGTCAATCTGGGGATGGTCGTAAAGGCCAATGTGAAGCTGATTTGGCGTAAAGCTGATCCTCACTGTGGCGGATTAGCAACATCACCTTTCATGTGTAACGGCGTGTTTCATAAGCGGCGGCGACAACACGCAAAATCGTTATACGATCATATAAATAAGAGGATGGAAATTTGGCGAGAATGACACGGCTGTTGCTGCGTTGCACCACTGGCGCCGCCATGCTGGTGCTCGCTGCGTCCGCTACCACGGCGCAGGTCTGGCGTAGCGATCGCGGCGACGGCACCTATGCCAATCCACCGCTCAACGCCGACTATCCCGATCCCGACATCATCCGGGTCGGCGCGGACTTCTATTTCGCCAGCACCACCTTCGCGAACGCGCCGGGCATCACGCTGCTTCACTCGCGCGATCTGGTGAACTGGGACATCGTCTCGCACCTGATCCCGCGGCTTGATGGATCGCCGACCTTCGATCTCGCCGCGGGCGGATCGTACCGGCACGGCTTCTATGCCCCCAGTCTGCGCCACCGGAACGGCGTGTTCTACGTCGCGGTCACGCCGGTCGGGCAGCATACGCGCATCTATCGCGCCACCAATCCGCGCGGCCCGTGGACCCACGTGACGCTCGACCGCGCCGCGTTCGACCCCGCGCTGTTCTTCGACGACGACGGGGCCGTTTATCTCGCGACCTCGATCGGCAGCGACGGGACGATCACGCTCCACACGCTCAATCGCGACCTGACGCGGATCACCGCGTCGCGCGTCATTTACTACAACAAGGGCGCGGAGGGATCGAAGCTCCTCAAGCGTAACGGCTTCTATTATCTGTTCAACGCGATCCCCGGCAAACTCGCACTCACTGTCTCCCGCGCCCGCAGCCTTGAGGGCCCGTGGGAAACGCGCCCGCAGATCGACGACACCACCGGCGGCCACCAGGGCGCGCTGGTCGATCTGCCCGGCGGCGGCTGGTACGGCTTCGTGATGCGCGATTCCGGTGCGATCGGGCGCGTTACCAACATCAGCCCCGTGTTCTGGCGCGACGACTGGCCGGTCTGGGGCACGCCCGATGCCCCCGGCCGCGTCCCCGATGTCGCGCGCAAGCCGATCGCGGGTCAGCCCTTCACCGAACCGCCATCGAGCGACGATTTCGCCTCCCGCACGCTCGGTCGCCAATGGCAGTGGAACCACAATCCGCTCGACCACCTCTGGTCGCTTGCCGAGCGCCCCGGCTGGCTCCGCCTCCATGCCGCGCCCGGCGATCAGTTCTGGTGGGCGCGCAACACGCTCGTCCAGAAAGGTCAGGCGCCGCGCGCGCGGGGCGAGGTGCTGATCGACACGCGCGGGCTGAAACGCGGCGATGTCTGTGGTTTTGGCACCCTGGGCAAGTACAGCGCGCAACTGGCGGTCCGCGGCGGCACCTATTTTCTGACCATGCGCGTCACCGAGGACCGCAAGGACGGCCCCCACGTCGACCTTCGTGTCCCCGCACACCGCTTCCGCGGCACGCGCCTGTGGCTGCGCACCGACATGGACTTCCCCGCGAAGACCGCGACGCTCTCCTACAGCGAAGACGGCCGCCGCTTCATGCCCCTCGGCGGCACGGTACCGCTGGTATTCGACTGGCAGACCGGCACCTTCCAGGGCGTCCAGTTCGCGCTGTCCTGCTACAATCCCGCCGGCAAAGGCGGCTGGCTGGACGTCGACAAATTCACGGTGTCCAAGTTCTAAGCTGCTGCATCCGGCCAGTATTTTCAGTGATCGTGGTGGTCATGCCCCGCGACGTTGCGCAGTGCCTCCAGCACCTCGTCGGCGCGCGCCGGGTCGCCGATCGCCAGCACATGTCCGGCGCTGTCGGCAGTCAGCGGGTCCCCGTTCCAATCGCACATCCGCCCACCCGCGCCCTCGACGATCGGCGCGAGCGCCGCGAAATCATACAGCTTGAGCCCGGATTCGCAGACGATGTCGAGGAACCCGCTCGCCAACAGCCCGTAATTGTAGCAGTCGCCGCCATAGACCGGCCCCTGCCGCGGCGCGCCGCCGCTCGCCGCCGTCACCAGCGCCATGAAATGCGGCACATCGGCGTCCTCGAACAGATGCGGGCTGGTCGTGGCGACAATCGCCCCCTCCAGCGCCGGACACGCCCGCGTCTGCACCGGCGCGTCGTTGAGCAGCGTCGGCCGCCCGGTCACGCCCGTCCAGCGTTCGCGCTGCACCGGCTGGTCGATGATCCCCAGCACCGGCCAGCCATCCTCGACCAGCGCGATCAGCGTCCCGAAGATCGCGCGTCCGGCGGTGAAGCTGCGCGTGCCATCGATCGGGTCGAGCACCCATTGCCGCCCGGTCACGCCGTCCTTCACGCCATGTTCCTCGCCGACCACCCCGTCGCCGGGGCATTCGGCGTCCAGCAGCCGCCGCATCGCCTCCTCCGCCTCACGGTCGGCGCGCGTCACGGGCGAGCGATCTTCCTTCAATTCCAGCCCGGCCGGCTGGCGGAAATAGGGTCGGATCACCGCGCCAGCGGCGTCGGCGAGGCGGTGGGCGAGCGCGATATCGGCGGGACGTACAGGCATGGCCCCTGCCTATCGCGCCCGTCGGCGATGCGCTAGAAGCCATGCCATGTCCGCCACGATCGCTATCCTGTTGTCGGCGCTGGCGATGAGCGTCATCGTCGGCGTACGCTATCTGGCCGCGAGCGCCGGCTTCGCGCTCGCCACGCGGCTGAAGCACCCGCGGCTGTATGCCGGGCTCGACCCGCAGATTCGCCGCGAGATCCTGTGGAGCCTCGCCTCGGCCGGCATCTACGGCGTGCCCGCCGGGATCATCGCCTGGGGCTGGCAGAACCGTGGCTGGACGCGGATCTACGGCGACGTCCATGCCTTTCCCTTATGGTATCTGCCGGTATCGGTGCTGCTGTATCTGATCGCGCACGATACGTGGTTCTACTGGACGCATCGCTGGATGCATCGCCCGCGCGTCTTCAAGCTGGCGCATGCGGTGCATCACGCCAGCCGCCCGCCGACGGCATGGGCCGCGATGGCCTTTCATCCGATCGAGGCGGTGACCGGCGCTGTTGCCATTCCGCTACTGGTCTTCGCGATTCCGATCCATGTCACCGCACTGGGGGTGGTGCTGACGGTCATGACGATTATGGGGGTGACCAACCATATGGGCTGGGAAATGTTCCCGCGGTTCATGTGGGGGGGACGGGTAGGCCGGTGGCTGATTACCGCCAGCCATCACCAGCGGCACCATGAACGGTACGGATGTAACTATGGCCTTTATTTCCGCTTCTGGGACCGGCTCTGCGGCACGGACGATGGGCTCGGCGATTTCGCGCGCGATCACGCGAAAGCGGCGCGCCGCGATGGGGCTGGCGTTGCTGGCGGTGCCGCTGATCGGGGCGGCGCCGGTCGGCTCGCTGCAGGTGGAGATCGATCATCTGCGCTCGGCCAAGGGGATGCTGCGGCTGTGCCTGACCGCCGATCCTGACAATTTCCCGAACTGCGTCGACGATCGCGACGCGGTGACGCGCTCGGTGCCCGCCGGGCAGACCAGCATCCGCTTCCCCGCGCTGCCGCGCGGCGACTATGCGGTGGCGGTGATCCACGACGAGAACGGCAACAAGAAGCTGGATACGTTCGCGGGCATCCCCAAGGAAGGCTTCGGCTTCTCGCGCAACCCCGCGATCCGCTTCGGCCCGCCGCGCTTCTCGGCGGCGCGCTTCTCGCTGACCACTGATGCCGAAGAGCAACAGATCCGGATGCGCTACATGCTGTAACCAACAACATGGAGCAAAATTCCCCGCGAACGGTTGGGCGCGCAGACCAAAGGGGAATTTACGTGTACGTCAACTGTTCCGCCGCTCGTGCGCTGCTCGCCGCCGCGCTTGCCTGCCTTGCGATGCCCGCGTTCGCGCAGAGTGCCTCGGTTCCGGCCGAGCCCAACCCGACACCCGATCCGGCGCTGGTCGGCGATACGGTGACCGTCGCGGTCGCGGCGGCGTATCTGCCGGACTACGAAGGCTCGGACAATTACCGCGTCGTCCCCGGCCCGGCGGCGATCGGCTCGTTCCATAATTTCGCATTCCAGGTAATCGGCAACCGTGCGTCGGTCGATCTGATCCCGAACGCCTCGGGGCCGAGCTGGGACGTGCAGGCCGGACCGATCGGCGTCATCAACTTCAACCGCACCAACAACAAGGCGATCGACGACCGTCGCATCCGCGCGCTGGGCGAGCGCGACACCGCGATCGAGCTGGGCGGCTATGTCGGGCTTGGCAAGACCGGCATCCTCACCAGCCCCTATGACAAGCTGTCCGCCTCGCTCAGCTATCGCCACGACGTCAGCGGCGTCCACGACAGCGGCATCTGGTCGCCATCGGTCAATTACTTCACGCCGCTCAGCCTGAAGGCCGGCGTTGGCCTCTTCGCCTCGGCCGAGCGCGTCGAGCGCGGCTTCGCGCGCACCTATTTCGACGTCGACGCCGCGCAGTCGCTGGCCAGCGGGCTGCCGCAATATCGCACCCGCGGCGGGTGGAAGCATTGGACGGTCGGCATGGCGGGCACCTATTCACTGACCGGCAATCTGCTGAAGGGGTGGAAGGCGATCGGCGGCGTCACCTACAAGAAGATGCTCAACGACTTCGGCGACACGCCGGTGGTGTCGATCGCGGGGTCGCGTAGCCAGTGGCTGGCGGCGATTGGTGTAGGGTATACGTTTTAAATCGCAGGGCGGGGCGCCGGAGCACAGCTCCGTCGACCTCGCCCAAGATCGGCCGGCGGGGCACTGCCCCGACCGACGACGCGGCTTCGCCGCGGCGGGCCTACCATTCCTTACCTCAGTCGATAGAAGGCGGGGTCCCGGATCAAGCCCGGGACCACAAGCGAATGGCGCGCATCCCAAAAAACATCATCCCGTCTTTGCCCCTCGCGCGATGCTGGCCTATCACGCGCATCAACGCCGCGTACCGGCGCGAGTAATAGAAGGGACGAGCCTGCCATGACCGATAGCGAGCAGCTGATCGAGACGCTCGACGCGCGCGTGCGTCGCCGCGATTCGCGCCGCGCCTTCTTCACCGGCGCGCTGGGTGCCGCGGCTGCGGCCGCGACGCTGTCGGGCACCGCGCAGGCGCAGACCGCCACGCCCACCCCGTCCCCCTCGCCATCGCCGTCCCCCACCCCGACGTCGACCTATACCGAAGTCGACGTGCTCAATTTCGCGCTGAACCTCGAATATCTCGAGGCGAACTATTACGCCTTCGCGGTCACCGGCAGCGGTCTCGCCGCCGCCGACATCAGCGGCGCGGTTGGGACAGCAGGCGCGGCCACCGGGGGTCGCGCGGTCGGGTTCAAGGACCCGATCGTCCAGCAATATGCGCAGGAAATCTACCAGGACGAGCTGGCGCACGTCCGCTTCCTGCGCTCACAGTTCACGACATCGTCGCTCCTCGCGCAGCCCACGATCGATCTCGGCACCAGCGCGACCGGCGCGTTCAGCACGGCGGCGCGCGCCGCGGGACTGGTCGGCAACGGCGTGGCGTTTGACCCTTATGCCTCGGACGAGAACTTCCTGCTCGGCGC
This sequence comes from Sphingomonas phyllosphaerae FA2, assembly GCF_000427645.1. Taxonomy (GTDB): domain Bacteria; phylum Pseudomonadota; class Alphaproteobacteria; order Sphingomonadales; family Sphingomonadaceae; genus Sphingomonas; species Sphingomonas phyllosphaerae. The sequence continues at coordinate 3,106,173 of NZ_KE386571.1, read as the reverse complement.
CTATCTGTTCGAGGACGTCGGCGTCACCGCCTACAAGGGTGCGGCGCCTGCGCTCATCAACAGCAAGATCTATCTGGAGGCCGCAGCCGGCATCCTCGCGGTCGAGGCGTATCATGCCGCGATCATCCGCTCGGTCCTGTATCGCAAGGGGCTCCAGACGCCCTCGCTCCGGCTGATCGAGGCGACCACCGCCATCTCCAAGGTACGCGACACGGTGGACGGCAATCCGACCGAGGATCTGGTGCGCGGCATCGGCCCGGTAGACGACAGCGGGCTGGCGACCGGCACGGTCGTCGACAATGGCGTCACGCTCGACGTGTCGAACATCGCTCCGCTCAACACCAACGGCATCGCGTTCAGCCGCACGCCGTTGCAGGTGCTCAACATCGTCTATCTCAACCAGTCGGCGGTAACGAGCGGCGGCTTCTTCCCGGCCGGGGTCAACGGCAACATCAAGACGAGCGCGGCATCGGCCTGACGCGAGACGGCGCGCACCGCCTCCCGCCTTTGCCCCATACGCCCCGCATTAGGGAATGACGCCATGATCAAGGATTCCGTTTTCGCCGCGCTCGAACTGGCCGAGCTTCGCCGCGCCGAGCGCCGCCGCTTCCTCAAGCTGGCCGGCGCCGGCACCGCCGCCGCGGGCGGCCTCGCGCTGCTGTCGGCGTGCGGCAGCGACAACAACAACAGCACCACGCCCAGCCCGACCCCCACGCCGACGCCGACCGCCACGGGCAGCGTGACGACCGATGTCGCCATCCTGCAACTGGCGCTCAACCTCGAATATCTCGAGGCGCAATTCTACTCCTTCGCCGCCTTCGGCCGGTCGCTGCCCGAAGCGAGCCTGACCGGGACGGTCGGCCAGCGCGGCGGCGTGACCGGAGGGCGCAAGGTCACCTTCACCGATCCGATCATCGCCAGCTATGCGCGGGAGATCGCCGCCGACGAACTGGCGCACGTCAACGCGCTGCGCGCCGTCATCACCTCGGTCAACGCGGCGCAGGTGATCCATCAGCCGGCGATCAACATCGACGGCGGGACGACAGGGGCGTTCAGCGCCGCCGCGCGCGCGGCGGGGATCGCCGACGCCAACGGTGAATTCGATCCCTATCTCAACGACGACAATTTCCTGCTCGCCGCCTATCTGTTCGAAGATGTCGGGGTGACTGCATACAAGGGCGCGTCACCGCTGATCAGCAGCGCGATCTATCTGGAAGCCGCCGCGGGCATCCTCGCTGCCGAGGCGTATCACGCCGGGCTGATCCGCGCCGAGCTTTACCGCCGCGGATCGGAAGCGCGGGTCAAGGCGAACAAGATCTCCGACGCGCGAGACTCCCTAGACGGCAAGCCGACCGACACCGCCACCGATCGCAAGGATCTCGATCAGGGGATCACCGCCACGGTCAACGGTGCGGAGGTGGCCAACATCGTTCCCGCCGATGCCAACGGCGTCGCGTTCAGCCGCTCGACGCTGCAGGTCCACAACATCGTCTATCTGACCGACGCGGCCAAGACGTCGGGCGGCTTCTTCCCGGCCGGCACCAACAATTCGATCGAGGCGCTGCGCACCAGCGGCGACTTCACCAAGGCAAGCTGATCCGCTTCATCGACCTCATTCTCGGCCGCATTCCGCATCGCGCGGAGTGCGGCCTTTTTCGTTGCTGTCGCGCCCCCGACGCGCCTATACCGTACGCTCCCCGGGGGACCGCCGATGCTGCGGTTGAGAGGAGGACCGCAGTCCTCGACCCGCTGAACCTGATCCGGCTGACACCGGCGTAGGGAGTGGATGCGGCGTCCTCCGGCCACCGTCTTCCTCCCATCGAGTTGGAGAGAAGAGTTATGGCCGACGTTCCCGCCCGTACCGAAATCGGTGTCACCACCGGCCCGATCCGCGGCAGCCGCAAGATCCACGTCGGCCCGCTGAACGTCGCGATGCGCGCGATCGACCTCGATCCCTCCTCCGGCGAGCCGCCGCTCAACGTCTACGACACCTCCGGCCCCTACACCGACCCGAAGGCTCGCATCGACATCGCCGCCGGCCTGCCCGCGCTGCGCCGCGACTGGATCATGGCGCGCGGCGATGTCGAGGCCTATGACGCACGCGAACTCCGCCCCGAGGACAACGGCCAGCTCGGCCCCGATCGCTCGGGCGGCGTCCAGCCCTTCCCGAACGTCAACCGCCGCCCGCTGCGCGCGAAAGCCGGCGCGAACGTCAGCCAGATGCACTACGCCCGCCGCGGCATCATCACGCCCGAGATGGAATATGTCGCGACGCGCGAGAATCTCGGCCGCGAGATGCTGCGCGAATACGTCCGCGACGGCGAGGATTTCGGCGCAACGATCCCCGATTACGTGACGCCGGACTTCGTTCGCGACGAGGTCGCGCGCGGCCGCGCGATCATCCCCAACAACATCAACCACCCCGAATCCGAGCCGATGGCGATCGGCCGCAACTTCCTGGTCAAGATCAACGCCAATATCGGCAACAGCGCGGTCGCCTCGAACGTCGCGGCCGAGGTCGACAAGCTGGTCTGGTCGATCCGCTGGGGCGCGGACACGGTCATGGACCTGTCGACCGGGCGCAACATCCACGACACGCGCGAATGGATCATCCGCAACTCGCCGGTGCCGATCGGCACGGTGCCGATCTACCAGGCGCTGGAGAAGGTCGGCGGGATCGCCGAGGAGCTGACGTGGGAGATCTTCCGCGACACGCTGATCGAGCAGGCCGAACAGGGCGTCGATTACTTCACGATCCACGCCGGCGTCCGCCTGCCCTATGTCCCGCTCACCGCCAAGCGCGTGACCGGGATCGTCTCGCGCGGCGGCTCGATCATGGCGAAATGGTGCCTGAGCCATCACAAGGAGTCGTTCCTCTACGAACGCTTCGACGAGATCACCGAGATCATGAAGGCGTATGACATCGCCTATTCGCTGGGCGATGGTCTGCGTCCCGGCAGCATCGCCGACGCCAATGACGAGGCGCAATTCGCCGAACTGTACACGCTCGGCGAGCTGACCAAGCGTGCCTGGGCGCAGGACGTACAGGTGATGATCGAGGGTCCCGGCCACGTGCCGATGCACAAGATCAAGCAGAACATGGAAAAGCAGCTCGAGGCGTGCGGCGAGGCGCCCTTCTACACGCTCGGGCCGCTCACCACCGATATCGCGCCGGGCTATGATCACATTACCTCGGGCATCGGCGCGGCGATGATCGGTTGGTACGGCACCGCGATGCTCTGCTACGTCACGCCCAAGGAGCATCTGGGGCTGCCCGACCGCGACGACGTGAAGGTCGGTGTGGTGACCTACAAGCTCGCCGCGCATGCCGCCGATCTGGCGAAGGGCCACCCCGCCGCCAAGCTCCGCGACGACGCGCTGAGCCGCGCCCGCTTCGAGTTCCGCTGGCGCGACCAGTTCAACCTGTCGCTCGATCCCGACACGGCTGAATCGTACCACGATCAGACCTTGCCCGCGGAAGGCGCGAAGACCGCGCATTTCTGCTCGATGTGCGGCCCGAAATTCTGCTCGATGAAGATCACGCAGGAAGTGCGTGACTTCGCGGCGAAGCAGAACGCGCCGGTCGAGACGTTCGTCGCGGCGGAGGATGCCGAGGCGGGAATGGCGGAGATGAGCGAGCGGTTCAAGGAGAAGGGTGGGGAGGTGTACCTGCCGGCGACGGAGTAAGCTGGAGCTTCCGGCTGGGTGGCGCGACTTGTCGGTTCAGACCGCTAGTACCGCTCCTGCCTTGGGACCGGGAACCCGTGCCCGAAGGGCCGGTCGTTCGACCAGATGCCATGAAGCGCACGCCAACGCCGCTGTAATTGGCAGCGTGAGGGTCAAGACACCGGCCACGGTCATCCACGGCAGCGCAAAGACAATCGCCTGCGTGACGGGCCATCCGTAGAGATACAGTCCATAGCTGTAATCGCCTTTAGCCGCGACATAGCGGCCCGCCGCGCTGCTCCCGGTAGCAAAGCACAGCGCGCCGTAGGCGATCGTCACCCGAACCAGCTCCTCATGGATTGCGAGGTTCCGCGTCGCGAAGCACGCCGCCGTCAAGGCAATGAGCAAAGGCACGCTCGCCGGGATGCGTTCTCGGTAAACGTAGAGCGCCATACCCGTCAGGAAGCTGGGCATCACGTGCGGCAGGGTACCCGCTACGCCGGCAATGCGCCAGAAACTGCATAGCGCCAGCCCGGGCAGGAGGAAGATCAAGCAACGTCGCGGTGTCATCAGACCCGCACGACCAATACCGTACAACAGGCAGTAGCAAATCACCTCAAGGGGCAATGACCATAGCGAACCATTGACAGTGTACCGATGCGGATTGTCGACGAACACGCCCGGCAATCCTTTGATAGTGGTATCGAACATAAAATTATTCGCAAGGTATTCGAACGTACCAAACTGGCGATAATAGCTGATTAAAGGCAAATCGGTCACCGCTGCGCCCAGCAACAATGTCGATACCAACAGCACGACGGTTAGGGCTGGGTAGATACGTCGCGCGCGTGCAACAGCGAACCGCATAACATCGGATTTTCGTTCGAAGCTGCCGGCAATGAGAAAGCCGGAGATCCCGAAAAAGACGATGACCGCATAGCCTCCAAGTGTAAGGCCATGCTGATAAAGGGGCTCCGACTCGGTGACACCGGTCGTGAGTGGAAACGAATGCGACACGATGACGGCGATAGCACAAGCCAGACGCAACAAATTGAAGTTGTTGCGTTGCTCTGCTGCGCTGACTGCCAACGACCGTGCCATCCAGCGCGGTGTTGACAGACAAAGCTTTCAATTATGTTGTTCGCAAGTGATCGCCACCGCCCCCTTTGGCGAGTTCGATCCGTCACTCACCGTCGACTGGCGGCGTTCCGCGTTCCAGCCGATCGGAAAGGCTCCGCAAGCGCCAGGCTCACGCCCGCAGCATCAACGCCGCCGTCGCCTTCGCACTCCCGACCACCCCCGGAATCCCCGCCCCCGGATGCGTCCCCGCACCGACGAAGAACAAATTCGGGATTGCGTCATCGCGGTTATGCACCCGGAAATAGGCGCTTTGCGTCAGGATCGGTTCCAGCGAAAACGCGCTGCCCATATGCGCGTTCAGGTCGTGCGCGAAGTCGGTCGGCGCATAGCTGAACTTCGTCACGATCCGGTCGTGGATGTCGGGGATCAGCCGCCGCCCGACCTCGTCGAGGATGCGCTTCTCCAGGATCGGCCGCACCGTCTCCCAGTCGCCGGTATATTTGCCGAGATGCGGCACCGGCGCCAGCGCGTAGAAGGTCGAGTCACCCTCGGGCGCCAGCGACGGATCGGTGACGGTCGGGTGGTGCAGATACAGCGAGAAATCCTCGCTGAGCATCCCGTGCTCGTAAATGTCGTCGAGCAACCCCTTATAGCGCGGCCCGAACAGGATCATGTGGTGCGGGATGCCCGGCCACGTCCCCTTCACCCCGAAATGCACCACGAACAGCGATGGCGAGTAACGCTTGCGCTCCAGCCGCGCCGCGGTCCGCCGCGCCGCGCCCGATTCCGGCAGCAGGTCGCGGTAGACGTGCATGATGTCGGCATTGGCCGCGACCATGTCGACCGGCTCGCGCCAGCCGCTGGCGGTTTCCACCGCGGTCACGCGGTCGCCCAGCGTCTCGATCTTCGTCACCGGGTCCGACAGCCGCAGCGTGCCGCCCAGCCGCTCGAACAGCGCGACCATCCCCGCGACCAGCCGATTGGTCCCGCCGCGCGCGAACCACACGCCGCCATCGCGCTCCAATTTGTGGATCAGCGCATAGATCGCGCTGGTCGTCATCGGATTGCCGCCGACCAGCAGGGTATGGAACGACAGCGCCTGCCGCAGCCGCTCGTCCTGCACATATTTGGACACGATCGAATAGACCGAGCGCCACGCCTGATATTTGGCCAGCGCCGGCGCCGCCTTCACCATCGACGCGAAGTCGAGGAAGGCGACGGTGCCCAGCTTCTCATACCCCTCGTGATACACGCCCGCGGCATATTCGAGGAACTGGCCATAGCCCGCGACATCCGCCGGGTTCAGCTTCGCGATCTCGGCGCGCAGCACGGTGTCGTCGTTGGTATAGTCGAAATTGGTCCCGTCGGGCCAGTTGAGCCGGTAGAAGGGCTGCACCGCGTCGAGCGTGACGTCGTCGGCCAGCTTCTGCCCCGACAGCGCCCACAATTCTTCCAGACACGCCGGATCGGTGATGACGGTCGGCCCGGCGTCGAAGGTGAACCCCTCCTGCTCCCAATAATAAGCGCGCCCGCCAGGCTTGTCGCGCGACTCGACGATCGTCGTCGCCACCCCCGCCGATTGCAGCCGGATCGCGAGCGCCAGCCCGCCGAATCCCGCGCCGACCACCACTGCTCGGCGCGTCATGCGCGGCCTCCCAGCGCGGCGATCGCGCGGCCGACCGGCACCGGCGGTTTCCCGCTCAGCACGCGCAATTTGTCGAGCCCGGTCGAACGCGCGGCATAGAAGCGCGCCACCAGTTCGGGCGACAGGCGATAGAAGCGCTCCAGCACGCGATAGCGCTGGTCGGGGTCGGCAGCCTTGAACAGCATCAGGTCGAGCATCCGGTAGAAACCTCGTTGCCGCCACGAACGCGCGGCGTGGCGAAAAGTCAGGTCGTGGAGCGCCTTGCCCGAAAGATCGCGCTGATTGGCGATCAGCACCGCGATCCTGGCGGCATCGGGCAGCGAATAGCCGGTGGTCGGGTGGAACAGCCCGGCCCGCACCCCGGCCTTGGCGACCTTCGCGCCGCTCGACTGCCAATAAGCCGCGAAGTCGCCGCCGCTCACCACCGGCAGCACGCCGCGCTCGCGATGGATCACCTCGGCCTGCCAGCCCTTCTCGCGCGCATACTCAGCCACCCGCGCCGCAATCGCCGCGTCGTTGAGCACGGCCGAATCGCTGTAATAGGTATCCTCGACCAGCAACGTGTCAGGGGTGAACGGCAGCAGATAGACGAAGCGATAGCCGTCGAGCTGCGGCACCGTCGCATCCATCACCACCGGGCGCGTCACGCCATGCCCGCCCGTAACGCGCAGCTCGTGCCCGACGAATTTCTGCCACCCTCCGCTCAGCAGTGACACATCCCCGACGCCGCGTGCATCGATCACGCCGGTGGCGCTCAGCCGGTCGCCGTCCGACAGCACCACCGCGGTCGCGCTGCACGCCAGCACCGATCGGCCCGTCATCAGCGCCCGCCGCGGCAACATCCGCCGGACATGCGCGTCGAGCGCCGCCGAGCGGACGGTGAAATACGGCTGCGCCAAGGTCCGCGCATGACCCGGAAAGCGTACGTCATAGTCGGGCCAGCCATGCGCGATCACCGGCGCGACCAGCGCCTGCTCGGCCCCGTGCAGGTCCGCGCCGAAGAACGACCAGAAATGATTGCCGCCGATCGTCTCGCCGGCCTCGACCAGCCGCACATCCATCGCGGGGTGCCGCGCCTGCACCGCCAGCGCGATCAGCGCGCCGGACAGGCCGCCGCCGACGATCGCAAGGTCGCATTTGTGGGTGGCCGGCATGACGCTTGCGCTATCCTATTGCCGTGCGTTGCGGAAGCCCGGCGCAGGCTGGCGGAACCGGCGGGCGATGATATGGCTTGTGGATCAACCTCCTCCTGCCGGAGTCGTCCCGATGCGCCGTCTGCTCGCTGCCGTCACTGCCCTGACCCTCGCCGCCCCCGCCGCCGCGACGCTCGCGCCCGGTGCCAAGGCACCCGACTTCTCCACCCGCGGCGCGATCGCGGGCAAGGTGGTGCCGGTGCGCTTGTCCGAACAGCTCAAGCGCGGGCCGGTCGTGCTATATTTCTTCCCCGCCGCGTTCACCGGCGGCTGCAATGCCGAGGCGCGCGCCTTCGCCGAGAAGGTCGACGCCTTTCGTGCTGCCGGCGCGACCGTGATCGGCATGTCGGCGGACAACGTCCCCGACCTGCAGCGATTCTCGTCGAGCGAATGCGCCGGCAAGTTCGCGGTCGCGAGCGCCGGTCCGAAGGTCGTCGCCGGCTATGACGTCGCACTCGGCAAGGAAATCAAGGGCCGGCAAGTCACCAGCCGCACCAGCTATGTCATTGGTCGCGACGGGCGGATCGCCTCGGTCTATTCCGATATGAATCCGGCCGAACACGTCACGCGCTCGCTCGACGCGGTGCACCGCCTCACAGGCCACTGAAAGCAAGCAGTTATTATATCTTAGGAGTTGCCGCGTACTGCTTCGATCCCGGAATTCGGGGCGATGTGGGGCGGATGATGGCGAGCAGGGCGATCGATATCGGGCAAGCGAACGGGGGAGATCGCCTGTTCGCCCGAATCGGGGCGTTCCTCGCCGCGCACCGCCTCAGCCCCGATCCGGCGCATTATGCCTTCGCGTACGAAGTGGTCGCCAACGCCACCGGGCTGATCGCCCAGCGCGTTGCCGAACTTACCGACGGTGGCGTGCGGCTGACCAGCCAGGACATCGAAAGCCTGGGCGGAACGACCGTCAGCGGCGCGCCGATCGACTCCGCGGACGACGATGCGACGATGAGCGGCGACGTCGACACGCAACAGGCGTTGCTCGAACGGATGATGTTCCAGCTGGAGGGCTTCGGCGATGCGATGCGCATCGTCCATGCCGAGGCCAACGATTTCGGCCGCGACCTGCAACGTTCCGCCGATACGATGCGCGACATGGGCGCGGAGGCGGGGATCGAGGCGATCACGCAGCTGACCGCCGACATGATCGGGCGCGTCCAGCTCGCCGAGGCGCGGCTCGACACCGCGCTGCGCGAAACCGACGAGCTGCGCACCGCGCTGGACGAGGCGCGCGGCTCGGCGCGCACCGATCCGCTCACCGACCTGCCGAATCGCCGCGCCTTCGACGAGACGTTCGCCTCGCTCCACCGCGACACCCCGGTGACCGTCGCCATCTGCGACATCGATCACTTCAAGCAGGTGAACGACAATTTCGGCCACGCGGTCGGCGACCGCGTGATCCGCATGGTCGCGCAGACGCTGGCAGCCGAAAAGGGGATGATGGTCGCGCGCTACGGTGGCGAGGAATTCGCGCTGCTGTTCGAGAACGTGCCGCTCGACGAAGCCGCACAGGTGATCGAACGCGTTCGCCGCACGATTTCGGAGCGCCGTCCCCGCGTCCGCGAGACGGGCGAATCGATCGGGGTCGTCTCCTTCTCGGCCGGCGTGGCCGAGGGACGCGTCGGCGAAGGACGCGCCGCGTTGATGGCACGCGCCGACGCCGCCTTGTACCGCGCGAAGGATCAGGGCCGTGCGCGGACGATCACGTCGGAGACTGCGCCGTAATCTGGCGCATCTTGCCCGATCGGGCTGGCGGATCGCACCAACTCGCGTCGTAAAATGCGCCGGCCCCCTCGGGGAAGCATTTGGCACGGGTTCTGCAAAGACCCTGGCATGGGCCGGATCGACCGGCCTTCACCAAGGAGCCCTGCCATGACGATCCGTTTCACCGCCCTTCGCCAGTCGCTGCTGTCGGTTGCCGCTGCCTTCGCCGTCGCCGCCGTGATGGTCAGCGCCGCCGTTCCCGTTACCCCGATCGCCTGAGCGGAGCCCGTGTCGATGAACAACTATCCCACGCTTGTCCGGTCGCTGCTGCTCAGCGCCGCCAGCTTCGCCACCACTGCCCTGCTGCTCTACGTCGACGCCGTCACCGCCCCGGTCGTCTGACCGCGGCGCGGCACCGCCGCGGCCCCCGGCGCGTTGCAGGCGGCATGGACCTCGACCGCTTCGTCTCCGCCCAGGCCACTCACTATGACACCGCGCTCGCCGAGTTGACGCGCGGCGCCAAGCAAAGCCACTGGATGTGGTTCATCTTCCCGCAGATCGCTGGCCTCGGCCACAGCGCCACCGCGCGCCACTATGCGATCGACGATCTCGCCGAAGCCCGCGCCTACCTCGCGCACCCGCTGCTCGGCCCGCGCTATCTCGCCTGCGTCGCCGCGCTCGACCGTCATCGCGACCGCCCGGCCGAAGCGATCATGGGCGGGATCGATGCGATGAAGCTGCGTTCGTCGCTGACCCTGTTCGACCGTGCCGGCGCGCCCCCCGCGGTCCGCGACACGCTGCACGCCTTCTTCGACGGCCCCGACGACGCGACGCTGCGCCTGCTCGGCGGCTAACGCCCCTGCGCGCGCCAGCGCTGGACGGTGCGCGCGATCATCGCTTCCTCGCCCCCCGTCTCGCGCCACAGCGCGGAGAAGACCGGATCGTCCGACGCCGGACGCCGGCCCTCCTCCAGCGTGTCGAACGCGACGCGGATCGGGATCGCCACACCCTCCCCGCAGACGATCGCCTCACGGTTGCGCAGCGCCGGAAGCGCGTCGAGGAAGCCACGCGCACCTTCGGGCATCGCGGCGCGGACGAACGCCTGATCGCGATCGTTGTTGAGTCGCATCGAGATGATCGTGCCGCATTGCGACAACACCCCCTCCGACAGATCGGACGGCCGCTGCGTCACCAGCCCCAGCGCGACGCCATACTTGCGCCCCTCTTTGGCGATCCGCCCGAGGATCCGCGCCACCGACCCGCGCGCCGCCGGATCCGCGGGGACGTAGCGGTGCGCTTCCTCGCAGACGAGCAGGATCGGCCGCTGCGGTTCGCCGCGCGACCAGATCGCGAAATCGAACACCATCCGCGCCAGCACCGCCACCACCACCGAGGTGATCTCGTTCGGCACGCCCGACACGTCGATGATCGAGATCGGCCGCCCGTCGCCGGGCAGACGGAAGATGCGCTGGACGAACGCCGCCATCGTATCGCCGACCAGCATGCCGGAGAACATGAAGCCGTAACGCGGATCGGCGCGCACCTCGTCGATCTTGTTCTTCAGCCGCAGGTACGGCGAGGTATCCCCCGCCCGGTCCATCTTGCCCATTTCCTGCTGCAGAATCTGCATCAGGTCGCTCAGCAGGTATGGGATCGGCGCATCGACGGTCAGCTTGGCGATCTCCTGCCCCGCCCGGCTCTTGGCCTTGGCGGCGAGCAGGCATTTGGCGAGGATGTCGGCATCCACCTGCCGCGCCGCCCCGGTCGAGGTGACGAACACCTCGCAATGTTCCTCGAAGTTCATCAGCCAGTACGGCATCTGGAGATTGGACACGTCGAACAGCGCGCCCGCCTCGCCGAACGCCGCGCCATATTCGCCGTGCGGGTCGATCATCACGATATGCCCCTGCGGCGCCAGCGTGCAGATGCGGTGGAGGATCAGCGCGGCGGCGGTCGACTTGCCGGTGCCGGTCGAGCCGAGCAGCGCGAAATGCTTGCCGAGCATCGCATCGACATACAGCGAGGCGCGCACGTCGCGGCTGGGATGGACGGTGCCGATCTCGATCGCCGCCCGCCCGCGCGCGGCATAGATCTCGCGCAATTCATGCCCGTCGACCGCGAACACCCGCGCGCCGGGGATCGGATAGCTGGTCACCCCGCGGCGGAAGCGCTGCATCCGTCCGGTCAACCGTTCCTCGTCGCCCTCGCCGAGAAAATCGACTTCGGCGATCACCGCCTCGCCGCGATCGTCGGCCAGCCGCAGCGCACGCGTCGTCGCGATCAGCCACGTCGCGCCGACCCGCACCTTCACCTGTCCGCCGACTTGCCCGGCCATCGCCAGCACCGGATCGCGATGCGCGCGCAAGCCGTCGAGCGCGGCGCGATCGAGCAACAGCTCGCCACGCCCCCCCGCGATCTGGCACACGTAGCCGATTGCCCTGGCGTCGTCCTCCGCCGGTCCCGCGCCCGAGAAGGCAGCGGCGATTGCGGCGTCGAAGGCGTGCGAGCCGGGAATGTCGTTCATGGGCGAAAGCACGTCCAAGGCCTGTGAAGTGCCTGCCCTACCGCGTGTTCCGTAAAGATCGGGTGGACGCGCTCAGCGCCGGGCCAGCCGCCCCGCGCCCCAGCCGAGCGCAACCGAAAGCAGCACCGCCGCACCGCCGTACAGCCATTCGTGGCGATCGGCCGCCTGCGCGACGAACCGCTCGAACCCCTTCTTGCGGATATCGATATCGCGCACCGCCACCGCCAGCACGCGCCCGTCGCGCACCAGGAAGGTTTCGGCAGTGAAGCGCCCGACCGGCACCCGCGCCGGGATCGAGACGCGCGCGCGGTACAGCACGCCATCGCTGATCTCGACCGCGCGCGGCGCTTCGTAGAACAGCCCGGTGCGCACGCGTTGCTCGACCAGCCCGCGCGTGAAGCGATCCTGCACGTCCGACGGCGCGGCGGACGCGGGCGACAATTGCAGGCTGCCCAGCCCAAGTTCGTAGATCGCGCGGGTGCGCGCATCGACCAGCTCGTTCAGCGGCCGCGACGAGGCGACCGCATAGAAGGACGGCGCGGAGCGATACCGCAGCCGCCCGGCATTCACCCAGATGCCGGCGACCTTCTCCTTCTCGCGGATCACGATCGACTGGGTCGGGCCCTTCACCACCACCACGACGTCCGCGCCCTTGGTGTCGGTCGGCGTCCGGCCGCCGGGGTAGATGATCGCGCCGAACAACAGCAGCTCGGCCCCGGCGAAGCTATAGGCGATGTCGATCTCGCGCTGCGAGACGTCGGGCACCAGCACCGGCTTGGCCTGCGCCATCAGCAGCGGCGCGACGGCCAGCAGCAGCGCGGCCCTCACGACAGCTCGACCGTATAGATTTCGTCGGGCCGCCAGCCGAGCCCCAGCGCGATCCGCCCCGCCACCAACAGCACCATCAGCGCGAGCGCGAGCCGCAGATATTCCGGCCGCGCCTTGGCTGCGAAGCGCGCGCCGACCTGCGCACCGACCACCGATCCGATCAGCAGCAATCCCGCCAGCACGATATCGACCGCCTTGGTGGTGGTCGCGTGCACCAGCGTGGCGGCGGCGGTGACGAACAGGATCTGGAACAGGCTGGTCCCCACCACCACCGCGGTCGACATGCCGAGCAGATAGATCATCGCCGGCACCAGCACGAACCCGCCGCCGACCCCGAGCAGGATCGTCAGGATGCCGGTGAAGAAGCCGAGCAAAAGCGGCGCAAGCGGCGAGATGTACAGCCCGGAGGCATAGAAGCGCGTGCGGAACGGCAGGCTGGCGACCAGCGGATGGTGCCGCCGCCGCCGCGCCGGTGCGCTCCGCCGCCCCTTGGCGATCAGGATCGCGTCGACCGCTTCCTTCAGCATCATGAAGCCGATCGAACCGAGCAGCAGCACATAGGTGATCGCGATCGTCGTATCGATCTGTCCCCATTGCTGGAGCAGTCGGAACAACCACGCGCCGAACAGCGAGCCGATGACGCCGCCGATCACCAGCACCGTCCCCATTCGCGTATCGACCCCGCCGCGCCGGAAATGCGCAAACACCCCCGACACGCTCGCGCCCGTCACCTGGCTGGCGGCCGAGGCCGCGGCGACGGTCGGCGGGATGCCGTAAACGATCAGCAGCGGCGTGGTCAGGAACCCGCCGCCGACCCCGAACATCCCCGACAGCAGGCCGACGCCCGCGCCCAGCGCGATCATCACCAGTGCGTTCACCGACAGGTTCGCGATCGGCAGATAGATGTCCATGACGGCTCGAAGCGCTAGCCGTTTCGCGGGCGCGATGCCATCAATAGTCGGTGCCGATCGACAGCGCCGGCCCGGACGCCGGGCGCGCATCGCCGACGATACGCTGCCGCCACTCGACCGCGAGTCGCAGGTGCGACGCGCTTCCGACGGGTAGATCGAGCGTCGCTGCGGGCCCAATATCCAATCGTCCCGCGTCGCGCTGCGCCCCGCCCCACAGGCCAAGCCCCAGCGCGATGGTCGTCCTCCCGCCCCTGCTCACGACCTGCCGGGTGAGGTGAAGCGCGCCATCGGCATAACCTTCGACGCGATCGCGGATCAGCGCCCCGGCCTGTGCATAGCCGTCGAGCCGAAGGCCGCCCGGCAGCGGCCGATCGGTCGCCCCACCGACCAGCCCGATGGCCGTGCCACCACGTTGGTTGGCAAGCCCGATCCGCCGTTCCGCGACGATGCGTACCGGCAAGGCGGTCGGTTGCCAGTCGAGACCGAGCGCCGCTTCCTGCTGGCGGGTATCGAGCGCCGCTGCGACCCGCGCGACGAGGGCAAGACGGCTCGCTTGGTCGAGTGTCCGGGCGATCCTGATCCCCGCTTGCGAACCGCCCAATTGTGGCGTCGCCACCCCGCCCCCTGCGCCGCTTTCGCGCAGCATTGCCCAGCCGCTCGCCGACCAGCGCCGCGCACCGGATGCCGGCGGCGCAGGGGTACCGTAGCGGACCATCCCGAGCAGCCCGAGGGTATAGGCTGATGAAGCTCGTTCCTTTTCCGCAGGATCGACCTGCGCCGCCGATGCAACGACGTCCGCCGCCGCACTTCCCGCCGCGAACCGCAGCGCTGCGACCGCTTGTTGGTTCGGCGGTGCCGAAGGTGCCGGGGCGACGTCGCTCGTGGATCGCGACACGATCACCGTTCGCGGTGGATCGCGCAGCGTCGCGCTCCGTCGTACGACCTGCCGGAACATCTCCGGCACCGGCGGGTCGGGCCAGAGCTGCCAGGTCCGAAGCCCGATCCACGCGCCGAACACCAGCACCAGAAAGCGCAGCGGTCGCCCGCCCCTTTTCACGACACGTCCGGCAGCTGTTCGGGGAAGCGGTGCGCGGTCTTGTCCCAGAGCGGTGCGGCACCCAACAGGGTCGCGACATAGCGCACCAGGGCGCGTCGCGCCGCCAGCATCGCGATATAGTTGGCGACGAGTGCGCGCGGTAGCGACCAGCACCCCTCACGCCAGCCATGTTCGGCGGCGGTGTGCAGTGCCCGCGCGCTCAGCCGCCAGCACAACAAACCGGTGTTGAGCATCAACAGCACGCGCAGTCCCGGGCCGACCGCCGCCGCCTCGCTGCGGGTAACGGCATGGGCCAGCGACGATATGCCCCAGCCGACGAGCGCCAGATAGGCGGCGACCAGCGCCGCCACGGCCAGCAATCCGCGCCGGTCGCGCATCCGCATCCAATATTCGGCAGCATGTGCGCGCGCGCCCCAGCCGGTACGGTCCCAGCCCGACAGCGCGATTCCCGTTACCCAGCGCGCCTTCTGGCGCACGGCGGTGTCGATCGTGTCGGGAAAATACGCCCGTGTCGCGATCAACCGCCGCCCGCCGCTATCGCGCCAGCGCACGAACCGCGCGCGCAAACCCAGCGAGGCGACCCGCAAGCCGAGTTCGTAATCCTCGGTCAGGCTGTGCGGCTCGAACGGCGCGCCACCGCCGGCCTCGAGCCGCTCCAGCGCATCGCGCCGGATCGCGCACCCGACCCCCGCCAGCGGCACCGCCGCTTCCAGCGCGGAACGGACCGCCAGGTCGCGCCGATGCGATTCGGCAAACTCGTCGGCATAATGACCCGAGACCAGCCGCCGCCGCGCATCGATCAGCGGCACCACCGGCAATTGCACCAGCGCCGCGTCGCGCAGATGGTCGTCGAACACCCGCAACTCGGCCGGATCGACGACATCCTCCGCATCGTGGAGCACGATCGCCGCGGTCACCCGTCCGCTGTCAACATCGTCCGACACCAGCGCACGCCATAGCTGGTTCAGGCAATCGGCCTTGGTGGTCGGGCCATCGTGCGTGACCACCACGCGGCGCACCCGCGCATCGTGGGACGCCACCTCGGCAACCGCATCCAGGGTGCCGGGGTCGTTGGGATAGCAGCCGACGTACAGCCGGTAATCCGGATGATCGTAGCGCGTCAGCGTCGCGCGCAGCATCGCGCCGATCACGTGCTGCTCGTCCCAGGCCGGCACGAAGACCGCCAACGGCAGCGGCGGCGCGGCGGGAAGATCGGCGCGGTTCGGCTCGCGCCGCCGCACGCGCCACCACACCAGATCCATCAGGACATCGTCCACCCCGCCCAGCAGGATGACGACCGCCGCGAACAGGGCCAGCTCCGCCACGGCGCGGTCGAACGCGACCAGCAGCGCGCCCGGCCCGATCATCATTGCGCCTCGCGACCCATGTTGCCTGCCCCCCACGACCGCCACATCGATGGCGGGACTGTGGCAGAAAAGCAACGACGCCGAAGAAGCGTTCTGACCTACGAACCGAATTAGCGACCGAACGTTGCCGGTGCGGTCCCCTTTCCCCCTTTCGGGACCGGTGCCGACCCAAGCCGGTACCGGCCGCGCCGCCGCGTTATTGGCGGCGCGGCCGAATCACCGGCGTCAGAAGTAGAAGCCGCGCACGACGTCCAGAACGATCCCACGACGGTAATCGACGAGCACCGCGTCGTCATAATGACGCACCCAGCGTGCCCGAAGCGGTGCCGCGGGCAGACGATAGCGCCACGGATCGGCAATTACGTAGCGCGCGCCGCAATAATTCGCGCCAATCCGCGCACCGGGACGGAACGATTGGTAGCGGAACGGTGCCTGCCAGCCACCCCGCGCGTACAGATCGCGGTGCCCGGCCCGCCAGCGCTGCATATCGGCGCGCCACTCGCGCCGGTCACGCTGCCATTGGCGTTGCTGGCGCACGTCGCGGCGGTCCTCGCGATATTCCTGACGCGCTTCCCGCAGGTCACGGCGCTGCTCACGGACGTCGCGCCAGTCGCCCCGGGCGCGGGCACGGTCGAGCTGCCGCGCCTCGTGCCGGATGTCCTGCCGGTCCCGGCGCAATTCCTCGCGCGACTGTGCGGCGGCCGGTGCCGACGCCACGACGCCCGACAGCGCGGTGGCGGCAAGCAAAGCGGCGGTGACAAGGTTACGCATCACTGATCCTCCTTCGCGGCGGCGCGACCCTGTGTCGCGCCGTTGATGGAGGATCATTGCCGGCGTGGCGCTGAACGGTCCGCGAACGCGGGCGTCAGCGATCAGAAAGGATCGAAATTACTGGCCGTTACGCCCGGTCGGCCCCGCCCCGCCCGGCGCACCCGCCGCACCGACGGCACCAATATTGCCGAACAGATCCTGGAAGAAGCCACGCTCGCGGCCCAGCGTCGGGGTGGTCTTGCCATATGGCTTCAGGCTGACGACCTGCTCCACACCCGACTTGCGGATCGCGCTGACGTTGCCCGCCTGGTCGAAGCTGATCTGCAGCGTCAGCTGATCCTTCGGACGCGGGGCGTTGAACGCATAATTGCGGCTATCGCGCGCGATATAATACCAGTCACCCTGGTTGAACTGACTGGCGAAGCTGGGCGTGCCCAGTGTGGCGAGCACCGACTGGCGATTGTCGACCCCCGGCTGGATCGCGTTCACCAGATCGGCATCGACGATATAGCCCTGATGCGAGCGGAGCGGAGCACAGCCCGCGGCAAGAACGCCGGCCAGGGCAAGGAAGATCAGCGGGCGCATCGATACTCCGGTCACAGGCGCGCGTGGACATTGCGGCCGTCCGCCTCAATATGCCCAGCGGCGCGGCGAAACAAGCGCGCGGCCGAATGGATCGCGCGGAACGGCAAAGGGATGAAACGGTGGGCTGGTTGACGAAGGTATTGGGACGGCGCGATCGCGATGCCGCCTTGCCGCTGTACGATGCGGTCATCGCCCGCGCCCGTGCCCCGCACTGGTATCTGGACGGCGCGGTGCCCGATACGCTCGACGGGCGGTTCGACATGGTCGCGGCGGTGCTGGCGATGGTGCTGCTGCGGCTGGAGGAAGACCCGCACGATGCAGAGCCGATCGCACGGCTGACCGAGCGTTTCGTCGACGACATGGACGCGCAGGTGCGGCAGATCGGCTTCGGCGACATGGTGGTCGGCAAACATGTCGGCCGGATGATGGGGATGCTTGGTGGCCGGCTGGGCGCGTATCGCGACGGGCTCGCAGGTGGCGACTTCGACGCCGCGCTGGTCCGCAATCTTTACCGCGGACAGGCGCCGGATGCCGCCGCGGTCACGCATGTGCGTCGGGAGCTGACCGCGTTCCGCGAGTCGCTGAACGGCGTCCCGCTGCTGCAATTGATGGAAGGACGATGGGCATGACGACGGAATTTTCGCGGGTCGAGCGGCTCGACATGATCGGCGGCGAAGATCGTCAGGTGTCGATCGAGGCCAATGCCGAGGAGCGGCTCGCCCTTTCGCGCCGGTTCGGCCTGGTGTCGCTCGACCACCTGAGCGCGGCCTTCGCGATCCGCCGCGACGGTAACGCGGTAAGCGCCCGCGGCCATGTCAGCGCCGCGGTGGTGCAGAGCTGCACCGTTACCGGCACCCCGCTGCCGGCGACGGTCGATGAGGATGTCGCGCTGCGCTTCGTGGAGCCCGCCACCGCGACCGGTGGCGAAGAGGAAGTCGAACTTTCCGGCGACGCGCTCGATACGATCGAGATCGAGGGTGGCGGCATCGACCTCGGCGAAGCGGCGGCGGAGACGATGGCGCTCGCGCTCGATCCGTTTCCGCGCAGCCCGGACGCCGCCGCCGTGCTGAAGCAGGCAGGAGTGATCAGCGAGGAGGAGGCGGGTGCGTTCAGCGCGCTGGCCGGACTGAAGGCGAAGCTTGAAGGAAAAGCCTGATCGCTCAATGATTGAGCGCGTTGATCGCGGCATGGACGCGCGCCTCGGCCTCGGCGCGCGGCAACCCCGGCGGGATCGCTTCGCCGATCCGTATCGTGATCACGCCCGGTTTCTTCGCCCCCTTCTTCGGGAGCAAGCGCCCGCTGTCTAGCGCGATCGGTACCACCGGCAGCGCCAGCGCCTTGTACAGACCCGCAAAGCCGGAACGTAGCGGCGGCGACTCGCCATGCGGCACTCGCGTTCCCTCGGCATAGACCACCACCGAGCGTCCGGTCGCGCGCACCACCGCCGCCTCTTTCATCATCGCTCGCAGCGCCTTGGCCGACGCCTCGCGATCGACGACGATCGCGCCATATTGCACTGCCGACCAGCCCCACAGCGGGATGCGCATCAACTCGCGCTTGAGCACCATTGCCGGAGAGCCGAGGATCAGTTGCAGCTCCAAGGTCTCGTACATCGCTTCATGCTTGGCGACGTAGAGGAATTGCCCGACCGGCACCTCGCCTTCCACCTTCGCGCGGATGCCGAGGATCAGGCGCATCAGCACCCGGTGGAGCCGCGACCAGCGATCGGCATGCGCGATCACCACGCGTTGCCCGAACAGCGCCGCGATCGGTGTCGTCGCGACGATCGGTACCGAGGCAAGATAGAAGATCGCGCGAAACACGATCGTGCGCAGCCAGTTCACCGCAATCGCTCCCCCCACAGCACCAACCGGCGCAGCAGTAGCTTGTTGTACTCATTAAATGCCTGAGTCAGCGTCGGCTGTGCGTCCACTCCGTCGACCACCACCGTGACGCCTTCGCCCAGCGCCGGGCCAAGCTCCAGTGCAGCGCGACGCGCATGCCAGTTCGACGTCACCAGCCGGATCGACCGATAGCCGCGCGCGCGCACCCAGGCGGCGGTTTCCTCGGCATTGCTGCGGGTGTCGACCGCCTCGGCACCGAGGTCGACGCAGCAGGCGATCGTCGCGGCATGCCCCGCGACCCGCGTCAGATCGGCGCGCGTGACTCCTGGCGCCGTGCCGGTCACCAGCATCCGCCGCGCGCGACCGTGTTCGAGCAGGTCGAGCCCGCGGGCGATCCGGCCCGCCGCGCCGGTCGGAACGACGATGCCGTCGGTGCGCAGCCCGGGATCGGCGGGCTGCGGCAGGGCCAGCATGAACACCGCAAAGCCCAGCATCCACAGCAACAACGCCAAGGCGACGACACGCCGGATCATGTCAGCCGCCCCAGCGCGCGGCGTACCGCCAGATAAGCGACCAGCGCCGCCAAGGCGACGAACGCGATCGGCAAGGCGATCGCCACACCCCAGCCGGCGCGTCCGAGAGTCATCCCGCCGAGCAACTGCGCCCCGGACCCCGCAACAGCCTGACCAAGCAGCAGGATCACCCCCCAGGCCGTCGGCGCGCCGATCACCGCTGCCAGCGCCGCATCGCGCGCCATCCGGCGGCAGAACAGGGTCGCGACCTGCCCGTCAGTAGCGCCAAGACGGTGCATCACCTCGATCGATAGCTGATGTGCGGTCAGACCGGCGCGGGTCGCGAGTAGCACCATCGCCATCCCCGCGGCGATCATCAGCGCGACGATCGCCGCGGCGAGCAGGGTGACGGTCTTCAGCAGCGCCCGGGTACCTTCCAGCGCCAAACCGTGGGCGTCGATGCGCATGGCGGGGTCGAGCGGTGCCACGATGCGCCGGATTTTACCCACCACCTCTCCGCTCGGTACCACCGTTACGTCGATCAGTGCCGGTACCGGCAGATCATCCTCACCAGCCGCGCTCCCCAGCCACGGGCCGAGCAACCGTGCCAGCTCGACGCGCGACACCGGGGTCACGCGCGACACGCCCGGCAGCCGGCGCAACGCGGCGACCGCCTGCGTCGCACGACGCGCGCGCGTCGCGGCATCGCCCGAGACGAGCTGCACCGTCACCTGCCCCTCGATCGCCGCACCCAGCGCGCGGCCGGCGGTCGCGGTACCGACGCCGCTCGCGGTCGCCAGCACCGCCAGGAAGATCATCACCGCCAGCACGCCGGTCATCGTCCAGCCGTCACGCGCGGTGTCGAGCAGGCGGGCGGTCGCGGCGGTCATGCGCGCTCGCGCCGCGCAGGCGCACGCAGGCCGCCGGCCGGTTGGCTCAGCCGCCCCGCCGCGATCCGCATCATCTGAGCGGTGGGAACGCGCGGGAGCAGGTTCAGGTCGTGTGTCGCGACCACCACCGTCGTACCGAGCTGGTTGAGCGAGGCGAAGAGCTGGATCAACCGATCCGCCATCGCATCGTCCACATTACCGGTCGGTTCGTCCGCGAGCAGGATGTCCGGGCGCGCCACCACCGCACGCGCGATCGCGACGCGCTGCTGCTCGCCACCCGACAGCGTCGCCGGCTTTGCCCCGGCGCGATGGGTCAGGCCGACCCAGGCCAGCATCTCGCCGACCGCCTCTCGAACCTCGTCTTCGGGCGTGTCGGCGATGCGCAGCGGCAGCGCGATATTGTCCGTGACCGAGAGATGCGGGACCAAGCGGAAGTCCTGATAGACCATCCCGATTCGACGCCGCAGCATCGGCATCCGCGCGCGCGGCAGCGTGACGACATCGGCGCCGAACAGCCGGATCACCCCGCGACTGGGCCGCTGCGCCAGATGAAGCAGCCGCAACAACGACGTCTTGCCCGCCCCGCTGGCGCCAGTGAGGAAATAGAAGGCGCCGGGCACGAACGAGAAGCTGACATCGCGCAGCACCTCTTCGCCCTGGTCGTAGCGAAGGCCCACGTTCTCGAACTGCACGATCGCCGCCATCGGCCACAGCCTTTGCACGCCACGCCCGGCGGCTTCAAGCATCGCGACTCACGCTTGCCTTGCAGGTCGCACGCGTGCTTAGATTCAGTTCGTTCGTCCTGCCGGTGCCGCGCCTATGATCCTCGATTGTCCAGAATGCCGCGCCCGCTATCTGGTGCCGGACGACGCGATCGCCCCGCCGGGGCGCACGGTGCGCTGCGCCAATTGCGGGCATAGCTGGTATCAGGACGTCAGCTATGACGACACGCTGGCCGAAGAGCCGGCGTCGCCACCCGATGAGGTCACGCCCACACCGCCGCCCCCGCCCGAACCGGCGGTAGCGGAGGTCGCAGCACCCCCGCCCGGCCTTCCGCTCCAGTCCGCGCCACCGATCGTCGATGAACCGGCGCCGGAGCCGGCCCGCTACGACGCCTTTGCGCACCGTCCGCCGTTCCGCGCGCCGGTTCGGAGCAGCGGACGTATCCGCACGATCGCAAGCATCGCCGCCGGGCTGCTGATGCTGGCGGCGGTGGCGGTGATCCTGTGGACGACCGCGCCGGGGCTCGCGCAGCAGATCGGCCTGTCGATCGGCCCCGAGGAACTGCCATTGCGGATCGCCGACAACCCGATCGAGCGCCGCAAGATGGCGAACGGATCCGAGCTGTTCGCGGTCAGCGGGCGGATCACCAACCCGTCCTCGACGCGGCAGCGCGTGCCCGACATCCGCGCCGATCTGCGCGATTCGCAGAACCGCATCGTCTTCAGCTGGACGATCACCCCGCAGCAGCGGACGTTGCTGCCCGGCGGTGCGATTGACTTCAACTCGGCGCAGGTGGACGTGCCGGCCAGCTCCAAGCGGCTCGATCTCAGCTTCGTCGGCGAGGCAAGCTGAGATCAATGCGATAAAGGGCGTTGCCAGCCCCGATCGGCTTTGCTAGGGGCGCTCGCCTACCAGACGCCGGGTCTGCCCGGTGGACAACACGTGCGGTCGTGGCGGAATTGGTAGACGCGCAACGTTGAGGTCGTTGTGTCCGAAAGGACGTGGAAGTTCGAGTCTTCTCGACCGCACCAGTTTTTTGAAAAATGCGAACGATCGCGGCGGTGACGGCCATCCGGTCTCATTATGCGGCGGCTTGTGCCTGCCCTCTACGCATGCAGGTTCGCGGCTTGCTACCTCCGGCGATAGGACTCACTTCCAACCGCGTCGTTTTTTCGACGCGGACGTGGGCGCTCATGGTGGGTCAGTGGATCAGCACAACTTCGATCGCCGAGGCTTATTGTCGTAGCCACGACACACAGTCAGGATGGTTGCATCATGAACGTCGATCGTGAAAGGCTTATTGCCAGACAAGTTGCGGGAATCATCGCGAATTACGTTTGTTTCCTGGAAACAGCTGATGAAGATAGCGTAAACCCGGATGATGCCGCGAAATTACTCGAGTATTTGGCCGCAGAAATGGGAAATCTGGAGAAGGGCTTTCTTCGTCACCTTGTGGACGCATTTCCTTTGATCGCCGAGGAATATGACGTTGAGGCACAGGAGTTGGTACGCAGCATTCCGGACGGCTTCTATTTAGAGGAAGCCCTCGCCGCTGACGATCCCGTGCGCCTTGCCGAACTGGAGGCGTTGCGCGACGCACAGGACTGCGCACCGGCGGTGTGATCCCTTAGATAGCAGCCGGCGGTAGGGACAGCGGGCAAGCGCGCCGGGTCATCCGCCGCCAAACATCTTGTTCACCATCGCTCAAGCCGCTATCCGCCACGGGGCTGACATGGCCCGCGCCCGCACCTCCCGCTCCGTTCCGTCCAAGACCCGCTCGCCGTGGCGGCGTCGGTTAGGACTTGCCGTCAAACTCGTGCTTGGCGCGGTCGTGCTCGCGTTCGCCGCATTGCTCACCGCAGTCTATATCGCGCGGTCGCAGCTCCCCAGCTTTGAATCGCTCAAATCGTCGCCAAACGGGCAGATGATCCGCGTCCATGCCGCCGACGGGTCGGTGCTGGTGTCGCTCGGGCCGAGCTATGGCGAGTGGTTGACCTATGATCGCATTCCCGCGGTGATGCGCGAGGCGACGATCGCGGTCGAGGACCGGCGCTTCGACAGCCATGTCGGGGTCGATCCGGTCGGGATCGCGCGCTCGCTATACGTCAATTACGAACGCGGGCGGCGGGTGCAGGGCGCGTCGACGATCACGCAGCAGCTTGCACGCAACATCTTCCTGAACAATCAAAAGAAGTTCGGGCGCAAGTTCCGCGAGGGCATCCTTGCGCTTGCGCTGGAGCGGAAGTTCTCGAAAGAGCAGATCCTCGAGCTGTATCTCAACAAGGTCTATTACGGTGGCGGCGCGTACGGGATCGACGCGGCGAGCCGCAAGTTCTTCGGTCATGGCGCGGACCATCTGAGCCTGCCCGAAGCGGCGGTGATCGCCGGGCTGGTCAAGGCGCCGTCGAATTACTCCCCGACCGCCGATGCGCAGGCCGCGGTCGGGCGCGCCGGGGTCGTGATCCAGCAGATGGTGCGCAACGGCTTCATCTCGGTCGATCAGGCGCGTGAGGCGAACGATGTCGGGGTGAAACTCGCCCCCGCGCCGCGCCAGAACAGCGTCCGGTATTTCACCGACTGGGCGTTGCCACAGCTCGACCTGCTGATCGACGAAACCGAAAAGCCGCTGGAGGTCTGGACGACGCTCGACCCGGCGATGCAACGCGACGCCGATGCGGCGGTACGCGCCAATGTGCCGAAGGGTGCTCAGGGGGCGCTGGTGTCGATCGATCGCGACGGCTCGGTGCGCGCGATGGTCGGCGGGACCGATTACGTCAGCTCGATCTATAACCGCGCGACCCAGGCGCAGCGGCAGCCGGGCTCGTCGTTCAAGCTGTTCGTCTATCTGGCCGCACTGGAAGCGGGCCGGACGCCAGAGGACCGCGAGGTCGACGAACCGGTCACGATCGACGGCTGGAGCCCGCGCAACGATTCGCGACGCTTTTCGGGCAGCGTCACGCTGCGCACCGCGTTCGCCTATTCGCTCAACACCATCGCCGCGAAGCTGGGGCAGGCGGTCGGGTTCCAGACCGTTGCCGACATGGCGCGGCGCTTCGGGATCAGCACGCCGGTCAACACGCATCCGTCGATGGTGCTCGGCACCTCCGACGTACGGCTGATCGACATGACGCGTGCCTTCGCCAGCGTCGGCAACAAGGGCGTGGCGATTACGCCGTTCGGGATCACGCGCGTCACCGCCGATGGCGAGGAAATCTATCGCCACGAGGTCGACCGCAGCCAGGTGCTCGTCGCGCCGAACGTCGCGGCCGAGATGACCGACCTGCTGCAGACCGCGGTCAACACCGGCACCGGGCGCGCGGCGCAGATCGGGCGGCCAGTGGCGGGCAAGACCGGCACGACCACCAGCAGCAAGGACGGCTGGTTCCTCGGCTTCTCGTCGGGGCTGACCACCGGGGTGTGGATGGGGCGTGACGATGCGCGCCCGATCGCCGGGTTGCACGGCGGCACCGCGCCGGCGCGCGCGTTCCGCGAGTTCATGGTCAAGGCGGTCGCCAAGCGCCCGATCGAGCAGTTCGAAACCGCGGTGACGCTGCCCGAGGCGCAGCTCGAGCCCGATGCCGAGAGTTATTATGGTTCGCCCGACAACGCGACCTATGGCGAGGATGCGGGCTATGGCCCCGACGCCGTTCCCGCGCCGGAGCAGGGGACGGTGTTCGGCCCCGAACGGCCGGTGGTGCAGCCGCTGCCGCCGCAGGGTGATGAGCCGCAGCAGCAACAGCCGCGTCCGGCGCAGCAGCCGCGCCCCGACGAGCGGCTGGATCAGGAATGGCTCGATCGCGTAACCGGGCAGCCGCGGCGCGATGCGGTTCGTACGCCGCCGCCCGCGCGCGGTGCGCCGCCGGCGCGCCCGACCATCCCGGCTCAGTCGGGCGAACGCCCGAACCAATGAAGCGCCGCCCCGTTCGCGCGTAACCACGCGCGCTCGGTTACCGGATCGCGCCCGTACAACTCGGCGACCAAAGCGTGGAACGCTGGCGCGTGATTCATGTGAACGCGGTGCGCGACCTCGTGCGCGGCGGTGGCGCGTCGTACCTCCGGTGGGGCGAGCACCAGCCGCCAGCTATAACGGATCGCACCGTGATGCGCGCAGCTGCCCCAACGCCCGCGCGCGTCGCCGATCGTCACCCCGCCGACCGTCACGCCGGCACGCGCGGCGTAGAAGGCGGTATCCTGCTCCAGCAACGCCAGCGCGCGGCGGCGGAGCCACAGCTCGATGCGGCGCGGTACGCTCTCGACCGGACCGCCGAGCACCAGCCGATCACCATCGATCGCCGGCGTGCGAAGCGCCGCCGCGCGCCATTCGATCGTCAGCAGGTGACCATCGACGGGGATCGTCGCGCCCGGCACGAACGGCCGGGCCTCCGGGAGCCGATCGCGCTGATGCGCGATCCATCCTTCCTGCGCACGTGCCCAGGCCAGGGCCTTGGCCAGCGATGCGCGCGGCGGCAGCGTCAGCCGCGCCTGCCCGGTGACCGGATCGAACGACAATCGCGTGCGGCGCGCGCGCGGGTTGCGCACCACCGCAATCTCCTCGGTCACAGCTCGCGGTCGACGATATGCAGTTCCAGCTCGCCGGCATCGTCCTCGCTGACCGTCCAGCCGCGCACCGACTGGCCGGCGCGGTGCACCGCCTCGCGATCGCCCGAAACGAGATAATGCCAATCGGGCAATTGCTCGCCCGCCGCCCGCAGCCGATAGGCGCAGGTGGACGGCAGCCAGTCTATCGCATGGACGTTGCCCATCGTCAGGCGGACGCACTCGCTGACATAGGCGCGGCGATGACGATAGTTCGAACATTGTCCGCTACGCCGGTCGAGCAGCCGGCATGCGACGTTGGTCGGCACTAGCTCGCCGGTTTCCTCATCCTCCAGCTTGTGCAGGCAACATTTGCCGCACCCGTCGCACAGCGCTTCCCACTGCGCGCGATCGAGCTTGTCGAGTGGCGTGGTCTCCCAGAAGCGACCGGTCAGCGCGCCCATTTCTTCACCTCCGCGACGATCGCCGCCGGTGGTCCCTCGGGCAGCAGCGCCAATGGCTTGCCGTCGGGATCGAACAGATAGATCTGGCGGCTATGGTCCATCAGATAGCCGTCGGCGGTGCCGGCGCCGCGCGCGAAATAGATGCCATATTCCTTGGCCACCTTCGCGATCTGCGCGGGCGTGCCGGTCAGCCCGACGAGCCGCGGGTGGAAAGCGGTGACGAAGCGCTTGAGCGCGGCCGGGGTGTCGCGCGCCGGATCGACGGTGATGAAGATCGGGGCGATCCGCTTGCCCAGCGCCGGGTTGTCGCGCTCGATGGTCTTGAGCGCCGCGGCGATGTTCTGCACATCGGTGGGGCAGACGTCGGGGCAGAAGGTGTAACCGAAATAAACGATCCGGTAGCGCCCCGCAAAATCGCGATCCGTCACCGTGCGACCGTCCTGATCGGTCAGCGAAAAGGCACCACCGATCCGCGCGCCGGCAAGCGGCGGCTGGCCAGCAGGCTCCCTGCCACAGCCCGAAAGGGGCCCGGCGAGCAGCAGCGCGAGCGTGGCGGCGAAACGGCGCATGTTCATGGTGATGCCAGATGTGATGGGTTATAGGCGACGACGCAACCCTCAGCCCTCGCGAGAACTGACCCGATGCTTCGCCGCCCGCTCCTTACCATCGCGCTGCTCGCCGCGCTGCCCGTCGCCGCCACCGCTCTGCCCGCCGCTGCTCAGCAGCAATCGCAAAGCTACAAATTCCTGGAGGCGGTGCGAAAAGGTGACGGCAATGCGGTGATCGGGATGCTCGACCAGCCCGGCCAGACGATCATCAACGCGCGCGACATCACCAATGGCGAGGGCGCGATCCATATCGTCGTCAAGCGCGGCGATGCGGCGTATCTGCGCTACCTGCTCGCGAAGGGCGCCGATCCGAACCTGCGCGACGGGGATGGCAACACCGCGATGCTGCTGGCGGTGCAGGCGAACCAGCCCGACCTGATCCAGATCCTCGCCGCGTCGAAGGCCAACGCCAACCTCGGCAACAATGGCGGCGAGACGCCGCTGATCCGTGCGGTGCAGCGCCGCGACCTGGCGCTGGTGCGCGCGGTGCTGGCCGCGGGCGGCAATCCCGACCAGCCCGACAATGTCGCCGGCATGTCGGCGCGCGACTATGTGAAGCGCGATCCGCGCGCGACGGTGATCGGCAAGATTCTAGACGAGACGCCCGCCAAGGCGCAGCGCCCGGTCGCCGGCCCCAAATTCTGATCCGATCCGTCACCCCGGACCTCGTACGGGGCGACGACGCCATCCAGGCCGTCAGAAACCGGTCACTGCATCGGGATCGTGTGCCGCGATGACGCGCCGCGCCGCCCGGCGCGCAAAGGCGAGTGTGCAGCGCTTCCGCGTAGCGGCAGGGAGCGGATCGGTGCGCGCCTCGCGCACGATCGCCGCGTCATAGCGATCGGCGACGATCAGCCCGGTCCGTTCGGGCAGAAATGCCTCCCCCGCGATCGGCGAGGCATCGAAGCCGGCGGGGACCGCCCAATAGAAGCGGTCGCAATGCGCGAGATAATCCTGCCACTTGCCATCGCCGAGCAGGTCGGCGCGCGACACCTTGATCTCGACGATCACCAATTGTCCGCGTGGATCGACCGCCATCAGGTCGGCACGACGCCCGCCGTCCAGCGGGACTTCCGCGATGGCGGTGAGGTCATGCCGCAGGAACATCCGAGTCACGCCGCGCGCGACATCCAGCGCGCACAGCGCCGCGGTTTCTTCCCGATGGCAGGTTGCGGGAGGCGTCAGCATGGCCACCCGGATAGAACATCACGCGAACGAAAGCCACGCCCTCGTTCGTGCCATTCGACCGCGATCAGCGATAAAAGATGTGGTTGCCGATCGAGGCGACGCGGACGCCATTGGCATGGCCGGCGCGACGATGGTTGAAATACAGGGCGTTGGAGGCATCGCTCTCCCACGCATCCTTGAGCGCGACCTTGGCAACGGCCATCGCGGTGCGCCAGTCGTCGTTGGACGGCGCCTCGGGCATCCGGCCACCACGCACGAAGGAGAACTGGCCCTTCTGCGTCACCACGTCACAGGCGCTGCCGCCGAAGCGGTGCGAGCGGGTGCGGTTGAGGATCACCTCCGCGACGGCAAGCTGGCCGCTGAGCGGTTCGCCACGTGCCTCGAAATAGATCGCGCCGGCGAGGCAGCGCAAATCCTCGTCGGCGTCCGAGCGGATCGACTGATCGGCAACAGCCGCGGCGAGGGTGGGATAGGCGATCTGCTCTTCGACCTGCGCCGGGGTGACGGTCGCTTCCTGGACGGCCGCTTCGGCCGGGGCGATCGAGGGAACCTGGGCGGGGAGAGCGAGTTGAATCGCAGTAGACGCGGCGGGGACCGCCGGAAGTTCAGCAGCCAGTCCGGGAGCACTCTGCGCTACCAGAGCAAGGACCGAAAGAGTAAGCGTCGCGAAAGTCGCGAGGCGCGAGCTGAACGGCATTCCACATCATTTTTGTGCGGTGGGTGCGCGGAAACGATCGCTGAAGCAGCGTGAGCTGATTCGATATCGCCCGGGTCCCCCCCGACTGCGTCACCGTCGGGATCGCACCCCGCATCGGCACAACGCACGTTGTCGATGCGGCTCGGCTACGGCCAACAGGTTAACAGGGTCAATGCTACAGGATCGTTTCAGCGACGAACCGTTCGGCGTGCGGGACGTCCAGTTCGACAACCCACAGATCGGGATCGCCGCGACGCCGATTCCGCCAATATTCCTCGATCCCCGCGGAATCGGCGCCCGACGGGCCAGCGGGAACCAACATATCGCGATCGTCGAGTCCGCGCATCCGCTCCACCGCGTGCAGCCCGCGTCCCTCGGCGATCAGAATCAGCACCGCGCCGCCCTGCGCTTCGCCGCGCGCGCGCACCACCGCCAGCCCGCCCGAATCGTTGACGCGGCGGAGCAGCGCCCCGATCACGAGATGCGTCGGCAAACGCATGGTCACGACCCGGCGTATCCGGGCAACGAGGCGAGCGCGATCCGCGAACGCATGAACGTCCCCGTGCCACGCGCTACCTCTTCGCCGTCGGCGGTGACGAGCCGCGCCTCCGCGACGAAGACGCGGCGCTGCCCGCTGATCCAGCGCCCTTCGGCCACGACCGGACCCACCCCCAACGGGCGGGTCAACAACAGGCTGAACTGCGTCGTCAGCAGGAAGCGATCGGTGACGAGGCTGTTGCACGCGTAGAAGGCGGCATCATCCAGCATCTTGAAATAACTGGTGCCGTGTGCGGCCCCTGCCGCGTGGAAATGGCGCTCGTCGACCGAGAAATGGATACGCGACTCGCCCGGCGCGGTGACTTCGAGCCGCGATTCGAAGAAACGATTGATCGGCGCGGCGGCATAGAGCGATTCGAGCGCGCGATAATGCGCGGCGGCACCTTCAGGCGGCATCACGGACCCCATGATCGGTCAGCAGCGCATAGATCGCATCGGGCGATCCCGCGCCGCGCAGCTTCGCGACCAGCGCCCGGTCGCGCAGGCGGCGAGCAACCCGCGCGAGCGCTTTCAGATGCTGCGCGCCCGCTTGCGGAGGCGAGAACATCGCCACCACGACGTCGACCGGCGCATCGTCGAGCGCACCGAAATCGAGCGGCTGCGCGAGCCGTGCGACCGCGAGCACGATGCGCGACAGCTCCGGAATCCGCGCGTGGGGTATGGCGACCCCGTCCCCGAAACCCGTCGAGCCTTCCTTCTCGCGCGCGGCCAGCGCTTCGGCCGCCACCCGTGCGTCGATCCCCAGCGTGGGGGCGACGAGCGCACCCAGCTGGAAAAACAACGCCTTCTTGGAGGCGGCCGGCAATCCGAGGACGATCAGTTCGGGGGCGAGCAGGTCGCTGAGATCGCTCGCCATCAGGTCCGGTCAACCACCACGCTGCGGCTCCACCCAGCCGATCGTACCGTCGCCGCGCCGATAGACCATGTTGTACGAACCCGTGCCCGCATTCTTGAACAACAATGCCTGCGTGTTGCGCAGATCGAGCATCATCACCGCATCCGACACGCTGGCGTCCGGCACGTCGACGCGCGTTTCCGCGATCACCAGCGGCGCGTCGCCGGCCTCGTCCTCGCCGATCTGCTCGGCGAAGAGGGTGTAGCCGGCATTGTCATAGCCGGTGCGGTCCTGCGTTTCCTCGGTCGCCGCGTGCACGGCATGGCGATCCTTGAGCCGACGGACGTAACGACGCAGCTGCTTCTCGATCTTCTCGGCGGCACCATCGAAAACGAGGTGCGCGTCATGCGCGTCGTGCCGGCCCTTCAGGATCAGTCCGCGCGTGACGTGTGCGACGATGTCGCAGGTGAAGCCATTGTCGTGCGGCCCCTTGCCGAACGTCACTTCCGCCGAGATGGCGCGCGCGAAGTATTTGTCGGTGATACCCTGGAGTCGGTCCTGCACATGGGCCTTCAGCGCGTCGCCGATCGCCACCTGGTGACCTGAAATCCGGATATCCATATTTTTCCTCCATCTATGCCGGCTCGCCCCCTTGCGACCCGGCGGTACGTTCGCGTCATTCGGACGCGGCGACCCCCCACAAAGGCTCTTTGACCTTCTTTAGAAACGCAGCATGCGCGGCCAGTTCCGCATCGCTCGGCGAAAAGACCCGCAGCGGGCGGGTGCGGGCCGGCGCGGCGACGACCTGTTCGACGACGATCGGCGCGGCCTCGCTGACCAGCCCCAGCCCGATCTGCCGGCCGCCCATCAGCTCGACATAGACCTGCGCCAGCAGTTGCGCGTCGAGGAGGGCGCCGTGCAGCACGCGGTGCGAGCGGTCGATTCCGTAACGGTTGCAGAGCGCGTCGAGCGTGTGCTTCGCGCCAGGATGGCGCGTGCGGGCGATCGCGAGCGTGTCGACCATCCGCGAACGACAGACCGCGGCAGTGCCGCAGCGTTCCAACTCACCGTTCAAAAAGGAAAAATCGAAGCCGGCATTGTGCGCGACCAGCGGCGCGTCGCCGAGGAAATCGAGTAGCGCCTCCACCCCGGCGGCGAAGACCGGATGTTTGGCGAGGAAGGCCGCGGACAGGCCGTGAACACGCTCCGCCTCGGCGGGCATGTCGCGTTCCGGGTGGAAGTAGGCGTGAAAAGTTCGCCCCGTTTCAACGCGGTTGACCAGTTCGACGCAGCCGATCTCCACCATACGGTCGCCGCCGACAAAGCTGAGGCCGGTGGTTTCGGTATCGAAGACGATCTCACGCATGATCGCGTCGTTATCGGCGCTGTCCGGCTTGCACGCAAGCGATGACGCGCATCACCGCGGCGCGGGTTTCGTCGAGCGACACGTCGGTCGGGATCACGAAATCGGCGCGGACGCGCTTCTCGGTGTCAGGAAGCTGCCGGGAATAGATGGCTTCGAACCGGGCCGGGGTCATGCCGGGGCGCGCCAGCACGCGTTCGCGCTGCACCGGGGCGGATGCGGACACCACGACGACGAAATCCATGTCGCGGTCGCCGCCGGTTTCGAACAATAGCGGGATGTCGAACACGACCAGCGGCGAGTCGTGGTGCCGGGCGAGGAAGGCTTCGCGCTCGGCGCGGACCGCCGGGTGGACGATCGCCTCCAGCGCGCGCAGCGCTGCGTCGTCGTTCAGCACGGCGGCGCCCAGTGCGGCGCGGTCGACTCCGGCCGGGCCGGTGGTGCGGGGGAAGCGCGCCTCGATCGCGGTGACCAGTGCGCCGCCGGGGCCTTGCAGGCGATGCACCGTTGCGTCGGCGTCGAAGACCGGCACACCGGCGTCGGCGAACATCGCCGCGACGGTCGACTTGCCCATGCCGATCGAGCCGGTGAGGCCGAGGAGGATCATGCGAGCAGGCGGGCGCGCAATTCCTCGTCATGCTCGCGTGGCGGGGCGGCGCCGAAGAACAGTTCGAACGCGACCGCGGCCTGGCCGATCAGCATCTCCAGTCCGTCGACCGTCTCCAGATCGCGCGCGCGCGCCGCCTTGAGCAGCGGGGTTTCGAGCGGGGCGTAGACGATGTCGTAGACGACCGCCTCGTCCGGGAGCGAGCCGAGGTCGAGGTCGAGCGGGTCGTGCCCGGTCATGCCGAGCACGCTGGTGTTGACCAGCAGCGCCGCGGCGGGGAGCCGTGCGGTCAGCGGGAGCGCGTCGCCCTTCAGGCCGAACCGCGCCAGCAACGCCGCGCCCTTCAGCGGGGTGCGGTTCAGCAATGTCACGCGGCCGACGTTGCTGCGCGCGAGCGCGAACAGCACCGCGCGCGCCGCGCCGCCTGCGCCGACCACCACCACCGGCTGGCCGGACAGATCGAGATCGGCGATCGGCGACAGGAAACCGGCGGCATCGGTGTTGGTCGCGATCAACGCGCCGCCCTCACCGCGGAAGACGGTGTTCGCCGCGCCGATCATCCCGCGCACGTCGCCGGGGTCGGGAACGTGATCGAGCGCCGCGACCTTGTGCGGGACGGTGATGTTGCATCCGCGCCAGTCGGCGTCATCGGTGCGGCGCGCGAAATAGTCGGCGAGATCGTCGCCGGCGACCCGCGTTGCGCGATAGTCGGCGGTCAGCCCGAGCTTTTCGAGCCAGAAGCCGTGGATCAGCGGCGATTTGGAATGTGCGATCGGGTCGCCGATCACCTCGGCATAGGGGGTGTTGATCATGATGCTACCTTGGCCGATCGGGCGTCGGTGACCTCGTCTCCACCGCTGCGCTCGCGGAAACATGGACCCCGGCTTTCGCCGGGGTGACGGCGTAATGGGGTGTCACGGAGGGACGGACGCTCACGCCGGCAGCACCTGTCGGACCCGCAGATAGTCGAGCACCGGAAGCAGCGGCATGCCGAGCACGGTGAACTGGCTGCCGTCGATCCGCGCGAACAATTGCGCGCCCGGCCCCTCGATCCGGTAGCAGCCGACGCAGCCCGCAATCGCCGGCCATTCGGCGTCGAGATAGGTTTCGATGAACGCGGGCGAGAGCGGGCGGACGAACATTTTCGCCTTGTCGACGATCCGCCACACCGCCTGACCGTTCTCCGCGATCACCGCCGCGCTGACCAGATCGTGGCGCTTGCCCGCCATGCGCGTGAGGTGATCGCGCGCCTCGTCGCGGCTGGTCGGCTTGTCGAGGATCGTGCCGTCGTCGAGCACCGCGAGGCTGTCCGACCCGAGCACCAGATGGCCGGGATGCCGCGCGCTGACCTTGAGCGCCTTCAGCTCGGCGAGCGCATCGGCCACGTCGCGCGGGTGCCGGCCGGCCATCGCCGCCTTCAGCGCCGCCTCGTCGGCATAGGCCGGCTCGGCGGTGAAGGGCACGCCGGCGGCGGCGAGCATCGTGGTGCGCGAGGCGCTTTGCGAAGCGAGAATCAGCATCAATCGGTGTTCCGTGCCGCCAGCCCGCGGCGTTCATTGACGAGCGCGATGATCGCGGCGGCGGTTTCCTCGATCGAGCGGCGCGTGACGTCGATCACCGGCCAGCCGTTATCGGCGAACATTCGCCGCGCATAGGCGATCTCGCGCGCGACCGCGTCCTGATCGACATAATTGGTTTCGGTCGCCTGGTTGAGCGACAGCAGCCGGTTGCGGCGGATCTGGATCAATCGGTCGGTGCTGGTGGTCAGCCCGACCACCAGCGGATTCTTGAGCGTGAACAGCGCGCGCGGCGGGGGGCTCTCGACCACGATCGGGATGTTGGCGGTCTTGAACCCGCGATTGGCGAGATAGATCGAGGTCGGGGTCTTCGACGAGCGGCTGACCCCGGCGAGCAGGATATCGGCCTCCTCCCATTCCTCGTGCGCGATCCCGTCGTCATGCGCGATCGTGAACTGGATCGCGTCGACGCGCGCGAAATAGGCGGCGTCGAGGACGTGCTGGCGACCGGGCCGCGCCTTGGCCTGTTGCCCCAGCAGCATCGACAACGCGTCGTTGACGGGATCGAGCGGGGCGACGGTGGGCAGCCCGAGCGCCTTGCAGCGCGTCTCCAGCGCGGCGCGCGTCACCGGATTGACGAGCGTGAAAATCACCAGCCCCGGATTCTGCGCAATTTCCTGAAGGATGCGGTCGAGGTGCGTCTCGGTGCGCACCATCGGCCAGAAGTGCCGGACGGTTTCGACATCGTCATATTGCGCGAGCGCAGCCTTGGCGATGTTCTCCAGCGTCTCGCCGGTCGAGTCCGACAGCAGGTGGAGGTGGAGGCGGAGCATCAGCGGGCTGGACCGATCTGTGGATAAGTCGTGGACAGCCGCTAGACCAACTTCATCGCCCCGCCAAGCGCGACCCCGATCGGTGGACAACCTCGATTTTATCCACAGCGCCGTCCCCAACGCCGGATTTTATCCACAGGCTGTGAAAAACGTGGACAGTGTGCGTCGAATCCGACGGCGTCCGGCGTTGGCGGATGAGTCAAGCTGTTGGCAATTCCGGTGGTGACGCATAAGCCCCCGCGATCCACGCGCCTACCGCATCAACAACCAGACTCTCTTAGAATCTTACCTAGAAGGTAGAAGGATCGCACACGATGGTTAACAAACCCCTGTTGCGAGCCCTGAACGGCGAGCGCGCCGACCGCCCGCCAACGTGGCTGATGCGGCAGGCCGGGCGGTACCTTCCCGAATATCGGGCGTTGCGCGCGGAGAAGGGCGGGTTCCTCGCGCTCGCCACCGATCCGGTCGCGGCCACAGAGGTGACGCTGCAACCGATCCGCCGCTTCGGATTCGATGGTGCGATCCTGTTCTCCGACATCCTGATGGTGCCGTGGGCGCTGGGCCAGGAGCTGACGTTCGGCGCGGGCGAGGGACCGCGGCTGGCCCCGGCGCTGGTCGACGTGGCGCTGGCGGCGCTGACTCCCGAGCCGACGCGGCTCGATCCGGTCTATGCGACGGTGCGGCGGGTCGCCGGGTTACTGCCGGCGGAGACGACCTTCCTCGGGTTCGCCGGATCGCCGTGGACGGTCGCGACCTATATGGTGGCGGGGCAGGGCAGCCGCGATCAGGAAGTGACGCGCCGTTTCGCCTATGCCGATCCGGCGGCGTTCGGCGCGATCATCGACGCGGTCGTCGCGATGACGATCGATTATCTGGCGACGCAGATCGAGAGCGGCGTGGAGGCGGTGCAGATCTTCGACAGCTGGGCGGGCAGCCTGTCGCCCGCGCAGTTCGAGCGCTGGGTGATCGCGCCGAACCGCGCGATTGTCGACGGCGTCCGTGCACGCTGCCCGGGGGTGCCGATCATCGGCTTTCCGAAGGGCGCAGGCGGCAAGCTGGCCGCTTATGCCGCGGGCACCGCGGTCGACGCGATCGGGCTGGACGAGACGGTCGATCCGCATTGGGCGGATTCGGTGCTGCCGGTGGGGCTGCCGGTGCAGGGCAACCTCGATCCGCTCGCATTGCTGACCGGTGGGGCGGCGCTGGACGCGGGGATCGACCGGGTGCTGGCGGCGTTCCCGGAGCGGCCGCATGTCTTCAATCTCGGCCACGGGATCGGGCAACATACGCCGATCGCGCATGTCGAACATTTGTTGCAACGGGTAAGGGGCTGAACATGGTCGGGTTTCTGGGCGCGACCTATGATTGGGTGAAGGCGGCGCACGTCATCTTCGTGATCTTCTGGATGGCCGGGTTGTTCATGCTGCCGCGCTATCTGGTCTATCATCAGGAGGGATTGTCCGACCCCGCGGATGCCGCGCGCTGGGTCGAGCGCGAGAACAAGCTGCGCGCGATCATCCTGACGCCGGCGATGATCGTCGTCTGGGTGCTGGGCCTCGCGCTGGCACTCAACGCCGGGCTGGCGGATGGCGTGCCGGGGCTGGGGTGGCTGCACGCCAAGCTGGCGATCGTGTTGCTGCTGTCGGGCTATCATGGCTGGGCGGTCGGCTATGCGAAGAAGCTGGCGCGCGGGCAGGCGGGCGTGTCGAACAAGGCGCTGCGGATGATGAACGAGATTCCGGCGCTCGCGACCGCGTTGATCGTGATCCTGGTGATCGTGAAGCCGTTTTGATCTGATCTCCCGTCATTCCCGCGAAGGCGGGAATCCAGAACCCCTGAGGTCCGTTACTCTTTCGAGAACCTGCGCGTCTGGATTCCCGCCTGCGCGGGAATGACGAAGGGGAGCGGGAACGACGGGCGCGCGGGAATGACGGATGCGCTTGACTATCCCCCGCATGACTCATACCTCGCGCCCGTGACGTCGCCGGTCCTCGGTGCGCGCCGCATCCTCTACAGCTTCGTTTCTCGAGCGTTCTCCATCGCCGGCCGAGCTTTCCCCGACCCCCGATCACATCGGACAGATACATGCATCTCAAGGATTTGAAGAAGAAGGCCCCCGCCGAGCTGGTGCAGCTTGCCGAGGAGCTGGGCGTCGAGGGCGCCTCGACGCTGCGCAAGCAGGATCTGATGTTCGCGATCCTGAAGGTGCAGGCCGAAAATGGCGAGCAGATCATGGGCGAGGGCACGATCGAGGTGCTGCCCGACGGCTTCGGCTTCCTGCGCTCGGCGCAGGCGAATTATCTGGCCGGCCCGGACGACATCTATGTCAGCCCGAATCAGGTCCGCAAGCACGGGCTGCGCACCGGCGACACCGTCGAGGGCGAGATCCGCGGGCCGAAGGACGGCGAGCGCTATTTCGCGCTGGTGAAGATCACGCAGGTCAATTTCGAGGAGCCCGAGCGCGTCCGCCAGCGCGTGAACTTCGACAACCTCACGCCGCTCTACCCGGACGAGCGGCTGAAGATGGAAATCGAGGATCCGACGATCAAGGACAAGTCGGGCCGCGTGCTCGACGTCGTCGCGCCGATCGGCAAGGGGCAGCGCTGCCTGATCGTCGCACCGCCGCGCGTCGGCAAGACGATCATGATGCAGAACATCGCGCGCGCGATCGCACATAATCACCCCGAGGTGTTCCTGCTGGTGCTGCTGATCGACGAGCGACCCGAGGAAGTCACCGACATGCAGCGCACGGTGAACGGCGAGGTGGTGAGCTCCACCTTCGACGAACCCGCGACGCGCCACGTCCAGGTCGCCGAAATGGTGATCGAGAAGGCCAAGCGGCTGGTCGAGCACAAGAAGGATGTCGTCATCCTGCTCGACAACATCACGCGTCTGGGCCGCGCCTACAACACCGTCGTGCCCTCGTCCGGCAAGGTGCTGACCGGCGGTGTCGACGCCAATGCGCTGCAGCGGCCGAAGCGCTTCTTCGGCGCGGCGCGCAACATCGAGGAAGGTGGGTCGCTGACGATCATCTCGACCTCGTTGATCGACACCGGCAGCCGCATGGACGAGGTGATCTTCGAGGAGTTCAAGGGCACCGGCAACGCCGAAATCGTCCTCGACCGCAAGGTGGCCGACAAGCGCATCTTCCCGGCGATCGACGTCGGCAAGAGCGGCACGCGCAAGGAAGAGCTGCTGGTCGAGAAGGGCCAGCTGTCGAAGATGTGGGTGCTGCGCCGGATCCTGATGCAGATGGGCACCGTCGATGCGATGGAGTTCCTGCTCGGCAAGATGAAGGATTCGAAGACCAACGACGACTTCTTCGATTCGATGAATCAATAACCGAGCGTGGCCTGCGCCATGCTGGCGCAGGACTCACGCCGGTTCGGCCGGCGGGTGCGGTTGCGCACCCGACCGACGACGCGGGCTTTGCCCGCGGCGCTTCTTACCTCGCGCGGTTGAAGAAGAAGCGGGGTCCCGGATCAAGTCCGGGACGACGGTAACCCCATGGCATTCCCCGCCCGGAACGTTATGCGGGCCAGCATCATTGATGCGGTCAGACGGGGAGTGACCTACATTGAGCCTTATCGCCACGCTTGTCGCCGCGGCTTCTGCAGGTGCGGCCATCCAGGGACCCGGCTCGCTGGGTGACATCTGGCAGCACATCGTCGCCGACTTCTCGAACCTGTCCGATCCCGCCGCGCTGGCCGCGTTCGGATCGGTGCTGATGATCGATCTGGTGCTGGCGGGCGATAACGCGATCGTGGTCGGCGCGCTGGCCGCGGGGCTTCCCGACGAGCAGCGCAAGAAGGTGATCCTGATCGGGATCGGCGCGGCGCTGGTGCTGCGGATCTTCTTCGCGTTGATCGTCACCTGGCTGATGGGGATCGTCGGGCTGATCTTCGCGGGCGGGTTGCTGCTGCTGTGGGTGAGCTGGAAGTTCTGGCGCGAGATCCGCAGCGGCGGGCATTCGGAGATCGAAGCTGCCGACGGCACTGCGGCGGTCAAGCCAGTCAAGAGCTTCGCCGCCGCGGCCTGGGCAGTCGCGGTCGCCGACGTGTCGATGAGCCTCGACAACGTGCTGGCGGTGGCGGGCGCGGCGCGCGAGCATCCCGGCATCCTCGTCATCGGGCTGTTGTTGTCGGTAGCGCTGATGGGGCTGGCGGCGAACCTGATCGCGCGGATCATCGATCGCTATCGCTGGATCGCCTATATCGGGCTGGCGGTGATCCTGTTCGTCGCGGTGCGGATGATCCACGAAGGGTGGGTCGGCAGCGAAACGACCCCGGGGCTGGCGACGCTGTTCGCCTGACGGGTTCAGGGGCGGTTCAATGCCGCCCCGCCATCACGCCGCCATTCATTCGGTCGGGAGACGACATGTCGAACTATCTTCTGCCGCTCGCCGTACTGGCCGCGGCGGCGGCGCCGGTCGCGGCGCAAACCGGCGCGGACCTTGCCGCGGTGCAACGCTCGATCGCGGGGCTCGATTCGATGACCGCAGCGTTCAGCCAGACCGATCGCAACGGACAGGTGCTGACCGGGACACTGACGCTCAAGAAGCCGGGCAAGATCCGCTTCCAATATCAGAAGGGTGTGCCGCTGCTGATCGTCGGCGATGGCAAGGCGCTGACCTTCATCGATTATTCGGTGAAGCAGGTGCAGCGCTGGCCGATCGGCAACTCGCCGCTGGGCGTGCTGCTCGATCCCACGCGCGACATATCGAAGTATGCGAAGGTGGTGCCGTCGACCAATC
This sequence comes from Sphingomonas phyllosphaerae FA2, assembly GCF_000427645.1. Classification (GTDB taxonomy): domain Bacteria; phylum Pseudomonadota; class Alphaproteobacteria; order Sphingomonadales; family Sphingomonadaceae; genus Sphingomonas; species Sphingomonas phyllosphaerae. The sequence continues at coordinate 3,066,905 of NZ_KE386571.1, read as the reverse complement.
CGGGGGTACTGTCGGTGGAGGCGTACGACCCCAAACATCCCGAATATGGCCGGATCACGTTGGTGTTCGCGCGCAGTGCCGCCGCGCCGGGCGGGTTGATGCTGCAGGGCTGGGCCGCGCTCGACAGCCAGGGCAATCGCACCACGATCCGACTGACCGATCAGAAGTTCAACGTGCCGGTCAGCGATGGCACGTTCCGCTGGGTCGATCCGCGTCGGCAGGGGCGATCCAGCTAAATCATGGCACTTTTGTCCAATTCGTTCATCTTCCCGAAAGGCGGGAGCCTTTAGGTATGTGAACACGGTCGGCGGGCCGCCGGGATTTTCCCCCTGTTGCTCGGTCTCTCGCCTACCGCTTGCGTGACGAACGCTGAGTCGGCCCTCGCTCCATGCCCCCGGAGCGGGGGCCTTTCTCGTTCAGGAACCGCCGTGCCGGCGTGCCTTGTCGACCTGACGCCTTGTCGACCTCATGGGGCGAAGCTACCTAACCGCCGTGAAAATCGTTTCCTGGAACATCAACTCGGTCCGGTTCCGCATCGAGATCGTCGAGCAATTTCTCCGCGAGGCGCAGCCCGACGTGCTGTGCCTTCAGGAAACCAAGGTGGTCGACACCGACTTTCCGTCCGAGGCGTTTCGCGCGCTCGGCTACGATCACATCCTGTTGCACGGGCAGCGGATGCACCACGGCGTCGCGATTATCGCGCGCGTGCCGGTCACGGCCGACGACCGGCTCGACTGGCAGGCCAATCGCGAGGCGCGGCATCTGGGGGTGCGGCTGCCCAACGGCGTGCGGCTGGAGAACGTCTATGTCCCGGCCGGCGGCGACGTCCCCGATCGCGAGGTAAACCCCAAATTCGGGCAGAAGCTGGACTTCGTCGAGCGGATGACGCGCTGGTCCGAAGGGCTGACCGAGCCGACGATCCTGACCGGCGACTTTAATATCGCACCACTGCCCAGCGACGTGTGGAGCCACAAGGCGCTGCTGAAGGTCGTCAGCCACACGCCCGTCGAGGTCGAGGCGCTCGACCGGCTGAAGGCGTCGAACGACTGGGTCGACCTGGGGCGGCATTTCCATCCGGCCCCGGCGCGCCTGCACACCTGGTGGAGCTATCGTTCGCCCGACTGGACCAAGAACGATCGCGGCCGCCGGCTCGATCATATGTGGGCGACGGGCGACGTGGCGAGGACCGCGACCGCGCACACCGTCTTCGAGCCGTGCCGAAGCTGGCTGAAGCCGTCCGACCACGTACCGATCATGACCGAGTTCGCGTGGTGACACCGACCGCCGAAGCCCGCGATGCGGCGCGAGCGATCGATGCGATGCGGCGCGGCTGGCCGATCACGGTGACGGCGGAGGGCGAGCCGCCGCTGACGCTGCTGGCGATCGAAACCGCTGATGCCGCGCGCCTGACCCGGTTCGTATCCGATGGGCGTTTCGACGTGCTGCTGTCGAACGGCCGCGCCGCCACGCTGAAACTCGCCAATCAGCTGGATGCCGCGGTGCCCGACCGGCCGGTGGTAGTCGAGCACGCGCCGTGGTTCGACATGGCGCTGGCCACCGCGCTGGCCGATCCGCAGCTGGATCTTGCGACGCCGCTCAAGGGGCCGTTTCGCACGATCCCGGTTTCGGCCCCGATCGCTGCGGGAGCGGCGCTGCAACTGGCGAGAATCGCGGGATTGTTGCCGGCGTTCGTGATCGGGGACGGCGAGGCTGCGCAGGTGGTGGATGCGCGGGCGATCGCGGCGCACGAAGATGCACAGGCGCTGCAGATTGCGGTGCGCGCGCGATTGCCGGTGGCGGGAGCGGAACATGCCGAGATCGTCGCGTTCCGATCGCCGGAGAGCGCCGACGAGCATATCGCGCTGCTGATCGGCAGCTCGGACGGCACGCCGCCGCTGGTGCGATTGCACAGCGAATGCCTGACCGGCGATGTGCTGGGCAGCCTCAAATGCGATTGCGGGCCGCAGCTGGATGCCGCGATTCAGGCGATCGCGGCGGCGGGGTGGGGCGTCCTGCTGTATCTGCGGCAGGAAGGGCGCGGGATCGGGCTGGTCAACAAGCTGCGCGCCTATGCGTTACAGGATCAGGGGTTCGATACCGTCGACGCCAACGTCCGGCTGGGGTTTGCGATCGATGCGCGCGATTTCGGGGTCGCGGCGCGGATGCTGCGGCTGTTGGGGCAGGACCGGGTGCGGTTGCTGACCAACAACCCGGCGAAGGTCGCCGGGCTGGAGGCGGCGGGGGTCGCGGTGATCGAGCGCGTTCCGCATGCGTTGCCGGCCAATCCGCACAACGAACGGTATCTGGCGACCAAGCGGGACAGGACCGGGCATCAATTGTGATGCGCGGTGCTGTGGCCCGTCATTGCGAGCGGAGCGAAGCAAACCAGAGCCGGATGAGGACGCCCTGGATTGCTTCCCCCGGCCTTCGCCGGGGTCACAATGACGGCGATCAGAGGTCCAATAGGCTAGATACCTCGTTGAAATCCTTCGCGACCGCATCGACACCGATCGCACGGAGGCGGTCGCCGTGGTTGGGAGCGCAATGCGCGCCCGCGACCAGGCCGATCACGAATGCGCCGCTGGCCACGGCACCGGTCGCGCCGACCGGCGAATCCTCGATGATCGCACAGCGTTCGATCGCGACGCCGAGCTTTTCGGCAGCAAGCAGATAGAGATCGGGCGCGGGCTTGCCGTTGGTGACATGTTCGGCGCCCGAATAGAGATGCTCGCCGAAGGCGCTGCGCAGGCCGAGATGCTCGAGATGCGTGGCGATCCAGCGCACCCGGCTGGACGATACCACAGCGCGCGGCAGCGTCGCGGGTAGCGCACGGACGAAGGCGGTCGCGCCGGCAACTTCCTCGATCCCTTCCAGCAGGCAGCGCTCGTCTTCGGCGCGGCGCGCGGTCTGGAAGTCGGGCGGGATCGGCGCGCCGATATGCGCCTCGATCGCAGCGAGGAAATCCTTGCCGGCCAGCCCCATGAATTGCGCCATCGATTGCTCGGGCGTGGTCGGATAGCCGATGCCGGTCAGATAATCGGCGATATGGCGATTGCCGCTGGCCTCGCTTTCGATCAGCACGCCGTCGAAGTCGAAGAGCAGGGCGTCGAAGCGGGTCATGCGCGCGCTCCGAACAGCGCCGAGCCGACGCGGACGTGGGTGGCCCCGAGCGATACCGCCTGTTCGACATCGTCGGACATGCCCATGCTGAGCCCCGCGATGCCGTGGTCGCGCGCGATCTTCGCCAGCAGCGCGAAATACGGGGCGGGTTCGACCGCGGCGGGGGGGACGCACATCAGGCCGGCGATCGGCAGCGCCGCCGTGCGTGCCTCGGCGAGCAGGGCGGGGAGGTCGGCGATCGCGCAGCCGCCCTTTTGCGGTTCGTCACCGATGTTGACCTGAACGAAACAATCCGGGCGGCGGCCGGTCGCGTCGCTCGCGCGCGCCACGGCGGCGATCAGCGACGGTCGGTCGATGCTGTGAATCGCATCTGCCAGCGCAACCGCCTCCGCGGCCTTGTTCGATTGCAATTGTCCGACCAGATGCAGGCGACAATCGGCGAATTCCTCACGCAATGCAGGCCACTTCGCAGCGGCTTCCTGCACGCGGTTCTCGCCGAAGTCGCGCTGGCCGGCGAGCAGCAGCGGACGGATCGCCTCGGGCGGATGGGTCTTCGACACCGCGACCAGCGTGATGTCGGCAGGCGCGCGCCGCGCGATGCGGGCGGCGCTCGCGATGCGGGCGTGGGTGGCGGCGAGACGGTCGTCGGGGGTCATCGTGCGCGCTATAGGGAGCGGCATGCCTGCCCGCCACCCCGTCCGCTGGTTGATGACCGACGAGCGTCAGGGCGCGGGCTTGTGGCCGGCGCTGGAGCGGCTGCCGCGTGGCGCGGGAGTCATTTTCCGCCATTATCGCACTGCGCCGCGGGAGCGTCGGGCGCTGTTCGCGCGCGTGCGCGGCGTGGCGCGGCGGCGTGGACTGGTGCTGGTGGTGGCGGGGGAGGCACGCTTGCGCGGTGCGACGGGGGTTCATGCGCGGCGCGGACGGGGGATCGTGACGTGGCCCGCGCATGATCGGCGTGAGGCGCTGGCGGGGGTGCGGGCGGGGGCCGATGTGGTGCTGGTGTCGCCGGTGTTCGCGACGCGGTCGCATCCGGGCGCGGCGGCGCTGGGGTTGTGGCGTGCGGCGGCGATCGCGCGTTGGTTGCCGGTGACGGTGATCGCGCTGGGCGGGATGGATGAACGGCGCTTTCGGCGGATCGCGGCGCTGGGGTTCGATGGCTATGCGGCGATCGATGCGTGGTCGGCGTCGTCCGGGCCTTCGCCCCGGATTTGATCCGAGGTCGCGCTTTTCATCGCTGACTTAAAGAAGAAGCGGGGTCCCGGATCAAGTCCGGGACGACGATGGCAGTTGGTCGGGCAGTAGCATGAGCAGTCGGCTCAGAAGCGGAAGGCGGTGCCCACGTAGATCGCCTGGCTGTCGCGACGGTCGTCATCGACGCGGGTCAGGCGCTCACGATCGGTCTTCAGCCGCATGCCGGCGGTCAGATCGAGATTGCGGGTGAGCGAATAGCTGCCACCGACGTCGATCGAATAGCTGTTCGGCTCGGTAAGGCTGCGCACGGTGCCGGGCAGCGGGCGATCTGCGGTGGCACCGACGCGGCCGCTCCACTTGGCGCCCGAATAGCTGACCGCGACGTCGGCGGCTTCGCGACTGCCCGGGATGCCGGCCAGATCGACCTTGGCGACGTCACCTGAGATCGCGAACCGCTTCCAGCCGACCGACACGCCCAGATTATAGGCGATCGGGGCGAGCCCGACCGTCGTCGGATTGGCCGAGGCATAGCGCGCATTGTCGCGCGCGGTCATGCTGGAGCGCGCACGTACCGCCACCGTCACCGCGCGGTTGCCGATCCGCGATTCAGACGGGGTGAAGCGGAAGCCGCTGGCGTCGAGCCCGCCGCGCGCGAAGAGCGCCGCGAGCTTGGGATCGGCCGCGGAGGGCGTGAACGAACCGGCGATGCGCGGGGTGGACATCAGCTTGCGGGCCGGCCGCTGGACCGAATCGGCGGCGCCGAGCGCGGGCACGGCTGCAACGGCGGCGGCCAACAGCCCCCCCCCGATGATTGCAGCGATGCGGCACCGTACGGCCACGATCGTATCCATCCCCTTTTTGCCGAACGAATCTGTCCGACCATTGGAGCGGGCCTAACAGGAATCCGTTCCGAGTCCATTACCGCCGCGACGGTTTGTCGTGCACCTGTTGCATCATGTCCACAATGAGGCGTGCTTGCCGGGCGCAGACGGTGCGGGTAGAGCGGGCAGGATTACCCGAATTCCCTGTAAGGACGATGCCGATGTTCCGCCCCTTGCGCCTCGCGGCTGGCCTGTCGGCCGCTGTTGCCCTGTCGTTGAGCCTTTCGGCCTGTGGCGGGCGCGGCGGCAAGCCGGCGGGCGATCTCGCCGCGTCGAAGGTGACGACGATCGGCGTCAACAGCTATCTGTGGCGCGCGACGCTCGACACGCTCAGCTTCATGCCGCTGCTTCAGACCGATTCTAATGGCGGCGTGATCGTCACCGACTGGTACGTCAATCCGCAGACCCCGACCGAGCGCATGAAGGTAACCGTCTCGATCCTCGACCAGGATCTGCGTGCCGATGCGGTGCGCGTCGCCGCGCTGCGCGAGGTGAATCGCGGCGGGCAGTGGGTCGCCTCGCCGGTCGAGGCCGCGACGACGCAGAAGCTGGAAGACATCATCCTGACGCGTGCGCGCGACCTGCGCCGCGGCGCGGTAACCGGCTGAGGCGACGACGACCGCAATGACCACCCGCTTCAATGCCCTGAAGGCCGACGCGCACTGGCAGCGCGTCTGGGATGAACGCACCACCTTCGCCGCGCGTGACGACAGCCCCAAGCCGAAGAGCTACGTGCTGGAGATGTTCCCCTATCCGTCGGGGAAGATCCACATGGGGCACGTGCGCAACTATACGATGGGCGACGTGCTGGCGCGCTATCGGCGGATGACCGGGCATGAAGTGCTCCACCCGATGGGGTGGGATGCGTTCGGGATGCCCGCCGAGAACGCGGCGATGGAAAAGGGCGTGCATCCGGGCAACTGGACGCGCGCGAATATCGCATCGATGAAGGCGCAGCTGAAGCGGTTGGGCTTCGCGCTCGACTGGACGCGCGAACTGGCGACGTGCGAGCCCGATTATTACGGGCACGAACAGGCGCTGTTCCTCGATTTCTACAAGGCCGGGCTGGTCTATCGCAAGGAATCGGCGGTCAATTGGGACCCGGTCGACATGACCGTGCTCGCCAACGAGCAGGTGATCGACGGCCGCGGTTGGCGCTCTGGCGCGCTGGTCGAGAAGCGCAAGCTGAGCCAGTGGTTCCTCAAGATCACGCAGTTCGCCGACGAGCTGATCGAGGGGCTGGGGTCGCTCGACCAATGGCCCGACAAGGTCCGGCTGATGCAGGAGAACTGGATCGGCAAGAGCCAGGGGCTGCAATTTCGCTTCGCTTTGTCGGATGGCGGATCGGTCGAGGTGTTCACGACGCGGCCTGACACGATGTTCGGCGCCAGCTTCGTCGCGGTGGCCGCGGATCATCCGATCGCACAGGCGCTCGCCGCACGCGATGCCGACGCCGCGGCGTTCGTCGAGCGCTGCAAGCAGGGCGGCACCACCGCCGCCGAGCTGGAGACGCAGGAAAAGCTCGGCTACGAAACCGGACTGACCGCCACGCATCCGTTCGGCGCGGGCGAGCTGCCGGTCTATATCGCCAATTTCGTGCTGATGGACTACGGCACCGGCGCGGTGTTCGGCGTGCCGGCGCACGACCAGCGCGACTTCGACTTCGCGACCAAATACCGCTTGCCGATCCGCCGCGTCGTTGCCGATGGCGACAAGACCGACCCGTTGTTCGACGAGGACGCGGCCTATAGCGGCCCCGGTCGGCTGGTGAATTCGCAGTTCCTCGATGGGCTCGACATCGATGCCGCCAAGCACGAGGTGATTGCGCGCGCCGAAGCGGGCGGGTGGGGGCAGGGCTCGACCGTCTATCGCCTGCGCGACTGGGGCGTCAGCCGCCAGCGCTATTGGGGCACGCCGATCCCGGTGATCCATTGCGCGACGTGCGGCGAAGTGCCGGTCCCGCGCGCGCAATTGCCGGTGAAGCTGCCCGAGGATGTCACCTTCGATGTCCCCGGCAACCCGCTCGACCGCCACCCGAGGTGGAAGCATGTCGCCTGTCCGACGTGCGGGGCCGATGCGCTGCGCGATACCGATACGCTCGACACCTTCGCGGATTCGTCGTGGTATTTCATCCGCTTCGCCAGCCAACCCGACGACCGGCCCTTCGACCGGGCGGTGGCGGAGAGCTGGCTGCCGGTCGGGCAATATATCGGCGGGGTCGAGCATGCGATCCTCCACCTGCTTTATGCGCGCTTCTGGACGCGCGCGCTGCGCCACGTCGGGCTGATCGACCTTGCCGAGCCGTTCACCGGGCTGTTCACGCAAGGGATGGTGACGCACGAGACCTACAAGCTCGACATCCCTGATCATGACGGCCCGCCGGGTGCGCTCTGGGTATCGCCCGCCGACCTCAGCGTCGGCGAGGGCGGGGCATTGTTCTTTCAGACCGAGGAAGGCGGGGCGATCCCGATCATCCGTGGTCGCGTCGAGAAGATGTCCAAGTCCAAGAAGAACACGATCGATCCCGAGCCGATCGTCGATCAGTACGGCGCGGACGCGGTGCGCTGGTTCATGCTCTCCGACTCGCCGCCCGAGCGCGATCTGGAGTGGAGCGAGAACGGCATCGAGGGGGCGTGGCGCTTCGTCCAGCGGCTGTGGCGGCTGTTCGAAAGCGAAAAGTCCGGCGTGGGCGCCGACAGCGCGCTCGACCGCAAGCTGCACCGCACGATCGCCGATGTCGCGGCCGCGATCGAGGCGCTGTCGTTCAACAAGGCGGTCGCCAAGCTCTATGAACTGGTCGCGGCGATCGAGAAGGCCGCGCCGTCTGCCTCGCGCGACACGGCAGTCGCAACGCTGATGCGGCTGGTTGCGCCGATGGCGCCGCATATCGCCGAAGAGGCATGGGCGACGCACGGCGACGGCGGGCTGATCGCCGATGCAGCCTGGCCCGACGTTGATGCGGCGCTGCTCGTCGAGGACGAAGTGACGATCGCGGTGCAGATCAACGGCAAGCTGCGCGATACGCTGACGCTGGCCAAGGGGCTCTCGAAGGAGGATGCCGAGGCGGCGGCGCTCGCATCCGACAAGATCATCCGCGCGCTCGACGGCAAGATACCGCGCAAGGTGATCGTGGTGCCCGACCGGCTCGTGAATCTCGTCGCGTGAGCGGGCGTGCGCGCCTGATCGTGGCTTTGCTGGCGGCGATGCCGCTCGCCGGCTGTGGGCTGACGCCGCTCTACACCGGCGGCGGGGCGGGGCCGATCGCCGCGACGCTGGGCGAGGTCGAGGTGATGCCAATCGACGGCAAGGCCGGGTGGCTGGTCGGCGGTGCGCTGAACGAGCGGCTGAAGGCGATCGGCAGCGGCGCGGCGCGGTATCGGCTCAACGTGCGGCTCGACGACAAGATCGTCGGTCTGGGCGCGCGGAGCGATGACTCGGTCGCGCGCGAGCGGCGGACGCTGCGCGCGCGATATCAGTTGATCGATGCCGCGAGCGGATCGGTGGTGCTGGACGCGACGGCGGGATCGGATGCGGGGATCGATGTCGTCGGCTCTGAATATGCGACGATCGCGGCGGAGAGCACCGCATTGGAGCGCTTGTCGGAGACGATCGCCGACCAGATCGTCGCGCGGCTGGCGCTTTATGCGCGGCGGACCCAGCCGCCCAAATCATGAAGGCGACCGAGGCGCGGCTGACGGCTGCGCTCGACCGACCGCCAGCCGACATCCGGCTCTACCTGCTTCACGGACCAGACGAAGCGGTGGCGCAGGCGTTCGTCGCGCGGCTGGCGAAGGGCATGGGCGAGGGGGCGGAGCGCGTCGACCTCGACGGCCCGGCGCTGCGCGGCGACCCGGCGCGACTGGCGGACGAGGCGGCGGCTTTGTCGCTGTTCGGGGGCGCCCGCTATGTGCGGGTCAGCGGCGCGGGCGAGGACGCGTTGGAGGCAGTGACGGCGCTGCTATCGGCCGAGCAGGCAGGGAACCCGGCGATCGTGCTGGCGCCGACCGTGAAGGCGACCGGCAAGCTGGTGAAGGCGGCGATCGACTCGGATCGTGCACTAGCGTTCGCCTGCTACCCGCCGGGGGCGCGCGACGCGGCGACGATCGTCGCCGACCTGGCGCGCGGTGCCGGGTTGCGGCTGTCGCCGGCCGCGGTGCAGCGGATCATTCGTGGCAGCGATGGCGACCGTGCGGTGATGATGCGCGAGGTCGAGAAGCTCGCGCTCTATCTCGATGCCGCGCCTGATCGCCCGGTCGATGCCGATGATGCGGCGCTGGAGGCGATCGGCGCCGACATTGCGGAGGGGGAGATCGGCGACGTGGTGCTGGCGGTCACGGCGGGTCAGGTTGCGCCGTTGATCGACGGTCTGCGCCGGATGAACGGCCCGGATGCCTCGCCGATCCCGATCCTGCGCGCGCTCGGCCGTCGGCTCGTCATGTTGGCGGAGATGCGCGCCGCGGTCGAGGCTGGCGAGGGGGCGGAGCAAGTGATGAAGCGCCACCGTGTGTTCTGGCGCGAAGAGGCGGCCACGGGCGCGGCGCTCCGTCGCTGGACGCTGCCGATGCTGGCCGCTGCGCAACACGCCGCGCGGCGCGTCGAGCGCGAGGTGATCGCTGCCGGACCTGCCGGGCGGGTGGTTGCCGATACCTTCCTGCTGCGTCTAACGCGCTCGGCACGTTAGAGCGTTACTGGAGCAGGCTGAACAATCGCCCTGTGGGCGACCGATGCGGGTAGGGCTTGTGAGGTGATGCTTCTCACGCAGTGCATCCCATCGAAATAACCTTCGGCCAGCGATCCAAGCGTCTCCGGGAACGCTGTGGAACCCATTGACGTGGAGGCTGATGCGCCGTGCAGGGAATTGGATGTTCACGCGGAGGCGCAGAGGCGCAGAGATGTTGTGCTTGCCGTACCCGCCTCATCTTCTCACGATCGTGAATGGGAGGTGATGCGTACGCCGTACGGTACACCTCTACGTCTTCGCGCCTCCGCGTGAATCAACTTTCTTCCGGTGCCCCTGTGCTAACGTTGATCTAGATCCGTTCACCGCTGAGCCGTTGGCAGACCATGTCGAGCTGTTCGAGCGAGCTGTAATCGAGCGTGATCGAGCCGCGGCCGTCGTCGTTGAAGGCGATCGTCACGTGAAGCCCTAGCAAATCGGCGAGTTGGCGTTCCAATGCCTCGATATCGGCGCTTCCGCCGCCGCCAGCTGGCGCGTTGGCCGAGCGCGGCGAGCCGCCGCGCGAAGTAGGGGCGCCATGCTTGTCCTGGCTGGCCAGCTTCTCGGTCTGACGCACGGACAGACCTTGTGTCAGCACCTGCTCGGCAAGCGCCGCCGGATCGGCCGCCCCGACCAGCGCGCGCGCATGTCCCATCGCCAGTTTGCCCTCGACGACCTGTGCCTGCACCTCAGGGGGCAGATCGAGCAGGCGAAGTAGATTGGCGACGTGGCTACGCGACTTGTGCACTGCACGCGCCAGCTCTTCCTGCGTATGGCCGAACTCGTCGAGCAGCCGCTGATAGGCGCGTGCCTCTTCGATCGCGTTGAGATCCTGCCGCTGGATGTTTTCGAGCAGCGCGATCTGCAGCGTCTCGCTGTCCGAATAATCGCGGACGACCACCGGAACTTCGTGCAGGCGCGCGCGCTGCGCCGCCCGCCAGCGCCGCTCGCCGGCGACGATCTGGAAGTCATGGCCATGCGGGCGGACGATGATCGGCTGGATGACCCCGCGCTGCGCGATCGACGCGGCAAGTTCGTCGAGCGCCGCTTCGTCGAAGTGTCGGCGCGGCTGATCGGGATGTGGCGCAATCGCCGACACTGGGATCATCCGCACTGTACCGCGTGCGGGGCCCTTTTCACCGGCCTCACGCTCGTCCTGGGCGACGTCACCAAGCAACGCGTTGAGGCCACGACCGAGGCCGCCCTTGGCACGGCGGGAAGCGAAATCACTCACGCTGCTTCATTCTCCATTTGCGGCAAACGCCGGATCAGTTCTCGCGCCAGCGCGATATAGGCTTCCGAACCACTACACTTGTGATCGTAGATCAGCGCCGGGAGTCCGTGGCTCGGTGCCTCCGAAAGCCGGACGTTGCGCGGGATGACCGTGTCGAACACGACGTTGCCGAGCACCGCGCGGACATCGTTCGACACTTGCTCGGTAAGGCGATTGCGCCGATCGAACATCGTCAGTGCGACGCCGAGGATTGCCAACGACGGGTTGAAGCGGGAGCGGATACGCTCGACAGTGTTGAGCAACTGGCTCAAGCCCTCCAGCGCGAAGAACTCACATTGCAGCGGGACGAACAAGGCATCGGCTGCGACCATCGCGTTGATCGTCAGGAGACCCAGCGAAGGCGGGCAGTCGATCAGGACAATATCCCATGAGCGGGTTGCGACCTCGAAGGCGCGCCGCAGCCGGTGCGTCCGTTGTTCGAACTCGACTAGCTCGATCTCGGCGCCGGAAAGGTCGACGGTGGCGGGAAGGACATCGAGCAGCGGGATGTCGGTTGCCACTGCCGCTTCGGCAACGCCATCGCTGTCGATCAGCACGTCATAGCTCGATCGCTGTCGTTGCGCCTGGCTGATGCCGAGACCGGTCGACGCGTTGCCTTGCGGATCGAGGTCGACGAGCAGAACGCGATGACCTGATGCGGCCAGCGCGGTTGCAAGATTGATCGCGCTAGTGGTCTTGCCAACGCCGCCCTTTTGGTTGGCTACTGCGATGCAGAACATCAGGCTTTCACTCCATCGGCGATCACGATCGCCGAGGTGGGATCAGTGACGCTTTGTTCCACGTGAAACATCGCGCGCCATTTGGCTGGCAGCGCGGCAACCTCACTACCACCATTCTGCCCGCGAGGAAGGATCATTCGCGTGTTCGCGTGACGCAAGTGGCTCGTCATGGTGACCAGATTTGGAATGCTGGCGACCGCCCGTGCGCTGATGACATCCGCTCGTCCAGTCACCGCTTCTGCCTTGGCTTTGGCGATCGTCACGTTTGCGACGCCGAGCGTGTCTGTTACAGCATGCAGGAAGTCGATCCGACGTCCTCGAGGTTCGATGAGCGTCACCGCCAGATCGGTAACGAGCGCAACGATCATGCCGGGAAAGCCGGGACCTGATCCAATGTCGAACCACGTGCGCGCATCTTCGTGACAATAATCCACCAACTGCGCTGAATCGACAATATGCCGGCTCCAGATTGCATCCTTTGATGCGGGCGAGATCAGATTCTGGCGGTCGTTCTCTTTCAGCACCATCACGCGGAATGCATCCAGTCGCTCGCTCGCCGCACCTCCGAACCGTGCGTCGCACCAAGCGCGTGCCTCTTCCTCGGTCATGCTTTGCGCCTCGAATGTAGCCACAGTGCCGCAACCGCGGCGGGGGTGACACCGCGCACCCGCGATGCCTCGTCCAACGTCTTCGGCGAAGCGCGCTCGAGCCGCTCGATCATCTCTGTGGAGAGGCCAGGTACGCCGGCCAGCGTGATGCGATCGGACAAGATGGCGATGTTGCCGTCCAGTCGCATTCGCTCGATCTCGTCGCTTTGACGCTGCAGGTAGGGAGCGTAGCGGCGGTCTTCCTCTACCTCACGTAAGATGTCGTCATCGATCCTGTCGCGGACGCCGTTGGTCGCCGATGTTCGCATGTTGGTGCGGGCCTCCAGATGCGCCCAGCGAGCGGGGGTGAGGAGGCCTAGATCGTCAGCCCAGGATGATAGCCGCGCTTCGGCGTTATCGGCGCGGAGGGCGAGACGATATTCGGCGCGGGCCGTGAGCATACGATAGGGCTCACTTACGCCCTGAAGCACCAGATCGTCGATCATCACACCCATGTAACCCCGCGCCCGATCAACGATGACCGGAGGCAGATCGAGCGCGATCGCGGCGGCATTGGCGCCGGCGATCACGCCTTGCGCCGCCGCTTCCTCGTACCCAGTGGTGCCGTTAAGCTGGCCAGCACACAAAAGCCCGGACAGTTCGGACATCTCCAAGCGGTGATCGAGCGCACGTGGATCGATGTAGTCATACTCGACGGCGTAGCCATACTGGGCAATGCGCGCCGACTCCAAACCGGCGACGGAGCGGACCATCTGATCCTGCACCTCGGCGGACAATGACGTCGAGATGCCGTTTGGGTACACTAGGTGATCATCGAGGCCCTCTGGTTCGAGGAAGATTTGATGGCCGTCGCGATCGCCGAAGCGATGGACCTTATCTTCGATCGAGGGGCAATAGCGCGGACCGCCCCCTTCGATCGCGCCGGCATAGAGCGGGGATGTGTCGAGGCCGGCGCGAATGATGTCGTGCGTTTTGGCCGAGGTCCTCGTGATTGCGCAGGCCAATTGTGGAAGGCGATCGTGGCGCGTCATCGGCGACATGCGCCAAGCCTCATCGTCAGACGGCTGTGGGTCGAGGCGCCCCCAGTCGATCGTACGGCCATCAAGCCGTGGGGGTGTGCCGGTCTTCAACCGGCCCATCGGAAGTTTCAACTCACGTAGCCGCTCGCCGAGCAAATTGGAGGGGCGCTCGTCAATACGACCGCCAGCTTCGCGATCAAGACCGCGGAAGATCTTGCCGCCCAGAAACGTGCCGGTGGCGAGTACCACCGCGCTGGCGCCAACGGTGCTGCCGTCCTGTAAAACGATCCCCGTTACACGTTTGCCCTCCAAGCGAAGATCGACTGCTTCCCCCTCGACCAGATCGATATTGTTGTACGCCGCGAGTTGACGCTGCACCGACGCCCGGTAGCAGCGGCGGTCAGCCTGTAAGCGGGGCCCCTGCACTGCAAGCCCTTTCGAGCGGTTGAGCATCCGATAATGGATGCCGGCATCATCGGCGGCGCGGGCCATTATGCCGTCAAGCGCGTCGACCTCGCGAACCAGATGCCCCTTGCCCAATCCGCCGATCGATGGATTGCAGGACATCGTGCCAATGTGCGCGAGCGATTGAGTCACGAAGGCAACCCCAGCACCTCTGCGAGCAGCAGCAGCCGCCGCCTCGGTGCCGGCGTGCCCTCCACCGACCACGACGACATCATATTGTTTCACGTGGAACACTCATTTTCCTAAGCAGAAACGCCCGAACAGCGCGTCCAGCATCGCCTCGGTGGCGTCACGCCCCAATATCGCTGCAAGCGCGACATTCACAAGACGAAGGTGTTCGGCGTCGATCAGCAGGTCAGTACCGTCGATCAACTCCAATTCGTGGGCTGCACTGGTGATAAGCGCGCGATGACGCTCGTGCGGCACGATCGTCGTTCCGTCGCCTAACGCCGTCTTCGCCCGTTCGGAAAGCGCCGCCCACAAAGCATCGATCGCGCGCGTGTCGTGGATGGAGAGGAGGTGATCGAAGGCTGATGGCTCGTGCTGGCGCTCGTCCATCCTGGAGCCGATCCGCAGTGCGCCATGGGGAGCGTCGGCAGGCTCACCCAGCCAAAGCAGCACGTCTGCCATATCGAGCAACGATCGTGCACGCGCAACGCCAATCGCCTCGACGGGGTCGGCCGTTTCCTCGACCAGCCCCGCAGTGTCGACCAGCCGGAAGGGGATGCCGGCGCGAACGACGGATGCTTCCAGAACGTCGCGGGTCGTGCCGGCAATGTCGGTGACGATCGCCGCATCGCGACCGAGCAGCGCGTTGAACAGCGACGACTTGCCGGCATTCCGCGGCCCGGCAAGGACGACGACGATGCCGTCGCGCAGCCGCTCGACCGGAGGACGCGCAAGCATCTCGATCATCTCGGCATGAACCGGCGCGACGAGGGCAGGGAGGTCGAGTGCTGCCGCGCGTTCGACCTCATCCTCGTCGCCGAAGTCGAGTTCGGCCTCGACCCGCGCCGCCGCCATACTCAGCCGGTCGAGCCAGTCGGTGACCAACCGGCTCAATCCCCCCTCGGCCATCGCCAGCGCCGCCCGACGCTGCATGTCCGTTTCGGCTTCCAGCAGATCCGCCAGCCCCTCGGCTTGCGCCAGATCGAGCCGCCCCTTCAGCAGCGCGCGGCGGGTAAATTCGCCGGGCTCTGCGAGCCGAAGGCCGGGTTGTCGGGCCAGTTCCTGCTCGATCGCGGCCACGACCGCCCGCCCGCCGTGGAGATGGAGTTCGAGCAGATCTTCGCCGGTCGCTGTCGCCGGACCGGGAAAGAACAGGATCAATGCCTGATCGAGCGTTTCACCTTCCGCATCGCGCAATCGCCGCAGCGCCGCCATGCGGGGCGGGGGAAGAGCGCCTCCAACGATCGCCTGACCCGCCGCCCCGGCCTGCGGGCCGCTCACCCGCACGACGGCGATGGCGGCAGGTGGGCGGCCGCTGGAGAGGGCGAAGATCGTGTCGGTCATGCCGCCGGCTTGCTGCCGCTCGAAAAAAGCTGTCGCCAGAAGTCCATCCCCGCGTCGCCGACCGGTGCCCAGCTGCGGAACATTGCGTTGATCAGTTCGGGGGAGGCCGCCTGACCGTCCATCGTTTCGCGCATCCGGGTCAGGAAATGATCGTGCAGCGGCGTCAGGTCGGGCAGGCCCATCATCCGGCGCGCCTCCTCGGGCGTACAATCAACCTCAATCGTGACCTTCATGGCTGCGCTCCTCGATCGCGCCGCCGAACGCGCTGGCGACGCGTGATCTATGCCCGCGAACCGTGGCGCACCGCAACGGCGCTGCCGTGGCACTTTGCGGGCGGCCGTGGTTTATGGAAGCGAGTTGCCACGGAGACGCAGCAGATGACCGATACGATTTTGATTCCGACCCTCGATGATGCCGCGATGCCTGCCTATCGCGCGGCACCGGCGGGGACGCCGAAGGCGGCGATCGTGGTGATCCAGGAGATTTTCGGCATTAACGCCGGCATCCGCCGCAAGTGCGACACGCTGGCCGAGGCGGGCTATCTCGCGATGGCGCCCGACCTGTTCTGGCGGATCGAGCCCGGCATCGCGCTCGATCCCGACATCGAACCCGAGATGCAGCGGGCGCTGTCGTTGATGGGCGCGTTCGATCAGGACCAGGGCATCCGCGATATCGAGGCGACGATCCGGTTCGCTCGCGGCGAGGGCGTCGAAAAGGTCGGTGCGGTCGGTTACTGCCTTGGCGGGCGGCTGGCGTACATGACCGCGGCGCGGACCGACGTGGATGCCAGTGTCGGCTATTATGCGGTCGGCATCGACGGCCTGCTGGGGGAGAAGCACGCGATCGCCAAGCCGCTGCTGCTCCACATCGCCGGGGACGATGGCTTCGTCGACAAGAACACGCAGGCGGCAATGCATGCCGGGCTCGACGATCATCCGAAGGTGACGCTGTACGATTATCCCGGCGAGGACCACGGATTCGCCACCGAGTTCGGCAAGCGGCGCTCGGATGCCGCGGCGACGCTGGCGGACGAGCGGACCGCGGCGTTCTTCGCCGAGCATCTCGGATAAAGCGCGATGGCATGAGGTCGACCGTCATTGCGACCCCGGCTCAAGGGCCGGGTCGCGATGACGGATCGATCTTACGCCCCCGCGGCCTGATCCGGCAAAGCGTCCCGGATCAGGCGGCTGTGTTCGTCAGGCCGGATTGCCGTCGGTATCGCGGAGCACCTCGCGACGGCCGACGTGGTCGGGGCGGCTGACGACGCCTTCCTTCTCCATCCGCTCGATGAGCCGCGCCGCGGAATTGTAGCCGATCCGCAATTGCCGCTGGAGCCACGAGGTCGATGCCTTCTGGCTGCCGCAGACGATCGCGACCGCGGCGCGATATTGCTGATCCTCCGCCGAATCCTCGCCGGTCGGTGCGCCTTCCAGTGCGAAGCTCTCGGCCGGCTCTTCGGTCACCGACTCGATGTAATCAGGCTGACCCTGCGCGCGCCAATGGTCGGTGACTGCGCGCACCTCGTCATCGCTGACAAACGGGCCGTGGACGCGGACGATGCCCTTGCCGCCGGGCATGTAGAGCATGTCGCCGCGCCCGAGCAGTTGCTCCGCGCCCTGTTCGCCGAGGATCGTGCGCGAGTCGATCTTGCTGGTGACGTGGAAGCTGATGCGGGTCGGCAGGTTCGCCTTGATGACGCCGGTGATGACGTCGACCGACGGGCGCTGCGTCGCCATGATGAGGTGGATGCCCGCCGCACGCGCCTTTTGGGCGAGCCGCTGGATCAGGAATTCGACCTCCTTGCCGGCGGTCATCATCAGGTCGGCCAGCTCGTCGACGATCACGACGATCTGCGGCAGCACGTCGTAGTCGAGCTGCTCCTCCTCATAGATCGGCTGACCGTTCTCGCCATAACCGGTCTGGACGCGGCGGCCGAGCGGGGTGCCCTTGGCGCGCGCCGCGCGGACCTTGTCGTTGAAGCTGGCAAGGCTGCGCACGCCGACCGACGACATCTGGCGGTAGCGATCCTCCATCGTCTCGACCGCCCATTTGAGCGCGCGCACCGCCTTGGCGGGATCGGTGACGACCGGGGAAAGCAGGTGCGGAATGTCGTCGTACATGCTCAGTTCGAGCATCTTCGGATCGATCATGATCATTCGGCACTGGTCGGGGGTCAGCCGGTACAGCAGCGACAGGATCATGCCGTTGAGGCCGACCGACTTGCCCGACCCGGTGGTGCCCGCAACCAGCAAGTGCGGCATCGGTGCGAGATCGGCGATGACGGGATCGCCGGCGATATTTTTGCCGAGGATGACGGGCAGCTGCGCGTTCTGATCCTCGAACGCTTGGCTGGCGACGAGTTCGTGAAGCGACACCATTTCCCGCTTGGTGTTGGGCAGCTCGATGCCGATCACCGAGCGGCCGGGGATGGTCGCAACGCGCGCCGAGATCGCTGACATGTTGCGCGCGATATCGTCGGCGAGCGCGATGACGCGGTTCGCCTTGGTGCCGGGCGCCGGCTCCAGCTCGTACATCGTCACGACGGGGCCGGGGCGTACTTCGGTGATCGCGCCCTGTACCTTGAAGTCGTCGAGCACGGTTTCGAGCAACCGGGCGTTGCGCTCCAGCCCCGCCTTGTCGACTGGGCTGCTCTGATTCGCCGGTGCGGGGGTGAGCAGGTCGAGGGAGGGGAGGACGAAGGTATCGCGCAGGTCGAGCCGCTGTTGCGGCTTCGGCGGGGCGAGCGACGGTGAGGTGGTACGATCGCTGATGACCGGGGCAGGGCGGTTGTCCGGTTGCGCCACCGCGCGCGGCGCGGGGCTGCGTGCAAGCGCAAAGGGGACGTCCTCATCGTCCTGCGCATCGTCGAAGACGTCATCGTCGGTCTCCTCCGCGCCATCGCGCGCACGCCGACGGAGCAGCCGCGGGGAGGGCGTGAACCGCGCCAGATCGATCTCGAGGCTGCGTCCCCACAGGATCGCGCCCGCGATCCCGGTGACGAGCCCGAGCGCAAGCACGCTCCACCACGTCACCTGCGGATTGCCGATCAGCGCGATCCCCGAGCGGATCGCACCGACCACACCCGAGCCGACCGCACCGCCCCAGCCGAACGGCAGCGCCGGCACCGCGCCCGGCGCGACGCAGGTCAGCGTCACCGCCATCAGCGCAACGCCAATCGCAGTGTTGCGGAGCATCCGCCAGCCGTTGCCCGCCGGCTGCGCGCGCCACAGCCGCAGCGCGACGATCGGCGCGACCGGCAGCAGCAGCGCCACCGCCGGGCCGAAGATGGTGAGCGCGAGATCGGCGAACCACGCGCCAGGGCTACCGAGCAGGTTGCCGGTCACACCCGCGGCGGCGGTGTTGAGCGAGGCGTCGCCCGGCCGATAGGTGACGAGCGCCACCACCATCGCCACCGTCAATACGAACAACGCGGTGGCGACGATCAGCGCCCCGCTGCGCAACGCCCCGGCCTTGACCGTCTCGCGCCACAACGGCGCGTCGACACGGCTTGCCATCCCGAACCCCCAACGATGTCAGAAAATACCGCCATATTCTCCGCCTCCGCGCGTTGTACGTCAAGATGGCGGCGGACGTTGGCATCGCGCGCGGGTGACGATAGGGCAGGATCATGGACAAAGCAGATGCCAGGGCAGATGTGCTCATCCTCGGCGGCGGGCTGGTCGGCAGCGCGCTTGCGGTCGCGCTCGATCGCCACGGCCTGTCGTCGATCGTCGTCGATCCTGCCGATCCGGCGGTGACGCTGACCGCCGGGTTCGACGGTCGCGCCTCCGCGGTGGCGAGCGCGAGCCACAAGATGCTGGATGCGATCGGAGTCGGGGACGCGCTGCGGGGGAAGGGGTGCGAAATACGGCAGATCCGCGTGAGCGATGGGCTGGCGGCGGGCAAGCTCGATTTCATTCCTGCGCTCGACGACGCCGCATTGGGTACGATGTACGAGAACCGCCTGTTGCGCCGCTCGCTCTACGATGCGGCCCTAGCGGCCGAGCACGTCGATCTTCGAATGCAGACCCGCGCGACGCAGATCGACCGCGACGCGAACGGTGTTCGCGCGACCTTGTCGACGGGAGCGACCGTCACCGCCGACCTGCTCGTCGCAGCCGAGGGGCGGCAATCGCCGACCCGCGAAGCCGCCGGGATCAACGTCGCGCGCTGGCAGTACGATCATGCCGCGATCATCGGCGCGTTCCATCACGAGCGTAGCCATGAAAATGTCGCCTACGAAATCTTCTATTCGGCCGGGCCGTTCGCATTGCTGCCCTTGCCCGATGACGAGATCGGGCACCGCTCGGCGATCGTGTGGACGGTGGCGGGGGATCATGCTGCGGGGATGCTCAAGCTCGGCGACCGTGGTTTTCTGGCTGAGGCCGAGAAGCGGATGGGCGGGTTCCTCGGCGCGCTGTCGCATGCTTCGCCGCGCGCCAGCTATCCGCTCGGCTTCCATCACGCGGCACGGCTGACCGATACGCGGCTGGTGCTGGTCGGCGATGCGGCGCACGGTATCCATCCGATCGCGGGGCAGGGGGTGAACCTCGGCTATCGTGATGTCGCCGCGTTGGTCGAGGTATTGGTCGAGGGGCGGCGGCTCGGGCTGGAGGCCGGCGATGCGCAATTGCTCAAGCGTTATGAGCGGTGGCGGAGTCTCGACACCTTCATGGTCGCCGCCGCCACCGATACGCTGACGCGGCTGTTCGGTGTGCCCGGCAAGGCCGCGAGTGCGGTGCGGCGGTTCGGCATCTCGGCGGTCGACCGCCTGCCGCCACTCAAGGACCGGTTCATGGCAGAAGCGCGCGGCGAAAGCGGCGACTTGCCCAAGTTGCTGATGGGGACGATGGCCTGACGGTCAGGCCGCGACAGGGAATCGCAACAGCTGGTCGGGCAGCGCGACCAACGCCTCCGCCCCGCCGCCGGTAGCACGCGCGATTTCGGGATGCGTGACGTCAAGCCCGCCGGTCAGCACGCCGAACGCCGGGAAGATCAGCTTGGTCGCGGTCGCCACGAAGCAGCGGCGGGCGACGAGCTTGCCGCGGACTTTCACGCGCAATTTGGGATGATAATGGCCCGATAGCTCGGGGCGTGTTTCACGTGGATCGGCCTCGTGGCGGAGCACGACGCCATCGACGACCTCCTCGTCGCGCACCGCGCCACCGCAACGATCGACATAGACGCGGTCGTGATTGCCGGTAATCCACGTCCAGCGCGTCGTCGCGGTCAGCGTTGACAGTCGCTCGCGTGCGGCGTCGGGCAAACGGTCACAGCCGGCGATATCGTGGAAACTGTCGCCGAGGCACCAGACTTCTTCCGCCCCGGTTGCGGTGACGATCGCGGACAATGCGGTCAGCGTCGCGATCGAGTCATAGGGCGGCAGCATCTGCCCGCCGCGCGCGAACCAGCTCGCCTTTTCGAGATGCAGATCGGCGACAAGCAGCGCCCGCCGCGCCGGCCAGAACAGCGCGCCCTCGGGCAACGCCTGCCAGACGTGCCCGGCGAAGCGGAGTTCGGCGAACGGAACGGGAACCATGCCGGCCGCCATGCCTCAGCCGCGGGCGCGGATCAACCGCTTAGCCGGCATAGACCTTCACCAGATCGAACATATAGTCGCGCGCGTCATACAGGGAGTCGACGCGGATTCGCTCGTTGAGACCGTGGACGCCGCTGGTCTGCGGATCGACGAATGTCCCGGGCACACCGTACACCGGGATGCCGATCGCTTCGAGGAAGATGCCGTCGGTCGCACCGGTCGACATCATCGGCAACAGCGGCAATTTCGGGAAGTGTTTCGCCGCGACGCGCTTCATCGGTTCGATCACCTTGGGGTCGAGCGTCGGAGGAATCGCGGTCGGACGGACCGGCTGGTTGGCGGTGACGGTCACCTTGTCCCCCGCGAGTTGCTTCAATGTTGCGAGCGTGCCGTCGACCGTCTCGCCCGGGAAGATCCGGCAATTGACGTTGGCGGTCGCGCGCTGCGGCAACGCGTTTTCCGCATGGCCCGCGTTGAGCAGCGTCGCGACGCAGGTCGTGCGCAGTGTCGAGTGAAGCACCTTGTCACGGCTGACGATCGCATCGGCGGCCTTGTCGGTCGGATCGGCGAGCAAACGGCGGATCGCGCCCGCTTGTTCGCTGTCGGCGCGTTCGGCGGTGGCAGTGAAATAGGCGCGGGTGGTGTCGGTAAAATGCACCGGGAATTCATGGCCCTGCACCGCCTTGATCGCGTCGGCCAGCTCGTAGATCGCATTGTCGGGCGTGGGAGCGGAGCTGTGCCCGCCCGGGTTGGTGGTGACGAACGTATAGTTCTGCGCCGCCTTCTCCCCGACCTGCACCGCCAGCAACTGGCGCTTGCCCGCCGCGTCGAGCCGCCCGCCGCCGCCCTCGTTGAGCGCGAATTCGGCGGCGATCAGCTCGGGGCGGTTCTGCGCCAGCCATTGCGCGCCATTGAAAGCAAAGGTCGTTTCCTCGCCACAGGTGAGCGCGAGCTTGATCGTCCGCTTCGGACGGTAATTCTGCTGGCGGAAGCGGATCATCGCATCGGCCCAGATCGCGGACATCGCCTTGTCGTCGACCGCGCCGCGCGCATAATAATAGCCGCCTTCCTCGACCAGCTTGAACGGGTCGCGCTGCCAGTCCTCGCGCTTGGCGGCGACGACGTCGAGGTGGCCAAGCAACAGCATCGGCTTGGCGGCCGCGTCGCTGCCCTTCAGCACCGCGACGATCCCTCCGTCATTGGGATGCTCGGGCACGGCAAAGGTCGTGATGTCGGCATCGGCAAAACCCGCCGCCTTCAGCCGCGCACCGACCTGCGCCGCGGCCTGCGTGCAGCTGCCGACGTTCACGACCGTGTTCGTCTCGACCATCTCCTTGTAGAGATCGAAGAACGCTTTTTGATCGGGGCGGGTCTGCGCCGTGGCGCCCGTCGCGAGCATCGTCACTATGCCGGCCGCGACCGCTACGTTACGCATTCACATTCCCCTTCGTCGTTGCGGCGATCGTCGCAGCGAAGCGGAGGGGGTGCAACATCTTACAACACCTTGGCGCGTCCGGCGTCACGCGGCAGCAGCAGCCGCAACTCGCGCCGCGCAAAGTCGATATGGACGCGGCGGAACAGCCGCAGCACATCCATCCCCAGCAGCAGCGCCGGCTTCCCCTCCAGCCCGAACGCCGCGAACGGCCGCGCATCGGCGAAACCGACCGGAAGCGAGCGGATCGTGGCGCTGCCCAAGGTCAGCATCGGCACCGCGGCGTAATCGGTGGTGATGCTGTCGCCGGTGACGCTGGTGAAGACGATCGGGATCCCGCCACCGCGACGCGTCAGCAAACGGCGCAACGCCAGATTGCCGATGCTGACGCTGGTCCCGGTGTCCAGCACCACGCGCACGCGCCGCCCCGCGACGGTGGCGTTGGTGACGACCAATTGCCCGAACAGGCTTTTCGCGCGCACGACGATCTCGCCGGGCTCGGGACGCGGCGGCTTCACGCCGATCGCGGGCGCCACGGTCATTCGTTGCTGGTCGAAGTCGATCGTCAGCGCATGATCCTGCATCGCGTCGATGCCGAGGATCCCGAATGCGCCCATGTCGTGCGCGTCGAGCGCCGGTGCCTCGACACGCCGTGCGCCCAGCGTGCTGACCGACAGCGACGGGATCACGACCGTATCGACGATGCTGGTGCCGGTGATCGTCGTCATCCGCACCGACGGACCGGGCGGCAGCGCGAGGCGCGTGGCGAGCTGGCGCGAGATGACGCTGCGTTGCGCGCCCGAGTCGACGATGAACGGAAACGGCCCGGCCGCGTCGATCCGCACCGGCACGGTCATGCGATCTTCCTGATTCAGAAAGGCGAGATCGTCACCGACCGGCGCGGCCCGCGGGGCGGGCGGCGGCGTCTCCTGCGCAGCCGCCGGTAATGCGACGCAGGCCAGCAACAGCGCGAACCACCTCTCCATGACTCACGCTACGCCCGGCCGGGCGCGCAATCAATCCACGCGCATCGCCTCCGCCGCCAGCGCCTCGGCCTCGATCAGCAGCGCGTCGTCGGCGCTGCCGGTCGCGACCTTCTCGCGCCCGATCAGCGTCAGCACCGGCACGGCGAGCGGCGTGACGCGCGGCAGATCGACATGCACCATCGTGTCCGCGGCGCGGTCGAGCAGATCGGCGAGCCGCCCGACGTCGGTCATCCGCGCGCGCGCGTCCGCCCATGCGGCCTGGAGCAGCACATGGCCGGGCTCGTACTGGCGCAGCACGTCGTAGATCAGGTCGGTCGAGAAGGTCACCTGCCGCCCGGTCTTGCGCTTGCCGGGATGCTGGCGCTCGACCAGCCCGCCGATCACCGCCACTTCGCGGAACGCGCGCTTGAGCAGGTGCGAGCGCTCGACCCATTCGACGAACTCGTGTTCGAGGATGTCGGCGCTGAAAAGCGCGGCGGGATCGGTGACCTTCTCCAGCCCGTAACAGGCGATCGCATAATCGTTGGCGACGAAGCCGAGCGGTTTGAGCCCCAGCGTCTCCATCCGCTTCGTCACCAGCATTCCCAGCGACTGGTGCGCGTTCCAGCCCTCGAAGCTGTACGCGACCATGTAATGCCGCCCCTCGCGCGGGAAGGTTTCGACCAGCAATTGCTCGGGATGCGGGAGCGTCGAGCGGCGCTGCTGGATCTCCAGCCATTCGCGCACGTCGTCGGGGAAGCGATGCCACTCCGCCGGCGTGTCGAGGAACCGCCGCACGCGATTGGCGAGGTTGGTCGACAGTGGCATCCGGCTGCCGCCATAGGTCGGGATTCGGGCCGGGCGGCTGGTCGCGCGGACGATCAGATCCTCGGTGTCGATCTTCTCGACCTCGAGGCTCAGCCCGGCAAAGAAGAAGGTGTCGCCGTGGCTCAGCGTCGCGGCGAAACCCTCCTCGACCTTGCCGAGCGCGCGCCCGTTGCGGAAGCGAACCTTGAGCATCGTCGCCTCGACGATGATCCCGGCGTTGAGCCGATGCTGCGCGACGAATTTCGGATGGCTGACGCGCCAGCGGCCATCGGCATCCTGCGTCAGCCGCTTGAACCGGTCGTAGGCGCGCAAGGAGTAACCGCCGTCGCGGATGAAGCCGAGGACACGGTCGAACAGTTCGTCGGTCAGCGCCGAATAGGGGAGGGCGGAGCGCACCTCGTCCAGCATCGCCGCCTGCTCGAACGGCGCGGCGCAAGCGCACGCCATGACATGCTGCGCGAGCACGTCGAGCGCGCCCATGCGGAAGACGTCGGTATCCAGCTCGCCCGCCTCGACCGCGTCGAGTGCGGCGCGCGCCTCGAGATATTCGAAGCGGTTGCCGGGAACGAGGATCGCCTCGCTCGCCTGATCGAGCCGGTGGTTCGAGCGCCCGATCCGTTGCAGCAGCCGCGACGAGCCCTTGGGCGCGCCCATCTGGATCACGCAATCGACGTCGCCCCAGTCGACACCGAGGTCGAGGCTGGCGGTCGCCACCAAGGCGCGCAACCGGCCGTCGGCCATCGCGCTTTCGACCTTACGGCGTGCTTCCTTTTCCAGACTGCCGTGGTGGATGCCGATCGGCAGCTGCATCGCATTGGCCTTCCACAGATCCTGGAAGATCAGCTCGGCAAGGCTGCGCGTGTTGCAGAAGACGATCGAGGTCTTGTGGGTCTCGATCTCGGCCATCACCTGCTCGGCGGCGTAGCGCCCCGAATGGCCCGCCCACGGCACGCGTCCCTTGGGGAGCAGGATTGCGATGTCGGGATCGACGCCGGCGTCGCCATGCACCAGCGCGACGCGATCGATGTCGCCATCGGGTGCGAGCCATGCGCGATAGCCGTCCGGGTCGGCGACCGTCGCCGACAGCGCGACACGGCGCAGGTCGGGTGCGATCGTCTGGAGCCGCGCCATGCACAGGTTGAGCAGGTCGCCGCGCTTGCCGGTGGCGAAGGCGTGGACCTCGTCGATCACGATCGTGCGCAGCCCGGCGAACATCGTGAAACTGTCGGGATAGCTGAGCAGCAGCGACAGCGATTCGGGGGTGGTCAGCAGGATCTGCGGCGGCTTGACCCGCTGCCGCGCCTTGCGATCGGACGGTGTGTCGCCGGTGCGCGTCTCGACGCGCAGGTCGAGCCCCATTTCCTCGATCGGCGCGAGCAGGTTACGCTGGATATCGACCGCCAGCGCCTTGAGCGGCGAGACGTAGAGGGTATGGAGTCCGTCAACCGGCGCGTCGATGAGTTCGGCCAGCGTCGGCAGGAACCCCGCCAGAGTCTTGCCCGCCCCGGTGGCAGCGATCAGCAGCGCGTGGTGCCCGGCCCGCGCTTCGTCGAGCATCGCCAGCTGGTGCCGGCGTGGCTGCCAGCCACGCCGTGTGAACCAGTCGGTGAGAACGACGGGGAGGGCGGTCAATCGGGCGTCCGGGCGGGCATGTCAGTGATGTAGGTGGTGCGGTGAGTGAGGCAACTGCGCACCTCACCACTCCGTCATTCCCGCGCAGGCGGGAATCCAGACGCGCAGGTCTTCGTGAAAGCCACCAGCGTCAGAGGTTCTGGATTCCCGCCTTCGCGGGAATGACGACATCTCACGGCGTTCGCGTGCGATCCTCGGCCGATTGCTGCTTGTACAGTTCGCGCGTCGCCTGTTCCGTTCGCGCTTCCTCATGCGGCTTCCGGCGGTTGCGCAGCATCGCGAACAACAGCGCCACCACCAGGACGATCGGTCCGGCGATCACCACGAAGCTCCACAAACCGTCGCCAGCCATCATCCATCTCCTTGGTATCGCAGCGTCAACGACGCGCCGATGAACTTCGATCCGCGCGCGCGGTTGTTGCGGCATGGCAACGCTCGGCGACTGGCTCGAACCGCATCCGCACGGGCTGTACGTGCGCCCCGCCGATGCATGGGTCGACCCCTCGATCCCGGTCGCGCGTGCGCTCGTCACGCACGGCCACGCCGATCACGCGCGCGGCGGGCACGGCGAGGTGTGGGCGACCCCCGAGACGCTCGCGATCATGGACGCGCGCTACGGTGAGCAGGTCGGCCGCCCGGTCGCCTACGGCGAGAGCATCCGGCTCGGCGACGTCCAGGTCGGCTTCGTCCCTGCCGGGCATGTGCTCGGCTCGGCGCAGATCGTGCTCGATCATCGCGGCGAGCGGGTGGTCGCCTCGGGCGACTACAAGCGCCGCGCCGACCCGACCTGCGCGCCGTTCGAGCCGGTCAAATGCGACGTTTTCATCACCGAGGCGACGTTCGGGCTGCCGGTGTTCCGCCACCCCGACACCGGCGACGAGATCGACAAACTGATCGCGCGGCTCCACGCCAATCCCGAGCGCTGCATCGTCGTCGGCGCCTATGCGCTCGGCAAGGCGCAGCGCGTGATCGCCGAGCTGCGCGTCCGCGGACACACCGCGCCGATCTATATTCACGGCGCGCTCCAGCGGCTGTGCGACCTGTATGCGGCGCATGGCGTCCCGCTCGGCGAGCTGCGCCCCGCGACCGGGGTGCCGAAGGCGGAGATGGCGGGGCATATCGTGATGTGTCCGCCCTCGGCGCTCAACGACCGCTGGTCGCGGCGGCTCCCCGATCCGATCACCGCGATGGCGAGCGGCTGGATGCGCGTGCGGCAGCGCGCGCGGCAGAAGAACGTCGAGCTGCCGCTGATCCTGTCCGACCATGCCGATTGGGACGAACTCACGGAGACGTTGAGCGAAATCTCGCCGCGCGAGGTGTGGGTGACGCATGGGCGCGAGGAGGCGCTGGTGCATTGGTGCATGACCCGCCAGATCAAGGCGCGCGCGCTGGCGCTGGTCGGGTTCGAGGATGAGGATGATTGAGGCTCACGTCATTCCCGCGCAGGCGGGAATCCAGAACCTCTGACGTCGCGACTCTTGCGAAGACCTGCGCGTCTGGATTCCCGCCTCCGCGGGAATGACGGGTAGGCAAGCCTCGACAACGGCTTGCATCGTTTCCATTGCGACGATTACACCAGCATCCCTGACCTATAAGGGGATCGCCTGATGCGCTTCGGATATGCCGCCCTCCTGCTCGCCGCCGCGACGATGCCGGCGCTGGCGCAGGACAAGGACAAGCGGCCGGCCAAGAGCAACGCCGAGATGCAGAAGGAGGAGGCGGACGCCGCCACCGCCAACGCCCCGGTCGAGGAACGCGAGGAACGCTCGAAGGGCGCGGTGACGGTCGCCGGCAAGCGGCTCGGCTATACCGCCACCGCCGGCACGCTGACGATCCGCGACATCGAGGGCAAGCCGACCGCATCGATGTTCTACACCGCCTATACGCTCGACGGCACCAAGCCGGGCACGAAGCGGCCGATCACCTATTTCTACAACGGCGGGCCGGGCAGCCCGACCTTCTGGCTGCATATGGGCTCGTTCGCGCCGGTGCGGCTCCAGACCGGCAGCCCCGAGTTCATCCGCCCCGCGCCCTACGATTTCGGCCCCAATCCCTATACCTTGCTCGACAAGACCGACATGGTCTTCCTCGACGCGATCGGCGCCGGCTATTCGCGCCCGCTCGGCGACGCCAAACCATCCGACTTCTACGGCACCGACGAGGATGCCGATGCCTTCGCCAAGGCGATCCTGCGTTATTCGACCAAGTTCGGGCGGTGGAATTCGCCCAAGTTCATCTTCGGTGAAAGCTACGGGACGCTGCGCTCGGGCGCACTCGCCTACCAGCTTCAGGACCGTGGCATGGCGCTGAACGGCGTGGTGCTGCTCAGTTCGATCATGAACTACGGTTATCGCCAGCCGGGGCTCGATCAGGTCTATCTCAACTACCTGCCGAGCTATGCCGCGACCGCCTGGTACCACACCCGACTCGCCAACCGTCCTGCGGACGTCGCAACGGTGGTGCAGCAGGCGCGCGAGTTTGCGGTCGGGCCGTATATGTCGGCGCTCGCCAAGGGGCAGAACATCACGCCGGAAGAGCGCGACAGCGTCGCACGGCGGATGAGCGAGCTGACCGGCCTGTCGCCGGACTTCCTGATCCGCAGCAATTTGCGCGTCGACCTGCCACGCTTCCAGAAGGAATTGATGCGCGGCACCCGCCAGACCGTCGGCCGGTTCGACTCGCGCTATGTCGGGGTCGACAGCGACGCGGCGGGCGAGCGACCCGAGAGCGACGTGTCCTCGGACGCGATCTCGGGCGCGTTCATCGCGACCTTCAACGATTATGCGACCCACACGCTCGGCTACAAGACCGACATGCCGTACCGGCTGTCGGCGCGCGATGCGAAGGGCTGGACGTGGAACTGGAAGCACGACTCGCCGCTGCGCGGGGGCGGGCAGCAGAACAACCCCAACACCGCGGTCGATCTGGCGGCGGCGATGCGCGGCAATCCGTATCTGCAGGTGCTGTCGATGAACGGCTGGTATGACATGGCGACGCCGTTCTTCGGGACCGAAAACGACCTCGGGCATATGATGCTCGAACCCGCGCAGCAGCGGAATCTTTCCTTCACTTACTATCCGGCGGGGCACATGACCTATCTCAATCCCGACGCCCTCGTGGCGATGAAGCGCGACCTGTCGGCGTGGTACGACCGCGCGCTGGCGGTGGCGCGTTCCGATGCGCCGCCGGTCCCGCCCACGACCGCCGCCGCGACCGGGCAGGGGCCGAACTGATGCGCGTGCTGCTCCTCGCGCTCGCCGCCCCCGCCGCGATCGCCGCTCAAGCCCCCGCCGCCTCGACCGCGGCGGAGGATGCGCGGCTGACCGCGTTCCTCGACCGCGCGTTCGACGCGCGCGTCGCGCTCAGCCCGGAGGCGCAGACCAGCCTCGGGCTCAAGACCAATTACGACAAGCTCGACGACAACACCGACGCCGCCGCGATCCGCGAACGCGACCTGTCCGAACGCCAATTGCGCGAGATGCGCGCCAGCTTCTCGCCCGCCAAGCTGGGGCCGAGCGGCAGGCTGAGCTACCGCTTGTTCGAGGATCAGGTCGAGCGCGCGCGCGACAGCTTCCGCTTCCGCAAGTGGCGCTATCCGGTGTCGACCAACGGCAGCCCGATGGGCGAGGTGCCGGCGTTCCTCATCAACAACCATCGCATCGACAGCGTCGCCGATGCCGACGCCTATGTCGCGCGGATCCGCGATTCGGAGCGGGTGATGCGGGAGACCGCCGCGCTGATGCGCGAGCAGGCGAAGATGGGGATCGTGCCCCTGAAGATGACCTATGCCCCGGTGCGGGCCGATGCGCGCAAGGTGCTGACCGGCGCGCCGTTCACCCCCGGCGCGGACTCGGCGCTGATGGCCGATTTCCGCAAGAAGGTGACCGCGCTCAAGGTGTCGGATGCGGAGAAGCAGCGGCTGTTGACGACGGCGGCGGCGGCGATGACCGGGCCGATGAAGCGCGGCTACGATCTGATGTTCACGACGCTCGATGCGATCGAGCCGCAATCGACCGGCAATTGGGGCGCGTGGAAGCTGCCGCAGGGCGCGGCCTATTACGCCGTCCGGCTGCGCGATTCGACGACCACCAATCTGACCGCCGACCAGATCCACGACCTCGGGCTGCGGCAGGTCGCCGCGATCCGCAAGGAGATGGAGGCGGTGAAGACGCGCGTCGGCTTCAACGGCACGCTCGAGCAATTCTTCGAGGTGGTCCGCACCGATCCACGCTTCAAATATCCCAACACCGAGGCGGGGCGCGAGGCGTATCTGGGCGATGCGCGCAGCTTCGTCGCGCAGATGATGGCGGCCGCGCCGCAATGGTTCGAGCGGCTGCCCAAAGCGAAGCTGGAGGTGCGCGCGGTCGAGAAATGGCGCGAGGGCACCGCCTCGACCGCCTTCTACAACCGGCCTGCGCCCGACGGATCGCGGCCGGGGATCTTCTACGTCAACCTGGTCGACATGAACCAGACGCAGAAGATCCAGCTCGACGCGATCGCCGCACACGAGGCCGCGCCGGGGCACCATTTCCAGATCGCGCGCGCGATGGAGCTGGAAGGTCTGCCCAAGTTCCGCGCGTTCGGCGGCTATGGCGCCTATGTCGAGGGCTGGGGGCTCTACAGCGAGCGGCTCGCCAAGGAGATGGGGGCATACAAGGATCCCTATGCCGAGTTCGGGATGCTCTCGAACCAAGTGTGGCGCGCGATCCGGCTGGTGGTCGACACCGGCGTGCATGCGAAGCGCTGGACCCGCGAACAGGCGGTGGCGTATTTTCGCGCCAACAGCTCGGTCAGCGACACCGACATCGCGCGCGAGGTCGACCGCTACTTCAACTGGCCGGGTCAGGCGACCAGCTACATGGTCGGCCAGCTGAAGATCGCCGAGCTGCGCGCGAAGGCCGAACGCGAGCTGGGGCCAAAGTTCGACATCCGCGGCTTCCACGAAGCGGTGCTGGGACAGGGAGCGCTGCCGCTCGACGTGCTCGAGGAGCAGGTCGACGCGTATATTGCGGCGAAGAAGGCCTGATGTCCCGTCATTGCGAGCGAAGCGAAGCAATCCAGAGTCCGACGCGTGACGCCCTGGATTGCTTCGCTTCGCTCGCAATGACGACTTAGGACAGCAGGTTTCGCCAACCACAGCCGTCACCCCGGCGGAGGCCGGGGTCCAGTTGGGAGACGCCACCGCATTCCAACGCAGCGCCCGTCACTGGACCCCGGCTTCCGCCGGGGTGACGGAAAGAAGGGGGGGTGACGGTACAAGGAGGCGACCGGCGCTATTCCTCGGAAACCGCCGCGCGCCCCTTGAACCCCTGCGCCACCACGAACCACTCGACCGAGCCCTTGCGGCTCGACGGCGGCTTGGCGTGCTTCACGGTTGTGAAATTGCGCTTCATCTCAGCGACCAGCGACGAATCCGCTCCGCCCGCAAACACCTTCGACACGAACGTCCCCCCCGGCCGCAGCACGTCGATCGCGAACGCCAGCGCGGTTTCGACCAGCGCCATCGTTCGCAACGCGTCGGTCTGCGGATGCCCGACGGTGTTCGCCGCCATGTCCGACATCACCAGATCCGGCGCGCCGCCGAGTGCTTCCATCAGCTTGCCCGGCGCGGCATCGTCCATGAAGTCCATTTCGAAGATCGTCACGCCGTCGATCGGGTCGACCGGCAACAGGTCGATCCCGACGATCGCCGCGCCCGGCGAGACGCGCCGCACCACCTGACTCCACCCGCCCGGCGCGATGCCGAGATCGACGACGCGCTTCACGCCCTTGAGCAACCCGAACCGCTCGTCGAGTTCGATCAGTTTGTACGCCGCGCGGCTGCGATAGCCCTCGGCCTTGGCGCGGCGGACATAGGGATCGTTGAGCTGTCGCTCCAGCCAGCGCGTCGATTGCGCGGTGCGGCGCTTGGCGGTCTTGACCCGCTGCCGCCCGACTCCAGCACCCCTCATGCACCCGTCTCCATCAGCCGGCGTAGGATGCCTTCGCGAATCCCGCGATCCGCGACCCCCAACCGCTCGGCGGGCCAGAGGTCCAATATGCCTTCAAGGATCGCACAACCCGCAACAACCAGATCGGCGCGCTCGCGGCCGATGCACGGCAGCTTGGCCCGCTCGGCGAGCGACATGCCGGCCAACTCCTGACTGATCGTGCGCATCGCCACGGCGGGGGCGATCAGCCCGTCGACCTGCGAACGGTCATAGCGTTCGAGCCCGAGGTGGACGCTGGCGAGCGTCGTCACGGTCCCCGACGTTCCAAGCAGCCGCGGCACACCGCCGGGCCGCGGCAATCGTGCCGCGAACGGTGCGAAGCTCTCCGCCACCAGCGTCCGCATCCGCTTATAGGCGCGCGCGCGTTCCTCGGCGGTGTTGCCGCCGCCGGCGCTCTCGGTCAGCGAAACCACGCCCCACGGCGCGCTATGCCAGTCGCGGACGCGCGGCACGGTGGTGTCGGCATCGACCAGCACCAGCTCGGTCGAGCCACCGCCGATATCGAACACCAGCGCCGGCCCGGTGCCGGGTTCGAGCAGTGCATGGCAGCCGAGCACCGCCAGCCGCGCCTCTTCCTCGGCGGAGATGATGTCGAGGTGGATGCCGGTTTCCTCCAGCACGCGCGCGATGAACGCCGCGCCGTTGCTCGCGCGGCGGCACGCCTCGGTCGCGACCGAGCGCGCCAGCGTGACGTTGCGCCGCTTCAACTTGTCGGCGCAGACGCGCAGCGCCGCGATCGTGCGCTCGATCGCGGCATCGGACAGCGCGCCGCTATGCGCGAGCCCCTCGCCGAGCCGGACGATCCGCGAAAAGGCGTCGACCACCGCAAAGCCATCACCCTGCGGCCGCGCGATCAGCAGGCGGCAATTGTTGGTGCCAAGGTCGAGCGCGGCATAATGCCGCGGCGCGCCGCGCGTATGGCGCGGCTGGGGTCGTGCCGAACGGGCAGGGCTCGGGGCCTGCCGGCGCGGCAATTGGGCGGGAAAATCCACCATTGCCGTCAACTTTCTTACATCTGCCGGACCGGGACCGCCCCTGCGATCCCCCGGTGCTTGATCTCAAGGCTACACAGTCGCGCTACGTGGGGCAAGGCAGGCGTTGACACCGCGATCTCGCGCTTATAAACGCACCCCCGCTGTTGCCCGATCCTCTAATGGTAAGAGAGCGGACTCTGACTCCGTCAATCAAGGTTCGAGTCCTTGTCGGGCATCCAGCTTCCTCTTCAAATCACTGGTCCTGAACGCACAAGCCGCTGATCGCGCTTGCGATGATAGCGCTAACGGTTACTCTGTCCCGAAAGGATCGGGAGAGGATCGTGGGTCAGAAGCTTCGGAATGGCGCGCTGCTGGGCGGCGTCGCGATCGGTCTTGCGGCATGGGCCGGCACTGCGGCGGGGCAGGTCGCGCGATTCGAGCGCTTTCGGTACGACGGCAAGGCGCAGGAGCGGGTGGCCGCCAAGGCTGACGATTATCAGAACCCGATTCTCGCCGGCTATTATCCCGATCCGTCGGTGACGCGGGTCGGTGACGATTATTATCTCGTGAATTCGTCGTTCGCGCATTTTCCCGGGCTACCGGTGTTCCGGTCGAAGGATCTGGTGAACTGGACGCAGATCGGCAATGCGATCGATCGCGCCGAGCAGCTCGACTTCACCGGGCGGCGCCTGTCGCAGGCGGTGTTCGCGCCCGACATCTCCTTCCACGACGGCACCTTCTACATCGCCAATACCTGTGTCGAATGCGGCGGCAATTTCGTCATTACCGCCAAGAACCCCGCGGGGCCATGGTCGCAGCCGATCTGGCTGCCGTTCGAGGGGATCGATCCCTCGATCTATTGGGAGGGCGATCGCGCCTATATCGTCAACAATCGCGCCCCCGCCGAGCCGCCCCGCTACGACGGGCACCGCGCGATCTGGGTGCAGGAATATGACTGGCGCGCCGGCAGGATGGTCGGCGAGAGCACGATGCTCGTCAACGGCGGGGTCGATCTGTCGAAGAAGCCGGTGTGGATCGAGGGGCCGCACCTGCTCAGGAAGGACGGCTGGTATTATCTCAGCGCGGCCGAGGGCGGGACGAGCGACAACCATTCACAGGTCGTGTTGCGGTCGCGCAGCCTGCGCGGGCCGTTCGTGCCCTATGCCGGCAATCCGATCCTGACGCAGCGCGATCTGCCGCCCGGTCGTCCGCATCCGGTCACCTCGGCGGGCCACGCCAAATTCGTCCAGACGCAGAACGGCGACTGGTGGGCGACCTTTCTCGCGACCCGCCCCTATGCCGACGGGCTCTACAATGTCGGGCGCGAGACGTTCCTGCTGCCGGTGATGTGGAAGGACGGTTGGCCACACATCCTTGAGCGCGGCGTGCCAATCCCGTTTACCGCGCCGCGCCCGAAGCTGCCCGCGGGCGCGAAGCCGATGCTGCCGACCAGCGGCGACTTCGGCTATGCGGACGATTTCCGTGGCAGCCGGCTGTCGATGCAGTGGATCGGTATCCGCACGCCGAGGCAGCCCTTCCACCGGGTCATGAACGGTACGCTCGCGCTGCAACCCGGTGCGCGCTTCGGGGACCTGAACGGCGTGCCGTCGTTCGTCGGGCGGCGGCAGCAGCATCATGTCGCGACCGTCTCGGTGACGATGCGCTACCGGCCGGGCAAGGACGGCGCGCGCGCGGGGCTGGCGGCGGTGCAGAACGACCGCTCGCTGTTGCTGTTCGGCGTGACGCGGGTGCAGGGCAAGCCGATGGTCGCGCTGTGGACCCGCGCCGATGCGGACACCGACACACTGGTCGCCAGCGCGCCGATCGACGCCGCGAAGCCGGTGACGCTGACGCTGCGCGCCGATGGTGGGACGATGGGGTTCGACTATGCGGTCGGCGGACAGCGCCGGACGTTGCGCGACGGCGTCGACGCGCGCTTCCTCAGCACCGCTCGCGCGGGCGGGTTCGTCGGGACGGTGATCGGCCCATTCGACGAACCCTGAGCAGTCCAGCTTGGGGGCACCCGCGCTGCTTCTTTCAACACCCATGATGATGATGGGATATGATGCGCGTCCAACGAGGAGCGCGCATGACCGATCAACGCAATTCAGTCCCGGTGGCGGAGGCGGTGGCCGAGTTGCGTGCTGCGCGCGGGGCGTGGCGCGCCCGGCATGACGACGGGCGCGACACCACCAGCTTTCCGTCGCGCGGTGCACTGGAGCGGGTGATCGAGCTGTTGTCCGCCGCGCTCTATCCACGTCGGCTCGGGCAGTTTCGCGGTGCGCCGGCCGAGGAAGACCGGTTCGTCGCCGCCAAGCTGCTCGCCGCCGCGACCGAACTGGAACGCGAGATCGCCGCCGAGCTGGGCTATTGGCAGGCGGAGGCGAGCAGCGGCACGTTCGACCGCGATCAGCCGGCGACGATCGTGCGGCTGTTCGTCGCCGGGTTGGGCGACATCCGGCGGCTGATCGACAGCGATGTCGAGGCGGCGTTCCTCGGCGACCCCGCCGCGCGCAGCGCCGACGAGATCCTCGTCTGCTATCCCGGCGCGATCGCCAGCCTGCATCACCGGCTGGCGCATTTGCTCTACGAACTCGGCGCGCCGATCGTCGCGCGACTGATCTCCGAATTGGCCAATGAGCGGACCGGGATCGACATCCATCCCGGCGCGACGATCGGCCCGTCGTTCTTCATCGATCACGGCACCGGCGTCGTGATTGGCGAGACGGCGATCATCGGTTCGCGTGTCAGGCTGTACCAGCACGTCACGTTAGGGGCACGAACGCCGCGTGGTGATGATCCCGATCGGCCCCGTACGCGTTACGCACGGCACCCGATCGTGGAGGACGATGTGGTGATCTATGCCGGAACGACGATCCTGGGCCGCGTGACGATCGGCGCAGGCGCGATGATCGGCGGCAACGTGTGGTTGCTGGAGGACGTGCCCGCCGGGCAGCTCGTGGTGCAGCCCGAGGCGCAAGCGCATGACAATGCGACCGATTGGCGCGCCAACGATGGGTGAGACCCGTAAGCCGGTCATCGGGGTGCTGTGCTGCAACGAAACGGTGCAGCGCCCGGTGCAGGTGGTGGCGAGCCGCTTCGTCGCGCCGCTCGCGCGCGTGTCGCAGGCGTGCGTCGTGTTGGTGCCCGCGATCGCGGAGCTATGCGACGTCGCCTCGCTAACCCATTATCTCGACGGCATATTGTTGACGGGATCGCGCTCGAACGTCGCGCCGACCCGCTATGGCGCGGCCAGCGACGAAGAGGGCGGCGTGCTCGATCGAGAGCGCGACGACGTGGCGCTGACGATGGCCGATGCGATGATTTCGGCGGGCAAGCCGGTGTTCGGGATCTGTCGGGGAATGCAGGAGATCAACGTGCTGTTCGGCGGCACCCTCTCCACCGAGCGTTGCTGCGGTCGGCATTTGCGCGGCGGCTGGGATCACGCGGATTATGCGACGCTTTTCGACCATCGGCATGAGGTGCAGCTCGCCGCCGATGGCGCGTTGGCGGCACTGACCGGGGAGCAGCGGCTGTCGGTCCATTCGGTCCACGAACAGGCGGTCGAGCGGCTCGGCGACGGGCTGACGGTCGAGGCGTGGTCGAGCGACGATGGCGTGATCGAGGCGATCGCCGCGCGCCCGAACGGCGCGGATGTGCTGGCGGTGCAATGGCATCCAGAGTGGGACGTTGAGAGCAGCGCGAGCAGCCACGCCTTTTTCGAGCAGATCGGCCGGTCGCTGCGCGCGGCGTGACGCAACAAAGCCGCGGCTCCGGCGATTGACCGTGCCATGTCACGGAGAAAGACGATGAAGCCGCTTGCCCTGCTCGTTCCGCTCGCCGCACTGGCGCTGGGAGCCTGTTCGGAACGCGCCGAGGATCACGCCGAACGGACCGGCAATGCGATGGCCTCGGATATCGAGCGCGCCTCCGACAATGTCGTGCAGAGCGTCGACTCGCTGACCGATCGTCTGGCCGATCACGTCACCAACCGCGTCGATGGCCTTGCCGCCGACCAGATCGATCGCGCCGCGGATCGCATCTCGGAAGCGTCCGACCGGCTGGAAGACGAAGTCCGCCGCCACGGCGACCGGACGCGCGACCGGGCGGGCGCAGCGCTCGAAAACGCGGGTGCCGAGCTGCGCGACCGCAACGCCGCCGACACCGACCGCAACTGATCCGGTCCCCCTGTCGCCGCGGTGGCGCGCGCGCTACAGCGGCGGTTCGAGGGGAAAAACATGGCGCGCGGACCGCAACAGGATTTGACGACCGGTCCGATCGGGCGGACGTTGCTGGTGTTCGCGCTGCCGACGCTCGGCTCCAGCATCCTGCAATCGCTCAACGGCTCGATCAACGCGATCTGGATCGGGCAATTCCTCGGCGAGCGGGCGCTGGCGGCGACCACCAACGCCAATATCATCATGTTCCTGCTGATCGCGGCGGTGTTCGGCTTCGGCATGGCCGCGACGATCCTGATCGGCCAGAATATGGGCCGCCGCGATCTCGACGCGGTGCGCCGCGTGCTCGGCACGTCGGTCGGGCTGTTCACGTTGTTGTCGATCGTTACGGTAGTCGTCGGGCTGCTCGCCGCGCCCGCGATCCTGCGCGTGCTGGCGACCCCGGCGGAGGTCTACCCGCTCGCGCTCGCCTATCTGCGCGTCATCTTCGTCGCGATGGTGCCGGGCTTTGTCGCCGTGCTGCTGACGATGGCGCTGCGCGGTACCGGGGACTCGATCACGCCGCTAAAATTTATGGCGCTGGGGTCGGCGATCGACGTCGCGCTCAACCCGCTGCTGATCCGCGGCTTGGGGCCGATCCCGGCGCTGGGGATCGAGGGATCGGCGACCGCGACGCTGATCGCCAATGCGGTCTCTCTGCTTGCGCTGCTCGTCTACATCTACCGTCGCGACCTGCCGATCCGGCTGCGGGGTGCGGAGTGGCGCTATGTCCTCCCCGATCCCACGCTGCTGCGGACGATCGTCGCGAAGGGCGTGCCGATGGGGTTGCAGATGCTGGTCGTCTCGACCTCGGCGCTGGCGATGATCGGGCTCGTCAACCGCCACGGCACTGCCACCACCGCAGCCTATGGCGCGGCGAACCAGCTTTGGACCTATATCCAGATGCCCGCGATGGCGGTTGGCGCGGCGGTCAGCGCGATGGCGGCGCAGAATATCGGCGCGGGGGCGTGGTCGCGGGTCGACCGGATCACGCGCGTCGGGATCGTCACCAACCTGGCACTGACCGGCGGACTGGTGTTGGTGCTGGCGCTGCTCGACCGCCATGTGCTGTGGCTGTTTCTTGGGCAGGACAGCGGCGCTGTGGATATCGCGGTGCGGATCAACCTGATCGCGGCGTGGAGCTTCGTGCTTTTCGGCGTGTCGATGGTGCTGTCGGCGACGGTGCGCGCGAACGGTGCGGTGGTCGGGCCGCTGGTGATCCTGGCGCTGGCGATGTTCCCGCTGCGGCTCGGGATGGCCGCCGGGCTGGAGCAGTCCTGGGGGGCGGATGCGATCTGGTGGAGCTTTCCGGCCGGATCGGTCGGCTCGATGCTGATGATGATCGCTTTCTATCGCCACGGCGGCTGGCGGCGCAGCAAGCTGCCTGCCGCGCCGCATGAGGGCGAGGAACAGGCGATGGCCGACTGTCAGCCGGCCGCGAAGACGATGCCGGTCGGCTGACGCTGGGGCCGGTCGGCTGAATCTCAGGCGCGTTGCAGCGCGCGGGCGCGGCGGCGCTGGACCGAGCTGCCGATCCCCATCGCCTCGCGATATTTGGCGACGGTGCGGCGCGCGATGTCGAAGCCTTTGGCGTTGAGCTGTTCGACCAACGTATCGTCGGACAGGATCGTGTCGCCTTCGCCCGCGATCAGCGCGCGGATCGCGCTTTTCACCGCCTCCGCCGACACCGCATCGCCGCCATCGGCCGCAGCGATCGCCGAGGTGAAGAAATATTTCAGCTCGAACACGCCGCGCGCGCAGCTGAGATATTTGTTGCTGGTCACACGGCTGACGGTCGATTCGTGCAGGTCGATCGCCTCGGCAATCTGCCGCAGCGTCAGCGGGCGGAGATGCGCGACGCCGCGCAGGAAGAACGCCTCCTGCTGCTTCACGATCTCGGTCGCGACGCGGATGATCGTCCGCTGCCGCTGGTCGAGCGCGTTGACCAGCCAGTTGGCGCTCGCAAGCTTGTCGGCGAGCCACGCCTTGCCCGCCTTGTCCTGCTTGCCGCCCGCCAGCTCGGTATAATAGCCCTTGTTGACCAGCACGCGCGGCAGCGTCGCGGCGTTCAGCTCGATCGCCCAGCCAGCCTTGGTGCGCGTCACCGACAGATCGGGGATCACCGGCGCGGGCGGTTCGCCGCCAT
Source organism: Sphingomonas phyllosphaerae FA2 (assembly GCF_000427645.1). Taxonomy (GTDB): domain Bacteria; phylum Pseudomonadota; class Alphaproteobacteria; order Sphingomonadales; family Sphingomonadaceae; genus Sphingomonas; species Sphingomonas phyllosphaerae. The sequence continues at coordinate 3,027,653 of NZ_KE386571.1, read as the reverse complement.
AGCGGCAGCCCGGCTTGGGATCGTACGCGCGCAGCTCGCGGATCATGTCCGCCATGTCCTCGTCATCGACCTGACACAGCCGCTTCAGCCGCGTCAGATCGCCGCGTGCGAGCAGGTCGAGATGATCGAGCAGCCGCGCCATGCACGGATCGTAGCGGTCAACCTCGCGCGCCTGGATCGCGAGACATTCGGCAAGGTCGCGCGCGCCGACCCCCGTCGGCTCGAACCGCTGGATGATAGTCAGCACCCGCTCGACCCGGGCGACGGGGACGCCCAGCCGCTGCGCCAGCTCCGCGATATCGGCGCGTAGATAGCCGGCCTCGTCGATCTGGTCGATCAGCGCGCGCGCGATGAACAGCTCCGCCTCGTCGAACGCCGCCCCCGCCTGCGCGAGTAGCACATCGGCGAGGCTTTCGCTGGTATCGGCGAATGCGTCGAGGTCGGGCGCCTCGCCCGAGCCGCTTGCGGGCGCCGCGCTCGACGACAGCCCGGCATGGTCGGCCTGCGAGTCGTCGAAGCGTTCGGCGGCGATATCGACGTCGAGTGTCTCGCCGGTCGCCTCGCCCGACACGACGAGTTCGTCGGCTCCGGCCGGTTCGTCTCGGGTCGGCGTCTCGACCGGAACCGCTTCCGGTGCGTCGTCGCCACCGGGCGTCGCCTCCAGCAACGGATTGCGTTCGAGTTCCTCGGCGATCACGCCCTCGATCTCAAGATTGCTCAGCGCCAGCAGCTTGATCGCCTGCTGAAGCTGCGGCGTCATCACCAGCGATTGCGATTGGCGCAGGTCGAGGCGCGGGGCGAGACTCATTTCGCTACGACCCGTCGCCCCTGCGCAGGCAGGGGCCTATGACCGTCGAGTTTCGACGGGCGGCGGGACACATAGGCCACCAACTGTGTGTCGAGGTTGTACTCGCAATCGGCAGGCATGGGCCCCTGCCTGCGCAGGGGCGACGGGTCGGAGAGGGCATGCATCCCGACCCGCATCGCCTACAGCGCGAAATCCTCGCCCAGATAGAGCCGGCGGACGTTTTCGTCGCGCACCAGTTCGTCCGGGCTGCCGGTGAAGAGCACCTTGCCGTCGTAGATGATGTAGGCACGATCGACGATGTCGAGCGTCTCGCGCACATTGTGGTCGGTGATCAGCACCCCGATGCCGCGATCCTTCAACTGGCAGACCAGATTGCGGATGTCGGCGATCGAGATCGGGTCGATCCCCGCGAACGGCTCGTCGAGCAGCATGATCGACGGATCGGCCGCCAGCGCGCGTGCGATCTCCGCCCGCCGGCGCTCGCCGCCCGACAGCGCCATCGCGGGGGCATCGCGCAGCCGCGTCAGCCCGAATTCGCCGAGCAATTGCTCCAGCTTGTCGGCGCGCGCCGCGGCATCCGGCTCGGAAAGCTCGAGCACGGTCGAAATGTTCTTCTCGATCGTCAGCCCGCGGAAGATCGACGTTTCCTGCGGCAGATAGCCGAGCCCGAGGATCGCGCGGCGGTACATCGGCAGCCCGGTGATATCGTCGCCGTCGAGCATGATGCGGCCCGAATCGGGCTTCACCAGCCCCATCACCGAATAGAAGCAGGTCGTCTTGCCCGCGCCGTTCGGCCCGAGCAGCCCGATCACCTCGCCACGACCGACCGTTACCGACACGTCGGTCAGCACGACCCGCTTGTCATAGCTCTTCGCGATCGAGACGACCTGCAGGCCGCTGCCAAGCTCGGCCTCGTGGATCGGCTCCACCCGGTCGAGCCCTTCGCGGTTCAGCGTCGTCGTGGTGCCGTCCATCGTCTGTCGCTCTCTCAGAACAGGGTTACCGCTTCGTCAACGCCGCGCCTGGCAGGATTCATGCAGGAAGCCGAAGCCGACGGGAACCCCCGACGTGCCGCAGCGCGATCAGTTGCGCTTCGGCACCGAGAAGGTGCCGGTGACGCGCCCGCCCGGCGCCTGCGTGACTGCGCCGGTACCCGCGGCCGCACCGCCGGCGACCGACGACCCGTCAATCACCGCGCGACCGTTATCGAGGTTGATCGTCAGCCGCCCGCCGTTGACGGTATTGCCGCCCTGCGTCAGCTTCACCCCGCCCAGCATCGTGATGACGCGGCGGTTGAGATCGTAGACGCCGAACTGGCTGCGCGCGGTCTGGTCGGGGCGCACCACCGTCACCCCGCCGCTGGCGTCGAGGCGTGACACCTGCGGGCTGCCGTCGATCACCTGACCGGTATAGGCGACGGTCATCCGCTGCGCGGTCAGCGTCATCTCGGACTGGCGCACCTTGACGTTGCCCGACAGCACCGCACGATTGGCGCGATCCTGCAATTCGATGTGATCCGCGCCGAAATCGATCGGTGCGGCGGTGTCGTGCCGAGTCTGCGACGCCGCGGGAACGGCGAGCATCGTCAGCAGGGCAGGGGCGACGGCAAGGCGCAACATGCGGGGGCTTCTCTATTTTTTGGGGGTGAACCGCAAGCGGGCATTGCCGTCGAGCGTGACGGTGCGCGCCTCCAGGTCGGCGCGCATCGTGTCGCCGCGGAATGTGCCCTGGCGCACGGTGCCGGTCGCCGCGCCGGTCGAGCGGAGACGTCGCGATTTCAGGTCGACGACCGCATTGTCGGTGTCGAGCGTGTAGTTGTTGGGCCCGCGCACCTTGATCGGGCCGTCGACGTTCACCTGCTCGCTGTCCATGTCGTAGCGGCCGGTCGGCGCGGTGAGCGTCGCGGGGCCGTCCGACAGCTGGATCGCGGCGGCCATTTCGGCGATGCGCACGATCGGCTCCGCGGAGCTTTTCTGTACCGCCGAGCCGGCGTCGAGTTCGAACGGCTGCCCCTTGGCATCGGTGCCGCGATAGCGCGCCTCGCGCAGCTTCATGCGTTCCTTGGCGACCTCGACGCGGTTCTTGTCGAGAACGAACGACGCGTCGCCGCCCATCGTCAGCGGCGCCATGACCAGAAACGCGAACAACACGCCGATCGACACCGGCAACGCACGGTTGGCAATCGCGATGACGCGATCGTGCCGTCCGCCGGGCTGCGCCCAGCGTTGCCGTTCCGATCGGACGCGAAGCGCGACGTCAGACATGCGCGAAGATGTCCACCTCCGGCCAGCCCGCCAGATCCAGCTCGGCACGCGCCGGCAGGAAGTCGAAACACGCCTGCGCCAGTTCGGTGCGGCCCTCACGCGCCAGCCGACGGTCGAGCTCTTCCTTCAGACGGTGCAGATAGCGCACGTCCGACGCCGCGTAGTCGCGCTGCGCATCGCTCAGCACCGGGCCGCCCCAGTCCGACGATTGCTGCTGCTTCGAGATGTCCTGCCCCAGCAATTCGCGCACCAGCTCCTTCAATCCGTGCCGGTCGGTATAGGTCCGCACCAGCCGCGACGCGGTCTTCGTGCAATAGACCGGCGCGGCCACGACGCCGAGATAGTGACGGATCGCCGCAATGTCGAAGCGCCCGAAATGATAGAGCTTCAGCCGGGCCGGATCGGCCAGCACCTGCCGCAGCACCGGCGCGGCATAATCGCTGCCCGGCGAGAAGCGCACGAGATGCTCGTCCCCGCCGCCATCCGACAATTGCACCAAGCACAGACGATCGCGTGGGGTGATGAGCCCCATCGTCTCGGTATCGACGGCGATTGCGGCGCCGGCGGCGAACACGTCGCCGGGCAGGTCTTCTTCATGCAGATATACAGCCATATGTGGCCTGTAACGGCGCGGGTCGCCGGGCTCAATCGCTTCGTGACTCGCGTGCCCCGGGACGACGGAACGTGGCAACAATACGACCGATCCGCGGCACTTGGCAGTCATTGCTTGAAAAGATGCGGAAAACGATTCGCAGGGCGGCGCAAGATGGTCTATGGAGGTGATGAGGCGCAGTAGGTCCTGCGTCGAGGGGAGCCGCGTTCGCCGTCCTGCGCGTGGCCCTGATGAGAGTTATCGGGCGGACCGGGAAGACGAACAGGGTTATGGGTTACGACAAGGGCGGCCGCGGGCAGCGCGGCGGGCGTGGGCGCGACAAGCGCGACGGCTTCGGCGGCGGTGACGATTTCGGCGGCGGCGGCGGTTTTGGTGGCGGCGGCTTCGGCGGCGGCTTTGAAGATCGTGGCGGCGGCGGCTTTGGCGGCGGTCGTGGCTTCGGTGGTGGCGGCGGTGGCTTCGGCGGCGGCGGCGGCGGTGGTTTCCGCGGCGGCGGTGGCGGCGGCTTCGGTGGTGGCGGCGGTGGCCGCGGCTTCGGCGGCGGTGGCGGCATGCCCCCGCAGGTCGTTGGCGAAGGCACCGGCGTGGTCAAGTTCTTCAACGGACAGAAGGGCTTCGGCTTCATCGTCCGTGATGACGGCGGCGAGGACGTGTTCGTGCACATCTCGGCGGTTGAGCAGGCGGGGCTGTCGGGTCTGGCCGAGGGTCAGCCGCTCGGCTTCACCCTGGTCGATCGCGGTGGCCGCGTGTCGGCGACCGATCTGAAGATCGACGGCGAGCCGATGGCCGTCACCGATCGTGCGCCGCCGCGTGAAGGTGGCTTCGGCGACCGTGGCGATCGCGGTCCGCGCGCCGGTGGTGCAGCGGGTGGCGCGCAGCGTCAGCTGACGGGCGAGAAGGCGACGGGCACCGTCAAGTTCTTCAACGCGATGAAGGGCTTCGGCTTCATTCAGCGCGACGACGGACAGCCGGATGCGTTCGTGCACATCTCGGCCGTCGAGCGCGCGGGCATGCCGACGCTCAACGAAGGCGACCGCCTCAGCTTCGAGATCGAGGTCGACCGTCGCGGCAAGTATGCAGCCGTCAACCTGGAGTCGGGCAGCTAAGCAGCCCGGTTCCTCGTGAACGACCGGCGGCCCGCTCGACACACGTCGGGTGGGCCGTTGTCGTTTTTGACCCGCTCCCTTTGCGTCGCCCCGGACTTGATCCGGGGCCCAGCTTCTTGCTCAACCGAGGTCAGAAGAAGCGGGATCCCGGATCAAGTCCGGGATGACGAGGGGAGGCAGGCGACCATTGAATGTCGATCGTCCCTAGTCCGCCGGCGCGACTTCGTGGCCCCGACCTCAATCCGATAGGGCCCGCCGCTTTCGTTTTGGGAAGACGCGCCCCCCCGGGTCACACCCGGGACGACGGTGAGGACTTCCACTGTCCCTGCGCGCGCCATCCTGCTATTCGCGCGCTCCACATCGCCGCGAGATCGCGGCGCTTGCCTGAATCGCTGGAATCCGAATGACGTCACCCCGCCGTACCTTTGCGATCATCTCCCACCCCGACGCGGGCAAGACGACGCTGACCGAAAAGCTGCTCTATTTCGGCGGCGCGATCCATCTCGCCGGCGAGGTCAAGGCGCGCGGGCAGAACCGGCGCGCCCGCTCCGACTGGATGAAGATCGAGCAGCAGCGCGGCATTTCGGTGACGTCCAGCGTGATGACCTTCGAAAGCGGCGGCATCACCTTCAACCTGCTCGACACGCCGGGGCACGAGGATTTCAGCGAGGATACCTACCGCACGCTGACCGCGGTCGACTCGGCGATCATGGTCATCGATGCCGCGCGCGGTATCGAGGCGCAGACCCGCAAGCTGTTCGAGGTCTGCCGCTTGCGCTCGGTGCCGATCATCACCTTCGTCAACAAGGTCGACCGCGAGGGGCGGCCGACGTTCGAACTGCTCGACGAGATCGCCGACATGCTGGCGCTCGACGTCTGCCCGATGACGTGGCCGGTCGGGATGGGCGGCACGTTCGAGGGTATCCTCGACCTGTCCACCAACCGCATCGCGCGTCCCGAGGGCGACAGCCGGCTGTTCCAGGGCAAGACCGAAGACGCGCCGATCCTGCCCGAGGCAGTGGCGGAGGAGGTCGAACTGGCGCAGGCCGGCTACGCGTCGTTCGATGCCGAAGCATATCGCAACGGCGATCTGACCCCGGTCTATTTCGGCTCCGCCCTCAAGGATTTCGGCCCCGCCGACCTGATCGCGGCGCTGAGCGCCTACGCGCCGCCTCCGCGTCCGCAACCCGCCGAGCCCGCGCCGGTCGCGCCGGAAGAGAAGGAAGTCACCGGTTTCGTCTTCAAAGTGCAGGCCAATATGGACCCGCAGCACCGCGACCGCATCGCGTTCATGCGGCTGTGTTCGGGCACCTTCAAGCGCGGCATGAAGCTGACCCCGACCGGGCACGGCAAGCCGATCGCGGTCCACTCGCCGATCCTGTTCTTCGCACAGAACCGCGAGGTGGCCGACGAGGCCTATCCTGGCGATATCATCGGCATCCCCAACCACGGTACGCTGCGCGTCGGCGATACGCTGAGCGAGAAGGCCGATGTGCGCTTCACCGGGCTGCCCAATTTCGCACCCGAAATCCTGCGCCGCGTCGCGCTGAAGGACCCGACCAAGACCAAGCAGTTGCGCAAGGCGCTCGACGACATGGCCGAGGAGGGGGTGACGCAGGTCTTCTATCCCGAGATCGGCAGCAACTGGATCATCGGTGTCGTCGGACAACTGCAGCTCGACGTGCTGCTCAGCCGGCTCGATGCGGAATATAAGGTCGCCGCCGGCCTGGAACCGGCGCCGTTCGACACCGCGCGCTGGATTTCGGCGGACGATCCGGCGGAGTTGAAGAACTTCACCGACCTGAATCGCGCCGCCATGGCGAAGGATCGCGACGGTAACCCGGTGTTCCTCGCCAAGAGCGCGTGGGAGGTCGGCTATGTGCAGGACCGCTATTCGAAGGTGAAGTTCGCCGCCACGCGGGAGCGGTAAGCCAGCCTTTGACCGTCATCCCCGCGGAGGCGGGGATCCAGACGCGCAGGTTTGTCGATAGAGCCGACGAGTCAGAGGTTCTGGATTCCCGCCTACGCGGGAATGACGGGGGAGGGCGCTAACCGCCCAGCCCCCACAGCGCCGCCAGACCGAGGAAGGTGAAGAACCCCAGCGAATCGGTGCAGGTCGTGACGAACACCGACGACGCGACCGCCGGATCGACGTCGAAGCGGTCGAGCGTCACGGGCACCAGCACACCCGCCAGCCCGGCGACGATGTTGTTGATGAACAACGCCAGCCCGAACACCATCGCCAGCGCCGGATTGCCGAACCACAGATACGAGCCTGCACCGACCAGCAGCCCGAGCCCGACGCCGTTGCTCCCCGCGATCCGCAGTTCGCGGACGATCATCCGCATCGTGTTCGACCCAGTCAGCTGATTCGTTGCGAGCGCGCGCACGACGACCGCGAGCGTCTGCGTCCCGGCATTGCCGCCCATCCCGCTGACGATCCCCATCAATTGCGCGAGCACCGCGAAGCGCGCGATCCGCTCGTCGAACAGGCCGACAACGGTGGCGGCCAGCATCGCGGTCGGCAGGTTGATCAGCAACCACGTCAGCCGGGTGCGCACCGTAAACCGGATCGGCTCGTTGATGTCGCCTTCGCCCGCGCCCGACAGCCGCAGCGCGTCCTCGCCCGCTTCCTGCTGGATGATGTGGACTACGTCGTCGACCGTGATCATCCCGACCAGCCGGCCGGAACCGTCGACGACCGCAGCGGAGATCAGCGCATATTTCTGGAAGCGTAGCGCGACCTCTTCCTGGTCCATATCGACCGGAATCAGTGTCTGCTCGCGCTGCATGACGTCGGCGATCGCGATGCTGCGCGGGGTGCGCAGGATCCAGCTCAGCGAACAGGTGCCGACCGGCTCGTGCGTCGGGTCGACGACGAAGATTTCCCAGAAGTCGGTGGTCAGCGTCTCGTCGGCGCGCAGATAGTCGAGCACGTCGCCGACCGTCCAATGCTCGGGCACCGCGACCAGATCGCGCTGCATGAGGCGCCCGGCCGATTCCTCGGGATAGGACAGCGCCTCCTCGATCGCGGCGCGATCGTCTGGCTCCATGGCGCGCAGGACCTCGCGCTGGTCCTCCGGCTCCATGTCCTCGATGATCGCGACCGCGTCGTCAGTATCGAGTTCGCTGGCGATGTCCGCGACTTGCCGCGCGTCGAGCGCGTCGATCAGCGCCTCGCGGACATAGTCGTTCATTTCCGCGAACACGTCTGCGTCGAGCAGGTCGCTGACCGCCGCGGCGAGATCGCGACGGCAATCCTCGGGGGTCAGCTCGAACAGGTCGGCGATGTCGGCGGGGTGGAGCGGCTCGACCAGCGCATGCGCCTCGGCGACGTCGCCGGCCTCGACCGCGTCGAGCACCGCGCGGACGAACTCGGGCTTCAGCCGATCGTCCTCGTCGAGACGCTCTTCGCGGTCGTCCTGGTCCTCGTACGCATCGCGCAGCTCGGTCTCGCTCATGTGCCGGCTCCCTGATTGCGCGTCGACGCCCCGGCACCTAGCGCGGGCGTCATGTATTTGCCAGCCGGGCGCGGGACCGATAGGGGCGCGCACATACGGCAAGAAAGGAACTGCCTGTGACCGAGACCTATTCCACGCTGACCCTGACGCTGGACAGTGGTGACGTGACGATCAAGCTGCGCCCCGATCTGGCGCCCGAGCATGTCGCACGCATCGCCGAACTGGCCAATGAAGGCTTTTACGACGGCGTGGTGTTCCACCGCGTGATTCCGGGCTTCATGGCGCAGGGCGGCGATCCGACCGGCACCGGGATGCACGGATCGGACAAGCCGAACCTCAAGCAGGAATTCTCGAAGGAGCCTCACGTGCGCGGGACCTGCTCGATGGCGCGGACGATGGACCCAAATTCGGCAAATTCGCAGTTCTTCATCTGCTTCGATGACGCGCGCTTCCTCGACGGCCAATATACCGTCTGGGGTCAGGTGACCGACGGCATGGAGCTGATCGACGCGCTGCCCAAGGGCGAGCCGCCCGCGAACCCGGGCAAGATCGTATCGATGAAGGCGGCCTGATCCTGTTGCGACTCGTCCCGCGGGCCGGGACGAGTCGCGGCCTCTCTCCGTCATTCCCGCGAAGGCGGGAATCCAGAACCTCTGACGTAAGCGACTCTTGCGAGAACCTGCGCGTCTGGATTCCCGCCTTCGCGGGAATGACGATCGAGGTCACCCTTCCCGCAAAGTCCGAATCAGCCAGTCGCGGAAGATTTTGACCGGCTTGGTCTGGAGCGCGCGCGGGCGGCACGCGAACCAGTAGCTGTACGGGCTGGTGACATCGATATCGAACAACCGCACCAGTCGCGGGTCGTTCGCGTCCTGAAAGTGGTTCTCGTGCATGAAGGCGACGCCGAGCCCCTGCGCCGCCGCCTCCAGAATCAGCACGCCGGTATCGAAATAGTCGATCGCGACCGGCTCCATCCCCGGATAGCCCGCCGCCTGGCTCCATGCCGCAAACGTATCGGGCATGTCGCGATGTAGCAGCACGCTATGTTGGCGCATCTGTTCGGGCGAACGCAGCGGCTTCGGCCCGTCGAGCAAGCCGCGCGCACCGATCGGATACACCATGTTGCGGTCGAGCCGCTCCGAATACAGCATCGGGTCAATATCGCGTGCGACGACGATCACCGCATCGAGCCCCTCGCCGAGTCGCGCCAGCGCATTGCCGCCGGTGTCGATGTCGAGGTGCAGTTCGGGATGCGCGGCGCGCAACTCGCCCAGCCGCGGGAACAGCCGTTGCGACGCGTACAAGGGCAACACGCCGAGCCGCAGCCGCAGCACCTCGTTGCCGCTGGTCATCCCCTCGATCGCGTCGGACATGCCGTCGAGCGCAGGGGCGATCGCCGCGAGCAGTCGCTCGCCATCGGCATTGGGGACCATTGCCTGATGGCGGCGATCGAACAGCGGGCGCGAGATGAAGCGTTCCAGCGTCTGGATACGTCGGCTAAGTGCCGGAGGCGACAGCGCAAGCTCCTGCGCCGCGGCCTTGATCGAGCCGAGTCGCGCGACGGCCACGAAGGCCTCGATCGCAGTGAGGGGCGGAAGCCGGCGCATGGCAGGATCGCAGGATGGTCCAGAATGGCTGTTGCGGTGCATCATGCAACATCCGGCCACGCACGCAACAACAATCGCCGCAACAGTTGCACAAAATGCAAGCATACCGCTACCATTTCGCACTTGCGAAGGCGCATGCCGCGGCGCACATAGGACGGGCCTTTCAGGCATCCTCTCCTAAAAACTTCAAACGGCCGGCCCTTTGGGGCTGGCCTTTTTTTCGTCTTCGCGCGGCGGGGTGCCGTCTCGCAATGCGGAACCACCGCCCTATCTTCTGCGCTCGGCCACTGGCCGCGCGAAAGGAACGACATGGCGGATGCCGACGAGACAGTGGTGAAGTTGCAGGTCGCGAACGCGCGGCCGGAGGATAGCGGGCGCGGCGTCGCGCATCTGCCGCGCGCGGTGTTCGCGGCGCTGGGGATCACCGACGGCGACGTCGTGGAGATCGTCGGCAAGAAGACCACCCCGGCGCGCGCGATCGGCCCCTATGCCGAGGACGAAGGACTGGAGCTTGTCCGTATCGACGGGTTGCAGCGCGCCAATGCCGGGGTCGGCTCGGGCGATTTCGTCGAGGTGCGCCGCGCTGAGTCGAAGGCCGCGACGCGCGTCGTGTTCGCCCCGGCGCAACAGAACCTGCGCTTGCAAGGCTCGACCAACGCGCTGAAGCGGACCTTCTTCGGCCGGCCGCTGTGCGCGGGCGACATCGTCGCGACCGCCGGGCACCAGCGCGTCCAGAACATGCCGCCGGGAATGGAGCGCTACGTCAACGCGCCGGCCTACGCCTTGCAGGAGATCCGGCTGCTCGTGGTCTCGGCGAGCCCGAAAGGTGTCGTCCATATCGACGAGAGCACCGAGATCGAGCTGCGCCCCGAATATGAGGAGCCGCAGGCCGCGCGGCGCGCCGACGTCACCTATGACGATATCGGCGGCATGGGGCAGACGATCGACCAGCTCCGCGAGATGGTCGAGCTGCCGTTGCGTTACCCCGAACTGTTCCAGCGGCTCGGCGTCGATCCGCCCAAGGGCGTGCTGCTGCATGGGCCGCCCGGCACCGGCAAGACGCGGTTGGCGCGCGCGGTGGCGAACGAGTCGGACGCGCAATTCTTCCTCATCAATGGGCCCGAGATCATGGGCTCGGCCTATGGCGAGTCCGAGCAGCGGCTGCGGCAGGTGTTCGAGGAGGCCAGCAAGGCCGCGCCGTCGATCGTGTTCATCGACGAGATCGATTCGATTGCGCCAAAACGCGGCCAGGTGTCGGGCGAGGCGGAAAAGCGCGTCGTCGCGCAATTGCTGACGCTGATGGACGGGCTGGAGGCGCGCGCCAATCTGGTCGTGATCGCGGCGACCAACCGCCCCGAGGCGATCGACGAGGCGCTGCGCCGGCCGGGCCGCTTCGACCGCGAGATCATCGTCGGCGTCCCCGACGAGCGCGGGCGGCGCGAGATCCTCGGTATCCACACCCGCGGCATGCCGCTGGGCGAAGGCGTCGAGCTGAACGATCTGGCGCGCCAAACCTTCGGCTTCGTCGGCGCCGATCTGGCGGCGTTGACCCGCGAGGCGGCGATCGAAGCGGTGCGGCGGATCATGCCGCGGCTCAACCTCGAGGACCGCACGATCCCCGCCGAGGTGCTCGATATGCTCGCGGTGACGCGCGAGGATTTCACCGAGGCGCTCAAGCGCGTCCAACCGAGCGCGATGCGCGAGGTGATGGTGCAGGCGCCGACCGTAAAATGGTCGGACGTCGGCGGGCTCGACGATGCGCAGATGCGGCTGAAGGAAGGCGTCGAGCTGCCGCTGAAGGACCCGGATGCGTTTCGCCGGCTGGGTATTCGTCCGGCCAAGGGCTTCCTGCTCTATGGGCCGCCGGGGACGGGCAAGACCTTGCTCGCCAAGGCAGTGGCGCGCGAGGCGCAGGCGAATTTCATCGCCACCAAATCGAGCGACCTGCTCAGCAAATGGTATGGCGAGAGCGAGCAGCAGATCGCGCGGTTGTTCCAGCGCGCGCGCCAGGTCGCGCCGACGGTGATCTTCATCGACGAACTCGACTCGCTGGTGCCGGCGCGCGGCGGCGGACTGGGCGAGCCGCAGGTGACCGAGCGCGTGGTCAACACGATCCTTGCCGAGATGGACGGGCTGGAGGAACTTCAGTCGGTGGTGGTGATCGGGGCGACCAACCGGCCGAACCTGATCGACCCGGCGCTGTTGCGACCGGGGCGGTTTGACGAGCTGGTCTATGTCGGGGTGCCGAATGCCGCGGGTCGGCGGCGGATCCTCGACATCCAGACGCAGAAGATGCCGCTGGCGCCCGATGTCGATCTCGACGCGGTGGCGGCGCGGACCGAGCGCTTCACCGGTGCCGATCTGGAGGACGTGGTGCGGCGCGCCGGCCTGATCGCGTTGCGTGAGTCGCTCGACACGCGCGAGGTGCGCCGTGCGCATTTCGAGCGCGCGCTGGAGGAAAGCCGCGCGAGCGTCACCCCCGAGGTGGAGCGCGAGTATGAGCAGATGGCGGCGCGGCTGAAGCAGGAGGCGAATGCGATCCAGCCGATCGGCTTCATCTCGCCGGGGCAGTTGACCGCGCGGCCGGGCGGCAAGGAGGTTTAGGCCCCGTACATCGTCGCCCCGGACTTGATCCGGGGCGCCGCTTCTTCGCGACAGAAGTATGAAGCGGGATCCCGGATCAAGTCCGGGATGACGCCGTGGGAGACGAGCGCGTCGATCTATTCCCGCAACACGCGCCACCCGAGCGGCAGCATCAGCGCGCAGGCGATCGCCGCGGCATCATAGGGCAGCGCGTGGCCGATGCCGTACAGCGCGACCCCGATCGACGGTCCCAGCACGAAGCTGGCGCCGCTGATGCTCGTCACCTTGCCCGCGACCGACGCCTGCAGTGATGCGTCGACCGCCAGGCTCGACCCGGCGGTGAACCCCGGCCGGACGAACCCGAACCCGAGGCTGGCGAGCGCATAGCCGCTCGCGATCGCGGGCAGGGTCGTGGCATGGCCCGTCGCCCAGCAGCCTGCGGCGGCGAGCGCGAGCCCGACCAGCACCAGCGCGCGTGGGCGCAGGTCGAGCAGGGGGATCATCCCCCATTGCGCGAGCAGCGACGCGCCCGCCCCGGTCATCAGCACCAGCCCGGTCGCGCCCAGCGCGTCGACCGGCGACACGCCGAGCCGGTCGATGACGAGGAAGCCGATCACCTGGCCGGTCATCGCCTGCGCGTGACCCATCACCAGCCCGACGAACAGCCACCAGCGGATACGTGGGTCCAGCGCAGCGATCCGCCCTCCGCCCTCCGGCGCGGTCGCCGCGGTGACGCTCGCGCCAGACGATTGTCCGCCGATCGATGGATAGGCGGTGGCAGCGCCATGACTCGAATCGTCCGATCGGTCGTCGGGCAGCCGTCGCCACACCGCGACCAGCATCGCCACGCCGAACAGCGCAAAGACGAACGCCGGCGCCGCGAGCCCGATCGCGACCGGGCCGATATGGCCGAGGATCAGATACGGCGCGAGCGCGGGACCGAGGATCGTCCCCAGCCCGAACGCGGAGGCGAGCAAGGTGAGGGCGCGCGTCCGCTCCTCGCGCGTCGTGCTGCCCGCGACCAGTGCCTGCACCGCCGGCGGCGCGGCCGCGCCGGTCGCGCCGTAGATCACGCGCCCGAGGATGAAGAGCACGAACGCCGCGGTGCCGCCGATCCAGCCGTTGATCCCCGCGAGCAGGAACACGCCGCACAGCACGAGGCTGGTCGCATAGCCACCGAGCCCGAGCAGGATCATCGCGCGCCGGCCGTGACGGTGCGAGCGATGCGCCCAGAACGGGGCGGCCAGCACCCAGAACAGCGCCGAGATCGAGAAGGCGAGCGCCACCTCGGCATCGCGCACGCCAAGCGAGCGGCCGAGCGCGGGCAGCACCGATTGCAGCGCGGTATTGCCGGCGGCGATCGTCAGCATCACCATGAACATCAAGGCGAATGTCGTGTCCCGCGCCTGCTTCACTGCCACCGCTCCCGACCCGTCCCGTGCCCCCGCCCGGGCCAATGTCGATTAGGGCCTTGGGGGCCGCGCGCAACCCGGCTATGGCAACCGCTTCGCCTGCAAGGCGTTCGTCATGCGGATGACGTGAAATCGTCATCTCACCAGGTTCGGGAGCCGTTTTTTCCACATGACCAGTTCCACCGACGCCGTGCGGCGCGACCGCAGCAAAGCCGCCGGCGTGCCCGGACCGTGGCAGATGTTCTTCACCGGCTTCCTGAAGCATCCGGTGATGGTCGGTTCGATCATCCCGTCGTCGGACCGGCTGATCGCGAAGATGCTGGGCCCGGTCGACTGGGCCAATTGCAAGCTGTTCGTCGAATATGGTCCGGGTGTCGGCACTTTCTGCCGTCCGATCCTCGAGCGGATGGCGCCGGACGCGATGCTGATCGCGATCGACACCAATGCGGACTTCATCCGCTATCTCGACCACACGATTACCGATTCACGCTTCGTCGCGGTCCACGGGTCGGCCGCCGACGTCGAGCGGATCGTCGCCGAACACGGGCATGAGGGTGCCGATTACGTGCTGTCGGGACTGCCCTTCTCAACGCTGCCCGACGGCGTCGGCCCGGCGATTGCCGCCGCGACGCAGCGCGTGCTGCGCGTCGGCGGCGCTTTCCTCGTCTATCAGTTCAGCCCCAAGGTCCGCGACTTCATCGCACCGCACTTCCACCGCATCGATCACGATATGGAATGGTGGAACGTGCCCCCGGCGCAGCTCTATTGGGGCTGGAAGGACTAGCGATCCACGATCGCCCCGGACGTGATCCGGGGCGACGGAAGGATGCCGCTCAATACAGTCCCGGCGTCTCGCGTTGCGCGGCGGTCGGGGTGGTCGCCAGCACCGGGCGCTGCGAGCCCGCGAACAGCCCTGTCGTCCGCGCCGCCGACGCACTCGCGCCGATCCGGGTGCAACCGCGGCCCGCGATCCAGTCGAGCGCGGTGCGCACCGAGGTCTCGTTCGCATCGCCCAACTGGCGCGTGTAATCGTCGCTGGCCTGGCAGCTCGATTCCACCTTGGTGGCGAGGCCGTCGTAATAATCGCCCTGCCGCGCCGAATTCTGGAGCGCGAACGCGATCACACGCAACCGATCGTCACTGCACGACGGATTGTCGCGCGCGATCTGCCCGACCGGCTTGCCGTAGGTGTTGCTGCCGACCAGCGCGAGATCGCCGTGCAGATACGGGATCAGCGCGTTGATGACATATTCGCTGGCCGACGCGGTCTGCCCGGTGCCGATAAACGCGATCCGCGTCGGGGCGATCGCGTTCATCTCGCTGGCGAAGCGGCGGATCTGGTTCTGGCTCGACTTCGACGAGCGGAAGGTGGTGTACGCCTGCACGTCGCTGGTCGAGCGCGCGCCGCCGAGCAGGTCGGTGAACGTCTCCGCAGTATCGAGCAACCCGCCGCCGTTGTAGCGCAGGTCGACGATCACCTGCGTCACGCCTTGCCGGCGGAAGGTGCCGAAGGCGCTGCGCAACTGGTCGTCGGCGGTGTCGATGAAGGTGCGCAGGTTGACGTAGCCGACCTTGCGCCCGTTATCGTCGAGCACCTTGCTGCCATAACGCGTCGATACCGGCGAGATCGCGTAATCGGCGCTCGCCACCGAGATGTCGCGCGTGCCGTTGGCGTCGGTAATGCGCAGGAAGCGGACAGTGCCGGGTTTGGACGTGTCGAGCGCGCTGTCGAGCGCGTCGTTGCCGCTCGCGAGGATCTCGGCGACCGAGCGGATCGTCGTCGCGGTGTTGCCGATGCCGACGATCTGCGCGCCGCGATCGATCCCGGCGTTCAGGGCCGGCGCATTCTCATAGGCTTCGGTCACGAACAGCCGGTTGGTCGCATCGAACGCCAGCCGCACGCCGAGGCCGGCGGTCGCGCCCGACGAATAATAGGCGTTTTCCTGCGTCAGCGAGGTCAGATAGGTGAAATAGCGATCCTTGCGCTGCGCCCGCGCATTGGCGGTGAGCGCGTCGAGGAAGCTGTCGACATCGGTATAATTGCCCGGATCGATGCTGGTCGGCAGCGTCTCCGGAAAGAGATACCATTCGTTCATCTCGGCCTGCACCCAGTTCTGCCGCGCACGCAGCGCACAGCCGGTCGCGGTGGTGACGCCCCCTGTCGAGCCGCCGCCGGCACTGCCGCTGCTGGATCCCGCGCTGGTGCCGCCGCCGTCTCCGCCGCCGCACGATGCGAGCATCGCCAATCCCGCCACCAGTCCGATCGACCGCCGTCCACGCATCACAAAGACCCCCACGATTCGCTCCCCACGACCATCGCAAGGAAGGTGCAACCCGAAGCTGTGAAGAATGTTAAACCGGCGCATCGTTCGCCGTCGAGGGGCCATCCATGATTCGCCACGCCATGATCGCTGCCATCCTGCCGCTCTCGCTCGCCGCCTGCGGTTCCTCGCCGGAGGCGGAGAATGCCGCCGCGGCCACGAACAACAGCAGCGGCAATTATCTGGCCCAGATCGGGCAGCTGAACGAGAAGGAGCGCAACGGCGTGCTGTTCCGCGCCATCAGCGACGCGGGCCGCGCGTGCCAGGGCGTAACGCGCTCGATCGCCGGGCCGGCGATCCAGGGCAATCCGAGCTGGGTCGCCACATGTGACGACGGCACGCCGTGGGTGGTGTCGATCAACGACAAGGGCATCGCGACCGTCAACGCGGTCGCGGGCACCCCGGCAAAGACCGGATGAGCGCGTCCAGCGCCGCAACGTGATTGCTCCGCGGCGCGCGGCATCGTACCGAAAGCGCATGTCGCGCTGGCTGTTTCTTCCGCTTCTCGCCCTCGCCGGTTCGGCCGGGGCGACCCCGCCTCAGGCCGCATCGGCCGTCATGGCGCGCCAGCCTGCGCTGGTCGTGCCGATTGTCGTTCGGCGGTTGCCGCACGATCGTGCCGCCTTCACCGAGGGGTTGGTGTGGCATGGCGGAGCGTTGATCGAGAGCGTCGGGTTGGAGGGGCGATCCGATGTGCGGCGTGTCGACCCGGTCAGCGGCAAGGTGACGCTGCGACGCACGATCCCGGCGGCGCAGTTCGGCGAGGGGCTGGCGCTGTGGAAGGGCGAGGCGATCAGCCTGACCTGGCACGACGGCGTTGCGCATCGCTGGACCGCCGCGACGCTCAAGCCACTGGGGACGATGCGGTACACCGGTGAGGGCTGGGGGCTGACGTCGGATGCGACGTCGCTGATCCGCTCGGACGGTAGCGCGACGCTGACCTTCCACGATCCGGCGACGATGAAGGTGCGGCGCACCGTCACGGTCACGTTCGCGGGGCGCGCGCTCGACCAGCTCAACGAGCTGGAGATGGTCGACGGGCAAGTTCTCGCCAACGTCTGGCACCAGCCGTTCATCGTCGCGATCGATCCGCGCAGCGGCGTGGTGACGCGCGTGATTGACCTGCGCGCGATCGTTGCCGAGGTCGGGGCGCGCGATCCCGAGGCGGTGGCGAACGGTATCGCGTGGGACGCGAAGACGCGGCGGCTGTTCGTCACGGGCAAGCGCTGGCCGACGATGTTCGAGATTCGGCTGCCGAAGTAGCGGTCCCTTCGTCGCCCCGGACCTGATCCGGGGCCCCGCTTTTTTTGGGAACGGTCGAGGAAGAAGCGGGGTCCGGGATCAAGTCCGGGACGACGACATATCGATCTTCACCGTATCAGCAGCTCGCCGACATAGACGACCGCATCAGCGGCAAGCTGTGCGCCAAGTACCGCCGCGGTGAACATCGCTGCAAGCCCGGCGGCGACCATGCCGTGATGGCCGGCATTCCTGATCCTCAACATGACCCATCCTCTCCTTCTCGGAGTCGGGGTCTCGTTCGTACGGGATCACCCGGCGCCGGCTACTTATATAGTGCATCGCGAGGCCCGCGTCATCTTGCAGCGCAGCACGCAAAAAAAAGGCCCGGTCGCGTTTCCGCGCCGGGCCTTCAGGTGTCGTCCGCAGGAGGAACATCGGTGGCGGGGCGGCGACCGTCGCCGCCCCGCGAAATCGTCAGTAATTGTAGGCGCGTTCGCCATGCTCGTTGATGTCGAGGCCCTCGACCTCGACCTCGAGCGAGGGACGCAGCCCCATGGTCGCCTTGATGCCGTAGAACAGCACCGCCGACACGCCGCCCGAGAGCACCAGCGTCAGCACCACTGCCTTCATCTGCGTGATGACCTGCGCGGCCATGTCATACTTGCCGGCGATCGACGGGAAGCTGGTGTAGTCGATGAAGCCCTGACCGCCGAGCGACGGGTCGGCGACGATCCCGGTCGCGATTGCGCCGATGATCCCGCCGACGCAGTGGACGCCGAACACGTCGAGCGTGTCGTCATAGCCGAGCTTGTTCTTCACGGTGGTGACGAAGAAGAAGCACACCGCGCTGGCGACGAAGCCGAGGATGATCGAGGTCATCGGCGCGGCGAAGCCCGCGGCCGGGGTGATCGCGACGAGGCCGGCGACCGCCCCCGACACGCCGCCCAGCAGCGACGGCTTCTTGTGGACGATCTGCTCGATCACCGCCCAGGCGACCGCCGCGGCGGCGGTGGCGACGAAGGTGTTGACGAAGGCGAGCGCCGCGCCGCCATTGGCTTCGAGGTTGGAGCCGGCGTTGAACCCGAACCAGCCGACCCACAGCAAGGAGGCGCCGATCATCGTCATCGTCAGCGAATGCGGCGGCATCGGCTCCGACTTGTAGCCGTGGCGCTTGCCGATGATGAGGCAGCCGACCAGCCCTGCGATGCCCGCGTTGATGTGCACCACCGTGCCGCCCGCGAAGTCGAGCGCGCCCCAGCCGTACAGCAGCCCGGCGTCGGTCGGCGCGTCGGCGAGGAAGTCCGGGCCGGCCCAATACCAGACCATGTGCGCCATCGGGAAATAGACGATCGTCAGCCACAGCACGACGAACACCAGCAGCGGGGTGAACTTCACCCGCTCGGCGAACGCGCCGACGATCAGCGCGGGCGTGATGCACGCGAAGGTCATCTGGAAGGCGATGAATGCATATTCGGGCACGTAGACGTTGTTCGAGAAGGTCGCCGCGACCGAGGTCGGCCCGACGCCTGCGAGGAACGCCTTCGACAGCCCGCCGACGAACGCGTTACCGCTGGTGAAGGCCATGCTGTAGCCCCAGCACACCCAGACGAGGCTGGCGACCGAGACGATCATGAACACCTGCATCAGCACGCTGAGCATGTTCTTGGTGCGCACCAGCCCGCCATAGAACAGCGCGAGGCCGGGAATCGACATCATCAGCACCAGCGCCGCCGAGATCAGCAGCCACGAGGTATCGCCCTTGTTGATCATCGCCACGGCGGCTTCGGGGCCGGGTGCGCGCACCGGGCCGGCGGCGCCCTGCGCCAGCGCCGGCGCGGCGGTGAGCAACGTGGCGGCCAGCGCCCCCGCGCCGCCCGCAATCTTTCTGGAAAGCGTCATCGGTCCCCCCATCACAATGCCGTGTCGTCGGTTTCGCCGGTACGGATCCGCACCGCCTGTCCGACATCGAGCACGAAGATCTTGCCGTCGCCGATCGCGCCGGTGTTGGCGGCGGCCTGGATCGCCTCGACCACGCGGTCGGCGATGTCGCTGGCGCACACGACCTCGATCTTGATCTTGGGCACCATGTTGGTGCTGTATTCGGCGCCGCGGTAGATTTCGGTCTGGCCTTTCTGGCGACCGAACCCCTTCACCTCCGACACCGTCATCCCGGCCACCCCGACGGTGGTGAGCGCTTCGCGCACCTCGTCGAGCTTGAACGGTTTGATGATGGCTATGACCAGCTTCATCACGCCCCCTTTGCGTTTGTCCCGTGACAGAGCTTCGCAAGCAGCGTGCCAGTTGCACGCAGAGGGAGGCGGGCAGCGCGGAGGCGTTAAGCTGCGTTAATAATTGTGCAGCGCGTCAGGCGTGCCTATTTTTCAGGCAGCGCCCGCGATCGCCTGTGCGGCGGACAGATCATCCTCGTCGACCATGACGCGTACGGGGATCAGCAGCCAGCTGCCATCGGCGATGCTGGCGCCCCCGTCGAAGGCGAGCGCGGGGATGCCGTCGGACTCCAGCCGCGCGACGAGGATGTTGGCGAGGTTGCGGTCGTAGCGGCCGAGTTCGACGAGCGCCATCAGGCGGGCACGCGCGTCGGGCTGCGGACCGGCAGCCCGTCGATGCTATGGGTGCGGACCGCATATTTGCCGAAGCGCGTCGCGTCGTCGGTGCTCGCGTGATATTTGTTGAGCGTGTCGCGCTCGCGCTCAAACGCCATATACGGCACGCCCCAGCCGCAGGACGTCTGCGCCTCGTCGACCGCGATCACGAAGATCTGCCGCGTACCGGGCAACAGCGTGAAGTGGGCAGCGAGGTCCGCCCACTCGTCATCCTGCGGCAGCACCGGGCGGCCGCGGCCATAGATGCGGAAGATCAGCGCGGGATTGTCGAAGGCGCAGAACATGATCGTGATCCGTCCGTCGGCAAGCAGATGCGCGTTGGTCTCGTTCCCCGATCCCGCGACGTCGAGATAGGCTACCGTCGTGTCGTCGAGGATGCGAAAGCTGTCCATCCCCTTGGGGCTGAGATTGACGCGCGCATCGGCCGCGGCGGTGGCGACGAAGAACACCGGCTGCTTCGCGACGAACGCGCGATGTTCGGGTGTCAGGGCAGGGAAGAACTTGGCCATCGATCGACTCCGCATAGAGGCGCAGGGACGTTGCACATCGCCGTGGGCGCCATGAAGCACGATCCGGCCGAGTCCGACAAGCATTGCCCCGGCAACCCGTCGCGCAGGGAGGCGTAGCCCACCCGGCGGCAGTAGGAGCTGGTCGTCAGGCGTTGGCGGGCAGCGGCCCGGCGGCGGGATCGTCGCTGCCATCGTCGTTGGGCTGGCGACGCGCCGCCCGCGCTTCGCGTCGCGTACGCGCGGCATCGGCCTTGACCTGCTCGGCAATGCCGATGCCAAGCCCCAGATAGAAGAACATCACATATTGCACCGGGAAGATCACGAAGGCCCATTCGTAGTTCAGGTGCAATCCCGCGGTGAGCAAGGTCATGCCGAAGCCGATCAGGACGTCGCCGCGCCGATCGCTCCGGTGGCGGAAGGCGGTGCGCAGCATCATCAGCAGCCCGCCGCCGATCATCACGACGACGAAGAAGAGGCTGGCGATCCCGGTTTCGGCCATGACCAGCAGATAGCTGTTGTGGACATTGGTCGATCGGCTACCCTGTGACGCGACCACGCCCGCGCGCGCCGAATAGCCGTCGACGTTGCTGACGATGACATAGCTGTTCGCGCCAACGCCGGTCGGATGATCGTGGATCATCGCCCAGGCGGCGCGCTTGAACGCCTGTCGTTCGGAGTCGCTGCTCTCGACATTGTTGTGGTTCGATCGTTCCCCGATCATCCGGATGGCGAACGGCGTGACGCACAGGATCGCAACCGCCGCCAGCGCGGTCATCGTCCGCTTGCGCGGGGTCCACCGCCACACGCTCGCCACCACCAGCAACCCGCCCATGCCGATCGCCCCGAAACCGATCGTGGCGCGCGAGGCGGTGAACAGGTCGATCAATAACGCCACCAACGGCCCGGCCTTGGCGTACCAGCTCCGCCCGCCTGACAGCAGGATCGCCAGCGCCGGCAAGGCCACCAGGTTGGTCATCAGACCCAGCAGGTTCTGCGCACCGAACGTGCCCACCGCCTGCAGCACCCCCTGGAAATGCTGCTGCACCGCAAAGAAGAGCTGGAAGAGCAGCGCGAATACGCCGCCGGCGACGACCGCCGGCACGATGCGCGGCGTCGTCGAGAGCCGCAGCGCCGCCAGATACACCAGCAGCATCCGCATCAACTGCACCGCATAGCCTAGCGCGGCGAGCTTATCGATCGCCCAGGTGACGGTGATCGTCGTCAGAAAGATGTAGATGAGGAACGCCCAGAGGAACGGGGCGCTCTTGCGCCGCCGCGGCGTTGCAATCAGCACCGCTACCGCCAGCGAATCGATCAGCGATACCTCGATGCCCTTGGTGTGCCCCGGCCAATAGGCGAAGGATATCGGCGCGATATAAAGGTGCAGGAACGACAGCAGAAACGGCAACGCCCCAAAGGCGAAGCCGAAGATCGGCCGGTAGCGTGGCTGTCGCGCATATTGGATGAACAGCGGACAAAGACCCAGCAGAAGGGCGAGCAAAACCCATTTCAAGGCGTGTGTCTCCGCGACCCGGGCAGGAGGGTGCACGTCACCGCCCTGGCCGCCGTCGATTTATTACCGCGTCAAGGAATCGTCGGTATAGCGGGCGGGTTAAGAATCAAGCTGCAACGTGGACGGTCCTTGGGCAAGAAAGCAGGAACAGTGCCGCCCTCTGCTCCGCACGCGCCGGAGGGTGCCGGGACCGCTGCCGCCGGTCCGGCGACGCGCTTCGAGTTGCTGCAAGTCCTGCGCGGGCTCGCCGCCCTGTGGGTTGTGCTGTTCCATGTCTGGACGCTGCAAAGCATTCGCACCCTTTATGAGGCGATGCCGTCGCCGCTCCGCGAGATCGTGTTCGATGACGGGCGCGGCGGCGTGGCGGTGTTCTTCGTTCTCAGCGGGTTCGTGATCGCGCACAGCCTGTGGGGAAAGCAGGTCGATGGCCGCTACGCCGGCACGTTCGCGATCCGGCGCAGCCTGCGCCTCGATCCGGCCTATTGGGCGTCGATCCCGATCGGGCTGGCTGCGGCCGCGGCGGTGGCGATGGCGCACGGCGAGCCGCTTCCGTGGCCAACCCCGGCCACGGTCATCGGGCACCTGTTCTACCTGCAGGAACTGCTCGGCCTGCCCGACATCCAGATCGTCTACTGGACGCTGACCTATGAGGTGCAATTCTACATCGTCACGCTGCTGGGCGCTTGGGCGTGGTGCCGCGCGCGGGCGGGCGCGCCGACCGTCCGACGTGCGGCCTGGCTGCTGCCCGCTGCCTTCATTTTCGCCGCGGTCGCCTCCAGCCTCGGCGATCAGCATTGGGTGCCGCGCGGCGTCTTCCTGAACTTCTGGTTCGCCTTCGCTGCCGGGGCGCTGGCCTATGCCGCGGGGTGGCGACGGGCGGGGGCGGTGCCGACAATCGCGCTGGCGGTGATCGCCGTCATCGCGCTGTGGCGGGCGCCAGGGACCGACGAGGTGTTCAACACCCCCGCTATGCTGACCGCGATCGGCCTGTTCGGGGCGTCACGCGCCGGCTGGCTCGGGGCGGGCGGTCGGCAGCGGTGGCTGATCGGGCTGGGCGCGATCTCCTACTCGCTGTACCTCGTCCACTTCCCGCTTCTGGTGCTGAGCGGCAGCATCGTGCGGCGCGTGTTCGGCGACGGCGTGATCGCGGACAGCGGTAAGGTGCTGGCGTATCTCGTCCTGTGCACCGGCGGCGCGATCGTGTTCTGGCTGGTGGTCGAAGCACCGACGCACCGGCTGGCGCAGCGCTACGGGCGGGGCAGGGCGCGAACGGACGCCTCGGTGCCCGCGGAATAACGTTTGTCCGTCGCCCCGGATGCGATCCGGGGCGACGGCAACACGCTCAGGCCGTACCGCCCACCGTCAGCCCGTCGATCAGCAGCGACGGCTGCCCGACCCCGGCCGGCACGCTCTGCCCGCCCTTGCCGCACACGCCGATCCCCTCGTCGAGCGCGAAATCGTGGCCGACGCCCAGCACCTTGGTCAGCACGCTCGGCCCGTCGCCGATCAGCGTCGCGCCCTTGATCGGGGCACCGAGCTTGCCGTCCTCGATCCGGTACGCCTCGGTGCAAGAAAAGGTGAACTTGCCCGAGACGATGTCGACCTGCCCGCCGCCGAACGACTTGGCGAAGATGCCCTTCTTCACGCGGCTCAGCAGCTCCGCGGGATCGTCGCGACCGGCCTTCATGAAGGTGTTGGTCATGCGCGGCATCGGCGCGTGCGCGAAACTCTCGCGCCGCCCGTTGCCGGTCGGCGCGACCCCCATCAGCCGCGCGTTGAGCCGGTCCTGCATATAGCCCTTGAGGATGCCGTCCTCGATCAGGATCGTCTCGGAGGTCGGCGTGCCCTCGTCGTCGATCGTCAGCGAGCCGCGTCGGTCGGCAATGCTGCCGTCGTCGACGATCGTCACGCCGGGCGCCGCAACGCGCTCGCCGATCCGCCCCGAAAAGGCCGAGGTGCCCTTGCGGTTGAAATCACCCTCCAGCCCGTGCCCGATCGCCTCGTGGAGCAGGACGCCGGGCCAGCCGTTGCCGAGCAGCACCGTCATCTCGCCGGCCGGTGCATCGACCGCCTCGAGATTGACCAACGCCTGCGCCAGCGCCTCGTCGATCGCGCGGTTCCACATGTCGGGCGTCATCACGCGGTCGTAGAGATAGCGCCCGCCGACTCCGAACGACCCGGTCTCGCGCCGCCCGTTCGACTCCGCGACGATCGAGACGTTGAGCCGCACCAGCGGGCGGACGTCGGTGGCGACAAAGCCGTCGGCGCGGACGATCTCGACCACGCTCCACGTCCCCGACAGCCCGACCGACACCTGCGCCACGCGCGGATCGCGCGCGCGGGCGGCGGCGTCGATCGTCTGGCACAGGTTCACCTTGTCGGCGAACGGCACCAGATCGAGCGGATCGGCGTCGGTGTAGAGCCGGCTGTTGGTGCGGGTCGGCGCGGCGGCCTTCGTCGCGGCCGAGGGATCGATCAGCGCCATCGTCTCGCCGGCGCGGCGGATTGCGGCTTCGCTCAGCTCGTTGGCGTGCGCGAAGGCGGTCATCTCGCCCGACATCGCGCGCAGTCCGAAGCCGGCGGTGGTGTCGTAGCTGGCGGTCTTCAGCCGCCCGTCGTCGAACCCGAAGGCCTCCGCCTTGCGATATTGCAGGAACAGCTCGCCGTCATCGGCGCGCGCCAGCACATCGGCGGTGACACGCTGCGCGGTCGCGGGGTCGAGCGTGTCGCGGTACAGGAAGGAGCGGGGATCGGTCATCGCGCCAAGATAGGCGCGGGCGGGTGTGGATGCCAGCGGTTGAGGTTCATGCGGAGGCGCGGAGCGCGCGGAGGACGTTGCGGAAGCTCCGTGTCATCCTTTCTTCGTCGCCCCGGACCCTTCGACAAGCTCAGGAGAGCCTTGATCCGGGGCCCCGCTTCTTCTCACCGGCAGAAGAAAGAAGCGGGATCCCGGGTCTAGCGAACTCTTCGTTGGGCGCTGAAAGATGACGCAGGGGCGCGACCGCTCCACGCATCCGCGTGCCATCACTCTGCTCTCCAAAACGGAGAGCGACGTTACTGCGGGCTGGCACCCTCGGAAATATCCGGCAGCTTGCTGTGGTCGACACCATCCGCCGGCCCGCCGATCAGCACGAAGCGGCGGTCGCAATAGCCGCAATCGACATAGCCATGCTCGTCGATCTGCAACCAGACGCGCGGATGACCGAGCGCCGCGCCGCCCGGAATGTCGGTCGCGCCATCGCAGGCGACGCGGGCGGAAGAGGTGCGGACGAGTTCGGACGGCGGGCGCATGGGCAGGCGATTAGCAAGGCGGGGGCGGCGAAACAATCCTCCGTTATTGGCTTCCGCCGTCCACGCGCCTATCGCGCCGGATATGACCGAAGCAGCGATCACGATCCGCGACCTGTGCAAGACCTACGCCGGGGTGAAGGGCGGTGCGCCGAAGCGCGCGCTGGACGGCGTGTCGTTCGACGTGCCGCGCGGCAGCATCTTCGGGCTGCTCGGCCCGAACGGCGCAGGCAAGTCGACGCTGATCAACATCCTCGCCGGGCTGGTCAACAAGACCAGCGGTGCGGCGTCGATCTGGGGCTTCGACATTGACGAACACCCGCGCAACGCCAAGGCGTCGATCGGGATCGTCAATCAGGAGATCCTGTTCGATCCGTTCTTCACGCCGGTCGAGACGCTGGAGATCCAGGCCGGGCTGTACGGTGTGCCGAAGAAGGAGCGCCGCAGCATGGAGCTGCTCCGCGCGGTGCATCTGGAGGATAAGGCCAACGCCTATGCGCGCACGCTGTCGGGGGGCATGAAGCGGCGGCTGATGGTCGCCAAGGCGATGGTCCACACGCCGCCGGTGCTGGTGCTCGACGAGCCGACCGCCGGGGTGGACATCGAGCTGCGCCAGCAATTGTGGACCTATGTCCGCAGCCTCAACGACGCCGGGGTGACGGTGGTGCTGACCACGCACTACCTCGAAGAGGCCGAGGAATTGTGCGACCGGATCGCGATCATCAACCACGGCCGCGTGATCGCCAACTCGCCGACCGCCGAATTGCTGGGGAAGGCGCAGGAGAAGATCGTCGCGGTGACGGTCGACCGCGACGTCGCGGCGCTGCCCGACAACGATTGTTTCGGGAAGGTCGCGCTGAAGGGCGCGCGGACGCTGGAGATCACCTACGCCAAGGACCGCGTCAACGCGGGCGAGGTGCTGGGCGCGATCCAGCGCGACGGCTACGGAATCGTCGACGTCAGCACCAAGGAAGCCGATCTGGAGGACGTGTTCCTCAACCTGACTCGCGCGGCGAACGCCGGCTGATCTTCCGTCGCCCCGGACTTGATCCGGGACCTCGCTTCTTTCTTCTTCGCAGCCGACCGCCACTCTCGCCACGTCATTGCGAGCGTAGCGAAGCAATCCAGAGCCCGACCTTGGTCGTAAGCCGTTGTTGCGGCTTCGCGATCCTGCGATAGCCCTCGGCAAAAGTAGCGGAGGGCACCGGTGAACATCATCCTGTTGGCGGCAGCGATCGCGCAGGCCGCGGCGCCCGCCCCGTCGCCGGTCGAGCAGGCGCGCGCGATCGTCGGCGACGCGCCCACGACCACGCAGACCCTCGTGCTCACGGACGTCCCCAAGCCGACCGGCCCGTCACGCGCCTTGTTCAACGGCCGCGACCTGTCCGGTTGGCAGCCGTGGCTCGGGTACCCCGACCCGTCGGTCACCTACCGCGACAAGCCCGGCGCGACCCCGATCGGCCGATCGCGCTCGACCAAGGGCGATTTCGCGGTCATGGCGATCGACGGCAAGCCGGCGATGTGGGTCAAGGGCGAGACATGGGGCGCGCTGGTCCATGATGCCGACCTGCGCGACTATCACCTGCGGCTCGAATATCGCTGGGGCGAGAAGCGCTGGGCGCCGCGCGCCGACCAGCCGCCCAACAACGGCCTGCTCTATCATACGCATGGCACGCCCGGGACGGTGTTTGGGACGTGGCAGCCCTCGGTCGAGTTCGAGATTATGAAGGGCTCGACCGGCATGGCGGTCGCGGTCGGGCGCGACGTGCGCATCCGCACCGCCGCCGCGCTCGACCCGTCGCTGATCTCGCCGCCGGTCCGCTACCGGATGGGCGGCACGCCGGTCGAGATCGTCAACGGCTCGCTGATCTGGAACGTCGAGAACGCGCGCGATGCCGAACGGCCGGAAGGGCAGTGGAACGTGCTCGACCTGTACGTGCTCGGCGACCGTGCGGTGCATGTCGTCAACGGCGTGCCGGTGATGGTGGTCGAGGGGCTGGCGACGGTCGGAGCCGGCGGTGTGCGCAGCCCGCTGACGCACGGGCACATCCAGTTGCAGTCCGAAGGCGCGGAGACGTGGTTCCGCAGCGTGACGGTCGAGCCGATCGACCGGCTGCCGACGGTGGTGGCGCGGTAGACCTCCTGAAGCCGATCGACGTTTTCGGCTCTCCTACCCCATCCTGTCATCCCGGACTTGATCCGGGATCCCGCTTCTGCCTCGCTCGCAGAAAGGCAGGGGGGCCCCGGATCAAGTCCGGGGCGACGGGGGAGGCAGGCGATCGGCATAGTCGAACACGCAAAATCCTGTTCCTCACGCCCCGATCTATGCCACATGATCGGCATGTACCCCGTGCCCGCCGCAACAACCCGCCAGCGTCTCAACATTCGCAACATTCGCGGGCGCGCGGCATGACGAACAGCGACGTGCTGATCGTTGGCTCCGGCGCGGCCGGGCTCACCGCCGCGCTCAACCTCGCCGATCGCTTCAAGGTCACCGTGCTCGCCAAGGGCGCCCTCAACGAAGGCTCCACCGCCTGGGCGCAGGGCGGGATCGCCGCGGTGCTCGAACCCGGCGACACGTTCGAGCATCATGTCGAGGACACGATGGTCGCCGGCGCCGGGCTCAACGACCGCGCGATCGTCGAATTCGTCGTCGAACGCGCCCCCGCCGCGATCGAACGGCTGCGCGCGCTCGGCGTGCCGTTCGCGGAGGAAAAGGGCGCGCTGCACCTGACGCGCGAGGGCGGGCATTCGCACCGCCGGATCGTCCATGTCGCCGACGCGACCGGCTGGGCAGTGCAGGAGGCGCTGCAACGCGCCGCCGAGGCGCATCCCAACATCACGCTCGTCCCCGATCAGGTCGCGATCGACCTCGCGACCAGCCGGCATGAGGAGCGCTATTCGGGCGCGGGCAACGTCTGGGGCGTCTATGCGATCGACCGGCGCAGCGGGCGCGTCGCGCTTCACACCGCGCGCGCGACGATCCTCGCCACCGGCGGGGCTGGGCGCACCTATCTGTTCTCCACCGCCCCGCGCGGCGCGACAGGCGACGGCATCGCGATGGCGTGGCGAGCCGGGGCGCGGGTCGCGAACATGGAATTCATGCAATTCCACCCGACCTGCCTCTATCATCTGGAGGTCAAGAATTTCCTGATCACCGAGGCGGTGCGCGGCGAGGGCGGGCGGCTCATCAACCCGACCACCGGCAAGCGCTTCATGCCCTATTATGATGCGGAGCGGCTGGAGCTGGCGCCGCGCGACGTGGTGGCGCGCGCGATCGACGCCGAGATCAAGCGCTACGGGCTCGATTTCGTCCATCTCGACATCAGCCATATGCCCGCCGACTTCGTGCGCGGGCATTTCCCGAACATCTACGAGAAGCTGAAGGGGCTGGGGATCGACATGACCGTCGCGCCGATCCCGGTGGTGCCGGCGCAGCATTATACCTGCGGCGGGATCATGGTCGATCGCGACGGGCGCACCGATTTGCCCGGCCTCTATGCGGCGGGGGAGTGCACGCAATCGGGGCTGCACGGCGCGAACCGGCTGGCGTCGAACTCGCTGCTCGAATGTTTCGTCTTCGGCGAGGCGGCGGCGCGCGACATCGCGGAACGCTGGGACAACTTGCCCGCGGTCCCCGCCATCCGTGCATGGGACGAAAGCCGCGTGACCGATTCCGACGAGGAAGTGGTCATCAAGCAGAACTGGACCGAGATCCGCCGCTTCATGTGGAATTATGTCGGGATCGTCCGCACCACCAAGCGGCTGGAGCGCGCCCGTCACCGCATCGACCTGCTCCGCTCCGAGATCGAGGATTATTACGGGCATTTCCGCGTCACCCCCGATCTGATCGAGCTGCGCAACCTGCTCCAGACCGCCGACCTGATCGTCCGCTCGGCGCTGCACCGGCATGAGAGCCGCGGGCTGCATTACACGCTCGACTATCCCGAACTGAGCGATCCCCCGGTCGATACAGTGCTGGTGCCGTGAGCCTCAGGTCTGATCAACCCGAACACCCTCTTGTACGTCGCCCCGGATCAAGTCCGGCATGACGGAGGAACAAGGTCATCGTCGAGCACTGATTGGTCATCGGGAATCAGGCGGTTGAGCAACCCCGACTCGACTCGTCGTGCGCTGGCTGGCGGTCGTCGCAAGCGCGAGTCGCAGGGGTTTGCGCCCGAGGGCTCGACCGGCACACCGGCGGATCAGGCAGGGGTGACGGCGGCGGACATGGGAAAGACGACATTCGCGCACCGGGCGACGGTGATCGGCTGGTCGCTGCTGATCGCCGGCTGCGGCGCGGGGGCGGGGTCGACGCTGATCCCGGCCGCGCCACCGCCGCCGATCGTCTCGGTCGCGGTCCCGCCGCCTGCACCGCCGCGGCCCAAGTCGGCGCCGCGCGCGTTGCAGCAACGGGTGACGCAGCTGATCCGCAGCTTCCCCGGCAAGGCCGGCGCGGCGATCCAGGCGGTCGACGAGGACTGGATCGTGTCGGAGGGCGGTGCGCTCTATCTGCCGCAGCAGAGCGTCAGCAAATTGTGGGTCGCGATGACCGTGCTGGGGCAACGCGACGCCGGGCGGTTGAAGCTCGACGATCCGGTGCTGGTCACGCGCGACGATCTGACGCTGTTCCATCAGCCGATCGCTGGGCTGGTGACGGGCGAGGGTTACCGCACCACCGTCACCGGATTGCTGACCCGTGCGCTGACGCAGAGCGACAATACCGCCAACGACCGGCTGCTGACCTATGTCGGCGGCCCGGCGGCGGTGCGGCGCTTTCTCGCGGAGAAGCATATCTCCGGCATCCGCTTCGGCCCGGGCGAACGCCTGCTCCAGAGCGGTACGGCGGGGGTGACGTGGAACCAGTCGATGGCGATGGGGCGCGGGTTCGAGGCGGCGCGCGCGCGGCTCGATCCCGAGGTGCGCCGCGCCGCGCTGCAACGCTATATCGACAATCCGCCCGACGGCGCGCAGCCGGCGGCGATCGTCGAGGCGCTGGCGCGGCTGGCGCGTGGCGAGTTGCTGAGCGAGACCTCGACGCGCGTGCTGCTCGACACGATGGCGAATTCGCACACCGGTCGCGCGCGGCTGAAGGCGGCGACCCCGGCGGGCTGGACGCTCGCGCATAAGACCGGGACCGGGCAGGAACTGGGCAGCCGCAACGCCGGCTTCAACGACATCGGTATCCTGACCGCGCCCGACGGGCGGCGCTATGCGATCGCGGTGCAGATCGGCGACACGACCGCGCCGATGCGCGTGCGCCAGGTGCTGATCCAGCAGGTCGCCGCCGCGCTGACCGGTGCACAGCCGCGCGCGGGCGGGGCGGACGAGTCGGAGTAGATGTGACGTCGTCATTCCCGCGAAGGCGGGAATCCAGACGCGCAGGTTTTCGTGAGAGCCGAGACGTCAGAGGTTCTGGATTTTCGCCTGCGCGGGAATGACGAACGGACGAACACCGTTCCCCCTGACCCCAATCCGTTATAGGGCAGCCGCCATGCCGCACCTCTATCTCGTCGACGGATCGGGCTATATTTTCCGGGCCTATCACCGTCTCCCGCCGCTCACCAACAAGCATGGCGAGCCGGTCGGCGCGGTCTATGGCTATACGACGATGCTGTGGAAACTGGCCGACCAGCTCCACGCCGCCGACGGGCCGACGCATATGGCGGTGGTCCTCGACAAGTCGAGCCAGACGTTCCGCAACGAGCTGTACGACCAGTATAAGGCGCATCGCCCGCCGCCGCCCGAGGATCTCGTCCCGCAGTTTCCGATGATTCGCGACGCGACGCGCGCCTTCTCGCTGCCGTGTATCGAGGAACAGGGCTGGGAAGCGGACGACCTGATCGCCAGTTATACCAAGGCGGCGCTGGCGCAGGGGTGGCAGGTGACGATCGTCAGTTCCGACAAGGACCTGATGCAGCTGATGACCGACCCGTCGGTCGACATGCTCGACACGATGAACAATCGCACGCTCGGTCCCGCCGATGTCGAGGCGAAGTTCGGGGTCGGGCCGGAGAAGCTCGGCGAGGTGCTCGCCTTGATGGGCGACAGCGTCGACAACGTTCCCGGCGTCCCGGGCGTCGGGCCGAAGACTGCCGCCAAGTTGATCCTCGAACATGGCGATGTCGAGGGCGTGCTCGCCGCGGCCGACGCGATGAAGAAGGGCAAGCTGCGCGACAATCTGATCGAGCATGCCGAAGCGGCGCGGATGAGCCGCAAGCTGGTCGAGCTGGCGTGCGACGTGCCGTTGCCGCAGCCGCTCGAGGAATTGTCGCTGGCGGACGGCATCCCCGACGCGCCGCTACGCGCGTTTCTCGACCATCACGGCTTCCGCTCGCTGCTGACGCGGCTCTGCGAGGTCGCCGATGCTCCCGTCGCCGGGGCGCCCACCGACGCGGCGTTCGACGCCGACGAGGAGCCGGCGTGCAACCACGACGGCTATGAGACGGTCACCGACGACGACGCGCTCGACCGCTGGATCACAGTCGCGCGGCATCAGGGCTGGGTGGCGATCGATACCGAAACGACCGCCAAGGACCCGATGCTCGCCGAGCTGGTCGGCGTGTCGATGGCGCTGCACCCGAATCTCGCCTGCTACGTGCCGCTGGCGCATGGCGGGAATGACATGTTCGCTGAGCGCCCGGCGCAGCTTGACCGCGATGCCGCGCTGGCCAAGCTCAAGCCGCTGTTGGAGGACCCCGGCGTCCTCAAGATCGGGCACAACCTCAAATACGATTTGGTCGTGCTGTCCCGGCTCGGGATCGACGTCGCGCCTTATGACGACACGATCGTCATGAGCTTCGCACTCGACGCCGGGCTGCACGGGCACGGCATGGACGAGCTGGCCGCGACGCACCTCTCGCACACCTGCATCGCGTACAAGGACGTGGTCGGGACCGGCAAGAAGGCGCTCGGCTTCCACGAAATCGATCTGAAGGCCGCGACGCGCTACGCCGCCGAGGATGCCGACGTGACGCTGCGGCTGTGGCGGCGCTTCACCGCGCGGCTGCCGCGCGAGGGCGGGACGCGCGTCTACCAGATGGTCGACCGCCCGCTGGTGGCGGTGATCGCGCGGATGGAGCGGCGCGGGATCAAGGTCGATCGCGAGAAGCTGGCGCAGCTGTCCGGCGAGTTCTCGACGCAGATCGCGCACCTCGAAGGCGTCGTCCACGAGCTGGCCGGCGGGCCGTTCACGATCGGCAGCCCCAAGCAGCTCGGCGACGTGCTGTTCGAGCGGCTGGGTCTCAAGGGCGGGCGCAAGGGCAAGAGCGGCGTCTATTCGACCGATGTCACCGAGCTGGAACGGCTGGCGGCCGACAAGGGATCGGCGGGGGCGGAGATCGCGACGAAGGTGCTGGAATGGCGTCAGCTCACCAAGCTGAAGAACACCTATACCGATAGCCTTCAGGAGCAGATCCACCCGCAGACCGGGCGCGTCCACACCAGCTATTCGCTGACCGGCGCGCAGACCGGGCGACTGTCGTCGACCGATCCCAACCTCCAGAACATCCCGATCCGCACAGAGACCGGGCGGCAGATCCGCGACGCATTCGTCGCGGAGCCGGGCAACGTCATCCTCGCCGCCGATTATTCGCAGATCGAACTGCGGCTGGCGGCGCATATGGCGGACGTGCCGCAGCTCAAGGAGGCGTTTGCGCGCGGCGACGACATCCACAGCCTGACCGCGCAGGAATTGTTCGGCGAGGTGACGCGCGACACACGTGCCAGCGCGAAGACGATCAACTTCGCGATCCTCTACGGCATCTCGCGCTGGGGGCTGGCGGGGCGGCTCGACATCTCCGCCGACGAGGCGCAGTCGATGATCGACCGCTACTTCGAGCGTTTCCCCGGCATCAACCGCTATATCGCCGAGACACTGACGCAGGTGCGCGAGCACGGCTTCACCGAAACCTTGTTCGGCCGCAAGACGCACTTCCCGCGCATCCGCAGCAAGGTGCAGCACGAGCGGCAGGGGGCCGAGCGCGCCGCGATCAACGCGCCGATCCAGGGGACGAGCGCCGATATCATCAAGCGCGCGATGGCGCGGATGGAGCCGGCGCTGATCGAGGCGGGGCTGCCCGATGTGAGGATGCTGTTGCAGGTCCACGACGAACTGGTGTTCGAGCTGCCCGAGGGTGACGTCGAGCGCGCACGCCCCGTGATCGAGCGCGTGATGGCAGGGGCGGCGGAACCGTCGGTGATGCTCGACGTGCCGCTGGGGGTGGAGATCGGTGTGGGGCGTAGCTGGGGGGAGGCGCATTGACCGCGCCGCTTGGCAGCCGGCCACGCCCGGCTGACTCAAGCAAGCGCGGCCGGCGGGCACAGCCCGTCCGACGACATGGCTTTGCCATGTCGCGCCTCTTCAACCCTTCCGTTCGCCTCGAGCAGCCGTCGAGCGCAGCCGAGACGGCGTGTCGAGAGGTTGCCGCCCGCGGTGTCTTATCGACAGGCGGGTTCTCGGCTGCGCTCGAACCCTGCTCGAAGCGAACGGTAGTGGATCTGGCCTCCGCATGACCGCCACCGACCAACCCGAAGACATCGCCGCTCTCGCCAAGGGCGGCCGCACCAATGTCGCCGGCTTCGTCCTGCGGCTCGGCGCGCGCATCCCGTTCCTGTTCATCGCCGGCCATATGTACGGTGCGGCGCTCGTCGGCCGCTTCGCGATCGCGGTCGTAGTTGTCGAGTTCGCCGCGCTGATCGCCACGCTGGGGCTCAAGCGCGGGCTGGCGCAGGCACTGTCCTCGACCGAGCGCCCGCACAATCACGTCGTCTTCGACGCGCTCGCGCTCGCGCTGATCGCCAGCCTGATCGCCAGCGCCCTGCTCTTCACCTTCCCGCAGGCGATGTACCCGAACTCGGCGATCGGCGGGCTCGACCGGCTCTTCCCGCTGATCATCCTCGCGCCCGCGCTGTCCGACGTCAGCCTCGCCGCGCTCGCCTATCGCCACAACGTCAAGGCCAGCGTCACTGCGCGTGCGGTGATCGAGCCGTGGACGCTGTCGATCTTCGCGTTCCTGTTTTCGTTCTTCACGCACAAGGACGGGCTGGTGCTCGCCTATGTCGCGAGCATGGTCGCGGCGCTGACCGCGAGCATCGTCCCGCTGATCCGCAGTTATGGCGTCCCGCACGGCTGGTCACCGCATGTCGGGCAATTGTGGCAGATGACCCGCGCCAACACCCCGCTCGCGGGGGCCGACGCGCTCGAATGGGGCAGTCGCAACGTCGACCGGCTGATCCTGGGCACGCTGTTCGCGCCGAGCGTGGTCGGCATCTATTATATGGCGCAGCAGGTCGCGAGCCTGCCGCAGAAGCTCAAGACCAGCTTCGACCCAATCCTGGGGCCCGTGGTGACGCAGAGCCTCGCGCGCGGCGATCTGGCGGCGATCGCGCGGCAGGTGCGGCAGGTGGCGTTCTGGATCATCGCCGCGCAGCTCGCGCTGGCGATCACCGCCTCGATCCCGCGCGAGGGGGTGATGGCGACGATCGGGCCGCAGTTCGTCGGCGGTGCGGCGCCGATGGTGTTCCTGCTGTTCGCCGAGGTGTTCGCCTCGACCGGCGCGGTCTCCGAATCGGCGCTGGTCTACATGGCGCGGCATCGCAACCTGCTGATCTCGATGACGATGATCGCGTTGCAGATCGCGCTGTCGTTCGCGCTGATCCTCGCGTTGCGGGCGGCGGGCTATGGCGTCACGACACAGGCGGCGGGTGCGCCGATCGCGTTGATGCTGGTGGTGCTGCTCACCTCGTTCATCAAGGCGGGGGTGCTGGGACGGTTGCTCGGGGCGAGCGTCTCGCCGATGCGCTGGCCGCTTGTTTGGGCGGCGTGCGCGGGCGCGGCGGTTGGCGGGGCGTTCGCGCTGCTGCCGCCGGCGTGGCGCTGGGCGCAGGTCTCGATAGGCGTCGCCGCGACGCTGGCGGCGTATCTGTTCGTGATCTGGCGCTACGCCTTCGGCCCCGAAGACCGCGCGCTGTTCAGCAAGATGCCGAGCGCGGAAGAGGCGACGCTGCCGAACGAGGGCGGGTTCATCCGGTAATAGCCGAATAGCGCCGTCGCCCCTGCGCAGGCAGGGGCCCATGTCTGTAAAGTTTGTGGCTGTCGCTTCCTCGGCCACGTCGGCTTATGTGTCAGCGTGCTGGCACACGATACAGCAATAGGCCCCTGCCTTCGCAGGGGCGACGGCGCTTCGATCAAACGGCGCCGATCAATGCCGGAAGTGGCGCATGCCGGTGAACACCATCGCCAGCCCGGCCGCATCGGCGGCGGCGATCACCTCGTCGTCGCGGATCGAGCCGCCCGGCTGGATCACCGCGGTCGCGCCCGCCTCGACCGCCGCGAGCAACCCGTCGGCGAACGGGAAGAACGCATCCGATGCCACCGCCGAGCCGATCGTGCGCGCCTCGCCCCAGCCGGCCTTGTCGGCAGCGTCCTTTGCCTTCCACGCGGCAATCCGCGCCGATTCCAGCCGGTTCATCTGCCCCGCGCCGACGCCCGCGGTGCTGCCCCCCTTGGCATAGACGATCGCGTTCGACTTGACGTGCTTGGCGACCGTCCAGGCAAACAGGCAGTCGGCCAGTTCCTGCTCGGTCGGCTGGCGCTTGGTCACGACCTTCAGGTCGGCGGGCAGCACGCGCCCGGCGTCGCGCGACTGGACCAGCCAGCCGCCCGCGATCGACTTGGCGAACAGCCCGTCGCGCGCCGGATCGGGGAGCGTGCCGGTCAGCAGCAGCCGCAGGTTCTTCTTCGCCGCGAACAGCGCCAGCGCCTCCTCGTCGGCGTCGGGGGCGACGACGACCTCGGTGAAGATGCCGGTGATCGCCTTGGCCGTCACGCCGTCGAGCGGGCGGTTGACCGCGATGATCCCGCCGAACGCGCTGACCGTGTCGCACGCGAACGCCGCCTCATACGCCTCGGCCAGCGTCGCGGCGGTCGCGACCCCGCACGGATTGGCGTGCTTGACGATCACGCAGGTCGGCGCGGCGTCGCGAAATTCGGCGATCAGTTCCAGCGCGGCATCGGCGTCGTTGTAATTGTTGTAGCTCAGCGCCTTGCCCTGCAGCTGCCGCGCCTGCCCGATCCCGGGCGTGGCGTCGCCGGTCGCGGCGTAGAAGGCGGCGTGCTGGTGAGGGTTCTCGCCGTACCGCAGCTCCTCGCCCGCGCGGCGCAGTGTCAGCGGCAGGACTGCGGGGAAGCGCTCGCCCTGGTCGACATTGCCGAACCAGCGCGCGATCGCGCCGTCATAGGCGGCGGTGGTGGCGAACGCCTTGGCGGCGAGCCGCTTGCGATCCTCCAGCGTGGTCGTGCCCTCTGCGACCAGCGCGTAATCGGCGGGATCGGTGACGATCGCGACATACGCGTGGTTCTTGGCGGCCGAGCGGACCATCGACGGTCCGCCGATATCGATATTCTCGACCACTTCGTCGCGGTCCGCGCCCTTGGCGACGGTCGCCTCGAACGGATAGAGATTGACGACGACCAGATCGATCGCCCCGATCTGATGCTCTTCCATCGACGCGGCGTGCGCGGCGTCGTCGCGCACCGCGAGCAGCCCGCCGTGGACCTTGGGGTGGAGCGTCTTGACGCGGCCGTCCATCATCTCGGGGAAGCCGGTCAGCTCGCTGATGTCGCGCACGGTCAGCCCGGCGTCGCGCAGCGCCTTGGCGGTTCCGCCGGTCGAGACGAGTTCGACGCCCTTGTTGCCAAGCGCGGTGGCGAGGTCGACGATCCCGGTCTTGTCGGAGACGGAGAGGAGCGCGCGGCGGATCGGGATGCTGGTCATGCGCGCGCGCTTACGCGGGGGAAGGGCGGGGCTCAAGCCGGTTCGTCACGTCGCACTCGTCCGTTCGCCTCGATCCCTACTCGAGGCAAACGGAGGTATGATGCCGGCCGCCTACCGCGCGCGCTTCAATACCCAGTTGACGTTCACCCCGGTCGGCGGGGCGAGACCGTGGATCACGATCTGCTGCGTCGTGAACAGCCGGCCCCAGCCGTCGACCCACACGCTGTCCTCGATCGTCAGCCGCTCGCCACGACTGCGGAAGTGCCAGAAATTGCCAGCAGACGTGCGCAGCATCGCCGCCTGATTGTCCGCGGTCGCCACCGCCTCAACCCCGGCCGCAAGGTGGAAGCGCAACAGGAACGGCGTCATCGCATCGGCGCGGCGCGGGCGAGCAGCCGACGCCGCCAGCAACGCATCCTCGCCGCGCAGCTCGCGCCCGTCGCTGAGCAGCAGCAAGGTGCGCTGGTGGTGGAAGCCGTGGCGACGGACATAGCCGTCGTGGCGCGCCTCGATCCGGCTGCCCAGTTCCGATTCCTGCCGCGTCAGCTCGACCTCGCGCACGCCCTTGCCGAGCGTGCCGTCGGGGAGGATCGCGGTCGAATTGGTGTCGCCGATCGTCAGCGTCGAATGCGCCGCGGTGCTGCGCAGCCCGGTCATCATTGCCGGCGACAACCGCGCGCCGGTGACGCCCGCGCCGCCGCAATTGACGATCAGCCGCTCGGCGCCGTCGCTGAACTCGAACGCCAGCGTCGAGGCGCAGCCACCCTCCGCGACGCGCGCCATCGGCGGCGGGGCGGCGTCGACGATAAGCACCGCCGCGCCATTGGCGAGCCGCTGATACCCCCAGTCGCGAGACTGGCGCAGCGGACGCCCGTGCGCGCCGCTCGCGATCAGCACGTCGTTCACCGCCTCGGCGTCGACCGGCAGCCCGCCCTGCCAGCTTGACAGCCCGCCGTCGCCCATCGTCGTCCCCAGCAGGGCCGGGGTCGCGAGCGACAGTGCGGTCGTCACCGGTTCCGGGAGCGGCAGGCCTCGCGCATCATAGGCCGCGCGCAGCAGCCCGATTGTCGCGAGCACATCGAGTAGCGCGGCGGGTGAGCGGCTGACCACCCCGCCATCCGCGCTCAGCCCCGTGCCCAGAGCGCGCGCCAGCCCGGTCTCGCCGATCGCCAGTCGTGTCTCGCCCGCGGGCAGTAGCAGCCCGGCGATCACCACGCCCGCCCAGGCCGCGATACGCTCGGCGCCCGGCGGGGCCTTGTCGGCGGTGCGATCGAGATGCCGCGCAGCGCGCGCGATTCCGTTGAGCACGCGCGAGCGGAAGACGAGATCGGACGAGGCGAGCAGCAGCGGCGAATGAAAGGCCCACATCGCCAGCCGCCGCGCGGTCGTCGACGGACGCCACGCCGGGTCCGACACGCGGTCGCCATGCACCGCCAGCCACCCGCCCGCCAGCGCCTCGGCCAGCGGTACCGCGCGCGTGCGATCGCCCAGCGCGGCGACGTCGCGCAGCCACGCGAAGGAATGCAGATATTCGACGAACGCCGGCCCGGCAGCCGGCGCGGCGACGTCGATCGTCTCAATCGCATGATGCTCGCCGCCCGCGAACATCCAGCCTTCGAGCATCGCCTCGCCCAGATCGCTCTCGCCGGGGATCGGATCGACCGGCACCGCGACCAGCTTGGCGGGATGCTGGCCGTCGAGTCGGCGATCGTGGAGCGGGGTACGCCACGTCAGCCGCTCGACCCACGCCGCCATACGGTCACCGAGCGACTCGCCTTGTCCGGCGGAGATAACGTGCTTTTCGGAATCGATGCCGGTGCGGTCGTCGGTCATCCGCCGCGCAGACCACGGATGTTCTCGGCGTAACGCTCCGGCCCGCCGCGGAAGGTAGCGGTGCCGGCGACCAGCGCGTCGGCGCCGGCCTCGATCGCGCGGCGCGCGGTCCCGGCGTCGATTCCGCCATCGACCTCCAGATCGATATCACGGCCCGACTGCTCGATCATTTTGCGAATCGCGGCGATCTTCTTCAGCTGGCTGTCGATGAAATGCTGCCCGCCGAAGCCGGGGTTGACGCTCATCACCAGCACCAGATCGACCATGTCGATCAGATAGTCGAGCATCTTGGCGGGGGTGCCGGGGTTGAGCACCACGCCGGCACGCTTGCCCAGCCCCTTGATATGCTGGATCGTGCGATGGATGTGCGGCCCCGCCTCAGGATGGACGGTGATCGTGTCCGCGCCCGCCTCGGCAAAGGCGTCGAGATAGATGTCGACCGGCGAAATCATCAGATGCACGTCGAACGGCTTGGTCGTGTGCGGGCGCAGCGCTTTCACCACCGCCGGGCCGATCGTGATGTTGGGAACGAAATGCCCGTCCATCACGTCGATGTGGATCCAGTCGGCGCCTGCGGCATCGATCGCGCGCACCTCCTCTCCCAGTCTGGCGAAATCGGCGGACAGGATCGAAGGGGCGATGCGAACGGGCTTGGTCATGATCCCGCCCCGTTAGCGGACGCAGCGCCTAGGCGGAAGCGCGCTCAACCCGCGCAACGAAGAACCCGTCGCATCCACCGGCCATTTCGAGCATGCCCGGCAGCGTTCGCACCCAGCCTTCGGGCTCCGGCGCGATCCCGGCGGGCAGCTCGCCGTCGATCGGCGAGCGGATCGCGAAGTCGGGATGGTCGCGCAGGAAACGCTCGATCTGCGCCTCGCCCTCCTCGGGTTCGAGCGAGCAGGTGGCGTAGACCAATGTCCCGCCGGGCGCGACCCAGCCCGCCGCGCGATCGAGGATGCGCGCCTGCAACAGCGCCATCTCCGCGACGATCCCGCCATGCGCGCGGTGGAGCACGTCGGGGTGGCGGCGGAAGATGCCGGTGGCGCTGCACGGCGCGTCGACCAGCACCGCCTGCGCAGGAGCGTCCGGCGACCATTTGAGCACGTCGGCGATCGCGATCTCGAAGGAGAGCCCGATGCGCTCCCGGTTCTCGCGAAGTCGCGCGGCGCGACTTTCGGACATTTCCACCGCGGTCACCTGCCATCCGGCGGCGGCGAGTTGCAGCGTCTTGCCGCCCGGCGCGGCGCACAGGTCGAGCGCGGAGCCGGTGCCGCGCCCGATCAGGCGGGCGGGGATCGAGGCGGCAAGGTCCTGCACCCACCACTCGCCCGCATCGAAACCGGGAAGCGCGGCGACGTCGCTGCCCGCCGCAACGCGCGCGTGGGCGGGGGCGAGCGAGGTCGCGTCGGGCAGCACCCTGGCCGCATCGGCATAGCTGAGGTCGATCGGCGGCGGCGCGGCGATCGCACGCGCCGCGGCGGCGGCGACGTCATCGCCCCAATTCGTGCGCCAGCGCTCCGCGACGGCCGCAGGCAGCGTCGGCACCTCGGGGAGTTTGGCGTCGCCGCGCATCAACGTGCCGAAGACGCCGTGGACCAGCTTGCGCGGACCGCCGTCGACCAGCGGCAGGACGGTGGCGATCGCGGCGTGCGGCGGGGTGCCGAGCCCGAGCGCCTGCGCGAGCGCGATGCGCAACGCGCTGCGCGCCTTGGCATCGTCGGGCAGGCGCTGGCGCGTCGCCGAGTCGATCAGCGCATCGAGATCGGGGAGCCAGCGCAGCGTCTCGGCGGCAATCGCGTGCGCCAGCCCGCGGTCGGGGCCGCCCGCCAGCGCGCGCGTAGCATGGGCGAGCGCCGATTCGAGCGGTTCGCCGCGCCGCAGCACCGCATCGAGCAGCCGCAACGCCGCGCGCCGCGGCGCTGTGCCGAGCGGTTCGGGGCCGCCGGGGGTGCGATCGGGACGCGCGGAACGCGGGCGGGCGGGGGAGCGGGGCGGGCGGGCGTCAGCCACGGGCGGTCTGCCGCAAGAGGCTCGGCTTGAAGGCGATCATGGCGCTGCATATGTGCCGGGGCGCACGCCGGATCAATCGGAAGGACCGAAGCGATGGGCAAGCGCCCCGACCATGTGAAGCCGCCCGCCTATCTCAGCCCCAACACGCCGGTCCCCGCGCCCGGGCCGCTGGAGCGTCCGCAGGAAGACCCGCTGGGGCGCGATCCGGTGCGCTTCGGCGACTGGGAACTGAAGGGCATCGCGGTCGACTTTTGAGCGCTTGCGTGTGTCTCCACCGTTCGTGCTGAGCCTGTCGACCGCGTGCCCGAAACACGCCCTTCGACAAGCTCAGGGCGAACGGTTGAAGATACGCCGGTCCTCTCGGAAGTCGGCGGGACTCTCAAGTCGTCGCCCCGGACTTGATCCGGGGCCCCGCTCTTTTTCTCCAACCGTGCAAGAAGAAGCGGGATCCCGGATCAAGTCCGGGATGACGGAATAATCAGGCCTGCTCGCGCTCCGTCCCGACAGCCGAACGCACACCGGCGCGCCCGCGGCGCTTCAATTCCGCCTTCAGCTCTTCGGGTTTGGGCGCGATCAGGAAGCCGAAGCTGACGTTGCCCTCGCGTGTCTCGACCACATGGTGCAGTCGATGGGCCTGAATGATCCGCTTCATATACGCTGACTTCGGCAGATACCGCGTCGGCAGCCGCTTGTGGACGATCACGTCGTGGAACCCGAAATAGATCGCGCCATAGGCGGCGATCCCCGCGCCGATCCACGTGAACCCCGGCCACCAGCCGAGCTGCACCCCGCCGAGGATCATCACGAACGACGGCACCGCGAAGATCGCGGCATACAGGTCGTTCAGCTCCCACTTGCCGTGCCGCGCGCGATGGTGGCTTTCGTGGAGAAACCAGCCCCAGCCGTGCATCACCCAACGGTGCATGACATAGGCGAACCCCTCCATCAGCGCGACGGTGGCGAGGAACAGCAGCAAAGCGGGCCAGAACGACATCGCGCGTGCATATAGCCATTCGCCCCTCGTCTCGCTACGTCGGCGCGCATCATGACCGACGATCTCCGCTCCGCCGCTCTCGACTCCAAGGCCTGGCCGTATGAGGAGGCGCGCAAGCTCCTCAAGCGCTACCCGGACGGAAAACCGGACGGTAAGCCGGTGCTGTTCGAAACCGGCTACGGCCCGTCGGGGCTGCCGCACATCGGCACCTTCAACGAGGTGCTGCGCACCACGATGGTCCGCAACGCCTTCCACGCGCTCAGCGACACCCCGACGCGGCTGATCGCCTTCAGCGACGACATGGACGGGCTGCGCAAGGTGCCCGACAATGTCCCCAACGGCGACATGCTGCGCGAGCACCTCGGCAAGCCACTGACCCGCATCCCCGATCCGTTCGGCAAGTTCGACAGTTTCGCCGCACATAACAATGCGACGCTGCGCGACTTCCTCGATCGCTACGGCTTCGACTACGAATTCGCGTCCTCGACCGATTATTACACCTCGGGCCGCTTCGACGACGCGATCAAGGGTGTGCTGCGCCACTGGCAGGGCGTGATGGACGTGATGCTGCCGACGCTGCGCGCCGAGCGCCGCGCGACCTATTCGCCGGTGCTGCCGGTCAGCCCGAAGAGCGGCATCGTGTTGCAGGTTCCGGTCGAGGTGATCGACGCCGAGCGCGGGCTGATCGCGTTCGAGGACGAGGGGGAGCGTATCGAGCAATCCGCGCTGGGCGGTCTGTCGAAGCTGCAATGGAAGGTCGACTGGGCGATGCGCTGGGTCGCGCTCGGGGTCGATTACGAGATGGCGGGCAAGGACCTGATCGACTCGGTCGTGCAATCCTCGAAGATCGCGCGCGTGCTCGGCGGTCGCCCGCCCGAGGGCTTCAACTACGAGATGTTCCTCGACGACAAGGGCGAGAAGATCTCCAAGTCGAAGGGCAACGGCCTGTCGATCGAGCAATGGCTGACCTACGGCCCCGAGGAAAGCCTCGCGTTCTACATCTATCGCGAGCCCAAGAAGGCCAAGCAGCTCCACATGGGCGTGATCCCGCGCGCGATGGACGATTACTGGCAGTTCCG
Organism: Sphingomonas phyllosphaerae FA2; assembly: GCF_000427645.1. Taxonomy (GTDB): domain Bacteria; phylum Pseudomonadota; class Alphaproteobacteria; order Sphingomonadales; family Sphingomonadaceae; genus Sphingomonas; species Sphingomonas phyllosphaerae. Next base: position 2,984,609 of record NZ_KE386571.1, on the reverse strand, counting down.
CAGCAATTATGCCGGGCAGGCGATCAAGGAGCGGCTCGGCAACCCCGTCCACCACGTCCATGACGGCAAGCTGCCCAACGGCACATTGCCGGTGACGTTCGGGTTGTTGCTCAACCTTGTCGGGGTGATGGGCGAGGGCGCGACGCGCGAGCAGGTGTGGGCGTATCTCGCCAATTACGTCGCCGATGCGACGCCGGCGGCCTATCCCGAACTCGACCGGCTGATCGGCCACGCATTGGCGTACCACCGCGACCATGTCGCCCCGACGCTGAAGCGCCGCGCGCCCGAGGGCGTCGAGGTGGCGGCGCTGGAGCGGCTCGACGCCGAACTCGCCGCGCTGTCCGAGGAGGCGAGCGCCGAGGACATCCAGAACATCGTCTACGAGATCGGCAAGACCGGCGGCTTCACGGAGCTTCGCGACTGGTTCAAGGCGCTCTACGAGACGCTGCTGGGCTCGAGCCAGGGGCCGCGGATGGGCAGCTTCATCCGCCTCTACGGCATCGTGAACACGCGCACGCTGATCGCCGAGGCGTTGGGAAAGAAGTAAGCCCGCCCGTCGCCCCGGACTTGATCCGGGGCCCCGCTTCTTCTTCTACCAACCTGCGAGCTAAAAGCGGGGCCCCGGATCAAGTCCGGGGCGACCAAGCTGGCCTAAAACAAGCTCCCATCCGCCGACGCGGACGGCGATGGCGCCGGCTGCGGCTCTGCGGGCCGCGCGGGCGGTGGCGCGAAGGCGCCGGTGATCGCCGCCGTCTCCAGCGTATCGAGCGCCGCGCGTGCGTCGATCCAGCGACGCGCCGCCGCGGTCCAATTCGCTGCATCAGCCGCGCCCGGCAGCCGCTCGACCTCTGCCAACGCGGTCTCGACATTGCCGTTGTCGAGTTGCCGCCGCGCGCGTGCCAGCCGGTCGGACGGTAGCGGCGAGGGCGTGTCGGCACGGTGGATGACGACCAGGTTGCGCAACTCGCTGCCGATCCCGCTCCACCAGTCGCTTGGCCGTGCGAGCAGCATCGGCGTGGCGACGTTCAGGCTTTCGCGCAGATCCTCCAGCGTCACCGGCTGACGCGCGGCACGGATCACCGTTCCGACCTGCGCGGGCAGCGTCGCGCCGAACCGGCGGCGCAATTCATTCTCCAGATAGCCGAGCCCCGCGCCGCGATCGAGCGCGCGCCGCGCCGCGAAGGTCACGAAGATCGCCTCGGCCTTGCCGGCATTGACCGCCGCCTCGGCAGTGTCGGAATCGGTGCGCGCCGCGCGCGCCTCCAGATTGGCGAGTTGCGCCGCCAGGGTCGCCTCGCGCAACGCCAATGTCGCGGTATCTGCAGCGGGCGCGGCAGCGGCGGGCGCCGCGGTCGGCTTGGCGGCGGGGGTACTCGATCCGCCGCGCGCGAAGAAACCGGGCGTGTTGCGCACCGCATAGGCCATCAAGCCCAGCCCGACCAGAAAGGCGAGGATCGCGATCGCCAGCGCCGGGCCGATCCGCGATCGCATGGGGGGGCGCGTCGTGCCAAGGGGATCGCTCATCCGCCGCTTATCCCCGCGCCCGGCGCGCCGGTCAATCAGGCGCGACAAGCGCTTCGATCAGCGCGCGATCGTTCGGCTGTCCCGCAACGATCACGCGTGCCCAGCCTCCGCCCGCCGAAGCGGCGATCGCCGGGCTAAGCGCGGCGATCCGGACGCGACCGCGCGGAAGGTCGTCGGCGATCAGCGCGAATCGTGCCGCGGCGCGCGCGGAGTGCAGCAGCGCCACGCCGTCGATTGCCGCCGCCAGCACGTCCGTTGCAACCGGCAACGGCTCGCTGGCATAAACGGTGAGGATGTCAGCGCCCGGCTGCGCGACATGATCGCGTCCGGCAAGATGGAGAAGGCGTGGAAAGGCACCGGCGCGCGCAACCGCCGCCGCCGCATCGCCGTCCCCGACGACCGCGACCTCCAGCCCGGCCGCGCGCGCCGCGGCGGCGGTAGCCGCGCCGACGGCGACCACCGGCAGCCCCGCGACCCGCGCCAGCCCGACGCCCGCCAGCCGCACCGCCTGGGCGCTGGTGAGCAGCAACGCGTCATACGCTTCCGGATCGGGTGGCGACCAGGCGAGCGGCACGGCGGCGAAGAGCGGTAGTGCGACCGGCGCGATTCCCGCTGCGGCCAGTGCTGCGCAGGTGCGTGCATTGCCCGGTTCGGGCCGCAGCACCAGCGCCCGCATCATCCGAACAGCACGCGGATCGCTGGCGGTGCACGCTCCAGCAGCTCTTCGGCGAGCCGTGCACCCAACAGCACCGGGTCGGCGCCCTCGGCCGTGCCCTCGACCCCCTCCGCGCCATCGGGGGTCAGCAATTGCGCGCGGAGCACTAGCGTCTCACCCCCGACCACCGCCAGCGCCGCGACCGGCGAATGGCAATCGGCGCGCAACCCGGCGAGCAACGCGCGTTCGGCGGCGACGGCGCGATGGGTCTTGGTGTCGTCGATCGCCGCGACCAACGCGCGCGCCGGCCCCTCCGCCAGCGTCTCGACGCCCACCGCGCCTTGCGCCGGTGCCGGGAGCATCACGTCGAGCGGGATCGCGACACCAGTATCGTGCCGCCCGAGTCGCTCGAGCCCTGCCGCTGCGAGCAGGGTCGCATCGACCTCGCCTGCCGCGAGCTTGCCGAGCCGCGTATCGACATTGCCGCGGAACAGCACCGCCGACACGTCGGGGCGCAGCCGCCGGAGCTGCGCGGCGCGTCGCGGGCTGCTGGTGCCGATCACCGCTTTGTCGGGCAACGCCGCAATCGACGCCGCGCCGATCAACCGGTCGCGGACATCGGCACGCGGCAGCGTCGCGGCGATCGCAATCGCGTCGGGGCGCAGCGTTTCGACATCCTTCATCGAATGGACGCAGGCATCGACCTCGCCGGCCAGCAGCGCGCGGTCCAGCTCCTTGGTCCACAGCGCCTTGCCGCCGATCTCGGCCAGCGCGCGATCCTGCACGCGGTCGCCGGTGGTGCGGATCGTCACGATCTGGACATCCCCCCAGCCGTGCGCGGCCATCAGCGCGTCGCGCACCATGCCTGCCTGGGTGAGCGCAAGCGGCGAACCACGGGTACCGAGCCGGAACATGGCGCACCTCTTGGCGGCTCGGCGCGTGGGCTGCAAGCGTTGCGGCATCGCGTCCCCCGTCGCCCCTGCGAAGGCAGGGGCCCATGTCTGTATCGTTCTGGCTTGTCGTCTGACACAAACACGATCGGGCATGTGTCAGGCCGATCGCGTGACGATGCAGTCATAGGCCCCTGCCTGCGCAGGGGCGACGGTGCGAACGCCGGGGTCGATATGCCGCGACGCTTCCCCTAAATGACCCGCATGCTGATCCTCGGGCTCGAATCCTCCTGCGACGAAACCGCCGCCGCTCTCGTCACCGGCGACCGGCAGGTGCTCGCGCACCGGCTCGCCGGGCAGGAGGCGGCGCATCGGCCCTATGGCGGCGTCGTGCCCGAAATCGCCGCGCGCGCGCATGTCGAGGTGCTGCAACCGCTCGTCGAGGCGGCGCTCTCTGATGCCGGCAAGACGCTCGCCGATGTCGACGCGATCGCCGCCACCGCCGGGCCGGGGCTGATCGGCGGGGTGCTGGTCGGGCTGGTGACAGGCAAGGCGCTGGCGCACGCCGCGGGCAAGCCGTTGATCGCGGTCAACCATCTCGAAGGCCATGCCCTCAGTCCGCGGCTCGCCGACCCCGATCTCGACTTTCCCTATCTGCTGCTGCTCGTCTCGGGCGGGCATTGCCAGTTGCTGCTGGTCGAGGGCGTCGCGCGCTATCGCCGGCTCGCGACCACGATCGACGACGCTGCGGGCGAAGCGTTCGACAAGACCGCCAAGATCCTCGGGCTGGGCTTTCCCGGCGGTCCGGCGGTCGAGCGTGCCGCCGCCGAGGGTGATGCGCGCGCCGTCCCGCTGCCACGCCCGCTCAGGGGCTCGCCCGAGCCGCATTTCTCGTTCGCCGGGCTCAAGGCGGCCGTTGCCCGGATGGCGCCCGACCATGCCGCCGCCGATGTCGCGGCCAGCTTCCAGCAGGCGGTGGTCGACTGTCTGATCGACCGCACCCGCCGCGCGCTTCACAAGGCGGACGGCGCGACCGCTCTGGTCGTCGCCGGTGGCGTGGCGGCGAACGGCGCCGTCCGCGCGGCGTTGCAGGCGCTGGCGGCCGAGCATGGCCTGCGCTTCGTCGCGCCGCCGGGCTGGCTGTGCACCGACAATGCCGCGATGATCGCCTGGGCGGGCGCGGAGCGCTTCGCCGCCGGGCTGACCGACCCGCTCGACACCGCGGCGCGCGCGCGCTGGCCGCTCGACCCCGATGCGGAGAAGGTACGCGGCGCGGGGGTTAAGGCATGAGCGGGCCGATCGGCGTCATCGGCGCGGGGGCGTGGGGCACCGCGCTCGCCCAGGTCGCCGCCACCAACGGGCATGAGGTGCGGCTGTGGGCGCGCGACCCGGCGCTGGTCGATGCGATCAACGCCGATCACGAGAACGCCGCCTATCTGCCCGGCATCCCGCTTTCGCCGCTGATCCGTGCGACCGGCGATCTGGCATGGGTGGCGGAGGCCGCGGCCAATCTGATCGTCACGCCCGCGCAGGCGATGCGCACCGTGCTGGCGCAGCTTCCCGCCAACGCGCAGGCTTTGGTCGTCTGCTCGAAGGGGATCGAGGCCGGGACGCATCTGCTGATGAGCGAGGTGGCGCAGGAACAGCATTCCGCCTCGCCGGTGCTGGTGCTGTCGGGGCCGACCTTCGCGCATGAGGTGGCGCGCGGATTGCCGACCGCGGTGACGCTGGCCGGGCACGATCCGGCGACGCGCGCGTTGCTCGCCACCGCGATCGCCGCGCCGCATTTCCGGCCCTATGCGTCGAGCGACGTGATCGGTGCGGAGATCGGTGGCGCGGTGAAGAACGTGCTGGCGATCGCGTGCGGGGTCGTCGACGGCGCGGGACTGGGCCAGAATGCGCGCGCGGCGCTGATCGCGCGCGGCTTTGCGGAAATGACCCGCTTCGGTGCCGCAAAGGGCGCGCGGGCTGAGACGCTCGCGGGGCTGTCGGGGCTAGGCGATCTGGTGCTGACCTGTTCGTCGACCGCGTCGCGCAATTTCTCGCTGGGGGTTGGGATCGGGCGCGGCGAGGCGGCGGCGGACCTGCTGACAAACCGCCGCACGGTCGCCGAGGGCGCCTACACCGCGCCGGTGCTGCTGGAGGCGGCGCAGGCGGCGGGGGTCGAGATGCCGATCACCGCTGCGGTGTGCCGGTTGCTCGCGGGCGAGGCGGTGCGCGGGGTGATAGACGACCTGCTGTCGCGACCGTTGAAGGAAGAGGTGTAGCCTCACCTCGTTCGTCATCCCGGGCTTGACCCGGAATCCCGCTTTTAGCCCGCGTCGCAGAAGAAGAAGCGGGATCCCGGATCAAGTCCGGGATGACGGAAGCGGGGGGGGGGGGGCGCCACGGCAAAGCCGCGTCGTCGGTCGGGCGTGGCCCGCCGGCCGGGCGGGGCGCTGCTGACGCAGCGGCGCGGGCGTGGCCGCGCCTGCGTCCCGCCTCAGTCGAACAGCGACGAGACGCTCGCCTCGTCCGAAATCCGCCGCATCGCTTCGGCGAGCAGCGGCGCGATCGTCAGGTGGCGGATCTTGCCGGCATCCTTGATCGTGTCGTGGTTGCCGATCGAATCAGTGATGACCAGTTCGTGCAGCGCCGAGCCCTCGACCCGCGCCACCGCGCCGCCCGACAGCACGCCGTGCGTCACATAAGCGACGACGTCCTCCGCCCCCGCTTCCTTCAGCGCGGCGGCGGCGTTGCACAACGTCCCCGCCGAATCGACGATATCGTCGATCAGGATGCAGAACCGCCCCTCGACATCGCCGATGATGTTCATCACCTCCGACTCGCCCGCGCGCTCACGGCGCTTGTCGACGATCGCGAGCGGGGCGTTGTCGAGCCGCTTCGACAGCGCGCGCGCGCGCACCACGCCGCCGACGTCGGGTGAGACGACCATCAAATTCTTCTCGCCGAAGCGCGCGCGAATGTCCTGCGACATCACCGGCGCGGCGAACAGATTGTCGGTCGGAATGTCGAAGAAGCCCTGGATCTGCCCGGCGTGCAGGTCGACCGACAGCACGCGGTCCGCACCGGCGGTCGTCACCAGATTGGCGACCAGCTTGGCGGAGATCGGCGTGCGCGGCCCTGGCTTCCGGTCCTGCCGCGCATAGCCGAAATAGGGGAGGACCGCAGTGATGCGCTTGGCCGACGCGCGCTTGAGCGCGTCGATCATGATGAGTAATTCCATCAGGTTGTCGTTGACGGGATAGCTGGTCGACTGAACGACGAACACGTCCTCGCCGCGGACGTTCTCCATGATCTCGACGAAGATTTCCTCGTCGGCGAAGCGGCGCACCAGCGCCTCGGTCAGCGGCACCTCCAGATAGTCGGAGATCGCACGCGCCAGCGGCAGGTTTGAGTTGCCGGTCATCAATTTCATGGACGAACACCCTTTCGTGCGGGCTCGTTTAGGCGCGGGGGCTGGCGAGGGGAAGGGGGCGCGCGTAAGCGGCTGACCCATGAACGTCATCACCCGCTTCGCACCCTCGCCGACCGGCACGCTGCACGTCGGCAACATCCGCACCGCGCTCCACAACTGGATGTGGGCGCGCGCGCATGGCGGACGGTTCCTGCTGCGGATCGACGATACCGATGCCGAGCGCAGCGAGGAACGGTTCGTCGACGCGATCCGCGCCGACCTCGCGTGGCTGGGGCTTCACCCCGACGCCGAGGAGCGCCAGTCGGCGCGCACCGCCCGCTACGAGGAGGTGTTCGAGGAACTGCGCGCGGCCGGCCATATCTACCCGGCTTACGAGACCGCGCAGGAGCTGGACCTCAAGCGCAAGATCCTGCGCGGGCGCGGGCTGCCGCCGGTCTATGATCGCGCCGCACTGGCGTTGAGCGACGCCGAGCGCGCGGCGCTGGAGGCACAGGGCGTCCGCCCGCACTGGCGCTTCCGGCTCGACCATGCGACGCCGATCGAATGGACCGACCTGATCCGCGGCCCGCAGCAGTTCGACGCGGCGACGATGAGCGATCCGGTGATCCGCCGCGCCGACGGCTCGTGGCTCTATATGCTGCCCTCCGCGATCGACGACCGCGACATGGGCGTGACGCATGTCGTGCGCGGCGAGGATCACGTCACCAACACCGCGCTGCAATTGCAGATGTTCGCCGCGATGGGCGCGACCCCGCCGGCCTTCGTGCACGAAGCGTTGCTGACCGGCGCGGAGGGCAAATTGTCGAAGCGGCTCGGCAGCCTTGGCGTCGACGCGCTACGCGACGCGGGGATCGAGCCCGCCGCGATCGTCTCGCTGCTGGCACGGCTCGGCACCAGTCAGCCGGTCGAGCCGCATCTCGATCCCGGCCCGTTGCTCGACGCGTTCGACTTCGCGCATTTCGGCCGCGCGCCCGCCCGGTTCGACGAGCGCGAGCTGGCGCAGGTCAATGCCCGCATCATCCACCAATTGCCGTTCGACGCGGTCGCCGACCGCCTGCCCGCCGGGATGGATGCGGCGGTGTGGGAGGCGATCCGCCCCAATCTCGAGACAATCGCGGGTGCCGCCGACTGGTGGCAGGTGATCGAGGGGCCGGTCGACGCCCCCGCGGCGGGCGAGGATGCCACTTATGTCGCGCAGGCCGCCGAGGTCGCGCGCACGATCGAATGGACCGGCGACCCGTGGCATGCGCTCACTGCGGCGTTGAAGGAGAAGACCGGGCGGAAGGGCAAGCCGTTGTTCCTGCCGCTGCGCCGCGCGCTGACCGGACGCGATCACGGCCCCGACATGGCGGCGCTGCTCCCGCTGATCGGCCGCGAACGCGCGATCGCGCGACTGGACTCGAACAGCCGCGGCTGACGTCCTATATCCCTGCCCATGCGACAGTTCCTCGCCCGTATTTCGCCGGTGCGCGCCACGCGCGACCTGCGCTACTTCCTCCAGACGCGCGAGCGGTACGAGTGGAGCTTCTTCGCGCTGTCGATCGCGGTGACATCGGTGGTGATCTGGGCGTTCTTCTACGATTCCTACGCCGAGAAGGAATATCGCCCCAATATCGTCTACTTCCAGCAGTGGAAGCTCGACCGCACCGATGCCGAGATCGTCGCGCAGCAGAAGATCGACAAGCCGATCCGCGATGCGGAGATCGCCGCACAGAAGGCGCGCGAGGAGAAGCTGCGCGCCGGCTTCAAGCGGCTCGACGACAAGCTGAACGACATGGGTATCTGATTCGTTGAACGACGACGCGCGCTGGATGGCCGCCGCGCTCGCGCTGGCGGGGCGGACGCGCGGGCGGACGACGCCCAATCCCAATGTCGGGTGCGTGATCGTCCGTGACGGCCGCGTCGTCGGACGTGGCTGGACGCAGCCGGGTGGACGTCCGCACGCCGAGGCGATGGCGCTCGCCGAAGCCGGCGACGCCGCACAGGGCGCGACCGCCTATGTCACGCTCGAACCTTGCGCGCATGTCAGCACGCGAGGCCCCGCCTGTGCCGATCTGCTCGTGGCTGCGGCGGTCGCGCGGGTGGTCGCCGGGATCGGCGACCCCGATCCGCGTACCGGCGGTGGCGGGTTCGCGCGGCTCCGTGCCCGTGGGATCGTGGTCGAAACCGATCTTCTCGCCGACGCAGCGCGTAAGTCGATGGCGGGCTTTCTCACCCGCCGTGCGCTCGGCCGCCCCTATGTCACGCTCAAGCTCGCGCTGTCGCTCGACGGCGCAGCGGCGATGGCGGATGGGCGCAGCCAGTGGATCACCGGCCCCGAAGCGCGCGCGCATACGCAGCTCGAACGCAGCCGCCACGACGCGATCCTCGTCGGGCGCGGGACATGGGAAGCCGATCGGCCCCGGCTCGACGTGCGGTTGCCGGGGCTGGAGGATCTAAGCCCGTTGAAGGTGGTGCTCTCCCGAAGCGCGCGTCATTGCGAGCGTAGCGAAGCAATCCAGAGCCCCACCCCGGACGCTCTGGATCGCGTCGCTACGCTCGCGATGACGGACGTGATCCACATCACCGCCCCAGAAGAGATCGCGACGCTCCCCGCCGACCACCTCTTCGTCGAGGGCGGCGCGCAGACCGCCGCCGCGTTTCTCCGCGCCGGCCTCGTCGATCGCTTGCTCCTGTACCGCGCCCCGATCCTGATCGGCGGCGGTCGCACGCTGCCCGGCCTCGGCCTCGCCGACCTCACCGATGCGCACGGCCGCTGGACGCTTGCCGATCAGCGCCAGCTTGGCAGCGACCGGCTCGAAGTCTACGAGCGCGCCTGAAAGGCCAATTCCCATGTTCACCGGCATCGTCACCGACATCGGCACCATCGACAGCGTGGAGGAACGCGGCGACCGGCGCGTCACGATCGCCACCGCCTATGACACCGCCGCGATCGACCTGGGCGCGTCGATTGCCTGTTCGGGCGTGTGCCTGACGGTGGTCGACACCCGCCCGGGCCAGTTCGTCGTCGACGTGTCGGGCGAGACGGTCGCGCGCACTGCCCGCGACCAGTGGCGCGCCGGTCGCCGCCTCAATCTCGAACGCGCGATGAAGCTGGGCGACGAACTCGGCGGGCATATCGTTACCGGGCATGTCGACGGCATCGCCGAAGTGATCGGCGTGTGCGCGGACGGCGATTCGAAACGGATCGGCTTCCGCGTCGACCCCGCGCTCGCGCCGTTCCTCGCCACCAAGGGGTCGGTGACGATCGACGGTGTGTCGCTGACCGTCAACGAGGTGCGCGACGAAACCGACGGCACGCATTTCGCGATCAACCTGATCCCGCACACGCAGGCGGTGACGACGCTTGGGGCATTGGAAGTCGGTCAGGCCGTCAACGTCGAGATCGACGTCCTCGCCCGCTATCTGCAACGCATGGAGCATTATCGTGGCCGCTAAGTCCGCCGAACTCGCGCGCCTGCGCCACGGCTATCTGTCCTCCCCAGAAGAGATCATCGACGAGGCGCGCAACGGCCGGATGTTCATCCTGGTCGACGACGAGGATCGCGAGAACGAGGGCGATCTCGTCATCCCCGCGCAGATGGCGACGCCCGAGAAGATCAACTTCATGGCGCGCCACGGCCGCGGGCTGATCTGTTTGGCGATGACCAAGTCCCGCGTCGAGGAACTCGGGCTCGATCTGATGAGCCGCAACAACGGCACCCGCCACGAAACCGCCTTCACCGTCTCGATCGAGGCGCGCGAGGGCGTGACCACCGGCATCTCCGCCGCCGATCGCGCCTGCACGATCGCGGTGGCGATCGATTCGACCAAGGATCGCACCGACATCGTCACCCCGGGGCACGTCTTCCCGCTGGTCGCGCGCGACGGCGGCGTGCTGGTGCGCGCCGGGCATACCGAGGCGGCGGTCGACGTCTCGCGCCTCGCGGGGCTCAATCCCTCGGGCGTGATCTGCGAGATCATGAACGAGGACGGCACGATGGCGCGCCTCGATGATCTCGTGTCGTTCGCGCAGCTCCACAATCTGAAGATCGGCACGATCCGCGACCTGATCGCCTATCGCCGCCGCCACGATCATCTGGTCGAGCTGGTCAGCGAAGCGCCGTTCACCAGCCGCTGGGGCGGCGACTGGACCGTCCGCGCCTATCGCAACAAGGCGACCGGCACCGAGCAGATCGCGCTGGTCAAGGGCCGCGTCGACCCGTCGCGCCCGACATTGGTCCGGATGCACGCGCTGTCGCCGTTCGCCGATCTGTTCGGCGAGGAGGGCGAGCGCAGCCGGATGCTGTCGCGCTCGATGGAGCTGATCGCCGCGGAAGGCGCAGGCGTGATCGTCGTCATCAACCGCCAGCGCGCCGATTCTTTCACCACCGCGGTGCGGCTGAAGGCGGGCGAGCAGGCGACGGTCGATATGGAGGAATTGCGCGACTATGGCGTCGGCGCGATGATCCTCGCCGAGCTGGGCGTGCACGACATGGTGCTGCTCACCAACACGCATCACACATTGGTCGGGCTCGACGGCTATGGGCTGTCGATCGTCGGCGAACGGAAGGTGGATTGATGGCCAACGTCCTTATCGTCGAAGCGCGGTTCTACGATCATCTCAACGACATGCTGGTCGCCGGCGCGACCGCGGCAGTCGAGGCGGCGGGGCATCGCGCCGAGGTGCTGACGGTCCCGGGCGCGCTCGAAGTCCCCGGCGCGATCGCGCTGGCGGCGGAGAGCGGGCGCTATGACGCCTTCGTCGCGCTGGGCGTGGTGATCCGCGGCGAGACCTATCATTTCGAGATCGTCGCCAACGAAAGCGCACGCGGGATCATGGCGCTGACGATGGATGGTATCCCGATCGGCAACGGCATCCTCACCACCGAGAACGAGGCGCAGGCGATCGTCCGAGCCGACCCCGCACAACTCGACAAGGGCGGCGCGGCGGCCAAGGCAGCGCTGGCGATGCTCGACCTCAAGGAACGGCTCGGCTGACAAGCGGTTGTCCCGGCTTCGCTTCAGCGTCGTGCGATCAACAATTCCGAGATCTTCGCGATCGTAAACACCTCGGACCGCCGGAACGCCGCCTCGACCGCTTCCGCCAGCTTCGTCGCGGCACCGGGCGCGTCCGCTTCGGGGAGGCTGGTCAGGTAGCCGAGCAGGTCGACCGGATCGGCGACGCGCAGCGTGTCGTCGTAGCGCCGCACCTCGACCGTGCCGAAGTGCGCCTGCATCAGCGCCAGCCCCTCTTCGGATGACAACGGGGCGGGCCGGGACGATGTCTGGCCGAGCGCCTGCTCCACGAGCCCGCTCAACTCCGCCATCGTCCCGGCGCGGTTGAGCACCACCGCCACCGTTCCGCCCGGTCGCGTCACGCGCGCCAGTTCGGCGAGGCCCGCGGCGGGGTCGGCGAGATGATAGAGCATGTGGATCGCCAGCGCCGTGTCGATGCTGCCATCCGCGAACGGCAACGCAGTCGCATCGCCGACGATGACGGCGACGTCGCGCCACCGCCCGTCGGCTCGTACCGTCGCGTCCGCCGCCGCCACCATGCCCGGCGAACTGTCGACCAGCCGCAGCGTCAGGTCGTCGGGAACATCGTGCGGTGCATCGCGCCACAAGGCGCCCGCACCACAGCCGACATCCGCCACCACGCTGCCCGGCACGAACGCGATCTCTCTGGCCAGCCACGCGAACCAGTCGCCACGGCCATACCGGCGATGGAGCACCGCGCGCGCTTCCAGCCGGTCGGGAAAGCGATACTGCACCTCGCGCAGATAGCGTGCTTCGTTGTCGGTCATCGTCGCTCCGACCGTGGCATGACGTTGGCCGTCCTTACGGCCTCAATGGTCGGCGCGGCAGTGCTGCGCCGACCGGCAATGGCGATGCGGACTGCGTCACATACACGTCACTGGGCCGCCCTTCGTCCCTCGCGACTTGGCGCACAGCAGGATCGGATGCGTGTCGACCAGCCGCAGGGCGCGCACCATCTTCTCCGTGGCGGTCTTGTAGGTCAGGAAATGCGGCGCGCGGATGTGCGCTTCATAGGCGGCGCGGCTGGCATAGACCTCCAGCAGCCGGATCTGCGTCGGGTCCTCCGCGATCTGCACCGAGTGGAGCATCAACACGCCCGGCTCGCTGCGCACCGACGCTTCCTGCTCGGTGGCGAGGATCGTCTTGTACGCATCGAGCTGCGCCGGATCGACCGACACTTCCGCGATCCGCACCATCATGCCGGTGTCGCCCGGCCCGGCCTGCGCCACCCCGGCACCTGCCAGCGCCAGCGTCACGGCGCCGGCCGTACGGATCATGTCTCTCATCTCGCCCTCCTGCGGTCGCTTCGCCGCCGGAAACAGCCTAGAACCATCCACCTGATGCGTCTGCCCCGCTGCGGCGGCAGCCTGTCGCGAGGATGCGCCAATGGATGATTCGTCGCCGGCCACGACCGCGCTGGCCGCGGCGGAGCGGCTCTTCCGCGACGGTGCGATCGGGGAGGGCGAGGACATCGCCGCGTTCCTCGACCGCTTCGCGGCGCGGCTCGCGCGCGCTTATCACCACGGTGAGCTGTCCTATGCGGTATGCGACAGCATCGCGGGCGACCTGTGGGCGCTGTTACAGGGTTTGTGGCTCGACGGCGTCGCGCACCGCTGGCCCGCGCTGTTCCAGCAGGTTCATGACGCGTTCGAGGCTGGGGCCTATCACGCGCGCGCCGATGGCTCCGACGATCCGGTCGCGACCTATACCGACCCGGCGATCGCCGCGATCGTGGCAACGCTCGACGACGCGGATTGACGCTGTCCTACATGCGCCAACGCGCGGCATGGGAGGCGCATGATCGGCGCTCCACCAATGTTGAGAAAAGCCGCCAGTGTCTCAACATTCGCAACATTCGCGATTTCAGCCGAGCCGCTCCATCAACGCCATGGCGGCATGCGGCGCTCGCACCTTCGCGCCATTTATCATGAAGATGAAGGTGTTGCGCGGCTGTTTCGGCGCCGGTTCGGCGACATAGGGCAGGCCGTCGGGGCTTCCGCCCGCCGCCCAAAGCCGTGCGACGTCACGCCAGCGGTCGAGCGCTTCGGCGGGATAGCCGGCCGGCTCCTCCTCGCGTGCATCCTCGAGCCGCGCATAAACGAAGTCGCCCGACACATCGGCCAGTGCCGGATAATCTGCCGAATCAGCGTGGACGATCGCGACGTCGGCGGCGCGGCACAAGGCGACGAACTCAGGCGTGGCGAAGCTTTCATGCCGCACCTGGATGGCGTGACGCAGCGGCACGCCGGCCTCGCTGGCGGGCAACAGCTTCAGGAAGGCGGCGATGTCGTCGGCATCGAACTTCCGCGTCGCCGGCATCTGCCACAGGATCGGACCGAGCATGTCGCCCAGCTCGACGATCCCCTGTCCGACGAAGCGCGCAATCGACTCGCCCGCCTCCGCGAGCACCTTGCGCGTCACGCAATAGCGCGACGCCTTGAGCGCGAAGACGAACCCCTCCGGCGCGGTGGCGCGCCAGCCGGCGAAGGTCGCGGGCTTGAACGAGGAATAGAAGGTGCCGTTGACCTCGATCGCGGTGACGTGGCGGCTGGCGTATTCCAGCTCGCGCTTCTGCGGCCATTTCTCGGGATAGAAGGTCCCGCGCCACGGCTCATAGGTCCAGCCGCCGATGCCAACGCGAATCGAAGAAGCCGTCATCGCACTGGCGTGCCGGGTTGCTGCGTTTTTGTCGACCCGGCGCGGCGCGCGGCGGCATGCGCCTCGGCGCGGGTCAGCAGCGCGTCGAGATCCTCCGGGGCGATGTCGAACGTCTCGTGCAGGTCGGCGAGCGCGGCGTCGATGTCGGCGGCGTGTAGCCCCGGTGCAGGCGCCGCGACCGGTGCTGCGGTGCGGTGCGGATAGCTGTGTCGGGTCATGCGATGATAGAGGATGCCGAGCGCAACCAGCGCGACCGAGTTGATCCCGACCGGCGCGAACGCGAAGGTCCAGCCTGCGGCATGGATGCCGGGGCTGCCGATCACCGCGGTCAGCGCCGCCGCGCCCCCGGGCGGATGCAGACAGCGCAGCAGCGACATCGCGAGGATCGCGCCGCCGACCGCCACGCCCGCCGCCAGCGCGGTCTGCGGGATCAAGTGATAGGCGGCGACCCCGACCAGCGCCGAGATGACGTTGCCCCCGATCACCGACCACGGCTGCGCCAGCGGACTGGCGGGCACCGCGAACACCAGCACCGCCGAAGCGCCCAGCGGCGCGACGATGATCGGCAGATCGGTATGACTGAGCGGCAGCCGTGCGCAGACAAGGAAGGTCAGCGCGAGGCACAGCGCCGCGCCGAGACAGGCGAGCAACCGGGCCGGCCAATGCGCACCGGCGAGCAGGAGCGAGAAGAACGGCGTCATGCGCGCGCTCGTAGCGCAGCACCGCCGCCTCGTCATCGTCGATGGAGAAGGAGGCGCGCACAGAAATGCAGAAGGTCCCCGAAGGGAACGCGCAACTGTCTGTCGAGAAACTGGAGCGGGCGAAGGGATTCGAACCCTCGACCCCAACCTTGGCAAGGTTGTGCTCTACCCCTGAGCTACGCCCGCTCTGGCGCCGTGATCGGAAGCATTTGGATGCTCCCGTCGGGTGAGGTGGTGCCATTAGCGGCGGTCTCCGTGACCCGCAACAGCTTTTTTTGCGAAGCAACGCGTTTTTCCCGCGCCGAATTGACCGGGTCCGGTCCGGCCCCTACGTCCTGCGGGCATGACCGCCCCTACGATCCTGCTTGTCGAGGACGATCCGTCGCTCCGAATGCTCACCGCTCGCGCGCTTCAGGAGAATGGCTTTGCCGTCCGTCCTGCCTCCGCCGCCCCGGAAATGTGGCTGGCGCTCGATTCGGGCCCGGTGGACCTCGTCCTGCTCGACATCATGCTGCCGGGGACGAGCGGGATCGATCTGTGCCGCTCGCTGCGCCAGAAGAGCGACGTGCCGATCATCTTCATGTCGGCGCGCGCCAGCGAGACCGATCGCGTGGTCGGGCTGGAGCTGGGCGCGGACGATTATATCGCCAAGCCGTTCGGGACGCGCGAGCTGGTGGCGCGGGTGCGCGCGGTGCTGCGGCGCCCGGCGCTCGATCGGCGCGCAGGGGCGGGCGATCAGGGGATGCTGACGTTCGACGGCTGGACGGTGAACCTGCCGCGCCGCGAACTCGCCTCGCCGAGCGGTGCGATCGTCGACCTGACCGGGGCGGAATTCGATCTGCTGGTGGTCCTCGCCGACCATGCGCAACGTGTGATCGCGCGCGAGCGGCTGATCGAGCTGAGCCGCACGCGACTGGGCGACAGTTCGGATCGGTCGATCGACGTGCTGGTCAGCCGGTTGCGCCGCAAGCTGGGCAGCGCGGGCGCGCCGGCACCGATCGTGACGGTGCGCGGGGTCGGCTATATGCTCAACGCACCCGTCGAGCGCAGCTGAGCGCATGACCTTCCTGCGCCGCCCGGCAGTCGGCCTGCTGGGGCAGGTGCTGGGCATTTTGCTCCTGACGCTGGTGATCGAATTCGGTGCCAGTACCTTGCTTTACGAGCGTGCGAGCGGGTTCGCGGTGCGCGACGACGAGGCCAATAGGCTGGCCGAGCATCTGGTCATCAGCCGCCGGCTGATCGCCGAGCGCCCGCAGGTCGAACGGTCGTCGATGGCGGCGGAGCTGACGACCGATCGCTATGCGCTGCAATGGAGCGCGACCTTGCCCGCGGTGCCGGCGATCGCGCCGGCGCTCGATGAGATGCACCGGCAGGTGCTCGAATGGGAGCCGTCACTCGCCTCGACCGACCTGTGGCTGCGGCTGCAATCGCCGGGGCGGCGATCGGTGGTGACCGGCGGGTTGCGGCTAGACGACGGAAGTTGGCTGTTTTTCCGCACACGACAGCCGATCGCGAACCTCAACCTGTCGTTCGAGCGGATCGCGCTGGCCATGGTGCCGGCGATCGCGTTGATGTTGCTGGGGGCGCTGCTGCTGCGGCGCGTGCTGCTGCCGTTGCGGCGGCTTGCGACAGCGGCGGATCGCGTCGGGCATGGAATTGTCGAGCATGTTCAGGAGGATGGGCCGGGCGAGGTGCGGCGCGTCATCACGGCGTTCAACCGGATGCAGGACCGGATCCAGGCGCTGATCGCGGGGCGGACGCAGGCGCTGGCGGCGGTCGGGCACGACCTGCGCACCCCGCTGGCGCGGCTGCACCTTCGAACCGAGGCGCTGCCCGACGTCGAGACGCGCGATGCAATCGTCCGCGATGTCAGTGAGATGGAGGCGATGATCACGTCGCTGCTCGCCTTTCTCGGCGGGTCGGCGGACCCGGAGCCGACCAGCGTCGTCGATCTGGCGGTGCTGTGCGCGACGCTGGCCGACGACGCCGAGGACCGCGGGCGGGTGGCCACTTATGACGGGCCGGATCATTGCGAGTGGCGGCTCCGGCGCGTTGGATTCAAGCGTGCGTTGGTCAATCTGGTCGAAAATGCCCTGCATTATGGCGACACGGTCACGATCAGGCTCATCACCGACCGCCCCGGTGCCGTAATTCGCATCGAAGACGACGGGCCGGGAATCCCGGACGATGAGCTGGAGCATGTGCTCGAACCGTTCGTGCGGCTCGACCCCGCGCGATCGCGCGACACGGTCGGATTCGGGCTGGGGTTGTCGATCGTGCAGCTTGCGGTCGCGGAGGAAGGCGGGCGGTTGACCCTCGCCAACCGTGACGGCGGCGGATTGTGCGCTGAGATCGTTCTTCCGCCGCAGGAAACGAAATGACACGGATGCGCCGTACGGCAGCAAGGAGCGCGCCGTACGACCTGATCGGTTAGCATCAGGAGACTCGACGTGACCGTCGCAGGCGAACGCCCCCATGTGATCGCCACGCGATCGTTCCGGTTGGACGCATAATGGCCAGCGTGGTTCCCGCGGCCGATCCGGCGCTGACCCGGCCGGGCATCTCGGTCCCCTCGTTCTCGCTGCTAGGGCGCGATCTGACCGCGTCGATCGTCGTCTTCCTGGTCGCGATGCCGCTGTGCATGGGGATCGCGATCGCCTCGGGCGCGCCCGCCGAGAAGGGGCTGATCACCGGGATCATCGGCGGGATCATCGTCGGCGCGCTCGCCGGCTCGCCGTTGCAGGTGAGCGGTCCCGCCGCCGGGCTGGCGGTGATCGTCTACGAACTGGTGCGCGACCAGGGGCTCGCCGCGCTCGGGCCGATCCTCGTGGTGGCCGGCGCGGTGCAGGTCGTAGCCGGCGTGTTCCGGCTGGGCGGCTGGTTCAAGGCGATCTCTCCGGCGGTGGTGCACGGGATGCTGGCGGGGATCGGCGTGTTGATCGTCGTCGGGCAGTTCCACGTCCTGTTCGATCATCGGCCGTTGCCGAGCGGGCTCCAGAACCTCGCGGCGATGCCGGGGCGGCTGTTCGGCCTGTCGCCGAGCAATCTGCAGGCGACCGAATTCGCGTTCGCGATCGGCGTGGTGACGATCGCGGCGATGATCGGCTGGGAAAAGGTGCGCCCTGCGTCGCTGCGGCTGTTGCCGGGGGCGCTGGTCGGGGTGCTGGCCGGCACGATCGTCTCCTTGCTGTTCGGGCTGGAGGTCGCGCGGGTGCAGGTGCCCGATTCGATCGTCGCCGCGATCACCCCGCCGAGCGGCGAGGGTTTTGCGCGATTGCTCGACCTGTCGGTGATCGGCGCGGCGGTCGCGATCGCGTTCATCGCCTCGGCCGAGACGTTGCTGTCGGCGGCGGCGGTCGACAAGATGCACAATGGCGTCCGCACCGATTACAACAAGGAGCTGCGCGCGCAGGGCATCGGCAACCTGCTGTGCGGCTTTGCCGGCGCGCTGCCGATGACCGGAGTGATCGTGCGCAGTTCGGCGAACGTACAGGCGGGCGCGGCGACGCGACTGTCGGCGATGCTGCACGGCGTCTGGATCCTCGGCTTCGTCGCGGCGCTGCCGTTCGTGCTCAAGCTGATCCCAATGGCGGCGCTGGGCGCGATCCTCGTCGTCACCGGCTTCCGGCTGGTCAGCGTCAAGCACGCCACGCACCTGTTCCGCGATTATGGCGTGTTGCCGGTGCTGATCTGGGCGGCGACGCTGGTGACGGTGGTGTCGACCGACCTGCTGACCGGGGTGCTGGTCGGGATCGGGCTGACGATGCTCGAACTGATCCCGAATCTCCACCGGCTGCGGCTGCGGGTCTATGAGGGGCAGGAGGCGGACACCCATGCGATCACGCTGGATGGCACCGCGACCTTCGTGACGCTGCCCAAGCTGTCCGAGACGCTCGACCGGGTGCCGACCGACACGCCGGTGCGGATCGACGCGACGCGGCTCAACGCGGTCGATCATACCAGCGCGGAGATGCTGCGCGACTGGTTCCAGCGTCGACGCGCCTCGGGTCAATCGGTGCAGGTCACCGGCGCGCGTGGCCGGATCGCCACACTGAACGACGATCAGCACTGACGTAGCAGCGCAGCAATCTTTTGATGCACATCAGAAACATTGCTGCAATGCGGCGCAAATAGGTTTTGATGGTGGGCCAGCCATCGCCCTCCCGCTGGCCAAGGCGGGGGAGAGCGTAGCGGACCGCAAGCAGGAGGAGCCTCTTACCATCAGGAGGTTCCATGAAGTACGCATTCCTTATCCCCACCGCCATGCTGGCGCTGGCCGCCGTTCCCGCCGCTGCGCAGGAAGAGGCCCCGCCGAAAGCAGTCACCGTTTCCGGGTCGGTCGGGCTGGTCAGCGACTATCGCTTCCGCGGCGTGTCGCAGTCCGACGAGAACCTCGCCGTGCAGGGCGGCTTCACGATCGCGCATGAGAGCGGCGTCTATATCGGCACCTGGGGATCGAACCTCTCCGGCTGGGGGACGTTCGGCGGCGCCAATATGGAGCTGGACCTGATCGCCGGGTTCAAGACCCCGATCGGCAACGGCGGCACGCTCGATATCGGCGCGACCTGGTACATGTATCCGGGCGGCTTCGATAACACCGACTTCATCGAGCCTTACGCCAAGCTCTCCGGCACCGCCGGCCCGGTCAGCCTGACCGCGGGCGTCGCCTATGCGCCGAAGCAGGAAGCGCTGGGCGCGTGGTCGGCGAACGGGACGGTCGCCGCGAACGTCGATTATGACAACGGGACCGGCTACAGCCGGCCGGGTGCGAAGGGGGACAACCTGTACGTCTGGGGGGATGCCGCCGCGGCGATCCCGAATACCGGGCTGACCGCCAAGGCGCATATCGGCGCGTCGAGCGGCAACAAGGGCCTGGGGCCGTTTGCGACCAGTGTGACGCCGACCGGCGCCTATGCCGACTGGCTGCTGGGCGTCGATTATGTGATCCCCAGCACGCCGCTGACCGTCGGCGTCGCCTATGTCGACACCAACATCACCGACCGTAAGGCTGCGTATCTGCAGCCGAGCTTCAGCCGCGGGCAGGATGGGGTCGGCTCGATCGCGGGGGCCAAGGTGGTGTTCGCGCTCACGGCAGCGTTCTAGGGGCGACGATCAGGTTCGTGGGCAAGCAAAGGAGAAAGGGATTTTCACGCGGAGGCGCGGAGCGCGCAGAGTTGATGCGTTTGCCGCATTGGGCGCTCTTCCTGTCACGATCTGGAAGGAGAGTGATGGTGCTTCTCGCGGTACACCTCTGCGCCTCCGCGCGATCCAACCCTTTTTCCGACGCCCCGCATGCCGGCGTCGATCATCTCCCCCGTTCGTCGCCCCGGACTTGATCCGGGGCCCCGCTTCTTCTTGCCGGCCGGGGAAGAAGAAGCGGGATCCCGGATCAAGTCCGGGATGACGGATGATGGGTGGCTGTCAGTCTGAATACGTTCCGGCCAAAGCGGGTGGGGCGGGGGGTTTGTATCCCCCGCCGCCATCCCACATAAGGGGGCAAGCAATTTCAGGAGCGCCCCTTTGGCCACGTTAGGCATGTCCCCCGCCGAGAAGGAAGCCGTCCAGCGGTTCCGCGCCGACGTCGTCGAACCGTCGATGACGCAGCTGGTGATCGTCGATTTCTGGGCGGAATGGTGCGGGCCGTGCAAGGCGCTGACGCCGGTGCTGGAAAAGGTCGCGGCGGAATATGCCGACAAGGGCGTGGTGCTGGCCAAGGTCGATACCGACAAGGACCAGTTCATTGCGGCGCAGTTCCAGATCCGCTCGATCCCGACCGTCTATGCGATGTTCCAGGGGCAGCTGGTCGCCGACCTGACCAGCGCCCGCACCGAATCGCAGTTGAAGGCGATGCTCGACCAGTTGCTGCGCCAATTGCCGATCAGCGGTGAGGCGCAGTCGCAGGACGCCGAGCTGGAGCCGCTGATCGCGATGGGCGAGCAGGTGCTGGCCGAGGGCGATGCCGAGCGCGCGCTGTCGATCTTCGATCAGCTCGCCGAGATGGCGCCGGAACATCATGCGGTGCTGTCGGGACGCATCCGTGCGCTGGTCGCCGCGGGGCAGGTCGAGGACGCCGAGGCGGCGATCGCGGCATTGCCCGAGGATGTCGCGAAGCTGCCCGACGTGCAGCGCGCGGCGGCGGCGCTGGCGCTCGCCAAATCGGCCCCTGCGGTCGACGATCTCGCCCCGCTCGAGGCGGCGGTGGCGGCGAACCCCGACGACCTTCAGGCGCGCTTCGATCTCGCCAATGCGCGGATGGCGGCGGGCGATCGCGAGGCGGCGGCGAACGGCTTCCTGTCGATCGTTGCGGCGGACCGCGCATGGAACGACGATGCGGCGCGGCAACAGTTGCTCAAGCTGTTCGAGGTCGTCGGGCTGGAAGATCCGTGGGTGTCGGCGCAGCGGCGCAAGCTGTCGGCGATCCTGTTCGGATGACCGATACGACGCGGCTCTCGATCTTCCCGTTGCCGGGCGCGCTGCTGTTCCCCCAGCTGCATCTGCCGCTGCACATCTTCGAGCCGCGTTACCGCGCGATGGTGTCGGACGCGATGGCGCGGGACCGGCGGATCGCGATGATCCAGCCGCGTCCCGACAGCGAGGATGCCGACACGCCCGATCTGTTCGACGTCGGCTGCGTCGGGCGGATCGCCGAGGTCGAGGCGCTGGACGACGGGCGCTACAATCTGATCCTGCAAGGGCTGTCGCTGTTCCGCGTGCGGCGCGAACTGGTGGTGACGACGCCGTTCCGGCAGGTCGAGGCCGAACTGCTGCCGGTCTCGGAGGACGACACGCTGTCACTGGGCGCGCGCGCGTCGCTGGAGATGGAATCGCGTCGGTTTGCGGAGGCGCATGGGTATAGCGTCGACTGGACGTCGGTGGGGCGGCTGGATGATGTGAGCCTCGTGAACGGGGTCGCGCAGATCGCGCCGTTCGATGTCGCGGCGAAGCAAGCGCTGCTCGAGGCGCCCGATCTGGCGACGCGCGCCGAAATGCTGGTGCAGTTGATGCAATTCTTCGGCCGTCACGACGGCGAGGACCGGGTGACGCTGCAATGACGATCGACGCGTGGTTGCTCGAACGGCTGGTGTGCCCGGCGACGCGGACGCCGCTGCGCTATGATGCGGAGCGGCAGGAGCTGGTATCGGAGGCGGGCGGCGTGGCCTATCCGGTGCGGGACGGGGTGCCGGTGCTGCTGGTCGAGGAAGCGCGACCGCTGGACGTTTTGCCAGCGCGGACCTGATCCGGGGCGACGAAGCTACCGCATCGCCAGTTGCGGGAAGGCGGTGCGGAAGCCGGCGACCTTCGGCTTGTCCCAGCGGACGATGTAGGGGTGCGTCGGGTTCCGGCGGAAGAAATCCTGATGATAGGATTCGGCCGGGTAGAAGCGCCCCGCCTCCAGCCGCGTGACGATCGGCTGCGCGAAGGCATGGGCCTGACCGAGCTGTGCGATATAGGCGGCGGCGACCGCGCGCTGTTCCGGCGTCTGCGGGAAGATCGCCGAGCGGTAGCTGGTGCCGCTGTCCGGACCCTGCCGGTTCAGCTGCGTCGGATCGTGCGCGATCGAGAAATAGACACGCAGCAACGTCCCATAGCTGACGACGCGCGGATCGTAGGTGATGCGGATCGCCTCGGCATGGCGCGTCGTTTCGCTGCTGACCGCGCCGTAATTGGCGGTTTGCGGGGTGCCGCCGGCATAGCCCGCGATCACGTCGCGGACGCCCTTCACCTGCTGGAACACGGCCTCCATGCCCCAGAAGCAGCCACCCGCCAGAACGGCGGTCTGCATGCCGGCGGTTGCGGGCACATCGCGCGCGGCGGCGGGAATCGGGACGGCGCGTTCGGCCTGGGCGGTGCCGCAGCCGGCGAGCAGGAGCGGCAAGGCCGCAGCAAAGGCGAGAAAGCGCGTCATCCGCCTGATATGGGTCGGCGCGGGTCGCTCCGCCAGAGAGGCTCGCAGCGGCTCAGCGCGTGGTGTGGGTCGCCGTCGCCGCATAGGCGTTGCCGGGCATCTCGGGCTGGGTGGCGTGGATCGCCAGCATCCCGGCGGCGCCGATCAGGAAGCCACCCGCGAACTGCCATGCGAAGCTGGACTTGATGAAGCGGATCATCAGTTGCTCTCTTTTCCTTGGCCGCATGTGCGGCATGTCGCTCGATCATCGTCGCGCTACACGGGGTGGGTGACGACCACCGCAACATTACGCCCGACGCCTGAACGGCGGCTTGGCCGGCCGTTCATCTGGCGTCGATATAGGGACAGCGACGCTGCCCCTCCATCGCAGAGTGCGAAAGCGATCGTTTCGGAAAAGTGGGCTTATTTCAGCGCGGCGCACGCCGTCTGGATGCGCTGGCACGCCTCGGTCAGCAGCGCTTCGGAGGTCGCGTAACTGATCCGCATCGCCGGCGAGACGCCGAACGCCACGCCCTGCACCGCCGCGACCTTGGCGTCGTCGAGCAGATAGCCGACGAAATCGCTGTCGGTCTCGATGCGCTTGCCCGCCGGGGTCGACTTGCCGATCACGCCCGCGACGCTGGGATAGACGTAGAAGGCGCCCTCGGGCTTCGGGCAGGTTATGCCCTCGGCGGCGTTGAGCATATTCACAACCAGATCGCGACGGATCTGGAACGCCTGCGCACGCTCCTTCAGGAACGACTGGTCGCCGGTCAGCGCGGCGGTTGCCGCGGCCTGCGCGATCGAGCACGGGTTGCTGGTCGATTGCGACTGGAGCTTGGCCATCGCCTTGATGAGCCACGTCGCGCCGGCCGCGAAGCCGATCCGCCATCCGGTCATCGCATAGGCCTTGGAACAGCCGTTGACGGTCAGCGTCCGCTCGTACAGCGACGGGCAGACCTCGGCGATCGTGGCGAAGCGAAAGTCGTCATAGACGATATGCTCGTACATATCGTCGGCGAAGATCCAGACGTGCGGATGCCGCTCCAGAACCGCGCCCAGCGCCTTCAGCTCGTCGACCGTGTAGGCCGCGCCGGTCGGGTTCGACGGCGAGTTGAGGATCAGCCACTTGGTCTTCGGCGTGATCGCCGCCTCGAGCATCGCCGGGGTCAGCTTGTAGCCGACGTCCGCGCCCGCCGCGACGATCACCGGGGTCGCGCCCGCGAACTGCACCACGTCCGGGTAGCTGACCCAGTAAGGCGCGGGAACGATCACCTCGTCGCCCGCATCGAGCGTCGCGACCAGCGCGTTGAACAGCGTGTGCTTGCCGCCGACGTTCACGGTGATCTGCGCCGGGGTATAATCCAGGCCATTGTCGCGCTTGAACTTCGCGACGATCGCGTCCTTCAGCTCCGCAGTGCCGTCGACATTGGTGTATTTCGTCTTGCCGGCGCGAATCGCCTCGATCGCGGCCTCTTTCACGAAGTCGGGCGTATCGAAATCGGGTTCGCCCGCGCCCAATCCGATCACGTCGACGCCGGCCCGCTTCAGCTCCAGCACGCGGCTGGTGATCGCCAGCGTCGGGGAGGGATTGATGCGGTCGAGCGCGGCGGAGGTGTGCATGATGGGCGCCTTTGACTAGGAAGCGCTGCGCCTATGCGACGGCCGGCCTCATTGTGCAACCGCGAGCGTCGCTCGCATTAGTCCGCGCAACGCATTCCCGACGAACAGCCCGTCACGCAGGTCGTCAACGGTCAGATCGCCCTCGACCGCCTGCGCGGTGTCGAGCAACTCGCCGCGCAGGACGCCCGGCAACAGCGGACCGGCGGGCGGCGTGACCAATGTATCGCCGCGCGGCACGAACAGGTTGGTGAAGCTGCCCTCCGTCAGCCGCCCGTCGGGCGTGAAGAACAGCACCTCGTCCGCCCCGCTTGCGGCGCGCGCGGCGTCGTAGAAGCGCCGGTCGCTGGTCTTGTGACGCAGCCGCCAGTCGCGCTCGCCGACCGGTAGGGGGGCGAGCGCGACTCGCAGCGGTCGATCGGGGGCGGGCGGGGCGGCAGCGACCTCAATCGCGATCGCGCCGGTCTGCGACACCATCAACCGGACGCGCGCGGCGGCGCGCAGCCGGAAGGTCGCGGCCTGCAACTCGTTGCGGGCGTCGTGACGGTCGAAGGTGAACCCCAGCGCCGCCGCGCTGGTGCGCAATCGTTCGAGATGACGCTCGATACGCAGCACGCCTTCGTCGGGGTCGAAGGCCATCGTCTCCAGCAGGTCGACGCGGCGGCGCGCGCCGGCGAGGAACGCCGCCTTCGCCATCGCCTCGTCCCATTCGTCCTCGACGCGCGAATCGGCGACGATCCCGCCACCGATGCCGATCACGGCATGATCCGCGCCGTCGTCGATCGTCAGCGTGCGGATCGCGACGTTGAATGCCGCGCTGCCGTCCGCATCGATGCGGCCGATCGCGCCGGTGTAGGCCCCGCGCGGGGTGCCACGCTCGACCGCCGCGATCGCCTGCATCGCCCGGACCTTCGGCGCGCCAGTGATCGAGCCGCACGGGAAGAGCGCGGAGAGGACGTCGACCGAATCGTGCCCGGGGGCGAGCGCCGCGGTGACCTTCGAGGTCAGTTGATGCACGGTCGGGTAGCGTTCGACCGCGAACAGATCGGGCACCGCCACGCTGCCCGCCACCGCGACGCGCGACAGGTCGTTGCGCATCAGGTCGACGATCATCAGATTTTCCGCGCGCTGCTTGGCATCGGCGGCGAGCGAGCGGGCGACCGCGAGGTCGATCGCGGGATCGGGGTGGCGGCGCGCGGTGCCCTTCATCGGGCGGCTGACCAGCGCATCGCCGTCACGGGTGAAGAATAGCTCGGGCGACAGCGACAGGATCGTCTGCGTGCCGGTCGCAACCAGCGCGCTCCATCCCGCGCCCGCCGCCTGCCGCAACCCCGCGTAGAGCGCGAGCGGATCGCCGATGAACGGCACGCGTGCGCGGAACGTGAGGTTGAGTTGGTACAGATCGCCCGCGCGGATCAGCGCCTGCGCCGCGTCGAACATCGCGCGATAATCGACGCGCGATGGCTCGGGCTCCGGCACGCCGGTCCATGCGCCGGCCGGATCGGGAAGCAGCGCGGCGACATCCGCGATCTCCTGATGCCCGTCGAACAGCCCGAACCACGCCAGCGGGGTCGTGGAGGCGGGCTCGCTACCCACCGCCGGCTCGAACGCCGCACCTGCGCCATAAGACAGGAAACCCGCCGCGGCGCCCGGCCACGCACGGACCGCCGCAAGCAGATCGTGCACCTCGGCTGGCGTCCAGGCGGTGAGCACGCGCTGCGGCGCCTGATACAGCCTCGCGCGGTCAAGCCCCGACCGGGCATCATGGAGCAGCACGAAGGGAGCGGCGAGACGCATCGCCTCCCTTGATGCCCGCAGGTCGTTACGCCTGCAAGCCGCGTTGCGTCCGACCAAGGTCGAAGTTAAGCCCCGCGGCACCGGCGATCCCGCATCCCGGCAGGAGTTTCCCGATGACCGACACCCCGCTGCGCGCCGCGATCGTTCCCGTCACCGCGATCGAGCAGAATTGCACGCTGATCTGGTGCACCGCG
This sequence comes from Sphingomonas phyllosphaerae FA2, assembly GCF_000427645.1. GTDB lineage: Bacteria > Pseudomonadota > Alphaproteobacteria > Sphingomonadales > Sphingomonadaceae > Sphingomonas > Sphingomonas phyllosphaerae. The sequence goes on along the minus strand of NZ_KE386571.1, from coordinate 2,958,248 downwards.
ACGATGAAGGCGGCGGTGGTCGATCCCGGCGGCGACCTGCCGCGCATCCTGTCGGCGGTCGAGCAGGCGGGAGTGACGGTCGAGAAAATCCTGCTGACCCACGGCCATATCGACCATGCCGGGGAGGCGAAGCCGCTGGCCGAGCAATTGGGCGTGCCGATCGAGGGGCCGCACGAGGACGACCGGTTCTGGCTGGCACGGCTGGACGAGGACGGGCGCAACTGGGGGATCCGCGGCGTGGTGTTCGAGCCGGATCGCTGGCTGGTGGATGGCGACACGGTGACGGTCGGCGACCTGACGCTGGACGTCTATCACACGCCGGGGCACACCGCGGGGCATGTGATTTTCCACCACGCGCCGTCGCGATTCGCGCAGGTAGGCGACGTGCTGTTCCAGGGCTCGGTCGGGCGCACCGACCTGCCGCAAGGCAATCACAAGCAATTGATCGAATCGATCGTGACCAAGCTGTGGCCGCTCGGCGACGCGACGACGTTCATCCCCGGTCACGGCAAGCCGAGCACCTTCGCGCACGAGCGCGCACACAACATGTTCGTCAGCGACAGCGCGCTTTCCGCCTGAGAGGGACACGACCGCCCGCTCCGGGCGTTGGCGGGATGGAGGTCATGTGACGGGCTTTACTTGCAACCGCCGGGGAATTCGCTATAGGCGCGGGGCTTCGCGATGCGAGCCGATGCCCGGCTGTCTGCCGCGGTCGGTGCTCGCACCGTCCGCGCGGCGCCGTGCACCGGCTCGTCGCTCTTATGAAATACTAGACAGATCAAGGTGCCACGATGGCCGTCCCCAAGCGAAAGACTTCTCCCTCCCGCCGTGGCATGCGCCGCGCGCACGACGCTCTGTCGGTCGAGGCGTTCCAGGAATGCCCGAACTGCGGCGAGCTGAAGCGCCCGCACAACCTGTGCACCGCGTGCGGTCACTACAATGGTCGCGAGGTCATCGCGGTCGACGCCTGAGCCTGACCGGGTGCAGGCACAGCTTCGGGAGCGAGGTTCAGTGATATCCGACAGGTCCCGGATCGCCGTCGATGCGATGGGCGGTGACGAGGGGCTGGCGGTGATGCTGGCCGGGGTGGCGCGTGCGTGCCGCCGCTACGACGACGTCAACTATCTGTTGGTCGGCGACGAAGCGGCGATTCGCGAGGGGCTGTCCCAGCATCCCAATCTCGCCCAGCATTCCGAAATCGTGCACGCTCCCGACGTGATTGCGGGCGACGAGAAGCCGAGCCAGGCGATCCGTCGCGCCAAGACGACGTCGATGGGCGTCGCGATCGACTGCGTGAAGCAGGGGCGCGCCGCCGCGGCGGTGTCTGCCGGCAACACCGGCGCGTTGATGGCGATGGCGAAGCTGTCGTTGCGGACGATGCGCGGCATCGACCGCCCGGCGCTGGCGGCGCTGCTGCCGACGCTCGGCGACAATGACTGCGTGATGCTCGACCTCGGTGCGAATACCGAATGCGATGCGCGCAACCTCGTGCAGTTCGCGGTGATGGGGGCGGCCTATGCGCGCACCACGTTGGAGCTGGACGCGCCGCGGGTCGCGCTGCTCAACATCGGCAGCGAGGACCAGAAGGGCACCGGCGAGATCCGCGACGCTGCGCAGATGCTGCGCGCCGCTCCGCACCTGCCGATGAAGTTCACCGGCTTCGTCGAGGGCGACCGGTTGTCGCGCGGCGAGCATGACGTGATCGTCTGCGACGGTTTCTCGGGCAATATCGCGCTCAAGACCGCCGAGGGTACCGCGCGCTTTGTCGCCGATCTGCTCAAGCGCGCGTTCCGCAGCTCGGTTCGATCGAAGGTCGGCTTCCTGATCTCGCGTCCGGCGACCGAGCTGCTGCGCGATCACCTCGATCCCAACAATCACAATGGTGCGGTCTTCCTCGGGCTCAACGGGCTGGTGGTGAAGAGCCACGGCAGCGCGAACGAGCGCGGGGTGGCGACCGCGATCGGCAACGCGGCGAAGATGGTGCGCGCCGACCTGACGCGCCGGATCATCGAAGACCTGCGCCACTTCGAAGCGAAGGCGGCGGCATGATCCGTGCCGTGCTGACGGGCACGGGCAGCGCGCTGCCCGCCCGCCGCGTCTCCAATGCCGAGCTGGCCGAGCAGGTCGATACGTCCGATGAATGGATCGTCGAGCGCACCGGCATCCGCTTCCGCCATATCGCGGGCGAGGACGAGACGACCGCGACGCTGGCGCGCGACGCGGCAACCGCCGCGATCGCCGCGGCGGGGCTGACGGCGGGCGACATCGACTTGATCGTGCTCGCGACTGCCACCCCCGACAACACCTTTCCCGCAACCGCCACCAAGGTGCAGGCGATGCTGGGGATCGACGACTGCGTCGCCTTCGACGTCGCGGCGGTGTGCTCGGGCTTCCTTTATGCGGTGCAGGTCGCCGACAGCATGATCCGCGCCGGGGCGCACCGGCGTGCGCTGGTGATCGGGGCCGAGACGTTCAGCCGTATCCTCGACTGGGAGGATCGCACCACCTGCGTGCTGTTCGGCGACGGCGCTGGGGCGATCGTGCTGGAAGCGCGTGATTCGGTCGACGACGTCGCCGATGCCGGCGCGCGCGGCATCCTCGCCACGCGGCTGCATGCCGATGGTCGCCATAATGGGTTGCTTTATGTCGACGGCGGACCGTCCACGACCGGGACAGTCGGCAAGCTCCGGATGAAGGGTCGCGAGGTGTTCCGCCACGCGGTGGTCAATCTGGCGGCGGTGATGGAAGAGGCATTGCAGGCCACCGGGCTGCCCACCGATGCGGTCGACTGGGTGGTTCCGCATCAGGCGAATGCGCGGATTCTCGACGCAACGGCGCGCAAACTTTCCCTTCCTTCTGAAAAGGTTGTGGTCACCGTCGACCAGCATGCGAACACCTCTGCTGCCTCGGTTCCGCTCGCGCTCGATCAAGCGGTGCGCGATGGCCGCATCCTTCCCGGACACCTCGTCGTGCTGGAGGCAATGGGCGGCGGTTTTACGTGGGGCGCGGCAATTATTCGCATGTGACCCGCAATCGCCGGCTGCATCGACAAGTCGCATGCGGCGTTATAAGCCGCCCGAATTGTATAACCTTTCCGGGGGGTAGAGGTAGAGCCGATGACTGAAGCTGGTACGTTGACGCGCGCTGATCTGGCCGAATCGCTGCACAAGCAGGTGGGACTGTCCCGTGCGGACTCGTCGCGCCTCGTGGAGCAGATTCTCGACCGCATGTGCGGCGCGCTCCAGAATGGTGAGAACGTCAAGATTTCGGGGTTCGGCACGTTCGTGCTGCGCGACAAGGGCGAGCGGATCGGCCGCAACCCCAAGACCGGCGTCGAGGTGCCGATCGCGCCGCGCCGCGTGCTGACGTTCCGCGCCAGTCAGATGATGCGCGACCGCATCGTCGCGGGCTGAGCGCCTTGGCGTCGGACGCCAAATCCGCCGCCGCGTTTCGCACTATCGGCGAGGTCGCTCAGGCGACCGGCCTCGCCCCGCATATCCTGCGTTATTGGGAAAGTCGCTTCCCGCAGCTCCGGCCGGTGACGCGCGCGGGCAACCGCCGCTATTATCGGCCGGAGGATGTGGCGCTGGTCGCGCGGATCGACCGGCTGCTCAATCGCGAGGGCTATACGATCAAGGGCGTCCAGCAATTGCTGGCGCGCGAGCCTGTCGCGATGCCCGATCCGGCGCCCGTCGTCGCGACGCCGTCGCTGGTGGCGATCCGCGACCTGCTCGCCAAGGCACTGGCCGACGACTGAGACTTGCGCCGGCCCGGCCGGGTGCGCAAGTGCTGACGCGATGAAGCGTCTGCTCGCCTCCATTCACGATGTCTCGCCGCGGTTCGAGCGCGAGGTCGATCTGCTGCTCGACCGTCTGACGCCGTATGTCGGACAGCGTCTGGCGATGCTGGTCGTCGCGGATCACTGGGGCAGCGCGCCGCTGACCCCTGCGTTCGGCGCACGGCTGCGGCACTGGGCCGACGCCGGGATCGAGATGTTCGTGCACGGGTGGTTCCACCGCGACGACAGCGCGCACCGCGGCGTGGCGGCGGTGAAGGCGCGGCGGATGACGGCCGGCGAGGGCGAGTTTCTGGGGCTCGACCATGCCGAGGCGCTGGCGCGGATGCGGCGCGGCAAGACATTGCTGGAACAGACGATCGGGCGCCCGGCGGCGGGGTTCATCGCGCCGGCGTGGCTTTATTCTGAGGGTGCGCGCGCGGCATTATCGGACGCCGGCTTTGCGTTGGCCGAGGATCACGCCCGCGTGTGGGTGCCGGGCGGGGCCGTCGTCGCGCGCGGGCCGGTCGTCACCTGGGCGAGCCGTAGCCACGCTCGCGCGCTCAGCTCGCTCGCCGCTGCGTCGGTGCTGCGGCACGCGCTACGGCCCGTCCCGACGGTCCGCGTGGCGGTTCATCCGGGCGACGTGACCCGCCCGGCGTTGTTGCGCAGCATCGACCGGACCTTCGCGGCCTTCACCTCCCGCGGACGTCGGCCCGCAGCCTATGCCGATTTGCTGACCAGCCCGCGCGCCTCAATCAACGACTGATAGTGCGCGATCAGCGCCTGCGTATGCTCGCGGTCGCTCCACACCTTCGGCGCGGCGATCGCGGCGGCGCGGCGGAGCAGCGGCTGGTCGCGAGAAGCGAGCGCGACGATCGCGCGCGCGCAGTCATAGGCGTTGCCGCTGCGATACCATTCGCCGAACTCGGGCTTCGCCACCGCCGATGCGCCGCCGCGATCCGGAACGATCAACGGCAGGCCTGAGGCGAGCGCCTCCGACGCGACCAGCCCGAACGTCTCAGTATCGCATCCGTGGATGAAGGCGTCGGCGCTCGCCATGATCGAGGCAAGCTGCCCGCGATGGTAGATCGGCTGGAACATCCGCACATGCGGGCTTTCGGCGATATGGCGCTCCAGCGTCCGCGTGTCCGGCCCCAGTCCCAGCAAGACCAGCCCGACCGGCAGCTTCGCCCCTGCGCGCCGCACCGCGTCGATCACCATCGGCCAGCGCTTTTCGGGATGATGCCGCCCGACCCCGATCAGCAGGAACGCATCCTCGGGAAGCCCGCATTGCTCGAGCATTGCGGCGCGTAGCGACGCGCTGCGCAGCGCCGGCGAAAAATGCTCGCGCTCGATCCCCAGCGGCATGGTGGCGTCGATCCGCACGCCGCGCGCGCGCAGCCGCTCGGTCAGCACCGGGCCGTTGGTGACGACGGTGTCGAACCGGTCGAGCCAGCGGTTCATGTAGCGATCGTACCAGCTGAACGCGCGCTCGATCGTCGATTCGGAGGCGACGCGCGAGAACCACCGCTTGGGGTAGGTTTCCAGATTGTCGTTGTGCATGAACCACGAGCGCACCGCATCGCCCTGCCAGTCGGCGACGATCGCCGCCGAGCGCCACGGCGCACAATTCTCGACCACATCGGGGCGGTAATGGTCGAGTAGTTCGTGGATCGGCGCCGCCTCCCAGAACAACCCGTAATTCGAGTCGAACGGAATGCCTGGCGATTTCACATAATGAATGCGCGCGCCGCCGGGCCGTTCCTCGACGCGATCCTCGCGCCCGGGGGCGATCACGATCTGCTGGTGCCCCATCTCGGACATCAGCGCCATCTTGCGATCGAGGTACGAACGTACCCCGCCGCCGGTTGGCGAGTAGAATTCGTTGACGTCGACGATCCGCATGGTCCCGTCTCCCAATCAGCGCATGAAGCCGAAGCCGCCCAACCCGCGCAGATATTGCGCGCGGATCGTGGTGCGGGTGATGCCGGGGCCGACGTCGATCAGCGCATCGGCCAATTTGGGGCGCGCGCGCCCGATCTTGTGGTTGCTGGGGAAGCCGGCGCCGTCGCTCCAGAAGTTGAACTTGCGCTTGCCGTCGCGGTCATGGCCCAGGAACAAGGCATAGCGGCCCGGGCGCGGCACGCGGATGCAAATCGCGGCGTCGCCGGTAGCGGGCGGCGCGATCGTCACGCGGCGGAAGAACTTGCCCTCACGCGCCAGATCGTCGTCGCCGGCCAGAAAGTCCTTCTCGTTGGGCGGGTAGAGTTCCAGCTTCAGCGTGCCGGTGCGGTCCTTCAGCCCGGTGACGGTGGCAAGGATCGCCGGCCCCTGCTGCGCGGTGCAGGCCGCGGCATCGCTGCCCAGCACCTGCGCGCCCGCCGCGGGCGCGACAAGCGGGAGCAGCCCGGCCAGGGCAATCGTCAGCGTCCGTCGCGCCATGCGCGCATCCTTTCCGTCACATATACCGCACCGAACAGCAGTAGCAGCAGCCCGTGCATCACCAGGGTTGACGCTGCGGTGAACGCCATCAGGTCCGACAACGCACGATCATGCCCGATGACCAGGATCGCGAAGTTGGCGAAAAGCAGGTCTTTGTTGGGCAGGAACGGCAAACGCGACACCAATTGCCGCCCGGCGACCAGAAACAGCCACATGCCGATCGACACGCTGGGCATCGCCCAGGCCCAGGCCAGCGCGATGAAGACGCAGGTGGCGCCGATCCGCAGCAGATCGATCCAGAAGATGAACCACAGGTCGCGACGCGGCAGCGAGAAGACGCGCTTGGAAAACAGGATCAGCCCGAGCGAGATCGCGGTGGCGAACACCAGCGACCAGATCATGCCCTCGATCACCTCGGGCGAGATCAGCTGGTAGCCGAGTGGCAACGCGACCGTGCCGAGCAGCAAGGCGGTGACGTTCCCGGTGATGCCGGAGACGATGCTGACGTCCTTCACCGCCCCGAACGGCGCGGTCACCATATCCAGCCGCGCGCGCGCCCAGGCGTAGAAATAGGCATCGCCCGAATAGCCGATCAGGATGTCGTTCGCGATCCGCTTCCGGTTGAGCGCCGGGAAGGCGGCGGGCGGCACGTCCCACAACCGGCGGAAGATCACGAAGTCGCAGATCGGCAGCGCGAAATAGGAGGCGAGGAAGAAGAGGTAGAAGCCCCAGGATTCCGGCACCGCCCGCTTGATCCCGGCCAATCCGTGATCGAACAGCTCGTGACCGACGCCGATCAGCGTCGCGACGGTGAGGATCGTCGCCAGCAACGCGGGCCAGCGACGCCGGAGCGTCAGGACCGGCTTCAACGCGACCAACGGAGCGGCGTCGGCGACGGGCTTGGTCGAGGGGGTTGAGGAGTGCTCGTCGACGCGCAATCGGTTGTTCCTGCGCCCGTTGCAGACGGGTGGCGCGCTGTAGCAGCGTCGGGCGGGGCGCGCCAGCCGTGCCGCGTGCGGCCTCAGTCCCGCGCCCGGCTGTCCTCGGCGTTCTCGGAACGGCGCTCCATCGCGGTCTTCAGGATCGCGGTCATCGGATCGGCGAGCGCCAGCCCCATGATCCCGAACAGGGCGCTGGCGAGGATCTGCGCGCCGAGCGTCAGCGCCGGGGGCAGATCGACGGTGCGCTTGGCGACCATCGGGATCACGACATAGCCGTCGAAGGTCTGCACGACGATATAGACGACGATCGCCAGCACGCCGGTGTGGACACCCGCCGAAAAGCCTACCGCGACCATCAGCGCCCCGGAAATGAACGCGCCGATATTGGGGATGAAGGCCAGCAGACCGGTGAGGATGCCGAGGATCATCGCCATCGGTACCCCGACGATCCACAAGGCGATCGCGGTCAGCACGCCCTCGAACGCCATGCCGAGCAGGCGTCCGGCGAGCAGCCGGCGCAGCGTCTGCGCCATGCGCTTCAGCGTCACTGCAAATTCGACGCGGTTGCGTTCGGGCACCATCCATTGCAGCCCGCGCTCATAGCCATGCGGATCGATCGCGACGAACAGCCCGAGCACGACGATCATGAACCCGCTGGTCAGTGCGCCGGCAGCGGTGCCCAGCCAGCTCGTGACACGCCCCAACGACGACATCGCCTGTTTCGCGACGCCGCTCAGGTCGCTGGCGCCCGGCATCAGCCCCTGCGCGCTCAGCCAGCCGCTGACGCGCAGCACCTGCACCTCGACGGTCGAGCGGAGCTGTTGCGCCTGCGCGGTGATCTGGACGCCGGCGAGATAGAAGGTGCCGAGCAGGAAAGCGATCGTCAGCAAACAGACGATCAGCAACCGCCAGCTGCGCCCGATCGGCAGCACCCGCCCGAGCAGCCGTACCCCGCCATCGAGCAATGCCGCGAAGACGAGCGCGGCGAAGATGATGAGCAACGGCTGGACGAGCAACACGACCAGCGCGATCGCGCTGGCCATACCCAGCCAGACCGCAGCGCGGCGGATTTCGTCGCGGGTTGATTCGTCGCGCACTTCGGTGGGGCTCGCGCCGGCGCGGACGCGGACCCGCTCGCCACCGGCATCGATCCGCACCTCGGGCGTGTCGCTCATGGGACGCGCGTCGGGTGGAGCGAGGTGCCAGCGCGGCCGCCGCGCAGCGCGCGCGGCCAGCTCAGGGGGTTCCAGCCGGCGCTGCCGTCGACCGAGAAGGTGATGAATTCGGCGCGGCCACCGATATTTTCATAAGGTACCGGGCCGCCTAGTCCGCGCTCGAACCCGCCGAGCGCGAAGCGGCTGTCGGCGGAGCGGTCGCGATTGTCGCCCATCAGGAAGACGTGGTTGGCCGGAATCGTCACCGGGCCGTAATTGTCGCCGGCACTGTCGGGTTCCAGATCGACCGTGTCATAGCGGCGACCGTTGGGCAGCGTTTCGGTGATGATCGGCAAATGGCAGACCGCAGTGCCGTCTGCACGCTCCCGTAGGGCGCCCGGATATTGCGCGGGATCGCAGGTCGCGTTCGCATCGACCGGCAAGTCGCGATAATGAAGCGGGCCGCGCGCCACCGGCTTGCCGTTGAGGATCACGACGCCGCCGCGCACCGCCAGCGTGTCGCCCGGCAGGCCGATCACGCGCTTGATATAATCGCTCGACTGGCCGGGCGGGGTGACGATCACCACGTCGCCGCGCTCGGGCAGGCTGCCCCAGATGCGGCCGTGGATGAAGGGCACTTGCACCGACCAGCTGTCGACCGGCTGGTGGAGCAAGGTGCCGCGAACAATCGCGACCGGATCGGGGATCGTCGGCGAGACGAACGACCAGCCATAAGCGAATTTGGACACCACCAGCCGATCGCCGACCAGCAATCCGGGCAGCATCGATTCGCTGGGGATATAGAAGGGCTTGGCGATGAAGCTGTGGAAGCCGAGCACCGCCAGCAACAGCCAGAACAGTCCCTTGATCTCGCCCCACCAGTCAAAGCCGGTGCGCGGCGCGGGCGTCTCGGCCGTGGCGGGCGGGGGCGTGTGGTCGCCGGTCAATGCGATATCCTCTGCCACGCGGTCACTCGGCTCCTGCATGTCGGTCGGCGATGGCCTCGATGATGACGAATGCCTGCGCCCAGGGATGGTCGTCGGTCAATGTCAGATGGATGCGTACGCTGTGCCCGGCGGGGATCATCCCCTCGAGCCGCGCCTTCGCGCCGCCGGTCAGCGCCAGCGTCGGCGCGCCGGAGGGGGCGTTGACGACGCCGATGTCCTTCATGAACACCCCGGCCTTGAACCCGGTGCCGACCGCCTTGGAGAAGGCTTCCTTCGCGGCGAAGCGCTTGGCGAGCGTTCCGGCCTTGGTGAACGGGCGGCGATCGGCCTTTGCCCGCTCTACATCGGTGAAGACACGCGCCTCGAAGCGTTTGCCGAAGCGCTCGAGCGAGTGCGCGATCCGCTCGATATTGCACAGGTCGGAGCCGAGCCCGACGATCAACGGGCTTCGTCCATCGACGCCTTCATGCGGCGCACGCTGTCCTCCAGCCCGGTGAAGATCGCCTCGCCGATCAGAAAATGGCCGATGTTCAGCTCCCGCACCTGCGGGATCGCCGCCACGGGCATGACATTGTCGAAGGTGAGGCCATGCCCGGCGTGAACCTCGATCCCGTTCTTCGCCGCGAGCGCCGCGGCATCGGCGAGCCGGCGCAGCTCGGCGGTGCGCGCCTCCCCGTCCAGCTCGGCGTAGCGGCCGGTGTGCAGCTCGACGACCGGCGCACCGAGCGCGACCGCCGCGGCGATTTGGCGCGGGTCGGGCTCGATGAACAGCGAAACGCGGATGTTCGCCGCGCCGAGTTCGCGGACCATCGGCGCAAGCCGGTCATGCTGCCCGGCGGCGTCGATCCCGCCCTCGGTGGTGCGCTCCTCGCGCTTCTCGGGGACGATGCAGGCAGCGTGCGGGCGATGGCGCAGCGCGATCGCGAGCATCTCGTCGGTCGCGGCCATCTCCAGATTGAGCGGGATCGCCAGTTCGGCGGAGAGCCGTGCGATGTCCGCGTCGGTGATGTGGCGGCGATCCTCGCGCAGATGCGCGGTGATCCCGTCCGCGCCGGCCTGTGCCGCGAGCAGTGCGGCGCGCACCGGATCGGGCAACCCGCCGCCGCGCGCGTTCCGCACCGTCGCGACATGGTCGATATTGACCCCGAGGCGCAAGGGGCCGGCCATCGTCACGCCGCCGCCCGGCTGCCCGGCTTGATCGCCGGGATCGCTTGCAGTTCAGGGGGTAGATCGTCGGGCTGATAGGTCGGGACCTCCAGCCAGATCAGCCGGAAGAACGGCACGCCGATGTCGGCGGTGCCGTTCGAGCGATCGACCAGCGCCGCGCCGGCGATCACCCGCCCGCCGGCCGCCTCGATCGCCTTGATCGCCTCGCGGCTCGACAGGCCAGTGGTGACGACGTCCTCCATCATCAGCACTTCCTGCCCGGGCTCCAGCCGAAAGCCGCGGCGCAGCTCGAAGGTGCCGGTCGGGCGTTCGACGAACATCGCGTCGACGTCGAGCGCGCGCGCCATCTCCTGCCCGGCGATCACCCCGCCCATCGCCGGGGCGACGACCGCGGTGATCCGTGCGCGCAGTTCGGCGGGGAGGCGCGTCGCCAGCGCCTCGGCCAGCCGCGCGGCGCGACGCGGGTTCATCAGCACGCGCGCGCATTGCAGGTAGCGCGGGCTGCGCAACCCCGAGGAAAGGATGAAATGCCCTTCCAGCAGCGCATCGGCAGCGCGGAATTCGGCGAGCACGTCGTCGTCGGTCATCGTGTGCTTGGTCTCCTGCGCGCGCCATAGAAGCCCGCCCGCGCGCGCGCAACGCGCCTCGGCGGAGAAAAGCGCGGACGCACGCCCCCTTGAGGCGAGGGGATGCCATGCTATAGGCAGGTGCAGGAGGGGCGCTTCGATACGCCCGGTACGCGAATGCGCGCACCACCACAGGGGTGACGATAAAAAGATGCTGAGAACCGGGATCAAGGGTTGGGTATTGGCAGCGGGCTTCGCGCTGACCGCCCTGACAGGCGCGGGTAGCGCAGGTGCGCAGACGCCGGCTCCGGCCGCGACCTCGCCCGCCACTGCGGCCACCGCGGCGCCGAGCGGGCTGCGCCCCGCCGATTCGAATCAGGGTCAGGCCGGCGGCACCGTGCAAAAGGCCGATGCCGCGCCGCAATCGCCCGCGCTGGCGATGGACGGCGCACCGGCCTTCAACGCCACCACGTCGGCGCCCGGCGTCGGGCAGCCGCTCGACGGCGTGATCCACATCCAGCCGCAGGTCACCAAGAATGGTCTGCGCGCGCACTGGTTTCACGATCGCATCCTCTTCCCGCTGATCACGATCATCTCGCTGCTGGTGCTGGTGCTGCTGGTGGTGGTGATGGTGAAGTTCCGCGCCAGCGCGAACCCGGTGCCGTCGCGCACCAGCCACAACACCTTTATCGAGGTGGTATGGACGCTGGTGCCGGTGCTGATCCTCGTCGCGATCGCGGTGCCGTCGATCGGGCTGTTGCAGGCGCAGTTCAAGCCCGCCCCGGCCGGCGCGGTGACGCTGAAGGCGATCGGCAATCAGTGGTTCTGGAGCTACCAATATCCGGATCACGGCGGGATCGAGATCACCGCCAACATGCTGAAGGAAGGCAATCAGGTCGCCCCGGGCGAGCGCGCGCGCACCGACGCCGACGGCCCGCGCCTGCTGGCGGCCGACAATCGCGTCGTGTTGCCGGTCGGCGTGCCGATCCGCCTGATCACCACCGCTAATGACGTCATCCACAGCTGGGCGGTGCCGGCGTTCTGGATCAAGCTCGACGCGATCCCGGGTCGGCTGAACGAGACCAGCTTCACGATCGACAAGCCCGGCCTCTATTTCGGCCAGTGCAGCGAATTGTGCGGCGCGCGCCACGCGTTCATGCCGATCGCGGTCGAGGCGGTCACTCCGGCGCAGTTCGCCGCCTGGGTGCGCGCCAAGGGCGGCTCGATGCCGGCGCCGGGCAAGGCGTCCGACGCCGTGATCCCACAGCCGGGCGCAGACAATTCCGCCGCCGCGGCGGACGAGGCGGCGGTCGCCAATGCGATCACCGGCCCGACCGAGAACGGGACCGACACTCCCACCACCTCCCCGCAGGGCGCCACCGGCAATCCGGGCGGCGTCGGCGAAGCCGGACGCTAAGATCATGACCGACACCGCGCTCCACCCGTCCGCCTTCGTCACGCACGACGATCACCACCATCACGCGGACGCCGATCACAAGCCGGCGTTCTTCGCGCGCTGGTTCATGTCCACCAACCACAAGGACATCGGCACGCTCTACCTGATCTTCGCGATCGTCGCGGGGATCATCGGTGGCGCGATCTCCGGGCTGATGCGCGCCGAGCTGATGCATCCGGGCATCCAGTATCTGCCGCACTGGGCGTCGATGCTGCACGGCGGTGAGGAACAGTCGTTCGACCAGGCGCTGCACCTGTGGAACGTGCTCGTCACCGCGCACGGCCTGATCATGGTGTTCTTCATGGTGATGCCGGCGATGGTCGGCGGGTTCGGCAACTGGTTCGTGCCGCTGATGATCGGTGCGCCCGACATGGCGTTCCCGCGCATGAACAACATCAGCTTCTGGCTGCTGGTGCCCGCCTTCCTGCTGCTGCTCGCCTCGCCGTTCTTCGGCGGCGCCGGCACCGGCTGGACCGTGTACGCGCCGCTCTCCACCTATGGCGAGCCGGGGCCGTCGGTCGACATGGCGATCCTGTCGCTCCACCTCGCGGGCGCCAGCTCGATCCTGGGTGCGATCAACTTCATCACCACGATCTTCAACATGCGCGCGCCGGGCATGACGCTGCACAAGATGCCGCTGTTCGCCTGGTCGGTGCTGGTCACCGCCTTCCTGCTGCTGCTCGCGCTGCCGGTGCTCGCGGCGGCGATCACGATGCTGCTGACCGATCGTAACTTCGGCACGACCTTCTACGATCCTGCCGGCGGCGGCGATCCGGTGCTGTACCAGCATCTGTTCTGGTTCTTCGGCCACCCCGAAGTGTACATCATGATCCTGCCGGGCTTCGGCATCATCAGCCACATCGTCGCGACGTTCAGCCGCAAGCCGGTGTTCGGCTATCTCGGCATGGCCTATGCCATGGTCGCGATCGGCGTGGTCGGGTTCGTCGTCTGGGCGCACCACATGTTCACGACCGGGATGAGCGTGAACGTGAAGATGTACTTCACCGCGGCGACGATGGTGATCGCGGTGCCGACCGGCATCAAGATCTTCTCGTGGATCGCGACGATGTGGGGCGGTTCGTTGCGCTTCCCGACCCCGATGGTCTGGGCGATCGGCTTCATCTTCATGTTCACGGTCGGTGGCGTCACGGGCGTCGTGCTCGCCAACGGCGGCGTCGACGATTATATGCAGGACACCTATTACGTCGTCGCGCACTTCCACTATGTGCTCAGCCTCGGCGCGGTGTTCTCGCTGTTCGCCGGCTTCTATTACTGGTTCCCGAAGATGTCGGGGCGGATGTACTCGGAGCTACTCGGCCAGCTGCACTTCTGGGTGTTCTTCGTCGGCGTGAACCTGCTGTTCTTCCCGATGCACTTCCTTGGGCTGCAGGGTATGCCGCGTCGTTACCCGGATTATCCGGACGGCTTCGCGCACTGGAACAACGTCGCGACGATCGGCTACATGATCATGGCCGCGGGCATGGCGATCTTCTTCGTCAACCTGATCTGGTCCTTGATCGCGGGCAAGAAGGCGCCCGACAATCCGTGGGGCGAGGGGGCGACGACGCTGGAATGGACGCTGTCCAGCCCGCCGCCGTTCCACCAGTTCGAGACGCTGCCCAAGATCGACTGACGATCGTGAGCGAATGGCCGGCGGCGGGGCGGCGAAAGCTTCCCCGCCGCTGCCGTTTTCGGGAGGCCGTTGACGTGACCGACGACGCGAACGCGTGGCGTGTCGAACGCGCCTGTGCCGCCGCTTACCCGCCCCGCGTGGTGGAACGCGTTGGAGACTGGCAGGTGGCGCGCTCGGGCGGGGGCAGTCGCCGGAGCAACGCCGCGAGTGCGGTCCACGCCAGGGCCTCGCTGGACGCCGGGACATTGGGGGCAATCGCGGCGCGGTACGACCACGACGGCCAGCCGACGATCGTCCGCGTCACGGACCTGATCCCCTCCGTCTCGGCTGCGCTCGACGACGCCGGCTTCTCCGCGCCGGAGGGGCATACGCGCACGTTGCTTCGGCGGCTCGAACCGGGCGACATGCCCGACACACCGGTCATCGTGGCGACCACGCCAGACGCCAAATGGTTCGCGGCCCGGCGGCGATTCGGAGGCCATGTCGAAGATCCGGCAGCGGTGGCGGCGCGGCTTTCGATCCCCGCCGCTTATGCGCGCTGCGACGACAAAGGAATGGCCACGGCGATCGGCTGTGTCGCGATCTATGACCGCATCGCTGTGCTGGAGGCGATCGCGACCGATCCGGTCGCTCGCCGGCGAGGGTTCGCGCGCGCGGTGGTCGAGGCGCTGCTCGACTGGGCGGCGGCGCAGGGCGCGCGTTACGCCGCCTTGCAGGTTGAGGAGGCGAATGTCGGAGCCCGCGCGCTGTATGCGGGGATGGGCTTTGCGACAGACCTTTATGGCTATCACTACCGGCGACGTGCGGCTTCCCTCGACCGTGCTCCGGGGCTAGAGTCCTTGCCTTCATGACCTCCGCCACACCCCTTCTGCCCCCCGCCGACTGGCGCGACTTCCTTGCGCTCACCAAGCCGCGCGTGATGACGCTCGTCGTCTTCACCGGGCTGTGCGGGATGCTGGCCGCGCCGCCGGTGAACGGTCATCTGATCGATCCGGTGCTCGGTTTCACTGCGATCCTGTGCATCGCGCTTGGCGCGGGGGCGGCGGGGGCGCTGAACCAATGGTATGAGGCCGATCTGGACGCGGCGATGAAGCGCACCGCGCAGCGGCCGTTGCCGGCGGGGCGGATGGAACGCCAGTCGGCGTTGCATTTCGGCGTCGGGCTCGGCGCGTTTTCGGTGATCCTGATGGGGCTGGCAGTGAATCTCGCCGCCGCGGCGATCCTGACCGTGTCGATCCTGTTCTATGTCCTCATCTACACCGTCTGGCTGAAGCGCCGCACGTCACAGAACATCGTGATCGGCGGTGCGGCGGGCGCATTTCCGCCGCTGATCGGCTGGGCGGCGGCGACCGGGCAGATCGCGCTGCTGCCGTTCCTGTTGTTCGCGCTCGTCTTCTTATGGACGCCGCCGCACTTCTGGGCGCTCGCGCTGTTCGTGAAGACCGATTACGCCAATGCCGGCGTGCCGATGCTCCCCGTCGTGGCGGGGGAGGCGGCGACGCGGCGGCAGATCGGTTTGTATACGATCCCGATGGCAGCCGTGGCGATCGCGCCGTGGCCGCTCGGGCTTACCGGCAGCATCTATGGCGTGGTGGCGGTCGCGATGACCGCGGCGTTCGCGGTGCTGGCGGCGCTGGTCGCCGCCGGAGCGAAGCGAGCGGCGACGCCGATGTTCTACGAGAAGCGACTGTTCGCTTACTCGATCCTGTATCTTTTCGTGATGTTCGGCGCGCTGGTCGTCGACCGGTGGGTGGCATGACCGAAGACGAACAAAATCTGATCCGCCGCCGGCAGAAGGCGCGCGCGATCGTCGTGGCGCTGTTGCTGGGCGCGTTCGTGGTGCTGGTGTTCTTCATCACCATCGCGCGCATCAAGCAGGGCATGGCGCATTGAGCGCGCCTGCCCGCCCGCGGACGCTGCGCACCGCGTTGCTCGCGGTGGCGGGGATCTGCTTCATGACCGGGCTCGCCTTCGCCAGCGTGCCGCTCTACCGGATGTTCTGTCAGGCGACCGGGCTGAACGGCACCACCGGGCGCGGCGTCGCGGCGCCAGGCGGGGTGCACCGGAAGATCGAGATCGCCTTCGACGCCAACACCAGCCCCAAGCTGCCGTGGCGCTTCGTGCCCGAGCAGGAGCAGGAAACGGTCGAGATCGGCGCGCGCGACATGGCGTTCTTCACCGCCACCAACCGCGGCGCGCAGGCGGTGACGGGCACCGCGACCTATAACGTCACCCCCGCGATCGCTGGCAAATATTTCACGAAGATCCAGTGCTTCTGCTTCACGCAGCAGACGCTGAAGCCCGGCGAGACGCAACGGATGCCGGTGATCTTCTACGTCGACCCCAAGATCCTGAGCGATCCCGACACGCGCGACGTGCAGACGATCACGCTCAGCTACACTTTTTACCCGGTGGATTCCGCGAAAACGAACAGCTAAGACCACCGCAATAAGCGAATTGGGGAGAGCCGCGCATGGCGGGTGCCAAGAACCACGAATATCACATCCTGCCTCCCAGCCCGTGGCCGTTGCTCAGCGCGTTCGCCGCGCTCATCATGGCGGCAGGCGGCATCATGTACATGCATCAGGGCACGGGCGGCGGCTGGGTCTTCCTGATCGGCTTCGCCTCGGTGCTGTTCTGCATGTACGGCTGGTGGCATCAGGTGATTCGTGAGGCGCATGCCGGCGATCATACGCCGGTGGTGCAGCTCCATTTCCGCTACGGGATGATCCTGTTCATCGCCTCCGAGGTGATGTTCTTCGTCGGCTGGTTCTGGGCGTTCTTCGACTTTTCGCTGTTCCCGACCGCGATGCAGGTCGTCGACGGGCAGGTCGAGCGCGCCGCGGAAGGCGCGGCCGCGATTGCCGCGCAATGGCCGCCCAAGGGGCTGGAGGTCATCAACGCCTTCGAGCTGCCGCTGCTCAATACGCTGATCCTGCTCTGCTCGGGTACCACGGTGACGTGGGCGCACCATGCGCTGATCCACAACCAGCGTGGCGGCGAGAAGCGTGGCCTCTGGGGCGCGCTGGGCGTCGGCGACCGGGACGGCGTGCTCAAGGGGCTGTGGATCACCGTCGTGCTGGGCCTGCTGTTCAGCAGCATCCAGGCCTATGAGTACATGCACGCGCCGTTCCCGTTCAAGGGGATCAACTATGGCGCGGCGTTCTTCATGGCGACCGGCTTCCACGGCTTCCATGTCATCATCGGTACGATCTTCCTGATCGTCTGCCTGATCCGCGCCTATAAGGGCGACTTCACGCCGAAGCAGCATTTCGGCTTCGAAGCGGCGGCGTGGTATTGGCACTTCGTCGACGTCGTGTGGCTGTTCCTGTTCGTCACCGTCTACGTATGGGGCGGCTGGGGCGCACCGGTTCACGGCGGATGAGCGACGACGAGCGGTCGGCGGTTGGGGCGAGGCCGCGACCGATCGACTGTGGCTTGAAGGGGTTATGCCCCCAATGTGGCGCCCGCACCTTGTTTGCGGGCGTCCTTCGTTTCGCTGACCGTTGTCCGGCGTGCGGGTTGTCGATCGCCGGGTTCAACGTCGGCGACGGTCCGGCGGCGCTGCTGGTGCTGGCGTGGGGCGCGATCGTCGTGGCGCTGGCGATCGTCGTCGAACTGTCGTTCGCGCCACCGTGGTGGCTACACGTCCTGTTGTGGGTGCCGCTCAGCACCGCGGCGATCGTCTGGTCGTTGCGCGTCGCCAAGGGCTGGCTGCTCGCGGCCGAATATCGCCATGCGGCGGGTGAGGGGCGGGTGGCACCGTGAAGCGCGTTCCGGTTCTCCCGACGATCATCGTCGGGGTCGCGATCGCAGCGATGATCGCGTTGGGGCTGTGGCAATTGCTCGATCGCCGCCCGCAGAAGGAAGCGTTCCTCGCGCAGCTTGCCGCCAACCCGACGCTTCCGGCGGTTACCTTCCCGCGTATCGCCGATGAGACGTTGCTCTTCCGCCGCAGCAGCGCCTTCTGCCTGGAACCGGTGTCGATCACCCGCGCCGGTGCCGGGGCGGCGGGGTATCGCGTGATCGCCTTGTGCCGGACGGGCGCGGAGGGGCCAGGACTGCGGGTGCAGATCGGGACGACGCGCGATCCGGTCGGGAAGGTGGCGTGGGGCGGCGGCAAGGTCAGCGGCTGGATCGCGCACGCACCGGATGCGCGCCCGTTGATCGCCGAAGTGACGCAGCCGCACGGAGCGCGCGAGCTGATGCTGGTCGCGTCGACGCCGGCGGCGGGACTGTCGCCGAACGCGCCGCCGTCAATCGAGTCGATCCCGAACAACCACCTCGCCTACGCGGTGCAATGGTTCCTGTTCGCCGGCGTGGCGGCGGTGATCTACGTCATCGCGTTGCGGCGACGCGGCAAGGTGGGCGCGCGTGGTGACGGTTCGACGTCTTGAGGGTCATGCAAAGGCGCGGGAAAATCGCTGGTGTAGCGCGAGACAAAGCGGCGGTTGCGATGAGCTGGTACGGCGAGATCGGGCGGAACCTCTCTGCGCCTCCGCGTCTCTGCGCGAACAAGATCGCGAGAGCCGCGTGCGCCTCGGCATGATTCGGAGAGCGCCCCCTCCCACGCAGGGGGCTCAAAAAGTTTTCGCGCAGAGACGCAGAGACGCAGAGACGCAGAGAGGGTTCGATCGGGGCGCTCTCGTGGGAGATAACCGGGAGCGATGGTCGGGTAAGGCGGCTGCGCCGCGTTGGCGGTGAGCGTTTAGATGCCTGCCCACCAGTCGTAGTCGACATTGTCTTCCCAATAGCCGCCGCGGCCCTTGCCGATCCCGGCGAGGCTGGCGACCGCGGTGACCTGCATCAGATATTTGGCGTGCTTGTAGCCGAGTTGGCGTTCGACGCGCAGCCGCAGCGGCGCGCCGTGGCCGACGTCGAGGAAGCGGTCGTTCATCGCCCAGGCCAGGATCGTCTGCGGGTGGAAGGCGTCGACAAGGTCGATCGATTCATAATAAGGCGCGCCGCCGTACAGATCGGCGCAGCGGAACACGATATAGCGCGCTGTGTCGCGCAAACCCGCCGCCTTGAGCACGTCGCCGAGCCGCGGCCCCTGCCATTTCCCGATCGCGCTCCAGCCCTCGACGCAATCGTGGCGGGTGATTTGCGCGCGCTGCGGGAAGCGGCCCAGATCGGCGAGCGATAGCGACAATGGCCGCGCGACCAGCCCGTCCACCCTCAGCCGCCAATCGGCGAAGCGCCCGGCGCGCAGCGCGGCGTACGCTGGCGTACCGGGATCGCGTGTACCGTTGGTGCGGAAGCGCGGCGACATCTGCGCCGGCGTGAACTCGGGTGCGAGCGCGTCGCGGTTCGACAGCGCGCGTTGCAGGGCGCGGTGCATGTCCTCGCCCTTGAAGACGATCGAGCGCACCGTCGGCTGCTGGATGACGCGGTCGCAGCCGGCGAGCATCAGCCCCGCGCCGCCGCTGAGCAGGGTCCGCCGGCGGATCATTCCGGCACCCGCCAGCGGCCGGTTAGCATCGACCGCAGCTCGTTGCGCCAGCCGGCGAGGATCACCAGCGCGAGGTGGATGACGGTGAAGCCCGCGATCACCGCCATCGCGATGAAATGCAGCGAGCGCGCCGACTGCCGCCCGCCAAACAGGTCGAGCAGCCACGGCCAGGCCGCGTCCATGCCGGGCGACAGCGCCAGCCCGGTCAGGATCACCAGCGGGAGCGCGAAGAAGATCACCGCGACATAGCTCAGCTTTTGCAGGGCGTTATACTCGCCGGGCGCTTCGGGGTCGTGGAAGCGCAGCGCGAGATGCGCGCGCACGTCGGCGAGCAGATGCGCCGCGCCGATATCGCGTCGCCGCACCCGCAGGTCGCGCTGGAAGTGCCGGTTGAGCAGGCTGACGATCATATAGGCGAGCAGCGAGAAACCGAGCACCAGCGCGAAGAACAGATGCCAACGCCGCGAGATCGCGAGATTGTAGCTCGCCGGGATCGTCAGCCACGAAGGAAAGCGCGGGAGCTGCGTCCAGGCATGGTCGAAATTTGCGCCATACCGCCCCCAGTATAGCCGCGGATGCGCGTTCGAGATGCCGAGTCCCGATCCGATCAGGATGAAGATCGCCAGCGCGTTGATCCAATGCCACACGCGGGTAGCGAGCCGGTGGCGGTGGATCACGGTTGCAGCCATCCGCGCTTCCTAGCAGAAGCCGCGGCATGACCGAATGGCATTTCTACGAGCCGGCGCAGGGGCATGGCCTGCCGCACGATCCCCTCAACGCGATCGTCGGGCCGCGCCCGATCGGGTGGATCGCGACGGTGGCGCCTGACGGGCGACGCAACCTCGCGCCGTACAGCTTCTTCAATCTGTTCTCGTACCGCCCGCCGATCCTCGGCTTCTGCTCGAACGGCGCGAAGGATTCGCTGGCGAATGCGCGCGCGACGGGCGAGTTCGTCTGGAACCTCGCCACGCGCGAGCTGGCGGAGCCGATGAACGAAACCTCGGCCATGACCGATGAGGACGAATTCACCCGCGCCGGGCTGGCGACCCTTCCGTCGACGCTGGTCGCACCGCCGCGCGTCGCGTTGAGCCCGGTGCAGTTCGAGTGCAAGGTGACGCAGATCGTCCAGCTTCAGGATCGGAACGGCGCGGAGGTGCCGGGGTGGCTGGTGCTCGGCGAGGCGGTGGCGATCCACATCGACTGTGCGATGCTGGAGGACGGCGTCTACCAGACCGCCCGCGCGCACCCGATCCTGCGCGGCGGCGGTCCGGCCGACTATTTCGAATTGGGCGAGAAGTTCGCGATGACGCGACCCGGCTGAGTCGTCACCCGTAGGCGTGCAGGAAGAACACCGCGGTCGTCGCGCCGGTGACGAGGATCGTCCACCAGCGGACGACGATCGCGGGCAGCCGCTTGCCGACGATCGCGCCCAGCCAGCCGCCGAGCACGCCGCCCGCCAGCATCGGCAGGCACGCGTCCCAGCGGATCATCCCGCACGCGATGAACACGATCGCGGCGGCGAAATTGGCGACCGCCAGCATCAATGTGCGCGGCGCGAACATCGCGCGCGGTGTAGTGCCCGCCAGCAGGCCGTAGGTGGCGGTGGTCATGATCCCGACCCCGCCGCCGAAATAGCCGCCATAGGTGCCGAGCACCGCCTGCACCGCCATCAGCGTACGCGGCTTGATCGTCACGCGCGCCGCCAGCCATTCCGCCGCGCGCGCACCGAACACGATCGCGATGAACGCGACGAGCAGCAGCCACGGCGCGATCAGGTCGAACGCCGCGCCGGGCGTCACCACCAGCAGGACGCTGCCGATCAGTCCGCCGACGAACGTGATCGCCGCCAGCACCCGCACCGACACGCCGCCGACCGGCTGCAATTCGTGGCGGAAGCTCCACGCGCTGGTCGCACCGCCCGGCATCAGCCCGAGATTGGAGGTCGCATTGGCGATATTGGCGGGCGTCCCCAGCCCAAGCAGCGCCGGCATCGTCGCGAAGGTGCCGCCGCCTGCCAGTGCGTTCATCATTCCGCCGAGGACGCCCGCGCCGCCCGCGAGCGCCATGCCGGCGGCATCAACCAAGCGCGGCCTGCTTCTCCGCCGCCAGCCGGTCGAGTTCGGCACGGCTCTTCTTCTCGGCTGCGGTCTTCAACTGCCCGCACGCCGCATCGATGTCGCGCCCGCGCGGGGTGCGAACCGGGGCGGAGATGCCGCCTTCGAAGATGATCTCGCTGAACCGCCGCACGCGCTCCGGCGTCGAGGTTTCGTAATCCGCGCCCGGCCACGGGTTGAACGGGATCAGATTGACCTTGGCGGGCAGATTGTAATGGCGAAGCAGCCGGACCAGCTCGTGCGCCTCGGCGTCCGAATCGTTCTTGTCCTTGAGCATCACATATTCGAACGTGATGCGCCGCGCGTTGTTGGCGCCCGGATAATCCGCGCACGCCTGCAGCAATTCCTCGATGCCATATTTGCGATTGAGCGGGACCAGTTCGTCGCGGACGTCCTTCGTCACGGCGTGGAGCGACACCGCGAGATTGACCCCGATCTCCTCGCCCGCGCGCGCCATCATCGGCACCACGCCGCTGGTCGACAGCGTGATCCGCCGCTTGCTGAGCGCGAGGCCGTCGCCGTCCATCACCAGCTTTAGTGCGTCGCGCACCGCGTCGAAATTGTAGAGCGGCTCGCCCATGCCCATCATCACGATGTTGGTGAGCATCCGCCCCTCGGGCTGGCTGGGCCATTCGCCGAGCGCGTCGCGCGCCAGCATCACCTGACCGACGATCTCGCCCGCGGTCAGGTTGCGGACCAGCCGCATCGTGCCGGTGTGGCAGAAGCGGCAGTTGAGCGTGCAGCCGACCTGACTCGACACGCATAACGTCCCGCGATCCGCGTCGGGGATGAATACCGCTTCGTAGTCCTGTCCGTCCTCGGAGCGGAGCAGCCACTTGCGCGTACCGTCGGTCGAGACCTGCGCCTCGACCACCTGCGGACGCCCGATCACGAACCGCTCGGTCAGCCACGGATGCTGCGCCTTGGCGATGTCGGTCATCACCGTGAAATCGGTCGCGCCGCGATTGTAGATCCAGTGCCAGATCTGCTTGGCGCGCAGCTTGGCCTGACGTGGCTCCAGTCCCGATTCCTCAAGCACCCGGCGCAACTCGTCGCGCGGCAGCCCGATCAGGTCGATGCGACCATCGGTGCGCGGCGCGCTGGCGCGCGGCACGGTCACGGGGTCGATGTGCCCGGGGATGGGCATGGGGGCGGCCAAGGCTGTGAGCATCGCGCGCACATAGGCGAAGCCGCCGCATTTTTCCAGCGTTACCGGGCGGTGCATCCCAGCTGCGCGGCGTCGATCGCGGTCGCCGCACCCGCCAGCGGATAGGTGTCGTTCAGCGTCCGCCCGCTGGCGTCGAGCGTGGTCAGCGTCATCGCCCCCGCGCCGCGCATCGCACCGATGATCGCGCGGTCCGTCTCGGTATCCGCGGCGCGCGCGGTTTCGCGATCGCCGATCAGCGCAAAGCGACGTTCGCCGATGATCAGCGTCAGCGGCGCGCCCTCGCCGCGGGGGCGGGTCAGGCGGAAGCGGATCGACGGTGCGCGCGCCGGCCCCTGGCGCGCTGCGACAAGCGAGAAGCCGCCGCGGCGATCGGTCGCGCCGTCGCGACGCAACGGCTGCGCAACGGCGACGCAGTGCGGCCCCGGCGTCTCACGCAGCGCCGCCCAGCGCTGCCATACGCCCAGCGGTTCGCGCAGCGCGGCGGAGGCCAGCAGGGCGAGCACGAGCGACATCGTCATCGCTCTCGCGCCACTGTGGCCGAAAGGCAACGCGAAACGCTGTTTATGTCAGGTTCATGCAACATCGGCGCGCCAGCGTATTTGTCACCGAACGCCCCGCGTTTGGGGGTGAGTGAGATGGAGTGAGACATGCGTAAGCTTGCAATGGCGATCCCCGCAGTGGTGATGGCGATCGCGGTGGCGACCCCGGCGATCGCACAGGACGGTCCGTTCGCGGGCGGCCGCGTCGAGGTGCTGGCCGGCTACGACAACGTGCAGGACGGCGGCGACGGCGATTCGGAAGGGCAGCAGGGCTTCGGCTACGGCGGCCGGATCGGCTACGACATCCAGCGCGGCAACATCGTTTATGGTATCGACGGCGAATATACCGACGCGACGACCAAGACGCGCAGCTACAATGCGCTGACCGCGGGCGATCGATTTTCGGTCGAGGCCGGACGCGACCTCTATGTCGGCGGACGGCTGGGCTATGTGATTTCGCCGCAGGCGATGATCTACGGCAAGGGCGGCTATACCAACGCGAGGGTCGAGAATCGCTATCAGGCGACCACCAGCTCGGAGAACGAGCTGATCGACAAGACCAACCTCGGCGGTTTCCGCCTTGGCGCCGGGCTCGAGTACAAGCTGACCCCGACGTCGTTCGTCACCGCCGAATATCGCTATTCGCATTATGGCGACATCGACGGCTACGACATCGACCTCGATCGGCACCAGTTGATGGCGGGCCTCGGCATCCGCTTCTGATTTCTCCACCCTTGTGGAGCAGGAAAGGGCTGGAGCGCTTGCTCCGGCCCTTTCTTTTTGGCTAGGGAGACTTGGCCAATTGCCCCTGGTGCGTACCTGTGGGCCGGGGGAAAGTGGACGATGAAGGCAACGATCGAACGCGCGACTCTGCTGAAGGGGCTGAGCCACGTCCAGTCGGTGGTGGAACGGCGCAACACCATCCCGATCCTGTCGAACGTGCTGCTGGAGGCGACCGCCGAGGGGCAGTTGCGCTTGATGGCGACCGACCTCGACCTGCAGATCAACGAAAGCGTCGCCGCCGCGGTCGACCAGCCGGGCGCGACCACCGTCTCCGCGCACACCTTGTTCGACATCGCACGCAAGCTGCCCGAGGGCGCGCAGGTCTCGTTGACCGCCGCCGAGGGGCGGATGACGATCGTGGCGGGGCGGGCGCGTTTCTCGCTCGGGACGTTGCCGCGCGACGATTTCCCGGTGATCGCCGAGGGCGAGCTGCCGACGCAGTTCGAGCTGCCTGCCGAGACGCTCAAGCAGATCATCGACAAGACGCGTTTCGCGATCTCGACCGAAGAGACGCGTTATTACCTCAACGGCATCTTCCTGCACGTCGCCGAGGGGGTGCTGAAGGCCGCGGCGACCGACGGCCACCGGCTCGCGCGCGTGACGGTCGACCAGCCCGAGGGCGCGGCGGGGATGCCCGACGTGATCGTGCCGCGGAAGTGCATCGCCGAGCTGCGCAAGTTGCTCGACGAGGTCGATGGTTCGGTCGGCGTGTCGCTGTCGGGCACCAAGATCCGCTTCGATCTGGGGCAGGCGATCCTGACCTCGAAGCTGATCGACGGCACCTTCCCCGATTACAGCCGGGTGATCCCGACCGGTAACGACAAGATCCTGAAGCTCGATCCGAAGAGCTTCATGCAGGGCGTCGACCGCGTCTCGACGATTGCCACCGAGAAGACGCGCGCGGTGAAGATGGCGCTGGATCGCGACAAGATCACGCTGTCGGTCACCAGCCCCGAGAACGGCACCGCCGCCGAGGAAGTGCCCGGCGAATATGCGGCGACGCCGTTCGAGATTGGCTTCAACAGCCGCTATCTGATGGACATTCTCGGGCAGATCGGCACCGATCTGGTCGAAGTTCATTTGGCCGATGCCGCTGCGCCGACGCTGATCCGCGAGAACGACAAGAGCCCGGCGCTGTACGTGCTGATGCCGATGCGGGTTTGATGCATCTGTCGGGGGAGCCTGAAAACTCCCCCGTCATTCCCGCGAAGGCGGGAATCCAGAACCTGGGACGTCGGCGGCTCTAGCGAAAACCTGCGCGTCTGGATTCCCGCCTTCGCGGGAATGACGAACCGGGTTAACGCGCCCGCATCATCGCGCGCAGGCGACCGGGCATCCAGCGCGCCGCGAACGCCATCCGCTCCGCCGTCTTGCCGACCACCGTATGCAAGCGGTCTCCATGCACCGCGGCCCACGCCTTCTCGGCGACGATCTCGACCGGCGTGAACTCCATCTTCCGCCGCACGACAAGGTCGCGTGCGGTGTATTTGGTCCCCGGAATTGGCGCGGATAGCAGATTGGTGTCGATGAAGCTCGGCATCAGCGACCGCACGCGGATCCCCTCCGCCGCCCATTCGCCGTCGAGCGCCTCGGTCAACCCGCGCACCGCGAACTTGGTCGCCGAATAGATCGCCAGCCCCGCCGAGCCGTAGATCGCCGAGGCCGAGGCGGTGTTGAGCAGGCACGCGCCGGGCGTCGCCTTCAGATACGGATAGGCCATCCGCGCGCCATACGTCATCCCGCGGAAATTGACGTCGATCACGCGATCGATCGCGTCGAGCCCGATCTCGGCGAACGGCCCGCCGGCCGCGATCCCGGCATTGTTGAACAGCACGTCGAGCCGCCCGTCGCTGACGCGCGCGAAGTCGGCGAGCACTTCCTCCCATTCCGACGGGTCGCGCACGTCCATGACATGCGTGCTGGTGCGATCGCCGGGCAGCAAAGCGGCGGTGTCGCGCAGCCCCTGCGCGTCGATATCCGCGAGCCCGACACGCCAACCGCGCGCGCTGAACACTTGCGCCACCGCGCGCCCGATGCCTGAGCCGCCGCCGGTGACCAGCATCGCTTTCATCCCGCTCTCCCGCGTTAATGCTTGTTACCCACGCACGCTTCCCGCATCACCGGCGGCGATGCCAGCACTTTCGTCCGGACCGACGGTCGTCTTCGAGCAGGTCGGCAAGCGCTACGGCGATGCCGCGGCGATCGACGGCGTGTCGCTGTCGATCGCCGGGGGCACGTTCGTCGCGCTGGTCGGGGCGTCGGGATCGGGCAAGTCGACCTTGCTCAAGACGGTCAACCGCTTGGTGACGCCCGATCATGGCCGCGTGCTGCTGGACGGGTGCGATGTGGCCGGGGAGCCCGCACCCGCGCTGCGGCGGCGGATCGGCTATGTCTTTCAGGACGTCGGCCTGTTTCCGCATCTGAGCGTCGCGGAGAATATCGCGCTGCCGCTGCGGCTGGCGGGAACGCCCGACGCCGCGCGCGCGGCCGCGATGCTTGACCTCGTCGGGCTGCCACCAACGGTCGCGACGCGGATGCCCGCCGAACTGTCGGGCGGTCAGCGCCAGCGTGTCGGGGTTGCGCGTGCGCTGGTGACGCGGCCGGGGCTCTTGCTGATGGACGAGCCGTTCGGCGCGCTCGATCCGGTGACGCGCGAGTCGCTCGCGGGGGCGGTAAAGCGGCTCCACGACGAACTGGCGCTGACCACGATCATGGTGACGCACGACATGACCGAGGCGCTGCTGCTCGCCGAACGCGCCATCGTGATGGCGGGCGGACAAGTGGCCGCCGACGAGCCGCCCGCCGCCTTGCTGCGCGGCGAGGGTGGCTCGGCGGCGCAGGCGCTGGTGGCGGTGCCGCGCGGGCAGGCGGCGCGGCTGGCGGCGCTGTCGACATGAACGAAGCCTTCGCCCGCGTGCCGGCGCTCGCCGCGCAGCATCTGCTGCTCGCGATGGCAGCGCTCGCGCTGGCGCTGGTGATTGGCGTGCCGGTCGCGATCCGTGCGGCACGCGCGCCGCGGCTGGCGGGAACGGTGCTGGGATTTGCGAGCCTCGTCCAGACGATCCCGAGCCTTGCGCTGCTCGCGCTCTTCTATCCGGTGCTGCTCTGGATCGGGCATGGCGTGCCTGCGCTCGGGTTCCTGCCGGCGCTGCTGGCGCTGACGCTCTACGCGCTGCTGCCGATCGTGCGGAACATCGTCACGGGGTTGCGCGGGCTCGATCCCGCGGTGCTGGAGGCGGCGGACGGAATCGGAATGACGCGCGCGCAGAAGCTGCGGCTGGTCGAGTTGCCGCTGGTGCTGCCGATCGCGATGGCGGGGGTGCGCACCGCGGCGGTGTGGACGATCGGCGCGGCGACGCTGTCGACCACCGTCGGACAGCCGAGTCTGGGCGACCTGATCTTCGCCGGGTTGCAGACGCAGGCATGGACGCTGGTGATCGCGGGCTGCGTCGGGGCGGCGGGGCTGGCGCTGGGTGTCGATCTGCTGCTCGGCGCCGCGGAGCGGGCGGCGGGGGAGCGGCGTTGGAAACGCGCGGGGGCCGCGTTGCTATTGCTCGGCCTTGCGGTGGCGGCGGCGAGCGTGCCGCTGTGGCGCTCCGGGGGCGAGCGGCGGATCGTGGTTGGCGCAAAGAACTTTTCCGAGCAATATATCCTGGCGCGGCTGATCGGCGACCGGCTGTCGCGCGCCGGCTATGCGGTCACCTATCGCGACGGGCTCGGCTCGGCGGTGGCGTTCGGCGCGGTCGCGGGGGGCGAGGTCGACGTCTATGTCGACTATGCGGGGACGCTCTGGACCGCCGAAATGCACCGCAGCGATACGCCGCCGCGCGCCGACCAGCTAAGCGCGATCGCGGATTGGGTGCAAAAGTCGCGCGGCGTCACTTTGCTCGGCGCGCTTGGATTTGAGAATGCCTATGCCTTCGCGATGCGCGGTGACGATGCGCAGCGGCGTGGCATTGCGACGCTCGACGATCTGGTTCGCGTCGCGCCGCAATTGCGGTTCGGGGCCGATCTCGAATTCCTCGACCGGCCCGAATGGGCGGCAATCCGTCGCGGCTATCCGCTGCGCTTTGCCAATGCGACACCGTACGCGCCGACCTTCATGTACCGCGCGCTGGAGAGCAGGCGCGCCGATGTCATCAGCGCCTTTTCCTCGGACGGGCGGATCGCCGCCGACCGGCTGACCGTGCTCGGCGACCCACGCCATGCGATCCCCGGTTATGATGCGATTGTGCTGGTCGCGCCGTCACGTCGTGAGGATGCGCGGTTCCGCGACGCGTTACGACCGCTGATCGGGCGTATCCCGGTCGCTGCCATGCGCGAGGCCAATTACCGGGTCGATCGGGATCGCGACAAGCAGAGCCCGGAGGCCGCGGCGCGCTGGTTGGCGGCGCGCGTCGGGTTGTGATCGACACAGCGGCGTCAGGTTTGGGGTTGGCCGACCGTTATACTCGACAGACATGGGCCCCCGCCTGCGCAGGGGCGACGGTGTCTTAGAAGAACAGCTTGCGGAACGAGACGCGGATCGTGCGGCCGACCGGGTCAAGATAGTCGGGCTGAAAGCCGATCGGCACCGCGCCGTTCTGGTCGCGGACATCGCGGCGGGTGTTGAAGAGGTTGTCGAACTGGACGCTGACGCGCGCGCCACGCATCCACGGGTGCGCGCGGACCCAGTCGATGTTGCCGCCGAGATCCGCGAACAACCGGAGGTTGGCGGTGGCGAGCCCGCCGAATTCCAGCGTCTCGGGTACGGCGGCGGTGCCGCCGTTGACGCGCGTGCCGCTCTGGTAATTGACCGACAGCCGCGCGCCGAGCCCGTTGTTGGTATAGCCGGCCTGCCCCTCCAGCTCATGCCGCGCCTGTCCACCGGCTGCGCCGATCGCGTCGCCGTTGAGCAGGTCGAGCACGCGCCCGCCGTCGGCGATCGTCACGCGCTCGGTAAGGTGCCAGGTGTGATAGAGCGCGAACTGGACGCGCCCGCCGGCCTGACCGCCGCCACCACGACCGCGGAAACCGCCACCGCCGCCGGGCGGGCCGCCCGGAGCGCCGCCGCCCGCGTCGGGGCGGCCGCCATTCATCGCGCTGCCATCTGGCCGGGTGCGATCCTGCGGCGGGCGGTCGGGGCGGCGTTCACCGCCGGGCGGGCGCAGCCCTTCGAAGGGATTGGGGCCGGTGCCGGCGCGGAACGCCTCGATCTTCTTTTGCAGCTCCGACTTGATGCGGAACGACAGGTTGACGCCGTAGCGAAGCTGCGAGGTCTCGCTGCGCGCGAAGTTGATCGGCCGCGAGTCGATCCGCAGCAGGTTGCCGCCGGCGTCGCGGGTGAAGCGGTCGGGGAACGCCGCCTCGATCGCGGCGGTCGCGCTGGGGAAGGCGGCGATCGGATCGTCGGTGGTCTGGCGCGTGTAATCGGCGCGGAAGTTGATCTGCTGATTGCTCCACGGCTTGATGTCGAGCCCGGCCTTCAGCGCGTGGCGGTTGTCGGCGATCAGGTTGGGGTTGCCGCCGGTGACGGTGGTGACGGTCGCGGTGGTGCCGCGCACATAATCGAAGACGCGTACGCCGGGTGTGGTGACGGTCGGGTTGCCGAGCTGTTGTGCGGAGGGCGCCTCGTCCTGATCCGTGACCGAGACGAGCAGCCGGATGCCGTCAATCGGCGTCCAGTTCGCGCCATAGCCGAGCGTCCACAAGGTTCCGAAGTCGGAAAGCTGATCGACCGCGAGATTGCCGTTGATCGACAGCCGCCCGAGCGCGCTGAGCACGCCCTGCGCCTTGTTGGCGATCGGCAGGTCGAGGTTGATCTGCGCGTTGGCGAGGTCGCGGCCGATGTCGGCGGCGCTCGCAACGCCGCGCCGGAACGAGTCGCTGGTGAAGTCGCTCGTGGAGGCGCCGACGCGGATGCTGGTGTTGGCGTAGCCGGCGGGGAGCAGGAATAACGGCCCGGCGACCAGCGCGTCGAGCCCGGCGCTGGTCGCGACCGAGCGGCCGCGATCGGCGGGAGACGCGCCGAGCGACAGCGGAGCATAGGGGTTGGCGAGTGGGTCGAAGGCGTCGATCCCGGCCTGCAAGGCGCTGGCGTCGAGACCGGTGCTCGTCACCGTATTGCTTTCGTCGCGATCGACGTTGCCGGTCAGCGACCAGCGCCATTGCCCGCGATCCCCGTTGAGCGTGCCGCCGAGGTGCAGGTTGGTCGTCTCGGCGCGTTGCGTCAGCGCGGGCACGTCGTCGAACGCACGCGTCACGCGCACCGGCACCGCGAAGGGTGAGTACGGGCTGCCGACCGGAAGCGTGAGATCGACCTCGGCCAGTCCGCGCAACGCGCGCGTGACATTATGGTCGACGGTCGCGTTCAGCGACGCCGAGACGTTTCCGAAGATCGTCGTCGCATAGGTGCCGTTGGCGCTGAACGTGCGCTGCTGCGGCAACAGCGTGCGGTACGCGGCCTGATCGGTGACGTTGCGGGTGGTGGTGAAATCGCCGAGAAACGGTGCCTGTGTGGCGGCGAGGGCGGGAATGCCGAGCGTCGTGGCGTTGCCGAACAGCGGGTCGATCGCGCCGCGATTGAGCGAGGAGACATTGCCGCCGACCGCGGCGGCATTGGGCGCCTGGATGATGTCGCGCTCGGATTCGGTCAGCGCGCCGGGACGGCTGTATTCGAGGTGCAGGTTGACGCGCTTGTCGCTGCGAATGCGCAGCAGGTCCAGCTCGCCGCCCGGCGTGTTGCGGCCGCCCTCGGTCGCGAAACGGTCCTCGACCTCTGCGGTCACCGCCTTGAAGCGGCGACGCAGCACGAAGTTCACGACGCGTTGGTCGGCGCGGTAGCCGTATTTGAGCGCGACTTCTTCGGGCAGGATGTCGACGCGCTGGATCGCCTCGGTCGGGAGATCGCGGATTTCCTGGAAGCCGGAGATGCGCCGACCGTTGAGCAGCACCACCGGCGCGCCACCTGCACCACGCCCGGAGCGCGTCTGCGGCGACAATTCGTTGAGCAATTCGGTGACCGAGCTGACGCCGTAGCTGCGGATGTCGGCGGGGGACAATTGCTCTTCGGGCGTCACGTCGCCGATCACCGCGCCGCGTTGCGCGCGCGATCCGGTGACGACGATGTCCTCGCTGCTTTCCTCTTCGGTTTCCGGTTCGGCGGCCGGCGCGGCCGGGGCCTGCGCGGGCGGTGTAGCGGCCTGCTGGGCGTAGGCGGGCAGCGCGGCGGTGGAAGCCAGCAGAAGGAACGAAAGACGCATGTGTTACCCCAGCCGCGTGTCAGGATCGGCGGCGATCGTGGCGCTATCGGTGATTTGTCGCATAATTATGCCGGTTGGCGTGCGGCACTCTTCGTCGCCCCGGACTTGCTCCGGGGCCCCGCTTCCTTTCCGGTGGAGAAGAAGCGGGTCCCCGGCTCAAGGCCGGGGCGACGTGGGGAGGTTCAAGCCACCACTCTCACCGGAACCGACTTCGCCGCCGGGACATGGCTTTCCTCGGCATGGTGCGACAGCGGGATCAGCGGGTTGCACTCGGGGTAATAGGCGGCGATGCAGCCGTCGGGGACGTCATATTCGACGACGATCAGGTCGCCGACACGGCGATCGTGATTGTCCTCCGCATCGGTGGCGAGCGTCACCTTCTGCCCGGCGGTCAGCCCGGCGCGCGCGATGTCGGCGCGGTTCATCAGCACCACCTGACGCGTGCCGTTGATCCCGCGGAAGCGGTCCGAATAGCCGTAGATCGTGGTGTTGAACTGGTCGTTCGAGCGCAATGTCAGCAGGCGGAAGCGTCCGTCCGCCTCGGTGAAGCCGGTCGCGTTGAGCGTGTCGGGGACGAGGAACTCGGCCTTGCCGCTTTCTGTATCCCATTCGCGCCCGGACGCCTTATTGCCCTTCCAGAAGCCGCCTTTCTCCTGCAGTCGCTCGTTGAAGCGCGCGAAGAAGTGCGGGAAAATTGCGGCGATCTCGTCGCGGATCAGGCTGTAGTCGCCGACCCACTTGTCCCAGTCGATCGCGGGATTGGGCGGCAGGAACGATTGCGCGATCCCGGCGACGATCGCGGGTTCGGACAGCAGATGCGGACTGGCCGGCTCGACCTTGCCGAGCGACGGGTGGATGACGCTGGTCGAATCCTCCACCGTCACGCGCTGCGGACCGGTCGCCTGCAGATCTCGCTCGATCCGGCCGAGGCATGGCAGCAGCCAGGTGTCGCCCGCGGCGGGGATCAGATGGCTGCGGTTGAGCTTGGTCGCGATCTGCACCGACAGGTCCATCCGCGCCCAGCCGTCCTCGACCAATTCGGTTTCGGGCACCGCCCGTGCGAAATTGCCGCCGAGCGAAAGGAATGCCTTGACCGTGCCGTCGATGATCCCGCGGCACGCTTCGACCGTGTCGAGCCCCTTCTCGGTTGGCGGCGAGAAGCCGTAGCGTTCCTTCAGCTTCTCGACGGGCGCGAGTTCGGTCTTCTCGGTGATGCCGACGGTGCGCTGCCCCTGAACGTTGCTGTGGCCGCGCACCGGGCACAGGCCCGCGCCCGGCTTGCCGATGTTGCCGCGCATCAGCATCAGGTTGACGAGCATCCGGACGTTGTCGACGCCCTTCACATGCTGCGTCAGCCCCATGCCGTAGATCGCCATCGCGGTCTTCGCGCGGCCGTAAGCGGCGGCGGCGCGTTCGATCACGGCGCGGGTCAGCCCAGACTCGTGCTCGATCTCGTCCCATGTCGTCGCCTGCACCTTCTCGGCGAAGGGTGCGAAGTCGTGGGTGTGCTCGGCGATGAAGTCATGGTCGATCGCATCGTTGGCGAGCAGCCATTTGGCGATGCCCATCATCACCGCGATGTCGCCGCCGGCCTTCACCTGATGATATTGGGTGGCGATCGGCGTCTCCTTGCCGGTCGCCATCTCGATCGGGTTCTGCGGATCGGTGAACCGCTCCAGCCCGCGTTCCTTGAGCGGGTTGAAGACGATGATGTCCGCGCCGCGCTTGTGGACGTCGCGCAGCTGGTGGAGCATTCGCGGGCTGTTGGTCGCGACATTCTGGCCGAAGTGCAGGATGCACTCGGTGGTGTCGAAATCCTCGAGCTTGGTCGTGCCGACCGGCACGCCGATCGAGGTCTTGAGCCCGACCGAGGTCGATTCGTGGCACATGTTCGAACTGTCGGGCAGGTTCTGGCTGCCGTAGAGCCGCGCCATCAACTGCCACATGAACGACGTCTCGAGGCTGGCGCGGCCGGAGGCATAGAAGACCACCGACTTGGGCGGCAGCACCTTGAGCCGCGCGCCGATCGCCTTGAACGCTTCCTCCCACGGCGCGACGACATATTTGTCGGTCGCCGCGTCGTATTTCATCGGATGTGTCAGCCGTCCGGCTTCTTCCAGCCGGTAATCGCTCCATCCACGCAGCTCGGTCAGCGCGTGTTGGCGGAAGAAGTCGGGGGTCACGCGCTGGCTGGTGATCTCCCACGCGGTCGCCTTCGCGCCATTCTCGCAGAATTCGGCCGGGTGCGGCGGATAGGGCTTCGACCAGGCGCAGCTGACGCAGGCGAAGCCGTCGTGCTTGTTCTGGCGGAGCAGCTCGGCGGAGGTCTGCGCGATGTTCTTCTCGCGCGGGATGATGTCCGCCAGCGAGCGGACCGACCCCCATCCGCCCGAGGGGCCATCATAAGGGGTGAAATCTGGGCGATCGTCGTGCTGCTCGGTCATGCACGCGCTAACGCACGGGCGTCGAGAAAAGCACCGCATCGTCGCGCGCGAGCGATACGAGTGTCAGCCCGGCCGCGGCGGCGCGGTCGAGCGCGAGGCTGGTCGCCGCCGACACCGTCACCAGCATCGGACAGCCTGCGAGCGCGGCCTTCTCGACCAGCTCGTAGGAGCAGCGCGACGACAGCAAGGCAAAGCCGCCGTCCCAGTCGAGTGCCTGCCGCGCCATCGCGCCGATCAGTTTGTCGAAGGCATTGTGCCGCCCGACATCCTCGCGCGCGACGCGGATCGTGCCGTCCGCCGCGCACAGCAGCGCGGCGTGCGCGGCGCCGGTGGCGCGGTTGAGCGGCTGATGCGCGCGCATCGCGGCCAGCGCGGCGAAGATCGCGTCGGGCGTGGCGGTCGCCTCGGGGACGCGCGGCAGGTCGCGGTGGACGGCGTCGAGATTGTCCATCCCGCATAGCCCGCACGAACTGTCGCTAGTCCGCCGCCGCACCCGGTCGAGCATCGCGGCGGCGCGTTCCGGCGGCACCGCGAGGCGCACGATCGTGCCGCGCGGCGTGTCGTGGACATCGAGCGACTCGATCTCGTCGGCTACCGTGACGATTCGCTCCGCAAGCGCGAAGCCGGTCGCGAAGTCGGCGATGTCCTGCGGAGTCGCCATCATTACCGCATAGCCGATGCCGTTCACTTCGATCGCGACCGGCGACTCCTCGATCACCGCGCGCGCGTGCGGCGTCGCGGGCGAGTCGGGCGTGACGCGGTCAAAGGAATGCGTGATCGTCATTCACCCACATCATCGGCTTTGTACGATTCCGCCAGCGCCGACTTGATCGAGATGAAGGCCGCGGCGCGGGACCGGGGGCACAATCGGCGCAGTCGAGCGCGTACCGTCATTCCTCGGGTCAGGAGCATCGGTCATGTCTGCCACTAACGACACCGCCTATTTTCGTCGACGCGTCGTCGAAGAGAAACAGCGCGCACGGGCTGCGTGCGAAGGGGCGATCCGCCGCCTCCACCTCGATCTCGCCAACCTTTATGCCGAACGCGCGGTCGAGGCCGAGCAACGCGAAACGATCTATTCGACGCAATAATGGATGGGCTTGAAGCTGCCGCCGTTCGACGCGGGGGCGGAACAGGCGGTGAGGCCGATCACCAGATCCATCGCGGCGCGTAACACGATCCGATCGCCGGCCTTGCTGACCGGCGGCAACACCTCCAGCCGCCCGGTCGGCCCGTCGACCGGCACGTTCATGAAGCAGTTGAACGCGACCGGGATCATGTCCTCGGTGACACCCCACGGCGCCAGCGCCTCGGCGAGATTGCCGAAACAGCCGCGGTGGCGGGGCAGATCGGGGTAAAAATGGTCGAACGTCGCGTAGGAGCACGGCGTCAGCAGAAAGTCGTGCCGCCCGACCGTGTCCTCGACGATCTCCAGCATCACGTTCGAGCGGTTGGAATAGAGCTTGTGCCCCGTGGTCAGCCGGATCGTCTCGGCATAATCGAGCGTGCGGCCTGACGACAGCACCTCGCGCACGTCGGCGGCGCTGTAGGCGAGCAGATCGGCGACCTGCACGCCGCGCGGATCGATCACCGTCAGCGTCTGCCCCGCGGACAACGTGAAGCCGGCGCCGCTGCGTGGCGGGATTTCGTGCACGACGCCGGTCATGCGTGCTTCTCGCCGCTGTAATGGAAGGGGCAGCGCCACGCCTCGTCGACCACGCGCCCGCTATATTGCCGAGCCTCGCTGGTCTCGCCGTGGCGCGCGAGCATCGGGTTGCGCGAGCCGGCGATCGCCTCGTCGCGGACCATGATCGCCTCGCGCATCGTCTCGTAGCGGCCGTCGGCGCGCAGCGTCTCGAACTGGTCGTGGAGGTTGAACACCAGGGTCGGTCGGGCGAAGCGGCGTGCCGGACGCGACGCGTTCGGGTGCAGCCCGACGACGAAGAACGCCTCGCCGCCGAAGCTCAGCGAGAAATGCGAGTCGGTCGGATCGTGGCTGACGCGCGTGTCATAGGGCTGTCCGCGCCAGACGTCCTTGTCGGAAAGCGACTGGATCCGCTGCCACAAGGCACGCTCGAACGCGGGTTCGTCGAGGCCGTCCGGGCCATCGAACACCACCGCGAAGCTGCGGAACAGCGCCGGGTTCTCGCGATAGGCCGCGGCGAACTTCACCAACCCGTCGTGGATGCGCAGATCGTCCCACGCACTGTCGATGCTGGTGCAGGCCAGCACGTTCAGCGTGCCGCGCGTCATCGCCGCCTTGGCGCCGACGCAGGGGAAGGCACGGTCGGCGATATGATCGTGAAGGAGCGATTCGAGTTCCGCTTGCGCATGATGCGTCCAGCGGAACATCGGAGTGTCGGGTGCCGGCATAGGGCAAGTTAGACGGTCGGACGCTGCCTTACGTTCCGATGAATCATATTGATGACGATCAGTGTCGGGGCGGCATTACCCGCCGAGGATCGCGTCGATCGCGGTTGCCAGTTCGATATCGCGCCCTGAAAGTCCTCCCGCGTCATGAGTCGTCAGCAGGATTTCGACCCGATTCCAGACGTTGCTCCATTCTGGGTGATGGTCGGCACGCTCGGCGAGCAGCGCGACTTGCGTCATGAATCCGAATGCTTCGGCAAAGTCCGTGAACACGATCGAGCGCGTGATCGCGTCGCGCCCCTCGTCATAATCCCAGTCGGGCAGCGCATCGAGCGCATCGACCCGCTCGGCTTCGCTCAACGGTTCGATCGTCTCGGCCATGCACCCGCTCCCTTCCGCTACTTCGCAGGGAGCGGTATGGCGGGCGGGATGGACGGGCAAGAGGCAATGGGCATCGCGCCCGCCGCAGACGCGATCGAGGCGCACGCCCGCAGCGTGATCGCGCGGCTGCCCGCCGAATTTCGCGCGCATCTGGGCGATGTGGTGTTGCTGGTCGAGGAAGAGGCGGATGTGGAGACGCTTGCCGCCCTCGAACTGGAGCATCCGCTCGAGCTGACCGGCCTGTACCATGGTCGACCGATCGGCGAGAAAAGCGCGTTCTACAGCGGGGCGCTGCCCGATCGCATCCATTTGTACCGGCAGGCGATCCTCGCCGAATGGTGCGAAACCGGCGTGCGGCTCGACGATCTGGTCGCGCATGTCACGATCCACGAGATCGGACATCATTTCGGCCTGTCCGACGACGACATGCACGCGCTGGAAGACGCGGTGGCGGATTGAGCCTGCTGGTCGCGCAGGCGCTGACCGTCGCGCGCGGCGGACGCGTGCTGGTGGACGGGCTGGACATCCATGTCGCGCGCGGCGGGGCTCTGCTGGTGAGCGGCGCCAACGGGGCGGGCAAGTCGAGCCTGCTTCGCGTCCTCGCCGGCCTGCTCGCCCCCGCCGCCGGCACCGTCACGCGCGATGGCAACGTCGCATGGCTGGGAGAGGCGGCGGCGCTCGACCCCGAGCGGCGGCTGGTCGATGCGCTGCGTTTCTGGGCGGCGCTTGACGGCGGTGCGTCCGCCGACCTGCGCGTCGCCGCCGCGCTGGCGGCGGTGGAACTGGGCGAGATCGCCGACGTGCCGGTGCGGCTGCTGTCGACCGGGCAACGCCGCCGCGCGGCGCTGGCGCGCGTGGTGGCGAGCGGCGCGGACATCTGGTTGCTGGACGAACCGGCCAGCGGGCTCGACGCGGCGTCGGTCGCCCAACTCGAAGGATTGATCGACGGGCATCGCGGGGGCGGCGGCGCGGTGGTGGTCACCACGCACCAGCCGCTGGCGGTGCCCGATGCCGCGACGGTGGCGCTGTGATCGCGCTGTTCTGGCGCGACGTGCGCCGCGGCTATGCCGGGGGCGGCGCGACATTGGTGATCGCGTTCTTCCTGCTTGTCGCGGTGCTGTTCCCGTTCGCGATCGGGCCGGACGCGGCGTTGCTGGCGCGCGTCGGCGGCGGGGTGATCTGGGCGGCGGCGCTGCTCGCCGCACTGTTGCCGGTCGAGCGGCTGGTGCAGCCCGATCTTGAGGCGGGCGTGCTCGATCAACTGGCCGTGCGCGGCGTGTCGCCGGCGATGGTCGCGGCGGTGAAGATCGCGGCGCATTGGTGCGCGTTTGCGCCGCCGCTGATGCTGGCGGCGGTGATCGCGGCGGGGTTGCTCGATCTGTCGGCGGAGCGGCTGCTGCTGGTGGAGGCCGGTCTTTTGCTCGGGACGCCGGGGCTCGCCGCGCTGGCGGTCGCGACCGGGGCGCTGGTCGCGGGGTTACGCGGGGCGGGGGCGGTCGCGGGGCTGGTGATGCTGCCGCTCGCGGTGCCGCTGCTGATCTTCGGCGCGGGGGCGATCGAGGGTGGGGCGAGCGGGTTGAAGCTGTTGGCGGCGGTCAGTCTGGTGCTGGTGGCGGGGGCGCCGGTCGTCGCGGGCGCGGCGATGCGGGCGGGGATGGAGTAGGTTCACGCGGAGGCGCGGAGGCACGGAGTTTCCGGTCGGGACTCTGGAATATCGGTTCGCGCAGAGCACGCAGAGGGCGCAGTGGGGTCGCGCCGCAGGCAGGCTCTTGCGCCCTTTATAGCGACAGTTGTTGCTGCCGCGGACCGTCACCGCGGGCATCGTCTCTCCGCGTCCTCTGTGTGCTCTGCGCGAACCAAGACGTTGCCAGGCCGCGAGCGTCCCCCGGAACGAAACCCCTCCGCGTCTCCGCGCCTCCGCGTGAACAATTCTACCGCGACCAGCGTGCCCAGATCGCGGTCGGCAACGCCAGCCCGCGTGCTTCCTCGCGCACCGCCAGCTCACCCGCCTCGACCGTGCCGGGCAGGTCCGCGAAGGCCTGTCGCAGCATCTCGCCGATCGCCAGCGCCGACATCCGCACCGCATAGACGGTCAGGAACAGGTAACGCGAATCGGCATCGAGCAACCGCCGGCAATCCGCGATCAGCGCGGGCAGATGCTCTTCCAGCCGCCACACCTCGCCGTCCGGTCCGCGACCGTATTTGGGCGGATCGAGCAGGATGCCGTCATAGCGCCGCCCGCGCCGCACCTCGCGCGCGACGAACTTGGCGGCGTCGTCGATGATCCAGCGCACCGGCGCGTCGGCCAGCCCGGAGAGCGCCGCATTGCCGCGCGCCGCCTCGACCGACTTCTTCGACGCATCGACATGCACCATCTTCGCGCCGACCGCCGACAGCGCCAGCGTGCCGACCCCGGTGTAGCCGAACAGGTTCAGGCATTCCGGCTCGGCCATGCCGGCGATCCGGCCGCGCATCCACGACCAGACCGGCGCCATGTCGGGGAAGAAGCCGAGATGGCGGAAGGGGGTGGTCTGCGCGGTAAAGCGGACGCGCGCGTCACCCTCGCTCCACGCCAGCGGCCAGCCGTCGCGCGGCACCGGCTCGGCGAAATGCCATTGCCCGCCACCGTCCTCGTCGCTGCCCGGCACGAATTCCGCCTGCGCGCGCCAGTCGGGTTTGGCGGGTGCCCACAGCGCCTGCGGCTCGGGGCGGATGAAGCGGAAACGCCCGTAGCGTTCGAGCTTGCGGCCGTGGCCCGAGTCGACCAGCCCGTAATCCGCCCACGGCTCGCCGATGAGAGTCGACAGGTCCATCAGCCGCGCGGCACCGCGTGCTGCGCCACATAGCCGCTGACCGCTTCATAGGTGGCGTCGAGCGTCACGAAGCGTTCCTCGCGCTCGAACAGGTCGCCAACGCGCGACGGCAAGGGCGGACGGACACCGGTGGCGCGCTCCACCGCGTCGCCGAACTTCGCGGGATGCGCGGTCGCCAGCGTCACCATCGGCACGCCCTCGGCGGCATGACGTCGCGCGGCGGCCAGCGCGATCGCGGTATGCGGGTCGACGATTTGGCCGGCACGCTCGTGCGCGTGGCGCATCGCCAGCGCCATCTCGTCGGTATCGACGCGCTCGCCGACGAACAGCGGGGCCGCGCCTTGCGTCTGCGCGTTGGTCAGGCGGATGCTGCGCGCACCCTCGAAGCTGCGCATCTGCTCGGCCAGCGCCGCGCCGTCGCGCCCGCCGAGGTCGAACAGCAACCGCTCGAAATTGCTCGATACCTGGATGTCCATCGACGGCGTCGGGGTGGGGACGACCGTGCGGCTCGAATAATCGCCGTTGCTCAGCGCGCGCGCGAGGATGTCGTTGACGTTGGTCGCCACCACCAGCTTCGCGACCGGCAGCCCCATCTTCGCCGCGACATACCCTGCGAAGACGTCGCCGAAATTGCCGGTCGGGACGCTGAACGCCACCGGCTTCGCCGGCGCGCCGAGTCGGACCGCGGCGTAGAAATAATAGACCACCTGCGCCATCAACCGCGCCCAGTTGATCGAATTGACCGCCGACAGGCGATAGCGGCCCGCGAAGGACGTGTCGTTGAACATCGCCTTCACCAGCGCCTGCGCGGTGTCGAAGTCGCCGCGGATCGCGATATTGTGGACGTTGGTCGCGCCGACCGTGGTCATCTGGCGGCGCTGCACCTCGCTCACCCGGCCTTCGGGGTGGAGCATGAAGATGTCGACGCCCTCGCGTCCCGCCACCGCGTCGATCGCCGCCGACCCGGTGTCGCCGCTGGTCGCGCCGACGATCGTCAGATGCTGGTCGGTGCCTTTCAGGAACCGCTCGAACAGATGGCCGAGCAATTGCAGCGCGACGTCCTTGAACGCCAGCGTCGGGCCGTGGAACAGCTCCAGCAACCACTGGTCGTGGTCGATCTGCACCAGCGGCGTCACCGCGTCGTGACTGAACGCGCCATATGCCGCCGCGCACAGCCCGCGCAGCTGCTCGCGGGTCAGCGTGCCCTCGACGAATGGGGCCATCACCACCACCGCCGTGTCGACATAGGACAGGCCCTTGAGCGCGCCAATCTCGTCGGGCGACAGCGTCGGCCAGTGTTCAGGCACGTATAGCCCGCCATCGGAGGCGAGGCCGGCGAGCGTGACGCCCGCGAAGTCGAGCGCGGGCGCGTTCCCGCGGGTGCTGACGTAGCGCATGGGCCGCTGCCTAGAAGGCGCGGCAACCCGGCGCAATGCCTCGCCGGTTGCGCACCGCCCAAGGCAGGGTTTAGCAGGCGCTTATGGCATTGATCGACGTTTTCCTCCGCCGTGCGATCCAGCGCGGTCGACTTACCCTCACCAAGCCCGACGGATCGGTTTCGACGTTCGGGCAGGACGATCCGGCGCTGAAACCGGTGTCGTTCCGCATCACCGACACCAAGGTGTATCGCGAGATCGCCGCCGATCCCGCGCTGGGCGTCGCCGAGGCGTTCATGGACGGGCGGCTGATCGTCGAGGAAGGCGACATCCTCGACCTGCTGATGCTCGCCACCAGCAACAGCCGCTGGGAGAATGGCAGCAACAAGCTCGCCGCCAGCCCGTTGCGCCGACTCGGCGGGCAGATCCGCCATCGCTTCCTGACCGCGAACAAGGCGCTCCAGTCGAAGCGCAACGTCGCCCACCATTATGACCTGTCGGACCGGCTGTACGACCTCTTCCTCGACGTCGATAAGCAATATAGCTGCGCTTATTATACCAATCCGGCCAACACGCTGGAGCAGGCGCAGGCCGACAAGAAGGCGCATATCGTCGCCAAGCTCGCCATCCAGCCGGGGATGCGCGTGCTCGACATCGGGTGCGGCTGGGGCGGGATGGCGCTGTATATCCACGCCAAGACCGGTGCCGAGGTGCTGGGGATCACGCTGTCGGAAGAGCAGCTGAAGGTCGCGAAGCGCCGCGCCGAGGAGGCCGGAGTCGCCGACAAGGTGCGCTTCGAGCTGATCGACTATCGCGCGCTGGAGGGGCCGTTCGACCGGATCGTCTCGGTCGGCATGTTCGAGCATGTCGGGGTGCGCAATTTCCGCACCTATCTCAACAAATGCCGCGACCTGCTGACGCCCGACGGCGTGATGCTGCTCCACACGATCGGGCGCGGCGACGGGCCGAACTTCACCGACACGTTCACCGACAAGTACATCTTTCCCGGCGGCTATATCCCGGCGCTGTCGGAGGTATTGAAGGCCAACGAATATATCCGCTGGTTCGTCACCGATATCGAGGTGCTGCGGATGCATTATGCGATGACGCTGCGCGACTGGTACCAGCGGACGGTGGCGGCGCACGACCAGATCGTCGCGCTGTATGATGAGCGCTTTTACCGGATGTGGACCTATTATCTGGCCGGCGCGATCGTGTCGTTCACCAACGGGCCGCTGGTCAATTACCAGATCCAGTTCAGCCGCGACCGCCTGACCCTGCCGCTGACGCGCGATTACATGGTCGAGGAAGAGCGGCGGTTGCGGGAGGGGTGACCGCCACCCTCATCTCTTCTGTCATCCCCGCGCAGGCGGGGATCCAGACGCGCAGGTCGCCGTGAGAGCCACAGGCGTCAGAGGTTCTGGATTCCCGCCTGCGCGGGAATGACGGACGGAGAGTCTTACCGCTTCGGCCCCGCCTTAGCCTGCACCGCACCCTTCGCCGCCGCCC
Source organism: Sphingomonas phyllosphaerae FA2 (assembly GCF_000427645.1). GTDB lineage: Bacteria > Pseudomonadota > Alphaproteobacteria > Sphingomonadales > Sphingomonadaceae > Sphingomonas > Sphingomonas phyllosphaerae. Next base: position 2,915,974 of record NZ_KE386571.1, on the reverse strand, counting down.
TCGCACGGGCGGCCTCCGCGCCGTCGACCTTGCCGTCGCCGTTTTTGTCATAGGCGTTGAACACCGCGCCCATCAGCGCATTCGACTCGGCCTTGCTGACCTTGCCGTCCTTGTTGGTGTCGGCGCGCGCGAGGAACAGCGCCGCGACGCGCTTCGCATGGGTAGCGTCGAGCGTCTTGCCCGCGCCGACCTTCATCTTCCCCATCCGCGCTTCGATCTCGGCAGGCGAGAGGAAGCCGTCCTTGTTCGTGTCGGACGCGGCGAATTCCTTGTCGAGCTTGGCGGTGGCGGAGGCGCGCGTTTCCTGACCCAGCGCGGTGACGGTCAGCGCCGGCAGCGACAACAGGGCGACGAGCGCGGCGGCAAGGGTGACATGATGCTTCATCTCGCCCGCCTGTCGCATCGCGCTTTTACCCGCGCTGAACGGCGCGCGGCGGGTCGGCAAGACGGTTGCCCTCCCGCGCGCGAGCGCGTAGCGGCGCGCGCAAGAAGGAGCCTTGCCCATGACCGATCAGATCAAGCGCGTCGTACTTGCTTACTCGGGAGGGCTGGACACCAGCGTGATCCTGAAATGGCTGCAGACCGAATATGGCTGCGAGGTCGTCACCTTCACCGCCGATCTGGGGCAGGGCGAGGAGCTGGAGCCGGCGCGCGCCAAGGCCGAGCTGATGGGGATCAAGCGCGAGCATATCTTCATCGACGATCTGCGCGAGGAGTTCGTCAAGGACTACGTCTTCCCGATGATGCGCGCCAATGCGCTGTACGAGGGGCTGTATCTGCTCGGCACCTCGATCGCGCGGCCGCTGATCGCCAAGCGCCAGATCGAGATCGCCAAGCTGGTGAACGCCGATGCGGTCAGCCACGGCGCGACCGGCAAGGGCAACGATCAGGTGCGTTTCGAGCTCGGCTATTATGCGCTCAACCCTGACATCAAGGTGATCGCGCCGTGGCGCGAGTGGGACCTGACCAGCCGCACCCGGCTGATTGAATTCGCCGAATCGCACCAGATCCCGGTCAGCAAGGACAAGCGTGGCGAGGCGCCGTTCTCGACCGACGCGAACCTGCTCCACACCTCTTCGGAGGGTAAGGTGCTCGAGGATCCGTGGGACGAGGTGCCCGAATATGTCTTCTCGCGCACCGTCAACCCGGAGGATGCGCCCGACCAGCCGGAGACGATCACGATCGATTTCGAGCGTGGCGACGGCGTTGCGGTAAACGGCGAGGCGCTCTCGCCCGCCGCGCTGCTCGCCAAGCTCAACGAACTGGGGCGCAAGCATGGCATCGGCCGGCTCGATCTGGTCGAGAACCGCTTCGTCGGCATGAAGAGCCGCGGCATGTACGAGACGCCCGGCGGGACGATCTATGCGCTCGCCCACCGCGCGATCGAGCAATTGACGCTCGACCGCGGCGCCGCGCACCTGAAGGACGAACTCGCGCCGCGTTATGCCGAGCTGGTCTATAACGGCTTCTGGTTCTCCCCCGAGCGCGAGATGCTGCAGGCCGCGGTCGACCATTCGCAGGAGAAGGTGGCGGGGACCGTCCGGCTTAAGCTCTACAAGGGCGCGGCCCATGTGACCGGGCGCAAGTCGCCGAACTCGCTGTACTCGGAAAAGGTCGTGACGTTCGAGGACGATCAGGGCGCATACGACCAGCGCGACGCGGCGGGCTTCATCAAGCTCAACGCGCTGCGGCTGCGCTTGCTGGGGCGGCGCGATCGGTAGGGCGTTTGAATCTCACGACTATACTGCTTAATCAGTATTGCGGCCGGCTCTTCGACACGGAGAGTCGGCCTTTTATTGACTATTCCTACCATGTTCTTTATATGTTCCCACTGAAACGTGGGGGCGAAGCATGAACAATCTCGTCACTAGTATCGATCAACGGCGCAACTTTTCAGTGTGGCTTCGAACGGGGCGGCGTCCGACGCGAACCGCTGACGGTATCGAGCTGAAATTCAATCCGTATCACGATCCACGAAATGGCCAGTTCACCTCGGGCCCGGGCGGGGTCGCGTCCCCGGAACGGAGCGCGTCATCGCGTCGCCGTGCGGCATCGGGGTCGCGGCAGCTCTCACAGAGCGAGTGGCGGAACGCTTCGTTCGATCAATCGGCGGAGGCTAAAGATCAGGCAGCGATTATCGATGCGGTCTATCGTCCGGGTCGCGACGACGGAGCTCTGCAGCAAACCCAATTCGAACCTTCGCGAGAACCGCTTCGTAGCAATAGCCGCGCTTTTGAAGATCCGATGACGCTCGAGCAGACCTTTCCCGGTCTGCGCGACGCACCCGAGGGCGCCGTCATCTCGCTGCTGGATAATGTGTTTGGTTTTACGGCGCCGGCGAACGAGGACATGGTTAAGACGACGCAGGAGCGAAGCGCGTATCTCATTTCGCAGATTAAGGCGCTCGATCCCCATTGGACGTTTCAGTCGCTTGGATTTCCAACGACATGGGAAGGGCAGAAGAATCAACTGAATGATTTGCGCATGCAGCGCGCTGCAACTTTCGCCAGGGTTAAACGTGATTTGCGGCCGATGCAAGTCGAGACGGTCCGTGTCATGCAGAATCTAACAGATCAAGCTTACAGTAAGGCGCTTAAGCTTTACGAGGCAGGGGCCTTTAGAAAGCATCTCTCAAAAGGTCAGGCCATCGGTAGTTACGTAGATAATTGGGTTCGGAAGAATTTTCGGACGACCTATGAAGTTTATCAGGTAAAGGAGCATGTTGCTCAAGTGTGAGTTAATCGTCGAGAATATGACTCTTCAAAGCGAGAAGCCTCTTACAGGATCCCGGATGCCAGGGTAGGAGACGCCGCCTTCGACGTAACGCTCTCACCAAAATCAGTCAAAACGCCTCAGGTGCGGGGATTTTTCAACGCCGATTTTCGGCCGCAGCTTGTTGTTATTATCAGGCCCCGCCAGCTGGGGCGTGGAAGTAGCTACATTATCAATAGACCGGAGGCGGGTAAGTGACCAATTATAAGCCATATATACCTGAAAGCTTAAGCGAGCTCATGGATTTTGTCGTTCCGATGATAGGGGAGGCGCCAAAATTTCAGGACGAAACGGGATATTTTCCGGGTCAGAATATCGATACCGAATTCTATGCGCTCATTGAAGGTTTTGGCAGGGTCTGCGACAAGATCGGTGAAGATCGTTACGCTAAGGCAACCGATATCGTGGCGCGCATGAAAGCGATCTTTCTCGAAGCCGAGGACGAGAATGACCCCAAGACGATGCAGGGCATTTATCTGATCCACGAACTCATAGACCTCATCGATGAGGTGCGGGCACAGCGTGTCGCGTCGAAACTCAAGGACGACGATGGGCGTGTGACCGGGGACTGACTGCCTAACATGCCGGCGTGCCAGAAGACGCCCAGCGGCGCGTTGCAGGTCCTCTCACCGACGTGTCGAAAAGGCTTCTCACGCACCTCCGCGCATCGTCAACAATGCCGCATTGTTGCCGGCAGTTTCCGCTTAGTCACTAATTAACCTCGCTTTCTTATACCGACCACTCCAGAAATTCGATGGAGCCTCGGGGGGTCGCCGGTCGAAAATCGGTCGTTGCAACGATGGGCAGGGCGCTGGAGATCGCCTTCCCGGATCGATGCCGCGTGCCGGTTGACGCCGCGATGCCATCCGGTGCTTCGCCCTAACAGGCTTGGTCTATGAAACGTCTTCTCTGCGCGGGCGCCTCTGTTTCTGCCCTGCTGCTTGCTACCCCGGCGCTCGCCAAGAACACGCAAGGCGATCAGGCCGAAATCCTCGCGCTGCTCCGCGCCCAGGCCAGCGAGATCGCGGCGTTGCGCGCGCGGCTGGAAGCGGTCGAGAACAAGGCCCCCGCCGCCGCGCCGGTGACGGCTGCCGCTACGCCGACGACCGCGCCGCAACGGGTCGCATCGGCCTCCTCGACGGTCGGCAACGATAGCGAGACGGTGTCGTTCGCGCCGCAGATCATCCCGCCGAGCCCTGCCGAGCAGACGGTGGCGCAGGCGCGCGCCGCGGCGATGAACCCGTCGGGTGTCACCACCGAATGGCGCGGTGGCCTGCCGATCTTCCACTCGGCGGACGGCAAGTACACGTTCAAGATGCGCGGCCGCATCATCAACCACGTCAGCTCGACGTTCGGATCGAAATATGACGCGCGCAACATCACGACCACCGGCGCGCGCGCGCTGCGCATCGGCATCGAGGGCGCGATCGGTACGCACTTCTTCTACCAGTTCGAGAACGACTTCGCCGACAACGTGTCGGACGTCGGCACGATGTTCGTCGGCTGGCGCAACGACGTCGGGCAGCTTTCCTATGATGTCCGCTTCGGCAACATGTTCAACGACCGCAGCTTCGAAGGGTCGAGCGGGTCGGATGCGCCGCCGTTCCTGGAGCGCAACGTCGTCGCCACCTCGATCATCCCGCAGCGCGGCTTCTACGGCATCGCACTGATGCCGCGCATTTTCTGGAAGAGCGGCCACGCCTCGATCACGCTGAGCGGCGACAATGTCGACGCCAGCCAGGCGGTGTCGGACAGCCGCACGGTGCTGGCGCGCGCGCACTGGAACCCGCTGAAGACCGATCGCTCGATCGTTCACCTCGGCCTGTGGGGCTTCGACGAGAAGCTGGCGAACGGCCCGGGCACGCTGACCCGCAACACCGTGATCGGCGGGCGCTTCAACAGCCTGTTGCGCGTGTCGACCGGCACGCTGACCGGCGGCACCGGCACCACCGGCTATGGTGCGGAAGTCGGCGGCTATGCCGGCCCGATGTGGGTGATGGGCGAGGCCGGCGAGCGTCATGCGCGGCTGACCGGCGGGCGCGACGATCTGGTCACCAAGGCGTGGAGCGTGTCGGGTGGCTGGTTCCTGACCGGCGATCTGCCGCCGTACAATCCGCGGCTGGGCACCTTCGCGCAGCCGCGCGTGCTGCGCCCGGTATTCGACGGTGGCCCGGGCGCGATCGAGTTGCTCACCCGCTACGAGAACCTCGATTTCTCGGGCGTGCCGACCGCAGGCAAGGGCTCGGCGGTGACCGCCGGGGTGAACTGGTATCTCGACAGCATCATCCGCATGCAATTTAACCTGATCCACTGGAACACCGAGAACCGCGCCGGCGCCTTCACCGGCAAGGACAGCGGCGAAACCGTCAGCGGCGGCATCGGCGTCACGTTCTAGAGCTGAAATCGATTAGCCTTGCTCCCCTTCCCTTCAGGGGGGGGCTGGGAGTGGGGCCTGTCCAGAAGAGCGACATCGCCCGCGGACAGGCCCCACCCCAACCCCTCCCCTGAAGGGGAAGGGGCTATCTTTCAAAGGCGGAGCGCGGAGCGCGGAGCGCGGAGGGGGTGGCGGGTGCTACTCCTTCCGCCCCGGCGCGATCGCGATCTTCACCGCATCCTCGGGCGCGTCGTGGAGTTTCAGGTACAGCGCGTCGCCGGCGGGGCGCGGCACCGACAAGGACGTGCCGACGAAGCCGACCGGCACCGGCTGCGCATTGGCGCCGTCCGGTGTCGCGGCGACGCCGGCGATCAGGAACAGGTCGTCGCCCTCGATCGTGCACGCCTTGTCGGTGCACGCGACCTTCGTCAGTGCGGGCAGGCGGACGACGCGCGCCAGCGGCTGCCATTCGCCGAGTGTCTCGCCCTGCACCAGCCGCATCTTGAGCGCGCCGACCGCCGCCGCGCCGAGCGCCTGCCGCGGCGCGAACGTACCGACCGCGACGTCGCCGCCCAGCGATTGCAGCTTGCCCGACGCGACGGTCAGCTTCGTCGTCGCATCGTCGTCGGCGGTCGCAACCTCGATCGCGTCGTCGTTGGTCAGCCGTGTGCCGATCGCGCGGACCGAGAAGGTCAGCGTCGCGTCGGGCGCGAGCAGCCCGGCGGGGAGCGTCAGCGGCACCTTCGCCGCTGCGGCCGGGGCGTCGACATGGGCACCGACCAGCTCCAGCCGCGGGCGCGGCGGGGTGATCGTCGCGCGCACCGTCGTGGTGCGTCCGTCCTTGAGCGTCACCTTCGCCTCGCTCGCGCCCTGCGCCAGCGTCTCGGTATTGGCGTCGGTGGTCAGCGCCAGCCGGTCGCCGCCGCCGGGATCGCGGGTCAGCGCGCCCGACCCGAACGTCACACCGGCGACCTCCAGCTTCGCGACCTGATCGAGCCGCGCGCCGACCAGCCGGCCTTCCCGGTCGCCGGTGTAGAGCGTGAAGCCCTCCAGCCGACTCGCCTCGGTCTGCCCCTTCAGCGTCAACTGCGCGGGTTGCGCCCCGCCATATTGCGCGACCAGCAATGTCAGGTCGCCCGGGCGGGTGCGCGCGAGCGGCAGCGTCGCGGTGATCTCGTCGGGTGCGCTCGCCTTCCACTCGACCGGCCGGGTCGCGCCGCCGCGATCGCGCAGCGCGACCTGCTCGACGCAGGAGGATGCGCCGCCCTGCAAGGTCAGCGGCGCGTCGCGGCCGATTACCACCGCGTCATCGGGCTTGGGCTGCCACGCGGTCGGTGCGCCGTTCTGGACCACGAAGCGCGGACCGGTGAAGGCGTCGAAGCCCCAACGTCCGACCAATGCCGCATCGCTGATCCCGGTCTGGCCCACCTTCTGTGCATCGGCGACGACCAGCCCGCCGCGTTCGGCATCCGCGGTCACCGGCAATTCGACGCTGCGCCCGTCCTGCAACCCCAGCTTCAGCCGCAGGTCGCGCGCGAAATCGGTCGCGAACAGCAACGGCGCGTCGTTGAGCCGCAGCACGAGCCCCGGCTGCGCGAGGCACACCGCGTCCTTGGCGGCGGCACGCAGCGGCGGCGGCGCGGCATTGCCGATCGGGGGCAGTGGCGCGACCAGCACGGTCTGCGGATTCTGGAACGACGGCGGACTGTTGAGCTGCAACCGCAGCCGCTCGCCCGAGCCGACCGCCAGCGCCGGAGCGTACTGGTAGCTCGCGCTGCGGAACACGCCGAACAGCCGCGCGAAATCGCGCGCGAGCGAGATGTACGGGCTGTAAATGCCGGCACCGCCCTCCTTGGTGGCGGCGAGGCTGTAGGCGAATTGCGTCGTCGTGCCGCCCAGCACCTCGGCCAGCGTCGTGCCGCCGCCGGTCTGGAGCACCATGCCGTCACGGTTCTGCGTCAGGCACGACGCCTGCAACGAGCGCGCGCGCGACAGGCAGTCGGCATTGAGCTTGATCGCCAGCGTGCCGGCGAGCGCGGTCGATACCGGCACCAGCCGCTCGGGCGCGCTTTCCTCGACGCGCGCAACGCCGTTCACGAAGGTCTCCAGCCGCGCGCGGTCGAGCGAGGCCTGGAACAAGTCCTGCGCGGCGCGCACGAACACGCCCGGCCGCCCGCGCACCGCCTTCACCAGCGCATTGTAGCCGCCGCCGGTTTCGGGCGCCATGAACGCAATCGCCTGTCCCGCCCCTTCGGGAACGGTGATGGTCAGCCCCGACTTCTTCGGATTCTTGTCCCACGTCTCGGCCTTGAAGAACCAGTCCTTGGGTGGCGGATTGGTCGCGCCGCGCAGGAAGGCGACGACCAGCACGTAACGCGCGGACTGGTCGGCGGGCAGGTCGGCGCGCACCTCCAGCTTGTCGCCCGCGCGGATGCCCGGCACCTGCCCGGCGGGCAGCGTCACGTTGCCGCGCGTCACCCGCATCGTCAGCGAAGGGCCGGCCAGATCGAAGGTGGTGCTTTGCGCGGCCGCCGCCACGGGCAGCGTGATCGAGACCGCGGCCGCGAGGGCCAGCACGGGGGGAAGAAGGGCACGCATCCGGCGGGCTATAGAACAGGAGCGTCGGGCAGTGCCACCGTCGGCGCGTTAACTCCGCTTCAACCAGTTTCCTTCATTGCGTCTCCATCCACGAAAAGGCGGAAGCGGGCGGGATGGCGAAGTCAGGCACTACGGTCGACGTAGCGATCATCGGCGCGGGGCCCGCAGGGCTGACCGCCGGCTATCTGCTGTCCAAGGCCGGCTATTCGGTCGCGATTCTCGAGAAAGACGCGCGCTACGTCGGCGGGATCAGCCGCACCGTCGAACATGAAGGCTTCCGCTTCGACATCGGCGGACACCGCTTCTTCTCGCGCTCGAAGGAGGTCGTCGGCCTCTGGAACGAGCTGCTGCCCGACGATTTCATCGAACGCCCGCGGATGAGCCGCATCTATTACGAGGGCAAGTTCTACAGCTATCCGCTGCGCGCGTTCGAGGCGCTCGGCAACCTCGGCGTGGTGCGGTCGGCGCTGTGCATGGCGAGCTTCGCTAAGGCCAAGCTGCTCCCGAAGCGCGATGTGAAGAGCTTCGAGGACTGGACGGTCAACGCCTTCGGGCGAAAGCTCTATTCGATCTTCTTCAAGACCTACACCGAGAAGGTGTGGGGGATGCCGTGCGACAAGATGAGCGCGGATTGGGCGGCGCAGCGGATCAAGGGCCTATCGCTGTGGGGCGCGGTGGTCGACGGGATGAAGCGCTCGCTGGGGCTCAATCGCCGGCCGAACGACGGCGTCGGTCAGGCCAAGACGCTGCTCGAGAATTTCCGCTATCCGCGGCTCGGGCCGGGGATGATGTGGGATGCCGCGCGCGACCGGATCGTCGAGCGCGGCGGGCAGGTGCTGATGGGCCATGCGCTCCACCAGTTGCGGTTGAGCGAGGCGACCGGGCGCTGGACGGTCACCGCCAACGGTGCGGACGGTCTGGTCGCGCTCAACGCCGCGCATGTCATTTCCTCCGCGCCGATGCGCGAGCTGGCGAGCCGCATCCATCCGCTGCCCGCGTCGCTGCCCGAGGCGTCGAACCTCAAGTACCGCGACTTCCTGACGGTCGCGCTGATGATCCGCTCGCCTGAGCTGTTCCCGGACAATTGGATCTACATCCACGATCCGAAGGTGAAGGTCGGCCGCATCCAGAACTTCCGTTCGTGGTCGCCCGAGATGGTGCCCGACCCCGCGATCGCCTGCGTCGGGCTCGAATATTTCTGCTTCGAGGGCGACGGGCTGTGGACGTCGAGCGACCAGCAACTGATCGCGCTCGCCACCGCCGAGATGGCGACGCTCGGCCTGTGCGATCCGGCGCAGGTGACCGGCGGCGTGGTTGTGCGGCAGGAAAAGGCCTATCCCGTCTATGACGAGGATTATGCACAGAACGTCGACATGCTCCGCCGCGAGATTGAGGGCCGCTACGCGACGCTGCATTGCGTCGGGCGCAACGGGATGCACCGCTACAACAATCAGGATCATGCGATGATGACCGCGATGCTGACGGTCCGCAACATCCAGGCCGGCGCGCGCGTCTACGACCTCTGGGCGGTCAACGAGGACGCCGAATATCACGAGAGCGGCAACGAAGGCGATCGGGAGGGCGAAGCCGCGGCGCTCGGCAGCTTGCGGCAGGTGCCGACCGCGCTGAAGGCGGCGTAACCTGGCCCCCGATCGTCGTCATGCCGCCGTCGTGCTCGGCGGCTGGGCGCTGGCGTCTCTGGTGCTGCTGGTCGCCGGGTGGAGCGCGATCATGGCGCGCGCGCTGCCGGACGCCGACGATTCGATGCGGCTGCTCGAAGTGCGCGACTGGCTGGCCGGGCAAAGCTGGTTCGATGTCGCGCAGCATCGCCTGAACGGCGGCAATTTCCCGATGCACTGGTCGCGACTGGTTGACGTGCCGCTTGCCGCCATGATCGTGGGGTTGCGCCCGGTGCTTGGAGCCGCGCTTGCCGAGCATGTCGCGGTCGTCGTGGTGCCGCTGCTGACCTTGCTCGCGGCGCTGGCGCTGATCGCGTCGCTCGCACGACGGCTGGGCGGTGACGCGCTGGTGATCCCGGCGATGCTGATGGCGGGGCTGACGATCCCGCTCACCTTCCAGCTGTCGCCGCTGCGGATCGATCATCACGGCTGGCAGATCGTGTTCGCGCTGCTCGCAGCCCGCGCGCTGATCGCGCGGCCGGGCGTGCAGAGCGGCCTGCTCACTGGCGCGGCGCTCGCCACGTTGCTCACGATTTCGCTGGAGGGATTGCCGATCGCTGCGGCGCTCTGTGGGGTGGCGGCGCTCGCGTGGGTCGTCCAGCCACAACGCGGCGCGATGCTGCGCACGTTGATGCTGACGCTCGCCGGCGGGGCGACGTTACTTCAGGCGGCGACGCGCGGGCCCGGCTTCTGGCAGCCGGCGTGTGACGCGCTCGCCCCCGCGTGGCTGGCGGTGCTGGGTGTCGCGGCGGCTGGCGTGGTCGTAGCGGTGGCGGTCGCGCGGTTCGGCCTGATCGCGCGCCTCGTCGCGCTCGGCATCGCGGGGTTGGCCGCGGGGGCGACGGTGCTGACGCTCGCGCCGGGCTGCCTCGCGGGACCGTTCGCGACCTTGCCGCCGCTCGTCTATCAGGTCTGGTATCTGTCGGTGCTCGAAGGGCGCCCCGCCTGGGAGCAGGAGCCGGTATGGGCGGCGGCGACGCTCGCCTTGCCGCTTGCCGGACTAATCGGTGCGGCGCTCGGCTGGCGGAGCGCCACGGGCGACGCGCGCCAGCGCTGGGCGATGTTTGCCTTGTTGCTGCTTGCCGCGACGCTGATCGCGGTCGCGGTCAGCCGCGCCGGCGCCACCGCCAATGCACTTGCCGCGCCCGCCGCCGCGGTATGGCTTGCCCGGCTGCTTGCCAAGGCGCGGAGCCTCTCGAGGCCGGTGCCGCGGGTGGTGGCGACGCTCGCCACGCTGGCGCTGGCGGCCCCCGGCACGCTCGCCGCGACCGCGCTCCATGCCGTGCCGCGCGGCGCAGCGCCGAAGACGCAGCTCAGCCATCGACCGTCGTGCACCAGCACCGGCGACATGCGCGTGCTCGGCACGCTGCCGCCCGGTATTGTGTTCGCGCCGATCGACCTTACCCCGGCCTTGTTGCTCGACACCCCGCATCGCGCGGTCGCGGGGGGCTATCACCGCAACGCCGCGGCGATGGCGCGCGTCATCACCGGCTTCCTCGCCCCGCCCGGACAAGCGCAGGCGGCGATCCTCGCGACCCGTTCCGACTATCTCGCGGTCTGTCCCGGGATGCAGGAGATGATCGCCTATCGCGACCGCGCGCCGGACGGGTTGTGGGCGCGGCTCGAACGCGGGGAGCGGTTCGCCTGGCTGCGTCCAGTTCCGGTGCGTGGCCCCGCGCTGGTGTGGCGTGTCATCCACCCCTTGCGGGAAGGCGGGTCCGCCCGCTAACGCCCGGCGATGCACGACGACCGGCTTCACTGGTGGCAAACGCGATGGTTCGTGATCGCGGCGGTGCTGGCGGCGGCGATCCCGCTGCTGTGGCCCGATATCCCGCCGATCGTCGACCTGCCCGGCCATATGGGTCGGTACCGCGTCCAGCTCGACCGCGGGGCGCACCCGTGGCTGGCCGACTGGTATTCCTTCAAATGGGCGCTGATCGGCAATCTGGGCGTCGACCTGCTGATCGAGCCGCTCGCGCCGCTGGTCGGGCTGGAAACCGCGGTCAAGCTGATCGTGATCGCGATTCCGGTGCTGACCGTCGCCGGGCTGTTGTGGATCGCGCGCGAGGTGCATGGCCGCATTCCCGCGACCGCCTTGTTCGCGCTGCCGCTCGCCTACGGCTATCCGGTCCAGTTCGGGTTCGTGAACTTCGCGCTGTCGATGGGGCTGGCCTTGTGCCTGTTCGCCTTGTGGCTGCGGATGGCGCGGCTCGGGCGGATCTGGCTGCGCGTCGCGGTGTTCGTGCCGCTGTCGTGCATCCTGTGGGTGGTGCACACCTTCGGCTGGGGCGTGCTGGGCGTGCTGGCCTTCTCCAGCGAGCTGATCCGCCAGCATGACCGGCGCAAGGACGCGGGCAGCGGGCATTGGTTCGAAAGCCTGATCCGCGCCGGGCTCGGCTGCGCGCCGCTCGCGCTGCCGATGCTGCTGATGATCGCGTGGCGATCGGGCGCGGACGTCACCGGGCAAACCGCCGACTTCTTCTACTGGCGCACCAAGATCGCATGGATCGTGATGGCGCTGCGCGACCGCTGGCTGTGGTTCGACATCGGCAGCATGGCGGTGATCTATCTCGTGCTGTTCAAGGCGCTGCGCGATCCGCGGATCGGCTATTCGCGGCACCTGGGTCTGTCGGCGCTGTTCATGCTGGCGGTCTATATCGTGCTGCCGCGGATCGTGTTCGGCTCTGCCTATGCCGACATGCGGATGGCACCGTATATGATCGCGGTGGCGGTGATCGCGATCCGGCCCAAGCCGGGGACGACCTTCCGCCATGCCGCCGTGCTGGCAGCGCTGGGTCTGGCGTTCTTCGTCGTGCGGCTGGCGGGGACGACGATCAGCTATCTCGAATTCGACCGCGATTACGACGAGGAACTGGCGGCGCTGCCGCATGTGCCGGTCGGCGCGCGGCTGATCAGCTTCGTCGGGCACAATTGCCACAATGCATGGCGGATGTCGCGGCTGGAGCATCTGCCGGCGATCGCGCTGGTGCGACGCTTGGCGTATACCGACGACCAATGGTCGATGGCCGGCGCGCAGCTGCTGACGTCGCGCTACACCGCTGCCGGCCCCTATGCGCACGATCCGACGCAGATCGTGACCTCGGTGAAATGCCCGGCGGAATGGTGGCGGCCGGCCAATTACGCGCTCGCCCGCTTCCCGCGCGAGGCGTTCGATTATGTGTGGCTGATCCGCCCGCCGGTCTACAATCCGCGCTTCACGGTCGGGCTGGTGCCGATCTGGCGCTCGCCGACCAGCAATTCGGTGCTGTTCCGCATCGACCATGATGCGGTCGTGCCGGAGGCGAGCGACGAGGAACTGGGTGTGCCGCGCTGGCTGATCGAGCGGATCAAGCGGCGGCGTGAGCGGCTGGAGGCGCTGCGCGAGCGACGCGAGCGCGAGGAAGAGCGGCTGGAGCGGTTGCGGGCCGAGCAGGCGCGGTAAGTCCGTCATTGCTTTGCTACGCTCGCGATGACGGAAGCTACCCCCGCCTGAATGGCGTCAGCTCCCCCAGGAACGCCTGCTCGCCCTCGACTGCGACACGCTCCTGTTCGAGAAAATCGGCCACCGCACGGCGGAAGTTCGGATCCGGAATGTAATGCGCCGACCAGGTCGACACCGGCGCATAGCCGCGCGCCAGTTTGTGCTCACCCTGCGCCCCCGCCTCGACCCGCGCCAGCCCGCGTTCGATCGCGGCGTCGATCGCCTGATAATAGCATAGCTCGAAGTGGAGGAACGGCACCTCCTCGGTCGCCCCCCAGTAACGACCGTAGAGCGCATCGTCGCCGATCAGGTTGAGCGCCCCCGCGATCGGCACCCCGTCGCGCTCGGCGAGGATCAGCAGCACGCGCTCGCCCAATGCCTCTCCCAGCAGCGGGAAGAAGCTGCGCGTCAGATACGGCTGCCCCCATTTGCGGCTGCCGGTGTCCTGATAGAAGCGCCAGAACGCGTCCCACTCGCGTTCGCCGATCGCCGCGCCGGTCAGGTGGCGGATCGTCAGCCCCTCGATCGCGGCGGCGCGCTCCTTGCGGATCGCCTTGCGCTTGCGGCTGGCGAGCGCGGCGAGGAAGTCCTCGAACGTCGCATAGCCGTCGTTCTGCCAGTGAAACTGCGTCCCCTCGCGCACCAGCCACCCCGCAGCGGCGAACAGCGGCAGTTGCTCGGGGGTGACGAACGTCGCGTGCGCCGAGGACAGGTCGTGCTGCGCGACCACCGCCTCGATCGCGCCGATCAGCGCCGCGGCGGCGTCCGGGTCGCGCAGCAGCAGGCGCGGGCCGGGAACCGGGGTGAAGGGCGCGGCGACCTGCAGCTTGGGGTAATAGCGGCCGCCGGCGCGCTCCCACGCGTCGGCCCAGCCGTGGTCGAAGACATATTCGCCCTGGCTATGCCCCTTGGCATAGGCGGGCGCGATCGCGATCGGTGCGCCGTCCGCACCGTCGACGACGATCGGCACCGGTTGCCAGCCGCTGCGCCCCCCGACGCTGCCCGATTCTTCCAGCGCCGAAAGGAAAGCGTGCCCGACGAACGGGTTGGCGGTGCCGGCGCACGAATCCCATTGCGCGGCGGGGATGGCGGAGACGCCGGGCACCAGGCGCGCGGTAAGCGAAGTCATCGCGCGCGAGATAGGGTCGCGCCCCGCCCCATCAAAGGGCCGGGGCGACTTCCACGATCGCGTCGATCTCGACCGCCGCGCCCAGCGGCAGCACCGCGACGCCCACCGCCGAGCGCGCGTGCTTGCCCGCGTCCCCGAACAGCTTGACCATCAGCTCCGACGCGCCGTTCGCGACCTTGGGCTGGTCGGTGAAGTCGGCGGTCGAGTTCACGAACACGCCCAGCTTCACGATGCGGGCCACGCGGCCCAGATTGCCGCAATGCGCCTTGATCTGTGCGACCAGCATCAGCGCGCAGCGCTGCGCCGCATCCTGCCCGTCTTCCAACGACACGTCGTCGCCGAGCCGCCCGGTCACTACCGTGCCGTCCTTGAACGGCAACTGGCCCGAGATGTGGAGCAGCCCGCCCGCCTCGACGACGGGGACATAAGCGGCGACGGGGGCGGCCGCCTGCGGCAGCGTGAGGCCCAGCTCTTCGAGAGCGCGATCGATGCGGTCGGTCATGCCGCGTTGCTTGCCGCCTGCGCCCCGCCGCGGTCAAGCCTCCGCCGGCACGCCCGCGTCGAAGCGCGCCGCGATCCAGTCCTGTGCGGTCGCCCAGTCGTCGATCCGCGCATGCGCGTGCGGGGAGGGTGGGACGCCGGGGGCGAGCTGTGGCTCCGACACCATGTGCAGCCGCCACACGCCCGGCGCATGTTCCGCAACCGATTCGTGGTGATGGGGCAGGTCGTCGACGAACACCGTGACGGGGTCGCCATATTCCGCGACCAGCCGCGCGACCGGCGCTCCCTTGCCGCCCTGGTTGCACTCGACGCGGTGCGCGATGCCGTGGCCGGCGAGCTGGTCGATGCGGTGCGTGCGGCAATGATCCTCGAGGTTGGTGAGGATCACGATGTCGGCGCGCTCGGCAAGCATCGCCAAGGCCTCACCGGCGCCGGGCACCAGCGTCTGGCGATGCATTTCGTCGGGGAAGAATCCGCCGAGATAGCCGAACATCTCCTCGCGGGTCATCGGCTCCTCGCTGCCGCGCCGCTTCATGCTCTTGGCCAGTTCCCAGGTGCCGATCGTGAAATCGACCTCGTGCACATCGCCCAGCCAGTCGGCGAAATGGCGCACCATGTGCAGCAGCACCTCGTCGCAATCGGAGATCAGCAACGGCCGGGTCATCGTGGCTGCTCCAGCACCCGCCGTGCCGCTACCAGCGCTTCGGGGCTGTGCCCGGTCGAGTCGGCGCAGGCGATCAGATCGGGCTCATGCGCCTCGAGGAAGGTCAGCGCTGCGGCGAGCGTCGATGGATCCGTAAGACATTCCCGCAGGTTGTCGGGTGTAAGCCCCGTCACGTCGAGAAAGCGGCCGGCGCGTAACGGATCGTTAAGGATAAAGGTCAAGGCATCGAGCGCACGCGTCACGGCATTTTCATCATTTGTGTCGTTACGCACCATTATCTATCGTCGCCCTGTTGGGAGTGGTCGTCGCGTGGCAAAAAGGGTGCTCGTTGTCGAGGACAACGAACTCAATCTGAAGCTGTTCAGCGACCTGTTGCGGGCGCACGGCTTCGTCGTGGAGCCGGTGCGCGACGGACGCGAGGCGGTGGAGCGCGCGCGCGCCTTCGCGCCCGATCTGGTCGTCATGGACATCCAGATGCCGCACGTCACCGGGTACGAGCTGCTGCTGCAGTTGAAGGCCGACGCGGCGTTGCAGCACATTCCGGTGATGGCGGTCACCGCTTATGCAGGGCGCGAGGACGAGGAGCGGCTGCGCGCCGCGGGCGCCGACGCCTATGTGTCGAAGCCGATCACGCTGGCGCGGTTCATGGCCGCGGTGACCGAGCTGACCTGACCGAGCCAATTCAAAGCGACATACGAAAAGCCGCCAGCGCAACGCGCGGCGGCTTTCGGGAAGCAACAAACGGATCGCGGGCGGTTCTGGATCCCGGCTTTCGCCGGGATGATCGAACGGTCGCTACGCGATTCGTTCGATCACTTGATCTTGGCTTCCTTGAACTCGACGTGCTTGCGCACGACGGGATCGTACTTGTTGAAGCTCAGCTTCTCGGTCTTGGTGCGCGGGTTCTTCTTGGTGACGTAGAAGAAGCCGGTGTCGGCCGTGCTGACGAGCTTGATCTTGACGGTGGTCGGCTTTGCCATGACCAGTTCCTAGCGAATGAAAACGAAAAATGCGGCGAAGGCTCCTCCGCCGCGTCAGGCTGGGGCGCTTGGCCCATGTGGCGCGCGGAGTCAAGCATCGGCGCGGTTAAGCACCCGGTAACGCCCGCGCCGCTATAAGAAGGGCAAGAGGAGATAGCCGTCATGAGCAACGACGATATCATCACCGCCCGTGCCGAACTGACCCGCCGAATCGCTGCGATCGAATGGCGCGCCGGGCCGACGCAACTCACGCCCGATATCGAGCGCATCCACGAACTGGCGCGCCACCATCATCTGCCCGCCGCGGTCGACGCCGCGAATCAGCTCCGGCTCGCGCTGGCGCGTGGCGAGCGCGGCGTTCCGGTGCATCGTCTGCTGCAGTTGCTGGGGCAGGCGGTCGTCACCGATCGGGCGGAGGCGCCGCGCCGCGCCGCCTGAGCGCGAGCGGACGGCCGGGAGCCAAACCTATCGCTGATCGTTTCGCCTCCGACACCCGATCCGTACGGAGCGAAACGTGACCGATACCAATCCCGCCCTCGAAACGCCGACCGATCTGGCGCGCAACGATACGCGCACCGTCGCCGACGCGCTGAACGCAGCGCTGGCGGACAGCTATGCGCTGTATCTGAAGACCAAAAACTTTCACTGGCACGTCAGCGGCCCGCATTTCCGCGACTATCACCTGCTGCTCGACGATCAGGCGGCGCAGATTCTGGGCGTGACCGATGCGATCGCCGAGCGCGTGCGCAAGACCGGCGGCACCACCCTGCGCTCGATCGGCGATATCTCGCGCCGCCAGTCGATCAAGGACAATGACCGTGACTTCGTTCCGGCGGACGCGATGCTTGCCGAGCTGCGCGACGACAATCTGACGCTGGTCGAGCGCTTCCGCGAGGTGAAGCAGGCGTCCGAGGATGCCGGCGACAACGCCACCAGCGGGATCGTCGACGAATGGACCGATCAGGCCGAGGAGCGCGCCTGGTTCCTGTTCGAAGCCAGCCGAAAGGGCTGACTCGTCCACACTCGCATCGGAGGCTCGTCATGCTGAAACTCGCCGTCATCTTCCTCATCGCCGGGCTGGTGCTCGGCGCGCTCGGCTTCGGCGGGATCGGCGGCGCGTTCGTCGGCATCGCCAAGATCCTGTTCTTCATCGCGCTGGCGCTGTTCCTGATCTTCCTCGTCCTCGGGCTGGTCGCAGGCAAGAAGGTGAAGGACGCGATCGACTGATAACGCGGGAAACAGGGCAGCCATCTTGCCCCAACCTGCGCGCGGGTGCATCACCGCGCGCAGGTACCGTTCCCGAGGAGTTCCGATGCGTTTGCCCTTCGCCGCCGTCCTGCTGACCGCGATGACGACCGCCGCCGCCGTGCCGTTCGCCGCCGCCGCGCAAACTGCCGCGCCGCTGCCCGCCACCAATCCCTTCGCGAAGCCGAGCACGCTGCCGTTCGAGGCGCCGCCGTTCGACCGCATCAAGGATACTGACTATCAGCCCGCGCTTGAGGCCGGGATGGCCGAGCAGCTCGCGGAGGTGAACAACATCGTCCGCGTGCGGTCGATGCCGACGTTCGACAACACGATCGCGGCGCTGGAGCGTTCGGGCCGGCTGCTGGAGCGCGCCGCGCTCGCCTTCTACGGCGTCAACGGCGCGAACACCAACGACGTGCTCCAGAAGGCGCAGGAAGTGCTCGCGCCCAAGTTCGCGGCACATCAGGATGCGATCCAGCTCAACCCGCAGCTCTTCGCGCGCGTCCGCACGCTGTACGACGCCCGCCAGACGCTAAAGCTGACGCCCGAGCAATTGCAGGTGCTGACGCTGACCTATGAGAACATGGTCCGCGCCGGCGCCAAGCTGTCGCCCGCCGACAAGACGAAGCTGAGCGCGCTCAACGCGCAACTGTCGACGCTGGAAACCGCGTTCCAGCAGAAGCTGCTCGCCGCCGCGAAGGCCGGTGCGCTGGTCGTCGACGATCGTGCGAAGCTGGCCGGTCTGTCGGAGGCGGAGATCGCCGCCGCCGCCGATGCCGCCAAGGAGCGCGGGCTGGCGGGCAAGTACGTCCTGAAGCTCCAGAACACGACCGAGCAGCCGGCGCTGGCCGCGCTGACCGACCGAGCAACGCGCGAGGCGCTGTTCAACGCCAGCTGGACGCGCGCGGAGAAGGGTGACGCCAACGACACCCGCGCGACGATCAGCCAGCTTGCCGAGCTGCGCGCCCAAAAGGCCAAGCTGCTCGGCTTCGCGACCTGGGCCGATTACGTGCTGTCGGACCAGATGGCGAAGAACCCGACCACCGCGCTCGGCTTCATGCAGCAGCTCGGCAAGCCGGTCGGCGCCGAGCAACGCCGCGAGGCCGCGGAATTGCAGCAGCAGATCAAGGCCGAGGGCGGCAATTTCCAGCTCAAGCCGTGGGACTGGGATCTCTATTCGGAGAAGCTGCGCAAGGCGAAGTACGATCTCAACCAGGACGAGCTGAAGCCGTATTTTGAGATCAACAAGGTGCTGACCGACGGCGTCTTCTATGCCGCCACCCAGCTGTACGGCATCACCTTCAAGCGCCGCACCGACATTCCCGTCTATCAGCCGGACGTGATGGTCTATGAGGTGTCGGAGGAGAACGGCACCCCGATCGGGCTGATGTATTTCGATTACTGGAAGCGCGACAACAAGAATGGCGGCGCGTGGATGTCGAATTTCGTCACCCAGTCGAAGCTGCTCGGCACCAAGCCGGTGATCTACAACGTTGGCAATTTTACCAAGCCGGCGGCGGGTCAGCCCGCGCTGATCACCTTCGATGACGTCACGACGATGTTCCACGAATTCGGTCACGCGCTGCACGGGCTGTTCGCGAACCAGACCTATCCGTCGGTATCGGGCACCAACACCGCGCGCGACTTCGTCGAATTCCCGTCGCAGTTCAACGAGCATTGGGCGCTCGATCCCAAGGTGTTGCCGCATTATGCGGTCAACCGTGAAGGTCAGGTGATCCCGCCCGCGCTGGTCGCCAAGATCAAGCGCGCTGCGACTTTCAACACCGGCAGCAGCTTCGGTCAGGCGCTGGCGGCGGCCGAACTCGACATGAGCTGGCACTCGCTGCCCGCGAGCGCCGGACGGCAGGACGTCAACGTCTTCGAGCCGAAGGCGCTCGCCGCGACCGGGCTCGACACCGACGACGTGCCGCCGCGCTATCGGTCGAGCTATTTCCTCCACATCTGGGGCAATGGCTATTCGGCGGGCTATTACGCGTATCAGTGGACCAAGATGCTCGACGCCAACGCCTATGCCTGGTTCGAGAACCACGGCGGCCTGACGCGCGCCAACGGGCAGCGTTTCCGCGACATGATCCTGTCGAAGGGCCACACCGAGGATTACGCCCCGATGTTCCGCGCCTTCAACGGCAAGGACCCGGAGGTGGGGCCGCTGCTCCACGATCTGGGGCTGAACGCCGACGGGAGCCGCGTCGCGGCGAAGTAGCCACTCGACATTCGTCGCCCCGGACTTGATCCGGGGCCCCGCTTCTTCTTCCCAGCGAGAGCAAGAAGCGGGATCCCGGATCAAGTCCGGGATGACGGAAGGTCAGGCCAGCAAATCCCGCGTCTCGGGATGCTTCTCGATATACGCCCGCACGAACGGGCATTGCGGCACCACCTTCCATCCGCGATCGCGTACGATATCAAGCGCGCCGCGGATCAGCTTGGTGCCGACGCCGCGCCCCTCGATCTCGGGCGGGACGACGGTGTGGGTGAAGACGATCGTGTCGCCTTCCAGCTGATAGGCCGCGACCGCCCGGTGGCTGCCCACCTCAAGCGTGAACTCCTGTTCGGAGCGGTGATCCTTGACGCGCTCGACGGTCATCGCGCTGCCGCCGGTGCTTCTGGCGGCGCATCGACGCCCTTCGCCGCGGGGGCGATCGGGCGCGCCTTGTCGGCCTGACCGGTCGTCTCCGGCGCGCGGCGTTCGCACGCCGACAGGGCAGACGCCGCGGCGAAGGTGAACAGGGCAAGATTGGGGCGCACGCGCATCGCGGTCTTTCGGTAAATCGATGGTCCGCGCAGTACGCGCCACCGCCGGTCGCCGTTCCCGCCGTGGTTGCGGAAGCGGCCCCGCGCGCCTAGGTGCGCCGGTGCACATGGCGCGCGATCCGCTTCCCGACCTACACCGCATCTTCGGCTTTCCTGCGTTCCGCGGCGTGCAGGAGCAGGTGGTGACGCGCGTGCTGGCGGGCGAGCGGACGCTGGCGGTGATGCCGACCGGCGCCGGCAAATCGCTCTGCTATCAATTGCCCTCGGCGATGCTGGAGGGGACGTGCGTCGTCGTCAGCCCGCTGATCGCGTTGATGCACGATCAGCTGCGTGCCGCGACCGCGGTCGGCCTGCGCGCCGCGACGCTGACCAGCGTCGACGAGAACAAGGCCGAGACGCGCGGGCGCTATCTCGATGGCGAACTCGACCTGCTGTACGTCGCGCCCGAGCGCGCCTCGACCGCCGACTTCCGCGACCTCCTGACGCGCGGCCGCCCGGCGCTGTTCGCGATCGACGAGGCGCATTGCGTCAGCGAATGGGGGCATGACTTCCGCCCCGACTATCGGCTGCTGCGGCCGTTGCTCGACACGTTCGCGGACGTGCCGCGGCTTGCGCTGACCGCCACCGCCGACGCGCATACCCGCGCCGACATCCTCGAACAGCTCGGCATCCCGCACGAGGGGATGATCGTCGCCGGGTTCGACCGGCCGAACATCCGCTATACGATCCGCCCGAAGGACAACAGCACGCGCCAGATCGCCGACGTGGTGCGCGACACGCCCGGCCCCGGCATCGTCTATGTCCAGACCCGCGCCGCGACCGAGAAGATGGCCGCGCAGCTGACGCAGATCACCGGACGCCCGGTGCGCGCGTACCACGCCGGGCTCGATCCGGCGGTGCGCGCGCGCAATCAGGCCGATTTCGTCGCGTCCGAGGACATGGTGATGTGCGCGACGGTCGCGTTCGGGATGGGGATCGACAAGCCCGACGTCCGCTTCGTCGCGCACGCCGGGCTGCCCAAGTCGATCGAGGCCTATTATCAGGAAACCGGCCGCGCCGGCCGCGACGGCGATCCGGCGGTCGCGCATCTGTTCTGGGGCGCGGAGGATTTCGCGCGCGCCCGCCAGCGCATCGGCGAGGTCGAGCCGCAGCGCCAGCCCGGCGAGCGCCAGCGGCTGGCGGCGCTCGGCGCGCTGGTCGAAACCGCCGGCTGCCGCCGCGCAATCCTGCTGCTCCATTTCGGCGAGCATCCGCCCGAAACCTGCGGCAATTGCGACAATTGCCTGTCGCCCCCCGCGGCGATCGACGCGACCGAGACCGCGCGCAAATATCTGTCGGCGGTGTTCCGCACCGGGCAGATGTTCGGCGCGACCTATATCGAGGAAGTGCTGACCGGAAAGTCGAGCGAGCGCAGCCTGATGAACGGGCATGAGGCGCTGTCGGTGTGGAACATCGTCGACGGCGCCGAGGTGGCGATGCTCAAGCCGGTCGGGCGCGCGCTGCTGCTCAAGGACGCGCTGCGCACCAATCCGCACGGCGGGCTCGAATTCGGGCCGGCGGCGCGCGCGCTGCTGAAGGGCGAGGCGACGCTGTCGCTGGTCGAGCCGCCCAAGCGCGAGCGGCGGCGGCGCGGCGCGGGCGCGGCGGACAATCCGGTCGACGATCCGTTGTTCGAGGCACTGCGCGCCACCCGCCGCGAACTGGCGAAGGAGGCAGGGGTCCCGCCCTATGTAATCTTCCATGACTCGGCGCTGCGCGAGATGGCCGCGCTGCGCCCGACCTCGCTCGCTGCGCTCGGGCGAATCGCGGGGATCGGGCAGCGCAAGCTCGACGCCTACGGGCAGGCGTTCCTCGATACGCTGCGTGCGCATGGCTGACGTTTCGGGCTGACGACGCGCGCGGCATTCGCTACGGAAGCGCGATGCTTCGCCCTCTCGATCCGACGATCGCGGTCGCCCCGCAGATCACCCCCGACGACGTTCCCGCGATCGCCGCCGCCGGCTATGTCGCGATCGTCAACAATCGCCCCGACGGCGAGGAACCCGGCCAGCCCGAGGGCGAGGCGATCCGCGATGCGGCCGAGGCAGCGGGGCTTGCCTATACCGCGATCCCGATCACCCATGCCGGCTTCTCGCGCCCGCAGGTCGATGCGATGCGCGACGCGCTGGCGGCGGCGAACGGGCCGGTGCTGGCCTATTGCCGCTCGGGCACGCGCTCGTGCAATCTCTGGGCGCTCGCGCGCGCCGCGCAGGGCGACGACGCCGACGCGCTGACCGCTGTGGCGGCGCAGGCCGGCTATGACCTTCGCGGATTGCGCCCCGCGCTGGACGCGGTGGCGCACGCGGGCTGACCTCGGTGCGGCTGGGGGGGCTGCTCGGCTTCGGCCGGGGCGAGCGGCTGATTCACACCGTCGACGAAGCCATCGCGGCGGTGGCGGAGGCGTTGCCCGGCTTCGCGGCGTTCGATGCCGCGATCGGTGACGACGGTCGCGCCGCGCTGACGATCGATCCGACCGGTCGCCTGGCACTGGTCGTCGCGCGTGGCGCTCGGGTGCGCGCGCGTGAGGTGCAATGGCCGATGTTGCGCCTGATCGACGGCGGCGTGCTGATCGAGACACGCGACCGCCGGCTCGGCGCGGTGGTGCTCAACCGGTTGACCGCGGTGGACATGCGCCGCCTGGGCATGCCCCCGTTACCGCAGCGCGAAACCGCCGAGCTCGTGTACGAGCCGGAAGCGGCATAGCGGCGATCCTTTCGTCATTTCCGCGCAGGCGGGAATCCAGAACCTCTGACGTCGTGACTCTTGCGAGCACCTGCGCGTCTGGATCCCCGCCTGCGCGGGGATGACGGTGGTGGCGAGGGGCGCCCGGTCTACTTCCCCGCCGCCTCGCGCGCCGCCCGCCGGTCGCGATAGAATTGCTGGACCACCGCCCAGCCTTCCGCCGCACTCTCGACATAGCGGAAGATGCCGAGGTCGCGCTCCGACACCACGCCTTCCTCGACCAGCGCCTCGAAATTGATGACGCGCTCCCAGAATTCGCGCCCGAACAGCAGCACCGGGATCGGCTCGACCTTGCCGGTCTGGATCAGCGTCAGCAGCTCGAACAGTTCGTCGAATGTCCCGAACCCGCCCGGGAACGCCGCCAGCGCGCGCGCGTGGAGCAGGAAGTGCATCTTGCGCAGCGCGAAATAGTGGAATTGCGTCGACAGCGCCGGGGTGACGTACGGGTTGGGCGCCTGTTCGTGCGGCAGGACGATGTTCAGACCGATCGACTCGGCATGGACGTCGGCCGCGCCGCGGTTCGCCGCCTCCATGATCGACGGACCGCCGCCCGAACAGACCACGAAGTGCCGCTTCCCCGCCTCGTCGCGCGGGAAGTTCGAGCACAGCTGCGCCAGCTCGCGCGCCATGTCGTAATATTTGCTCTTGTCGACCAGCCGCTGCGCGATCTTGCGGCTCTTGTCGTCGGTGGCGAGGTCGAGCAGCGCCTGCGCCTTGGCCGGCTCGGGAATGCGCGCCGAGCCGTAGAAGACGAAGGTCGACCCGATATGCGCCTGCTCGAAGATCAGCTGCGTCTTGAGCAGTTCGAGCTGGAAGCGGACCGGACGAAGATCCTCGCGCAGCAGGAAGTCCATGTCCTGAAAGGCGAGGCGGTAGGCCGGGCTCTCGGTCTGCGGGGTGGAGACGTTGGTCTTGGCGACCTCGGCATCCTGCTTGGCACGCGGGAAGACGCGGCTCGGTACTCGGGTATCACTCATTTATCGTGGGATAGGACGGCAATGTTACGCCTGCAAGCTCACCGGCAGAAGCGCGCGTTATCGTCCTCCAGATGCAGGTGATCGCGGTGCACGGCGTTGTAATCGGGCGACAGCACCGTCCCGAACCGCCGGCAGGCCGAGGTATGGACCACCTTCAGGAACTCCCGCACCGCCGGATCGGTGGAATTCCAGTCGCGCAGGATCGAGATGCGCCGTCCGTCCTTCAGCTCGAAGGCGCCGATGTCGATCGCGTTGGCGATCGCATGGCCCGATCGGCGCGCCGGTCCGCTGGTGCCGACGGTGTTGCGGCAGGAATAGCTGCCCATGCTGACGACGCGCGACAGCTCCGATCCGAGGATCTGATAGGCCGCGGGCGCGACGCCGTTGCGCGCCCAGGCGGCATAGGCGCGCGCCGCGCCGCAACGCACCGCGCCGAGATTGGCGGTCGGCACGCCGATGTCGAGCAGCTTGACCGTCCCGGTCAGCCCGCACCCGCCGCCGAAATCCTTGTCGGGCAGCGGCTGGAAATCGACCCCGAGCGCGCGCAGGTCGGCGAAGCATTGCCGGGTTTCACGGGCGGAGGGCAGTTCGACCCGCGCCCGCTGCGTCGGGGCAGCGGGGCGTTCAGTGCTTCCGCAACCGGCGAGCGCGAGCATTGCCGCCACCGTCATGCCGGACCTGTTCCGGCATCCACCCATCCGCTTGCCCCGCATCGGTTTGACTTGCGGCACGCCGGCCCCCGGAACAAGGCCACGGTGACGAAGGGACTCGGCGATGCGATGACCCGAGCAATCCATGTTGCCAGATCGCGGGCGCGCCGCTAGGGCCGTCGACGGGCCACGCGGTCCCAACGCCGCGCGTGCTCTCTGTAAGGAGAGACAGACATGACTGATTCGACTGCCGCCGACGCCATTCTTGCGCCGACGAAGCCCGCCGCCAAACCGGCGCGTCCGCATTTTTCGTCCGGCCCGTGCGCCAAGCCCCCCGGCTATGATCCCGCCAAGCTCGCGACCGACGTCCTCGGGCGTTCGCACCGCTCGAAGCTCGGCAAGCAGCGGCTGCAATATTGCATCGACCTGATGCGCGAACTGCTGAACCTGCCCGACACGCACCGCATCGGCATCGTCCCCGGCTCCGACACCGGCGCGTATGAAATGGCGATGTGGACGATGCTCGGCGCGCGCCCCGTCACCGCGCTGGCATGGGAAAGCTTCGGCGAAGGCTGGGTGACCGACGCCGTCAAGCAGCTCAAGATCGACCCGACCGTCATCCGCGCCGATTACGGTCAGCTTCCCGACCTGCAGCAGATCGACTGGTCGAACGACGTGCTGTTCACGTGGAACGGCACCACCAGCGGCGTGCGCGTGCCCAACGGCGACTGGATCCCCGACGATCGCGCCGGGCTGAGCTTCGCCGATGCGACCAGCGGCGTGTTCGCCTACGACCTGCCGTGGGACAAGATCGACGTCGCGACATTCAGCTGGCAAAAGGTTTTGGGCGGCGAGGGCGCGCATGGCGTGCTGATCCTCGGCCCGCGCGCGGTCGAGCGGCTGGAGACCTACACGCCGGCGTGGCCGCTGCCCAAGGTGTTCCGCCTCGTTTCCAAGGGCAAGCTCGCCGAGGGCGTGTTCAAGGGCGAGACGATCAACACCCCGTCGATGCTGGCGGTCGAGGATGCGATCTGGGCGCTCGAATGGGCCAAGGGGCTGGGTGAGGGGGGGCTGATCGCACGCTCCGACGCCAACGCCGCCGCCCTCGACAAGCTCGTCGCCGAACGCGACTGGCTCGGACATCTCGCCGAAGACGAAGCCTCGCGGTCGAAGACCAGCGTGTGCCTGACCGTCGAGGGCGCCGATGCCGACTTCATCAAGAAGTTCGCCGCGCTGCTCGAAAAGGAAGACGCCGCCTATGACGTCGCGGGCTACCGCGACGCGCCGGCCGGGCTGCGCATCTGGTGCGGTGCTACCGTCGATACCGCCGATATCGAGGCGCTCGGACCGTGGCTCGACTGGGCCTACGCGACCGCGAAGGCATAACCAATCTTAGCCCTCTCCCCTCTGGGGAGAGGGTTGGGTGAGGGGCTGACGTCTCACCGAGACCGACCTCTCTGCGAGGCTCCGGCCCCTCACCCCAGCCCTCTCCCCGCAGGGGAGAGGGAGCTATTCCCCCATTTTTCTACCGGAGCACCAACATGCCCAAGGTACTGATTTCCGACAAAATGGACCCGCGCGCTGCCGAGATCTTCCGCGAACGCGGGGTCGAGGTCGACGTGATCACCGGCAAGACGCCGGACGAGCTGAAGGCGATCATCGGCGAGTATGACGGGCTCGCGATCCGCAGCTCGACCAAGGTCACCAAGGACATTCTCGACCACGCCACCAACCTGAAGGTCGTCGGCCGCGCCGGCATCGGCGTCGACAACGTCGACATCCCCGCCGCCTCCGCCAAGGGCGTGGTCGTGATGAACACGCCGTTCG
Organism: Sphingomonas phyllosphaerae FA2; assembly: GCF_000427645.1. Lineage (GTDB taxonomy): Bacteria > Pseudomonadota > Alphaproteobacteria > Sphingomonadales > Sphingomonadaceae > Sphingomonas > Sphingomonas phyllosphaerae. The sequence goes on along the minus strand of NZ_KE386571.1, from coordinate 2,889,544 downwards.
GCAATTCGATCACCACCGCCGAACACGCGATCGCGCTGATGTTCGCGCTCGCGCGCCAGCTGCCCGAGGCCGACGCTTCGACGCAGGCGGGCAAGTGGGAGAAGAACCGCTTCATGGGTGTCGAGGTCACCGGCAAGACGCTGGGGCTGATCGGCGCGGGCAACATCGGCTCGATCGTCGCCGACCGCGCGCTCGGGCTGAAGATGAAGGTCGTCGCCTTCGACCCGTTCCTCACCGAGGAGCGCGCGGTCGAACTGGGCGTGACCAAGGTGACGCTCGACGAACTGCTCGCGCGTGCCGACTTCATCACGCTGCACACGCCGCTCACCGACCAGACCCGCAACATCCTGTCGGCGGAGAACCTCGCCAAAACCAAGAAGGGCGTGCGGATCGTCAATTGCGCGCGCGGCGGGCTGATCGACGAGGGCGCGCTCAAGGAAGGGCTCGACTCGGGTCATATCGCGGGCGCGGCGCTCGACGTGTTCGTCACCGAGCCGGCGAAGGAGAGCCCGCTGTTCGGCACCCCGAACTTCGTCTCGACCCCGCACCTCGGCGCATCGACCACCGAGGCGCAAGTCAACGTCGCGATTCAGGTCGCCGAGCAGATGGCGGATTATCTGGTCTCGGGCGGCGTCACCAATGCGCTCAACGTCCCCAGCCTGTCGGCCGAGGAAGCGCCGAAGCTGCGCCCGTATATGGGGCTGGCCGAGAAGCTCGGCTCGCTGGTCGGGCAGCTGGCGACCGGCGCGATCGACCGCGTCTCGATCCACCGCGAGGGCGCCGCGGCGGACCTCAACCCGAAGCCGCTGACCAGCGCGGTGCTCACCGGCTTCCTGCGCCAGCAGACCGACACGGTGAACATGGTCAACGCGCCCGTTCTGGCGCGCGACCGCGGCATGGAGGTGCGCGAGATCCGCACCGAGCGTGAGGGCGATTACCACACGCTGCTGCGCGTCGCGGTGCGCACCGCCGATGGCGAGCGTTCAGTGGCGGGCACGCTGTTCGGCGACAGCGCGCCGCGGCTGGTCGAGCTGTTCGGGATCAAGGTCGAGGCCGATCTGACCGGCGCGATGCTGTACGTCGTCAACGAGGACGCACCGGGCTTCATCGGCCGCATCGGGACGTTGCTCGGCGAGGCCGGGGTGAACATCGGCACCTTCCACCTCGGCCGTCGCGAGGCGGGCGGCGAGGCGGTGCTGCTGCTGTCGGTCGACCAGCCGGTCGACGCCGGGCTGCTCGCGCAGGTCAAGGCGCTGCCGGGCGTGAAGACCGCGATGGGGCTGTCGTTCTGATTGTTGTTTGGGGGCTGGTCTCGGTGAGACACCTGCCCCTCACCCAACCCTCTCCCCAAGGGGGAGAGGGCTTTTGAGCATTTCTAGCCCTCTCCCCTCTGGGGAGAGGGTTGGGTGAGGGGTTGCCGCGCACGCCACAGCTGATGATGGTGCGAGCCGATGCAAACCGACCCGCTCCTCCTCGACCGCGCCCGCAAGATGCGCCGTCAAATGACCGAGCCCGAAACCCGTCTGTGGCTCGCGCTTCGCGGTCGCCGCTTTCACAACACGAAGTTCACCCGCCAGGTCACGATCGGCCCGTACATCGCCGATTTCTGCGCCCGCAGCGCGCATCTCATCATCGAGGTTGACGGCGACACCCACACCGACCAAGCCCGCGACGACCGACGCACGTCGTGGCTCAGCGCGCAAGGCTTTCGAGTCCTTCGCTTCACCAATGCGGATGTGATGATGAATTTGGACGGGGTGCTTCAGATGATTGCCGTCGCGTTGACGACTGCCCCTCACCCAACCCTCTCCCCTGAAGGGAGAGGGCTATAATGACCGCGCTTCTCCCCGAAGGTCTTCGCGACCGCCTGCCGCCCTTCGCCGACGCCGCCGCCGCGATCGAGGCGCGCGTGCTCGCCGCGATCGGCGCGCATGGCTATGAGCGCGTCGATCCGCCGCTCGCCGAATTCGCCGACGGGCTCGGCACGCGGCTGAAGGCGGGCGCGCTCCACGATGCGGTGCGCTTCGTCGATCCGGTGTCGCAGCGGACGCTGGCGATCCGTCCCGACCTGACTGCGCAGGTCGCGCGGATCGCCGCGACGCGGATGGGGCATCACCCGCGCCCGGTACGGCTCAGCTATGCGGGCGCGGTGCTCAAGCTGCGCGCCAGCCAATTGTCGCCCGCGCGCGAGACGCGGCAGATCGGCGCGGAGCTGTTCGGGCTCGATTCGCTCGCCGCCGCGCAGGAGGTCGTCACCGTCGCGATCGACGCGCTAGAGGCGGCAGGCGTGGCCCCCGCCTCGATCGACTTCACGCTCCCCGACCTCGTCGACACGCTTGCCGCCGGGCCGCTGCCGGTCGCCTCCGATGCGCTCGATACGTTGCGCCAGCGGCTCGATGCCAAGGATGCCGGCGGCGTCGCGGCGGTTGCGCCCGATTACCTTCCGCTGATCGAGGCGGCCGGACCGTTCGAGCACGCGCTGGCGCGGCTGCGCGCGTTCGATCGCACCGGAGCGCTGGCGACGCGGCTCGACGGGCTCGCGGCGATCGCGGTGACGGTCGGCGATCGCGTCGCGATGACGCTCGACCCGACCGAGCGGCATGGCTTCGAATATCAGACGTGGCTCGGCTTCTCGCTGTTCGGTGGCGGGTCGGGGACCGAGATCGGGCGCGGCGGCACCTATGCGGTCGTTCATGAGGGCGGCGCGGAGGAAGCCGCGACCGGCTTCTCGCTCTACGCCGACCGGCTGCTCGGCGATCCGCCAGTGCATGACCGCCGCCGCCTCTTCCTCCCGCTCGGCACGCCAGCGGCCGAGGCCGCCCGGCTGCGCGCGGCGGGCTGGGTGACGGTCGCCGCGCTGGCAGCCGGGGACACGCCCGAGGCGCAGGTCTGCACGCATCTCTTCGCCGACGGTGACGTCCGCGCCTTGTAGGCGGAACCTCATCCGTCATCCCGGACGTGATCCGGGATCCCGGTTTCTCCTGCGACGGCGGAGAAGAAGCGGGACCCCGGATCAAGTCCGGGGCGACGAAGGTAGCGGACTTGTTTGTCAGGGTTGTACTGTCACCGCGTTAAGGACCGGAAGCCGCTCCGCTGTCGTGAACGCGACGCCGGTTGACCCGACCCCCCCCGCCCGCTACCCGCGCCACCGACATTCCTGAACCGCCCGCGTGCCGAGTCCTGTCGAAGGGCGCGCGGGTTCGCAGCGGCAGGCGGGGAATCGCATCCATGGCAAATGTGGCAGTCATCGGCGCGCAATGGGGCGACGAGGGCAAGGGCAAGATCGTCGATTGGCTGGCGGAGCGCGCCGACATGGTCGTCCGCTTCCAGGGCGGGCACAATGCCGGGCACACGCTGGTGGTCGGCGAGAACGTCTACAAGCTCTCGCTACTGCCCTCGGGGATCGTGCGCGGCACGCCGTCGGTGATCGGCAACGGCGTGGTGCTCGATCCCTGGGCGCTCAAGGCCGAGATCGAGCGGCTGGCGGCGCAGGGCGTCACCGCCACGCCCGAGACGCTGCGCATCGCCGACAATTGCGCGCTGATCCTGCCGTTCCACCGCGATCTCGACGGGTTGCGTGAGGATGCGAGCGGCGCGGGCAAGATCGGCACGACGCGACGCGGGATCGGGCCGGCCTATGAGGACAAGGTCGGCCGCCGCGCGATCCGCGTCTGCGATCTGGCGCATCTCGACGATCTCGGGCCGCAGCTCGACCGGCTGACCGCGCATCACGATGCGCTCCGCGCCGGCTTCGGCGAGCCGCCGATCGACCGCGACACGCTGGTCGCCGAGCTGCGCGCCATCGCGGATTTCGTGCTGCAATTCGCGCGTCCGGTATGGCGTGATCTCAACCTCGCCAAGGAAGCCGGCAAGCGCATCCTGTTCGAGGGCGCGCAGGGCGTGCTGCTCGACATCGACCACGGCACCTATCCGTTCGTCACCTCGTCGAACACGATCGCGGGCAGCGCGGCGGGTGGCTCTGGCCTTGGGCCGGCGGCGGTCGGCTTCGTGCTGGGGATCGCCAAGGCGTACACCACCCGTGTCGGCTCGGGGCCGTTCCCGACCGAGCTGGACGGCGATGGTCCGGATGGGGCAACTGGCGAGCGGCTCGGCACGCGCGGGTACGAGTTCGGCACCGTCACCGGACGGAAGCGCCGTTGCGGCTGGTTCGACGCGGTGCTGGTCCGGCAATCGGCGGCGGTCGGCGGGATCACCGGGATCGCGCTCACCAAGATCGACGTCCTCGACGGGTTCGAGGAAGTGAAGATCTGCACCGGCTATCGTCTGCGCGGCGAAGTGATCGATTATTATCCGGCGCATGCCGCCGATCAGGCGTTGGTCGAGCCGGTCTATGAGACGATGCCGGGCTGGCAGGAGTCGACCGCGGGTGCGCGCAGCTGGGCCGACCTGCCCGCGCAGGCGATCAAGTACATCCGCCGCGTCGAGGAACTGATCCGCTGCCCGGTGGCGCTGGTGTCGACCAGCCCGGAGCGCGCCGACACGATCCTCGTCCGCGATCCGTTCGCGGACTGATCAGTGACGGCGAACGGCGGCGGATACATGCTTCCGCTGCCGTTTCTCGTCGGCGTGCTCCTGCGTTCGCAGGAACACGGACTGCCTGAGATTTATCGTACAGCCCGCAAACGCCGTCGCCCCGGACTTGATCCGGGGCCCCGCTGTTCCTTCTGTCGAGAAGAAGCGGGCCCCCGGGTCGAGCCCGGAGCGACGGTTCGAGGTCGGTATACCAACCTTTAGTTACGCGGCCCCGGCTGGGTCGCCGTGCCGGCCGCGCCGCCCTGCGGCAGCTGATCCGGCGGCGTGTTCGTCGCCTCGGTCGGCTGGCCCTGCTGCGGCTGGCCCATCGTGGTGCGCGAGTTGGTCACCGCGTCCGGTCCGGTCGTCGTCGTGCTGTTGTTGCGCGCGCGGCGCGACGAGCGCGTCGTTGTCGTCGTGGTGCGATCGGTCGACGTGCTCGGCGTGGTGGTCTGCGGCGAGGTGGTCATGGGATCCATCGTGGAGCCGCCCATCGTACCGCCGGGCTGCTGACCCATCGTTGAGCCGCCCATCGTGCCACCGGGCTGCATCGTGCCGCCCATCGTTCCGCCGGTCTGGCCCATCGTGCCACCGGCACCGGTCGTCTGCGCCACCGCGGCGACGGGAAGCAACAGGGCAGCGGCGGTCATCGCGATATAGGTACGCATCGAACCTCTCCTTGTGGAATGGCTCGTCAACGATGCGCGAACGCCGAACGTTCCTGACAATCGACGCGGATCGCCTAACGCATGCCACATTGGGCGCGGTGGAGCAACGCCTGATCGGCGAGCACCAGCGCCACCATCGCCTCCACCACGGGCACGCCGCGGATGCCGACGCAGGGATCGTGGCGGCCCTTGGTCATCACCTCGGTCGCGGTGCCGTCGCGGGTGATGCTGGCGACGGGCGTCAGGATCGAGCTGGTCGGCTTGAACGCGACGCGCACGCGCACCGGCTGCCCGGTCGCGATCCCGCCCGCGATCCCGCCGGCATGATTGGCGAGGAAGTCGGGCGTGCCGTCCGCGCCGGGGCGCATCGGATCGGCGTTCTGCTCGCCCGACAACGCCGCGGCCGCGAAGCCGTCACCGATCTCGACGCCCTTGACGGCGTTGATCGACATGCACGCGGCGGCCAGTTCGCTGTCGAGCTTGGCGTAGAGCGGCGCGCCCCAGCCCGCCGGCACGCCGGTCGCCTCGCACGCGATCACCGAGCCCAGCGACGATCCGGCCTTGCGCGCGGCGTCCATCTTCGCTTCCCAGCGCGCGGCGGCACCGGCATCGGGGCAGAAGAACGGATTGGCGTCGATCTGCGCATCGTCGAATGCGGCATAGTCGATCGAGTCACCGCCGATCGCCTCCACCCACGCACGAATGCGCACCTGCGGCACCACCAGCCGCGCCACCGCCCCCGCTGCAACCCGCGCCGCGGTTTCACGCGCCGACGACCGCCCGCCGCCGCGATAGTCGCGGAAGCCGTATTTGGCGTCATAGGCGTAATCGGCATGCCCGGGGCGATAGGCCTGCGCGATCGCCGAATAATCCTTCGAGCGCTGGTCGACATTCTCGATCATCAGGCTGATCGGCGTGCCGGTCGTCCGCCCCTCGAACACGCCCGACAGGATACGGACCTGATCGGGCTCCTGCCGCTGCGTCGTGAAGCGCGACTGGCCGGGGCGGCGACGATCCAGCCACGGCTGGATATCGGCCTCGGTCAGTGCGATCCCCGGCGGGCACCCGTCGACCACCGCGCCGAGTGCCGGGCCGTGGCTCTCGCCCCAGGTGGTGAAACGGAAGACGCGGCCGAAGGTGTTGAAGCTCATGGAGCCGCGCTTTGCCAGAAGCGGGGGGCGGGGGACAGACCCTCCTCCGTCATTCCCACGTAGGCGAGACCTATGCGAAACCCGCTTTCTGTACCCCGGCGAAGGCCGGGGCCCAGTTGGGGGACGCTGATGATGCGCGTCGCGCGTCGTTCGATAGGCCTTCCCAACTGGGCCCCGGCCTTCGCCGGGGTGCAAGAAGGGGACTTTTGCAGAGGTCCCGCGAAGGCGGGAATCCAGACGCGCAGGTCTATCGATAGAAGCGAAACACCAGAGGTTCTGGATTCCCGCCTGCGCGGGAATGACGAAGAGTGGGGTCAGGTCACCAGCTTCTTCAACCCCGCCAGCGTATCTGCCTCCGCCGCTGGCTTGTCGGTCCTGATTCGCGCAATCCGCGGGAAGCGCATCGCCAGCCCGGACTTGTGCCGTTTCGATTCGTGGATCGAATCGAACGCGATCTCCAGCACCAATGTCTTCTCGACCTCGCGCACCGGGCCGAACCGGTTGAGCGTATGCTGGCGCACGAAGCGGTCGAGTCGCGCGATCTCCTGATCGGTGATCCCCTGATACGCCTTGCCGACCGGCAGCAACTCGCCATCGTCGGTCCAGCAGCCGAAGGTGTAATCGCTGTACCAGCTCGACCGCCGCCCATTGCCGCGCTGCGCGTACATCATCACGCAATCGGCGGTCAGCGGATCGCGCTTCCATTTGTACCACAGTCCGGTGCGCCGCCCCGCGACATACGGCGAATCGCGGCGCTTGAGCATCATGCCCTCGATCGCCGCGTCGCGCGCGCCGGCGCGGATACCTTCCAGCGCGGTGAAATCCTCCGCCTCGACCACGCGGCTGAGATCGAAGCGTTCGGGATCGAGCCGGGCGGCAAATGCCTCTAGCCGCACGCGGCGCTCGGTCCACGGCAGCGCGCGCAGGTCTTCATTGCCGTCGAACAAGATGTCGTAAAGTCGCACGAACGCCGGCGCCTCGGCGAGCATCTTCGCCGACACGACCTTGCGCCCGAGCCGCTGTTGCAACGCGTTGAAACTGCCCGCCTCGCCGCCCTGAAAGTCGCCGCGCACCATCAACTCGCCATCAACGACGCCATGCGTCGCGAAGGCGGCGGCGACGTCGGGGAAGGCGCGCGTCACATCGTCGCCGGTGCGGCTGTAGAGTCTCGTCTCTCCGGCGACGTGGACGAGCTGGACGCGGATGCCGTCCCACTTCCATTCCGCGGCATAGTCGGCGAGGTCGACGCGCAGGTCGTCTAGTGGATGCGCGAGCATGAACGGGCGGAACACCGGCACGTCGGCGGCGGTCGGCTGCGCGCCGGTGCCCTCCGCCCACGCGAACAGCGTGGGGTAGGGCGGCTCCAGCCCATGCCACACTTCCTCGACCGCCTCGACGTCGAGCCCAAACGCATCCGCCAGCGCCTGTTTGGCGAGCCGCGACGACACGCCGACGCGCAAGCCGCCGGTCGCCATCTTGAGCAGCGCGAATCGCTCCTCCGCGTCGAGCCGGTCGAGCATCGCCGCCAGCACGGCGGGGGCATCGGAGCGTGACAAATGCGCGAGCCGGTCGACGACGTTCGCGACCGTCAGCGGCTCGGCGATTTCCGGCGGATGGTCGGGCTCGGGCCAGAGCAGCGACACCGTCTCGGCGGTATCGCCGACATAGTCGCGGCTCATCCGGAACAGCACCGGGTCGACCCGCGATTCGACCAAGGCACGGATCACCGCCGGCTTGACCCCGGGCAGGTCGAGTTCGCCGGTCAGCGCCGCCATCGTCCAGCCGCGATCGGGATCGGGCGTATCGCGCAGGTAATCGCCGATCAGCTTGAGCTTGGCATTGCGCGACCGGGTATAGATCAGCGCGTCGAGCAGGGCGGCGAAGGCGTGCACGTCAGAAGATGCCTAGGAATTTCTTGCGCTTCTGACCCTCAACCTTGCCCGCGCCGACATCCTTGCGCGGTTTGCCGTTGATGTCGCGCTGCGCCGCGGCGGGCCGGGCGGCGAGCACCGGCCCGCATTGCGCCGCCTTGGCGTCACCGGGATCGACGAACGCCAGCAGCGCGGCGACCGGCGTCGCGACGATCGCCAGCCCCAGACCCGCCCCGGCGCGCGCCACCAGCTGTGGCGAGATCACGTTGAGCGACGGCGACGCGAAATAGCCGCTGACCCCGACCGGCGACTGACCCGAGAACAGGCTGAACTTCTTCGCATCGGCGCGGAAGGCGAGGTCGAGCGCCTCGCTCCTGAAGCTGAAGCCGCCGTTGCCGAGGATCACGTTCTTCTTGGTGTCGATCAGGATCGGGTCGGTCGCCGCGACGCCGTTGCGCACGGTGAAGGCGACCAGCCCGCAATTGATCTGCACCGGCTCCTTCAATTCCTGCTCGAACATCTTCTGGATGAAGACGCCCAGGTCGATCTCCGCGAGCTGGACGTTGCGCGTCCACAGGCTGCCGCTCGGGATGACGAAGGCGATGCGGCCATTGGCGGTCGACAGCGAGTCGTGGATCGTATCGCCGCGCCCTTTCAGCTGGATGCGCCCGCGGATCGTGCCGCTGGTGCCCGATTCGGCGACGCCATAGCCCGCAAGCAACTGCCCGAGCGGCGTGGGGGCAAGCCGCACGTCATAGCTGACCGCGCTCGGACGCTGCCGCGTGTCGAACACCGTGTCGGTGGCAAGATTGCCGCGCGCCATCGACATCGTCAGCGGCGACAGCGCCAGCCGCCCGCGCTCCAGATCGAGCACCATGTCGATGTCGGAGATCGGCAGCCGTTTCGAGCGGACCCGGTCGATATGCCATTTCAGATCGGCGTCGAAGCGCTGCATCGTCGCGATCGGCAGCGCGGCGTCGGGCAGGACCCGCGCGGGTGCGGCCCCGGTCGCGGCGGCGGCGGCGACCGCGCCCTTCTCCGCGACGATATCGGGATTGTAGCCGATGAACGGCGCGGCATCGACGATATCGAGCTGGCGCGTGGTCAGTTGCGAATCGAGGTGGAGCCGTTCGCGATTGGCGATCGTCAGCTGCCCGCGGACGTCACTGTCGCCGAACGTCCCGCGCAAATGCGTGAAGCGATATTCCGGCCCGCTCTGCACCAGTTGCGCACGCAATCGGTAGGTGCGCGTGTTCGGGATCGCCACGCCGATGATGTCGAGCAAGGTCGCAAGATTGCGCCCGCGCGCCTGCACCGCCAGCGGCACGTTCTCGAACGCCGCGATGCTCGGCAGCGTCCCCGCGACGTCGAGCGTGTTGCCCGCCGCCCGCGCGCGCATCACCAGCTCGTTCTTGCCGCGCGCAACGGTAGCGTCGGGCGACAGCAGCCGCGCGACGACCGTGAACGGCGTGCCCCGCAGCCGTCCACCCCCGTCCAGCCCGACCGCCTGCCCGATCCGCGCATCGGTCGAGCGGATCGTGTCGAGCTTGACGTCGGCAAGCAATTGCAGCCGCGGATCGAGGTAGCGGACCTGCGTGCCGGTGACGGTCGCGCGATCGATGCGCGGCAGGTCGAGCGGCTTGCCGCCCTTCTTCTCGCTGAACGTCCAGCTGTTGTGGTCGTGCGCCTTCGTCCATTCGAGATCGACCGCGCCGTTGGTCAGGTCGAGCCAGTAGAGCCGCCGCTTGCCGAACAGCAGCGACAGCGGCGCGATTCGCGTGTCGATCCGGTCGGCGGTGAACAGATAGGGTCGCGTCGCCCACGCCGGATTGGCGATCGCGAGCTTCTCGGCATAGAATTTGATCTTCAGCGGCGCGAAATAGAGCTGGAAGTCGCCACCGACCGTCACCGGGCGGTTGGTCAGCCCGCCGACGACGCGCTCGAACGTGCCCTTCAGGAACCGGCCCTTGGTGATGAACAGCACCAGCCAGATCGCCGCCAGCGTCGCGACCAGCACCACCGCGACGTTGCGCGCAATCCGCCGCCAACGCGGTTTGGTCTGCGGCGCGGGTGCGGTCGTTGCCATTGCGGTACAATCGCGAGATCGCGGCGCGGGTTCCCTGCGTCCGCTTCCCCTCGGTGGTTGCTTTCCGGGCGGTGTGTCGCTATGCGGCCCGCTTCCGAGCGATCGGCGGATACGGACGGCCCGGCCAACGAGGGCTGCCGCGGCCGTCTCAGTCGATTCGCGCAGCAGAAAGGATGAAAATGCCCAAGCTCAAGACCAAGAGTGGCGTGAAGAAGCGCTTCAAGCTGACGGCCACCGGCCTTCTGAAGCACGGCGTCGCTGGCAAGCGCCACCGCCTGATGAGCCACAACGCCAAGTACATCCGCCAGAATCGCCGCACCAAGGTGCTGTCGAAGGCCGACACCGCCGCGGTGAAGGCCTGGGCGCCCTACGGTCTCAGCTGAGCGAGAAGGAATAAGATATGGCACGCGTCAAGCGGGGCGTAACCACTCGCGCCAAGCACAAGAACATCCTGGAACAGGCCAAGGGCTATCGCGGTCGTCGCAAGAACACGATCCGCGTCGCCCGTCAGGCGGTCGAAAAGGCCGGCCAGTACGCCTATCGCGACCGCAAGGTTAAGAAGCGCACGTTCCGTGGCCTGTGGATCCAGCGCATCAACGCCGGCGTCCGCGCCGAGGGTCTGACCTATTCGCAGTTCATGCACGGCCTGAAGCTGGCGGGCGTCGACCTCGACCGGAAGGTCCTGGCCGACATCGCGATGCACGAGGGTGAGGCTTTCACCGCCATCATCGCGCAGGCGAAGGCGGCACTCCCGCAGGCCGCCTGATCGCGGACGGCCCGTGCCTGCGACAGCAGGCGCGGGACTCGTCACGGCGGGCAGCGGATCGGCTACGCCGATCTGTCTGACGGCGTGACGGATGAGATGCAAAAAAGGCGTCGGTGGCAACACCGGCGCCCTTTTCGTTGTCGTCATCCCCGCGCAGGCGGGGATCCAGACGCGCAGGTCCGTCGATGGAGGCGCAACCGCCAGAGGTTCTGGATTCCCGCCTCCGCGGGAATGACGGAAATGGGTAAGCGCCCCCCGCCGGCAACGAGGCGGCGTCTTCCACCGCCTTGGCCCCGCCGCTAACGTCATCCCCGCGAAGGCGGGGATCCAGACGCGCAGGTCCGTCGATAGAGGCGCAAACGTCGGAGGTTCTGGATTCCCGCCTTCGCGGGAATGACGGAAGTGGGTAAGCGACCCACGCCGACAACGACGCGGCGTCTTCCACCGCCGCGGCCCCACGCGTGACGTCATCCCCGCGCGTAACGTCATCCCCGCGCAGGCGGGGATCAAGACGCGCAGGTTCATCGATAGAAGCGCAGGCGTCAGAGGTTCCGGATTCCCGCCTCCGCGGGAATGACGAAAGGGGCGGGAAATGGAGCGGCAACCATGCGTCTACATCCTCGCCAGCCGTCCCCACGGCACACTCTACATCGGCGTCACCTCGAACCTGCTCGCGCGCCTCATCCAGCATCGCCATGGCACCTTCGAGGGCTTCACGTCACGCTACGACGTAACCCGCCTCGTCTGGTACGAAACCGCCGACACGATGGCCGCCGCCATCCTGCGCGAGAAGCAGCTCAAGAAATGGAATCGCGACTGGAAGCTGCGGCTGATCGAGGAAACGAACCCGCAATGGCTGGACTTGGCGCCAAGCATCGGCTTGGACGGCACGCATGACGGATAACACGATGACCGACACCGACGACCTCAAGACCCATCTGCTCGTCGCGATCGAGGCCTCGGCCTCGCTCGATGCGCTGGAGGCGGTGCGGGTCGATGCGCTGGGCAAGCAGGGGCGCGTCACGCAGCTGCTCAAGACGATGGGCGCGCTCTCCCCCGAGGAGCGCCAGGCGCGCGGTCCCGCGATCCACGGGCTGCGCGAGGCGGTGACCAGCGCGATCGCGGCGCGCAAAAGCCATCTGGAGCAGGTCGCGCTTGACGCGCAGCTCGCCAGCGAGGCGCTCGATATGACGCTGCCCGCCGACGCGCCGCTGCCCGGCACGGTCCATCCGGTCAGCCAGGTGATGGACGAACTCGCGGAAATCTTCGCAGACCTCGGCTTCGCGGTGGCGAGCGGGCCGGAGATGGAGACCGACTGGCACAATTTTGGCGCGCTCAATATCCCGGAGACGCACCCGGCGCGCGCGATGCACGACACCTTCTACCTCGCCGGGCGTGAGGACAGCGATCCCAACGACCGCGAGACGCCACGCGTCCTCCGCACCCACACCTCGCCGGTGCAGATCCGCACGATGCTGGCCAACAAGCCGCCGATCCGCATCATCGCGCCGGGTCGCACCTATCGCTCCGACAGCGATGCGACGCACACGCCGATGTTCCATCAGGTCGAGGGGCTGGTGATCGACAAGGGGATCACGCTCGGCCATCTGAAATGGACGCTGGAGACGTTCCTCAAGGCGTTCTTCGAGCGCGACGATATCGTGCTCCGCCTGCGCCCCAGCTATTTCCCGTTCACCGAGCCTTCGGCGGAGGTCGACGTTGGCTATTCGGTGGTCAAGGGCAAGCGCGTGATCGGCGGGTCGGAAGGCTGGATGGAAGTGCTGGGCAGCGGCATGGTCCATCCGAAGGTGATCGAAGCATGCGGGCTCGATCCCGACGAATGGCAGGGCTTCGCGTTCGGCTGCGGGATCGACCGGCTGGCGATGCTGAAATACGGCATGGACGATCTGCGCCCGTTCTTCGACGGCGATATCCGTTGGCTGAAGCATTACGGGTTCAGCGCGCTCGACATGCCGACCCTGTCGGGTGGCGTCGGTACGCCGGCTTGATCGTCATCGAAGCAACGATATTAAGCCTCCTGCCTGCGCAGGAGCGACGGGAAGTAAAATGAAATTCACCCTCTCCTGGCTCAAGGACCATCTCGAAACGACCGCGTCGCTCGACGAGATCGTGGTCGCGCTCACCAACATCGGGCTGGAGGTGGAGGGCGTCACCGACCCCGCCGCCAAACTGGACGGCTTCACCGTCGCGCGCGTGCTCACCGCCGAACGCCACCCGCAGGCCGATAAGTTGCAGGTGCTGTCGGTCGATGCCGGTGACGGCCCGTTGCAGGTGGTGTGCGGCGCGCCCAACGCGCGCGCCGGGCTGGTCGGCGTGTTCGGCAAGCCGGGCGCGGCGGTGCCCGCGAATGGCATGGTGCTCAAGGTCGCCGCGATCCGTGGCGTCGAATCGAACGGCATGATGTGCTCGACCCGCGAGCTGGAGCTGGGCGAGGATCACGACGGCATCATCGAACTGCCCGCGGATGCGCCGGTCGGCACGTCCTTCGCCGATTACGCCGGGCTCGGCGATCCGGTGATCGAGGTGTCGGTGACGCCGAACAAGCAGGATTGCATGGGCGTCCACGGCATCGCGCGCGATCTGGCGGCGGCGGGGCTCGGTACGTTGGTGCCGCCGACCGTCCCTGAGGTCGCGGGCGAGGGCGCTGGCCCCGACGTGCGGATCGAGGATGCGGCGGGCTGCCCGGCGTTCTTCGCGCAAGGTGTGCGCGGGCTCACCAACGGCGCCGCGCCCGAGTGGATGACCAAGCGGCTGCGCGCGATCGGGCAGAAGCCGATCTCGGCTTTGGTCGACATCACCAATTACCTGACGGTCGATCTCGGTCGCCCGCTGCACGTCTATGACAAGGCGAAGCTGTCGGGCGGGCTGGTCGCGCGTCAGGCGCGCGACGGCGAGACGGTCGAAGCGCTCAACGGCAAGACCTACACGCTGGCGGCCGGCATGACGGTCATCGCCGACGATGTCGCGGTGCACGACATTGGCGGGATCATGGGCGGCGCGCATTCGGGCGTGTCGGACGCGACCACCGACGTCGTGATCGAATGTGCCTACTTCACCCCGGAGGCGATCGCGCGCACCGGGCAGAAGCTGGCGCTGACCAGCGACGCGCGCCAGCGGTTCGAGCGCGGCGTCGACCCGGCGTTCCTCGATGATGGCCTCGCGATCGCGACCTTCCTCGTCCTCGAATATTGCGGCGGCACCGCCAGCGGCGTCACCCGCGCGGGCGAGCCCCCGCTCGGCACGCGCTCCTACGCCTATGATCCGGCGCGCGCCGAGACGCTTGGCGGGCTCGCGGTCGCGCCGGAGCGGCAGCGCGCGATCCTCGAATCGCTCGGCTTTGCGGTCGACGACGCGTGGAACGTCACTCCGCCGACGTGGCGGCGCGATGTGGACGGCACCGCCGATCTGGTCGAGGAAGTGATCCGCATCGAGGGGATCGACAAGGTCGCCCCGGTGCCGCTGCCGCGCACCCCCGGCGTCGCGCGCCCGACCGCGACGCCCGAACAGCGTATCGAGCGCCGCACCCGCCGCGCCGCCGCGGCGCGCGGGCTCGACGAGGCGGTGACGTGGAGCTTCCTCAGCGAGAAACAGGTCGCGCCGTTCGGCGAGGCGGCATGGCGGCTGGCGAACCCGATCAGCGAGGAGCTGAAGGTGATGCGCCCGTCGCTGCTCCCCGGCCTGCTCTCGGCGGCCGAGCGCAATCTGCGGCAGGGCGTCGAGACGGTGCGGCTGTTCGAGATCGGGCGGCGCTATCTCGCCGAGGGCGAGCGCGCGACCGTCGGCGTCGTGCTGGCGGGCGACAAGCGCGCGCGCGGCTGGCGCGAGGGCAAGGCTGCCGGGTTCGACGCCTATGATGCCAAGGCCGAGGCGCTGGCGCTGCTCGCGGCGGCGGGCGCGCCGGTCGACAACCTTCAGGTGATGGGCGAGGCGGGCGCGGCCTTCCACCCCGGACGCTCGGGCACGCTGCGACTCGGGCCGAAGACGGTGCTGGCGGCGTTCGGTGCGGTCCATCCGGCGGTGATGAAGGCGTTCGACCTGTCGGGTCAGGTCGCCGCGGTCGAGCTGTATCTCGACGCGATCCCGGCGAAGCGCGGATCGGGCTTCATGCGCCCGGCCTATGCGCCGCCCGCGCTCCAGCCGGTGCGCCGCGACTTCGCGTTCCTCGTCCCCGCCGACGTCTCGGCCGAGGCGCTGGTGCGTGCGGTCAAGGGAGCGGACAAGGCCGTGATCACGCGCGCGCGGGTCTTCGACGTGTTCACCGGCGCGGGCGTCGCCGAGGGGCACAAATCGGTCGCGGTCGAGGTGGTGCTCCAGCCCGCCGAGAAGAGCTTCACCGACGCCGATCTGAAGGCGATCGCCGACAAGGTGGTCGCCGCCGCCGCCAAGCAGGGAGCGCAATTACGTGGCTGACGACTGGATCCGGATCTCGAACGGCACGCTGACCGCCGCGATCAACCCGCTGGGCGCGGAGCTGTCGTCGCTGACCGATGCCGACGGGCGCGAGCTGATGACCGACGCCGACCCACGCTTCTGGACCGGGCGCGCGCCGCTCCTGTTCCCGGTGGTCGGGATGACCGCCAGCGGCGCGATCAAGGTCGATGGCGTATCCTACCCGATCGCCAAGCACGGCTTCGCGCGGCGCAGCGTCTTCTCGGTGATCGAGACCAGCGCGACGCGCGCGGTGTTCGCGCTGACCGACGATCAGGCGACGCGCGCCGCCTATCCGTTCGCGTTCCGGCTGGAGGTAGCGTTCGAGCTGCGCGACGCGACGCTCGGCATCGAGGTGACGGTCGTCAACCCGGCCGACGCGCCGCTGCCGGCCAGCTTCGGCTTCCACCCTGCCTTCGCCTGGCCGCTGCCCTACGGACAGGACCGCGCCGCGCATCGCATCGCGTTCGAAAAGGACGAGCCCGGCGCGCTGAAGGTGATTGCCGCCGACGGCACGATCGCCGCGACCGAGCGCCCGTCGCCGCTCGATGGTACCGTGCTGCACCTCGCCGACGATCTGTTCACCGACGACGCCCTGGTGTGGGACCCGGTCGCCTCGCAGGCGATTATTTACGGCGTCGACGGCGCACCGCAGCTCCATATCGCGTTCCCCGACACGCCTAAGCTCGGCATCTGGACCAAGCCCGGCGCGGCCTATGTCTGCGTCGAACCGTGGCACGGCATCGCCGATCCGGAGGGCTATGACGGCGAATATCGCGACAAGCCCGGCGTGTTCGAGGTGCCCGCGCATGGGGAGCAGCGGATCACGATGAGCGTCACGCTGGTCGGTTAGGCCATCTCCGTCGCCCCGGGCTCGACCCGGGGCCCCGCTTCTTCTTGCCCGGCGGGTTGAGACAGCGGGACCCCGGGTCAAGCCGAGACCTCTGCGAAAGGCGCCCGAGAAGGCGGGTAAGGCTTTTCTGGCCGATGGGGGGAGCCGTCAAGCGTGCAGGTAGGTGGGTGTATGTCCCCTGCCGAGAAGCCTCGAACGGGTCGTTCAAGCAGCAGCCCGCCGCAGATTATAGGCGATGGCGGCAAGGTCGACCTGGAGGCGGCATCGTTCGAG